>NZ_SWJZ01000043.1 GCF_005144475.1 Rhodobacter capsulatus | reverse complement strand
TCGGTCGGGTCCGTCGGATCGGTCGGGTCCGTGGGATCGGTCGGATCCGTGGGATCGGTCGGGTCCGTCGGATCGGTCGGGTCCGTCGGATCGGTCGGGTCCGTGGGATCGGTCGGGTCCGTGGGATCGGTCGGATCCGTGGGATCGGTCGGATCCGTGGGATCAGTCGGATCCGTGGGATCGGTCGGGTCCGTGGGATCGGTCGGGTCCGTGGGATCGGTCGGATCCGTGGGATCGGTCGGGTCCGTCGGATCGGTCGGGTCCGTCGGGTCCGTGGGATCGGTCGGGTCCGTCGGGCTGGTCGGATCGGTCGAGCCGCCTTCACCGCCGCCGGCAAGGCCCAGGCCAGCCAGACCGGCCGCAGCCCAGCCCAACGGCCCCAGAGCCAGCGCGGCCGGGGCAAAAGCCGCCATGCCGGTGACATCATCCCCGGCCGGGCCCAGGATGTCATCGCCGTCCAGGAAGGCCAGCTGTTCGTTCGGGCTCCATTTCCCCATCACTTCGGGGGTGCCGTAATCGGCATAGATCACCCCGTTGCCGCCCTCATCAAGCGCCACCGCGGTCAGTTCCCCGTCCGAAGAGATGTAAAGCTCGCCATGCGCGGGATAGAACCCCGACAGGGTAATGGTGCGCCCATCGACCAGAATGATCTGAAGGTCGTCGCCGTCCCGCATGTATTTCAGGATGCTGGTCTTGCTCAGGTTCAGCGAAATCTCGTCGCCGACCCCCACCTGAACGAAATCGCTCGCGCCTTCACCGGCGACAAAGCCACGGGAAATACCGCCCATAGTATCACGGACGGCAAAGTCGACAGACTTCACCATTATATTGCTCCGCCTCGAACATGACCCGGCTCTTTTGGCCGGCTGTTAACTGCTATATTTCGAATACCTCAAAATTGACACAATGACTAGCGATAACTGGTAATGGCGGGACAGTTTTGGGTTGCAAAAGCCGGTTATTGCAGTGTTTTCGCAACAGTCAGCCCAGATTTCGCAGAACTTTCGCCATGAAATGCCGGTCCCCGGAATTGCTCAGCGCGGCCAGCGCCTCGGCGCCGGACATCCAGAAGGCGGTATGGCCGGGTTCGCTCGGCGGGCCGCGGCGCAGCGCCGGACGCGCCAGATAGATGTGGCAGACCTTCTCGGCCCAGCGGTCATATTCCGGCATGTAGGTGAAGCGCCGATAGGCCCCCAGCCGCCGATGCCCGGTGATCGACCAGCCGGTCTCCTCGAACACCTCGCGGTTCAGCGCGGTCAGCGCGCCTTCGCCCGGGTCGATGCCGCCGCCGGGCAGCTGGAATTCGGGTGTCGGCTCGGCCTGATGCGTCAGCAAAAACCGGTCGCCCCGCATCAGCACCGCATAGGCCCCCGGCCGCAGCCTGTAGCGCTGCCCCGCCACCACCTGTTCGCCAAACCGCCGCATTTTCGCACATCCTCTGTTGGGGGAACCAGTTGCCCCGCCTATATAGGCACGATATGCCAGCCCAAGGGCTGCTCGAAAACCCCCGGGAACCAGATGACACCGCTTTCGCAAATCGCATGGGACGATACCGTCCTGCCGTTTCAACTCGACCGCTCGGATGTGCGCGGCCGCATCGCCCGCCTCGATGGCGTGCTGGAAGACGTGCTGCGCCAGCACGATTACCCCGCCATCGTCGAGGGTCTGGTGGCGGAAATCGCCCTGCTGACGGCGCTGATCGGGCAGACGATGAAGCTGCGCTGGAAGCTCTCGCTGCAGGTGCGCGGCAAGGGGCCGATCCGGATTCTGGCCACCGATTACTATGCGCCCGAGACCGAGGGCGGCCCCGCCCGTATCCGCGCCTGGGCCAGTTTCGACCCGGCGCGGCTGGACGAAAGCGCCGATCCCTTCGGCCAGATCGGCGAGGGCTATCTGGCGGTGATGATCGACCAGGGCGAGGGGACGCTGCCCTATCAGGGCATGACGCCCTTGGCCGGGGGCACGCTTTCGGCCTGTGCAGAGACGTATTTCGCCCAGTCCGAACAGCTGCCGACCCGGTTCCAGCTTGCCTATGGCCGCTCGATCGAGGCCGGTCAGGCCGAACGCTGGCGGGCCGGTGGCGTGATGCTGCAGATGATGCCCTCCTCGCCTGTTGCCGCGCGCGAAGGCTCGGGCGAGGGCGGGCTTTTGCGCCATGCCGACATCCTGGCCGGGGCCGAGGACGAAAACTGGACCCGCGCCAATGTGCTGCTCGACACGGTCGAGACGATGGAGCTGATCGGTCCCTCGGTCGGGCTGACGAACCTTCTGGTGCGGCTGTTCAACGAGGAAGTGCCGCGGGTCTATGATCCGGTGCCGGTGCGCTTCGGCTGCACCTGCTCGGCGGATCGGGTCCGCACCAGCCTGTCGATCTATTCCGCCCGCGATCTGCGCCACATGACCACCGCCGAGGGCACGGTGACCGCCGATTGCCAGTTCTGCGGCGCGCATTACGTGTTCGACCCGCTGACGCTGGGCTTCGAGGCGGTGAAGAACCCCGATGGCAGCCCGAAAGAGGCCGCGGATGGCTGACGGCTTCGCGCCCCTCCTTGCCGCTCTGGCAAGGCCGGGGCGGCCGTCGTCGGATTTCGACCTGAACCCCGGGACCGCGCTGCCCGAGGGCCGTGTGTTGCGGCCTGCGGGCGTTCTGCTGGTCTTCGAGGAGACGCCCGCGGGGCTGCGGCTTTACCTGACCAAACGCGCCTCGCATCTGCGCCACCACCCGGGGCAGATCGCCTTTCCGGGCGGCAAGGTCGAGCCGGGCGACGCGGGCCCGGAGGCGGCGGCGCTGCGCGAGGCCGAGGAGGAAATCGGCCTGCCGCGCGCGGCGGTCGAGATCCTCGGCGTGCTTGACCCGCATGAGACGGTGACCGGCTTTCTGGTCACCCCGGTTCTGGCGCGGCTGACCGCGCCCTTCACCCCGCGCCCGGACCCGTCCGAGGTCGAGGCGGTGTTCACCATTCCCTTCTCGCATCTGGTTTCCGGCCGGTTCAGGGTCGAAAGTCGGCGCTGGCGCGGCGGGATGCGGCACTATTATGTGGCGCCCTTCGGGCCTCATTACATCTGGGGCGCCACCGCGCGGATGCTGCGGGCGCTGATCGACCGGATGGGCCGATGAAGATCGCGGGCGACTGGCTGACGGCGGGTCATGTGCAAAAGGTGCTGGCGATGCTGTCGGGCGGCGGGCATCAGGCGTTGCTGGTCGGCGGCTGCGTGCGCAATGCGGCTCTGGTCCAGCCGGTTGCCGATATCGACATCGCCACCGACGCCCCGCCCGAACGGGTGATGGCGCTGGCAAAGAACGCCGGGCTGAAGCCGGTGCCGACGGGCATTGACCATGGCACGGTGACGGTCGTCGCCGATCACATCGGCCACGAGGTCACCACCTTTCGCCGCGATGTCGAGACCTTCGGCCGTCATGCCACCGTGGCCTTTTCGACCGACATTCACGACGATGCCGCGCGGCGCGATTTCACCATGAACGCGCTTTATGCGACGGCCGATGGCACGGTGCTGGATCCCCTGGGCACGGGGCTGGCCGATCTTGCCGCACGACGGCTGCGCTTTGTCGGCGACCCGGCGCAACGGATCACCGAGGATTATCTGCGCATCCTGCGCTTCTTCCGCTTCACCGCCTGGTATGGCGACCCCGATCAGGGGATGGATGCCGAAGGTCTGGCCGCCTGCGCCGCGTTTTCCGCCGGAATAGAGACGCTTTCGCGCGAACGTATCGGCCATGAGATGCGCAAGCTGCTCTCTGCCCCCGATCCCGCCCCGGCCGTCGCGGCGATGCAGGCGAGCGGCGTGCTGGCGCAGGTGCTGCCCGGCGCCGAGACCCGGTTTCTGGCGCCGCTCGTGCATCTGGAAGGCTCTGTTCCGGCTGATCCGCTGCGGCGGCTGGCCTGTCTTGGTGGCGAAGACCCCGCCGAGCGGCTGCGGCTGTCGAAAACCGAGGCCCGGCGGCTGGAGCGTCTGCGGGCGGCTTTGGGCGATCCGGGTTCGGACGCCGAACTGGGCTATCGCTACGGCGCCGAGACGGGCCGCGATGCGCTGTTGATCCGCGCCGCCGCGCTGGGGCAGGAAATCTCCGATTTCAGCCGGAACAGGGTCGCATTCGGGGCCGCGCAGCGCTTCCCGGTCAGCGCCTCCGACCTGATGCCCGCCTGTCAGGGAGCGGCCCTTGGCGCAAAATTGAAAGCGCTGGAAACCCGCTGGATCGCCTCGGGCTTCTCGCTTTCGCGTGAGGCGCTGCTGCACGGGAACGGCTGAGCTTCCCCTTTCGCCTTCGCCCGCTATATTCGAAGACGAAAGGAATTCCGATGATCGACGCCTTCCTGCCTGCCGAGGGCCCGCCGCCCTCGCGATTGACCCCGTTTCTGCGCTGGTGCCTGAAGGGCGCCTGGCCCGCCGTCTGGATGGCCGGGGCCGCCTCGGCGCTGGCGGGCTCGATGGAGGTGGGGGCGGCCTGGCTTTTGGGGCTGGTCATCGACAGCGTCGTCGGCGCCGATCCGGCGAGCTATGCCGGGCAGCATCTGTGGCTGCTCTTCGCCTTTGTCGTCTTCTATCTGGTGATCCGGCCGGGGGCCTTTGGGCTGTCGACCTGGACGACGAACATGCTGGTGGCGCCGAATGTGATGCCGCAGGTGCTGTCGCGGCTGCACCGCTGGACGATGGGCCATTCGGTCACCTTCTTCGACAACGACTTTGCCGGGCGCATCGCGCAAAAGCAGATGCAGACCGCCCGCGCCGTCACCGATGTCGTCTCCGAAGTCATCGGCACAGTGTTCTTCGCGCTGGCCTCGATCATCGGATCGGTGGTGCTTCTCGCCGGAATAGACACCTGGGGGGCGCTGGCGCTGGCGCTGTGGCTGGTGTTTTACCTGCTTCTGATCCGGGCCTTCCTGCCGCATGTGCGGGGGCGGTCCAAGGCCCGCGCCTCGGCCCGCGCCATGGTGACGGGGCAGGTCGTCGACACGATCACCAACATCAAGACGGTGAAGCTTTTCGCCCATGCCGCGCACGAGGACCAGGTGGCGCTGGGCGCGATGGAGGGGTTCCGCACCGCCACACGGCGGTTCGGCGTCACTTCCACCTGGTACCGGCTGAGCCAGATCACCTTTTCCGGCCTGTTGCCGATCCTGCTGGTGGGCGCCGCGACGCCGGGCGACATTGCCGCCGCGGGCGCCGTGGCGATGCGGATCGCGCAGATGTCGGGCTGGGTGTCGCAATCGCTGATGGCGCTGTGGTCGAACATCGGCGAGGTCGAGGACGGCATGCGGACCCTGACCCCCGCCCATGCGATCACCGATGCGCCGGGGGCGCAGGGTCTGGGCCGCGTCACGGGCGAGATCCGGTTCGAGCAGGTCAGCTTCGCCTATGGCCGCGAAAAGGGCGGCATCGCGGCGGTGGATCTGACGATCAGACCGGGCGAGCGGATCGGCATCGTCGGCGCCTCGGGGGCGGGGAAATCGACGCTGGTTGCGCTGCTTTTGCGGCTCTATGACACCGAAAAGGGCGCCGTGCGGATCGACGGGATCGATCTGCGCGATGTCACGCAGGAAAGCCTGCGCCGCAATATCGGCATGGTCACGCAGGAAACCGCGATGTTCAACCGCTCGGCGCGGGAAAACATTCTGTACGGTCGCCCCGATGCCACGGATGCCGAGATGATCGCCGCGGCAAAGGCCGCCGAGGCGCATGACTTCATCGAGGGTCTGGTCGATCACACCGGCAAGACCGGCTATGACGCGGCGCTCGGCGAGCGCGGCGTGAAGCTGTCGGGCGGGCAGCGGCAGCGCATCGCGCTGGCGCGGGCCTTCCTGAAGAATGCCCCGATTCTGGTGCTGGACGAGGCGACCTCGGCCTTGGACAGCGAGGTCGAGGCGGCGATCCAGAAGGCGCTCGGACGGGTGATGGAGGGCAAGACCGTGCTGGCGATCGCGCACCGGCTTTCGACCATTGCGGAAATGGACCGGATCGTCGTGCTGGATCAGGGGCAGATCGTCGAGGAAGGCAGCCATGCCGAGCTTCTGGCGCAGAACGGGCTTTATGCGCGCTACTGGAACCGGCAGTCGGGCGGCTTCCTTGGCACCGACGAGGACGAGGCCGAAGAGCCGCTTCCGGGCATCGAAGCCGCGCAATAGGCTTGGCGTGCCCCGGCCCATCGGCTAAGCGGGGCGCAAAGGAGCCCCGCCCATGTCCCTCACCATCGACCGTCTGTCCCTGCTTGCCGATGGCGTCGCCCACGGGCTTGATGGCACCGTGCATGTGGCGATGGCGCTGCCCGGCGAAGTGATCGAGGGGACGGTCGAAAACGGCCGCATTGCCGCGCCCTCGATCGTCACGCCATCCCCCGACCGGGTCAAGGCGCCCTGTCCGCATTACCGCGCCTGTGGCGGCTGTCTGCTGCAGCATGCGTCCGAAAGCTTCGTCGCGGGCTGGAAGGCGCAGGTGGTGGAAACCGCGCTGGCGGGCCGGGGCATTGCCGCCCGGATCGCGCGCGTCGAAACCTCGCCCGAGTTTTCGCGCCGTCGCGCCACCTTTTCCGGACGACGCACGAAAAAGGGCACCTTGGTCGGCTTTCACGCCCGCGCCTCGGATACGGTGGTCGAGGTGCCCCATTGCCGGATCCTGCGGCCGGAATTGCTGGCCGTGCTGCCCGCGCTGAACGCGATGACCGCGGCGGGGGCCTCGCGCAAGGGCGAGATCGCCTTTGCGGTGACGCTGTCGGAGGCCGGGCTGGAAGTCGCGGCCAGGGGCGGCAAGGAGATGGACCCGGCGTTGTTTCAGACCCTTGCCGGGCTGGCCGAACAGCATGATTTCGCCCGGCTGTCCTGGGAGGCCGAGACCGTCGCCGCCCGCCGTCCGGCGCTGCAAGGCTTCGGGGCGGCGCGGGTCAATCCGCCGCCCGGGGCGTTTTTGCAGGCCACCGCGGCGGGCGAGGCGGCCTTGGTCGCCTTTGTCCGTGAGAGCACCCGCGGGGCCTTGAAGATTGCCGATCTTTTCGCCGGTTGCGGCACCTTTGCCCTGCCGCTGGCGGCCACGGCCGAGGTTCATGCGGTCGAAAGCGAGGCCGCGATGCTGGCGGCGCTCGACAAGGGCTGGCGCGGGGCGCAGGGCCTCCGGCTTCTCACCCACGAGGTCCGCGATCTGTTCCGCCGCCCGCTGCTTCCCGACGAGATCGACCGGTTCGACGCCGTGGTGATCGACCCGCCGCGGGCGGGCGCCGAGGCGCAGGTGGCCGAGATCGCCGCGTCAAAGCTGCGCAACCTGACCTATGTGTCCTGCAACCCGGTGACCTTTGCCCGCGATGCCGAAAAGCTTGTGCAGGCGGGCTTTGCGCTGGCTGACGCGATCGTGGTCGATCAGTTCCGCCATTCGGCGCATATCGAGCTTGCGGCAAGCTTCCGGCGCACGTAAGGCCATCGCGCCCGGCCTGATTTCTTGTTAGGCTGGGCGCAACGATAACACCAAACTACCGGCAGCACACAGGCACGTCATGCACCGTCGCACGCTTCTTCTGGGGCTTTCCAGCCTCACCCTTCTGGCCGCTTGCGGCGGCGATTCCGCGAAATTCCGCAACTATTCCGGGCCCCGGATCACCCAGATCCAGGTGTTCAAGCGCAAACGGAAGATGTTTCTGTTCGCAGGCGACGACGTGGTGCGGAAATACAAGATCGCGCTGGGCGGCAACCCGGTCGGCAAGAAGCGCTTCGAGGGCGACGGCAAGACCCCCGAAGGGCTTTACCACATCTCGATGCACAATCCGAATTCGGCCTATCACCTGTCGCTGCGGGTCTCTTATCCGAACGCAGAGGATACGGCCTATGCCGAGTCGCGGGGTCGCAAGCCGGGCGGCGACATCATGATCCACGGGCAGGGGCGGAAATACCGCGGCACCCGCGGCGACTGGACGGCGGGCTGCATCGCGGTCAAGGATGACGAGATCGAGGAAATCTTCGCGATGGTGCCGAACGGCACGCCGATCTTCATCTTCCCCTGATCCGGCCCCGGACATGCAAAAGGCCCCCGCGGGGGCCTTTTTCGTCCTTGGTGCGGTTCGGCTTACTGGCCGGTGACCATCGTCCACCAGATCTTGCCCGAGGGCTCCTGATACCAGGAAATGCCCATCTGCGTCGCCGCCGGGTTCAGGATCACGTCGCGGGTGTCGGCCAGCCCCATCCAGGCCGAGAGCGTCTCGGTCTCGGTCTCGTAGGTCTCGGAGATGTTCTCGCCGAGGAACTGGCCCATGAAGCCCGCGCGCTGCACGCGCTGCAGCGGCGAGGACCCGTCCGAGCCCCAGTGCCAGGGCCGGTTCTGGTCGGCCATGTCGCGGGAATGCCGTTCGGCAGCGGCGGTCAGCGCCGGGTTCAGCGCCACCGGCGCCGTGCCGCGGGCGGCCCGCAGCGTGTTCATGGCCTCAAGCACCCGCACCGGGATTTCCTTCGCATCCCCCTTGGTGATGCGATACATCTTCGGCAGCGGCTTGCCATCGGGGCCGATCTGTTCGCCGGAAGTGGTGCAGGCTGCCAAAGCAAGGCTGGCCGAAACAAGCAGGGCGGTTGCGCGGATCATGGGTTCCCCTCGGATTTGAGCGGTGCCTTACACCGCCGCGCGCGGCGGCGCAAACCCACAGTTGCGTGAAACGTCACAATGACGCCGGTTTGATTTGCACCTGCAGCGCAGCAGCATTATGGAAGCGCCCAGAATCGTTTACGCCCACGGAGTTCACCCCATGTCGGATGCGCGCAAGATGCTCGATCGCCGTTCCTTCCTCGGCACCGCCGCATTTGCCGGGGCCGCGCTGGCCGCGCCTGCGGTCCTTGCCCAGGCCCTGCCGGATACCGGCGCCGAACAGCACGAGGAAAGCGCCAACACCAACATGCGGCGCAACATCTCGAGCTTCCGGGAACTCGACTGGAAGCCCTATTTCTCGAACACCAAAAACGGCATCATCCTTGTCGACACGATTTCGCGGGCGCTGCATTTCTGGTCCGAAGACGAGTCGGTCTACAAGCTTTACCCGACCTCGGTGCCGGTGTCCGAAGAGCTGACCCGCCGCGGCCGCACCGAGATCATCCGCAAGGTGAAGAACCCGACCTGGTCGCCGACCCCCTCGATGAAGCAGCGCAACCCGGAATGGCCGGATTTCGTCGAAGCCGGTCCGGACAATCCGCTGGGCACGCGGGCGATGTATCTGAGCTGGCAATATTACCGCATCCACGGCACCCACGACACCCGCAAGATCGGCCGCAAGTCGTCGAACGGCTGCATCGGCCTGTTCAACCAGCATGTCGAGG
This sequence comes from Rhodobacter capsulatus, assembly GCF_005144475.1. Taxonomy (GTDB): domain Bacteria; phylum Pseudomonadota; class Alphaproteobacteria; order Rhodobacterales; family Rhodobacteraceae; genus Rhodobacter; species Rhodobacter capsulatus_C. Next base: position 109,052 of record NZ_SWJZ01000043.1, on the reverse strand, counting down.
AACTGTTCGAACTGGCGCAGGTCGGCACCCAGGTCGTGCTGATCTGAGACCCGGATCATCGGCAAGGCAAAGGGGGCCCGCGGCCCCCTTTTTCATGTCCGGTCGCGGCCGGGCGGATCAGTCGATCCAGCCCGCCAGATTTTCCTCGACCACTTCCAGAAGCGCTGCGATGTGCAGGTCGTCGTCGTTCAGGCAGGGCACATAGGTGAAGCTTTCGCCGCCCGCATGCTCAAACGCCTCGCGGATCTCGCCGTTGATCTCTTCCAGCGTCTCGATGCAATCGGCGGAAAAGGCGGGGGAAATCACCGCGATGTTCTTCTTGCCCGCTTCCGCCAGCTGCACCACATGCTCGACCGTATAGGGGCGCAGCCATTCCTCGGTGCCGAAGACGGATTGAAAGGTGGTGTCGATCGAATCCGGCCCCCAGCCCAGCCGCTCGCGCAACAGCCGCGAGGTCTTCTGGCACTGGCAATGATAGGGGTCGCCCTCGCGGTGATAGCGTTTCGGCATCCCGTGATAGGAGGCCACCAGCACATCGGGCCGGGTGTCGAGCGTCGCATAGACCCGCTCGACCGAACTGGCCAGCGCCTCGATATAGCTGGGCCTTGCGAAATATTCCGGCGCGGTGCGGGCGGCGGGCTGGCGTTTGACCTGCATCAGCGCGCGAAAGAACTGGTCATTCGCCGTGGCCGAGGTGGCGCCCGCATATTGCGGATAAAGCGGCAGGAACAGAATGCGTTCGCAGCCCTGCGCCAGCATGTCATCGAGCACGTCACGGGTCGAGGGGTTGCCGTAGCGCATGCAGAAATCGACCACCACATTGCCCGCGCCATAGCGCGTCTCGACCGCGGCGCGCAGCTTGCGCACCTGATCGCGGGTGATCGTCATCAGCGGGCTTTCGTCGCGCTCCTCGTTCCAGATCGAGCGATAGTTGTTGCCCGAGGTGAAGGGCCGCTTCGACAGGATGATCAGCTGCAACAGCGGCTGCCATTTCCAGATCGGATAGTCGATCACCCGGCGGTCGGACAGGAATTCGTTCAGATAGCGCCGCATCGACCAGTAGTCGGTTGCGTCGGGCGTGCCGAGATTGGCCAAAAGCACGCCGACACGCGGCACCGGCACCGGCGGATGGTCGGCGGGGGCGTGCGAAAGGATGCGGTTGGCGATCGTCATGACGTGTCCTGATGGCTGTCCGGTCCCGGAGGTATAGCTTTTTCATTTCGGGTCAATGAAAAGCTGAACAATATCCTTGTGCAATCTTTGCGCGACCTCACCCCTGCGGCGTTTTGCCCAGAACCTCGGTGAGGGAACAGGTCGCCGAACCCGGGCGCAGCGGTTTTTGCTGGCTTTCATGCGGTTTCCAGCCGGTCAGCCAGACCATGTCGAAACTGGCCCGCACGCGGCCCTCGGCATCGGCGAAATGGGCCGCGTAACGGGCCAGCGCCTGCAGCAGCACCGCGCGGGGGGTGAAACTGCGCCGCCGCGCGCTCAGCGCATTCGTCTCGCCCATCGCGCGCAGATCGTGCAAAAGCTTCAGCGGATCGCCGTAGCTGACCTTGCGCAACACGCTGTCGGCCACCGGCAGCGCCAGCCCGGCGCGTTGCAACAGCGCCCCCAGATCGCGGATCTCGCCCATCGGCAAGACGCGCGGCGACAGGCCTCCGGTCAGCTCCACCTCGGCCTCGGCCAGAACCGCGCGCAGCTCGGACAGGGTCTGCCCGCCGAACAGCACGGCGATGAACAGCCCGTCCGGCCGCAGCGCCCGGGCGCATTGCACGATCTGCCCCACCGGATCCTCGGCCCAGTGCAGGCACATCGCATGCACCACCAGATCATGCGCCCCGGGGGCGAGATCAAGCAGCTCCTCATCGGCGACGATCTTCGCACCGGGCAGGATTTCTGCCCAGGGTTGCAAAAAAGGCGTCACCACAGCCGCAGATGTAAAGGTTCTGTTAACCTCGTTCAGTCTCTCCTGCAATTCGACGGCGGCGTCGTCGTGCAGGAACAGCTCGGGCCCGAGGCTTCGGGCGCGGGCACGGTGGCGCAACAGGGCGGTGCGGTCGGTCAGGCGAGGGGATTGGGTCATGGTCAGCGCGAAAGATAGGGCGGTTCGTCCGCAGATGCCAGACGCGCTGCGCGCGGCCTTGCGGCTGGCCTTGCATACGGTGTTTCCGCCGCGCTGTATCTGTTGCGGGGCGGCGGTCGGCTCCGATGACGGGCTGTGCGGTCCGTGCTGGCGCGAGATCTCGTTTCTGAGCGGCACCGTCTGCGATTGCTGCGGCACGCCGCTGCCGGGCGAGGATGCGGGGCCGGTGCTCTGCGACGACTGTCTTGCGCAGCCTCGGCCCTGGGCGCGGGGGCGGGCGGCGTTTCTCTATGCGGGCACCGGGCGGAAACTGGTGCTGCAGCTGAAACATGCCGACCGGCTCGATCTGGTGCCGCCGCTCGCCGGGATGCTGGCGCGGGCGGCCACGCCGATCCTGCGGCCGAAGATGCTGGTGGCGCCGGTGCCGCTGCACCGGCTGCGGCTGTTGCGGCGCAAGTTCAACCAGTCGGCGCTGCTGGCGCAGGCCCTGGCGCGGGACTGCGGACTGGCCTGCCTGCCCGATCTGTTCCTGCGGGTTCGGCCCACCGCGGCGATGGAGGGGATGACCCGGGCCGAACGCCGGGCCAACCTGGACGGCGCGATCGCGGTCAGCCCGAAACATCTGGACCGGATCCGCGGCAAGCATCTTCTGCTGATCGACGACGTGCTGACCTCGGGGGCGACGCTGGAAGCCACGACCGAGGCGGCCCTGGCGGCGGGCGCAGCCAGGGTTTCGGTTGCGGCTCTGGCCCGCGTTGCACGCGACGGCTGAAGCCCTTACCTTGGGGGCAGAAGGAGCTCCCATGAAACGCGTCGAAATCTACACCACCCGCACCTGCCCCTATTGCCTCGCCGCCAAGGACCTGCTGACGGCCAAGGGCGCCGCCTTCGAGGAAACCGATGTCGGCGCCGATCCGGCCTTGCGGGCCGCGATGCGGGATCGCGCGAACGGCCGCCATACCGTGCCGCAGATCTTCATCGGCGGCGTGCATGTCGGCGGCTGCGACGACCTCCATGCGCTTGACGCCGCGGGCAAGCTTGATCCGATGCTGGCGGACTGATGCGCGCCGCTCTTGTGCAACTGTCGGTGGGGGATGATCCGGCGGCGAATCTGCCGGTGACGGTCGATTTCCTCCGCCAGGCCGCCGCCGCGGGAGCGGGTTTCGTGCTGACCCCGGAATGCACCAATCTCCTGTCCTCGGACCGCGCCTTGCAACGCGCGGTGCTGGCGCCTGAGGAAGAGGATGCGACGCTTTCCGCCCTGCGCGCCGAGGCGGATCGTCTGGGGATCTGGCTTCTGATCGGCTCGCTCGGGCTGAAGACCCATGATGCCGATGGCCGCTTTGCCAACCGGTCGTTCCTGATCGGGCCTTCGGGGCAGATCGTGGCGCGGTACGACAAGATCCACATGTTCGACGTCGATGTCAGCCCGACCGAACGGTATCGCGAATCCGAGGCCTACCGGCCGGGCACCCGCGCCGTGCTGGCCGAGGCCGGTTTCGCGCGGATCGGCATGGCGATCTGTTACGACCTGCGGTTTCCGCAGCTCTTCCGCAGGCTCTCGCAGGCGGGGGCGCAAGTGCTGACCCTGCCCGCCGCCTTCAACGACACCACGGGGGCGGCGCATTGGGAAAGCCTGATCCGGGCGCGGGCGATTGAAAACACCTGTTTCGTGCTGGCCCCGGCGCAATGTGGCACCCACGCGGCGCATGCCGGAAAACCGCGCCGCACGCATGGCCACAGCCTGGCCGTCGCGCCCTGGGGCGAGGTGCTGGCCGATGGCGGCACGGAGCCCGGGGTGACGCTGGTCGATCTGGACCTTGCCCGCGTCGCCGAGGCCCGGGCCCGCGTGCCCTCGATCAGCCATGACCGCGGGTTTGACGGCCCATGAGCGATCCGACCGACCCGCTGGCCGCCGCGCTCTTCGCCGAGGTCTTCATGGCCGATCAGCTGGCGCGCAACGTTGTCAGCCGGGCGCTGCCGAAGGGGATGGAAATCTCGCATTTCTCGGTCTTGAACCACCTTGCCCATATCGCCGAAGAACGCACCCCCGCGCAGCTGGCCGCGACCTTCCACGTCACCCGCGGCGCGATGACCAACACGCTGTCGAAACTGGTCTGGGCCGGGCATGTGCATATCCGCCCCGACTGGGACGACGCGCGGCGCAAGTTCGTGGCGATCTCGCCCGCGGGGCGACAGGCGCGGGATGCCGCGCTGGCCTCCTTCATGCCGGTGATCGCCGATGTGGTGCGCGACATCGGCGCCGACAAGGTCCGCGCCGCCTTGCCTGTGCTGCGCGAATTGCGGCTGCGGCTCGAGGAAAGCTGAGGTCGGACGGGGGGCTTTCCGCCCCCCGCACCCCCCGGGCGTATTTGTGCCAAGAAGAAACGAGCGGGTTTCTTCTTGGCGCAAATACGCCCTTTTTCCTGGTTCAAATACGCTGTCTTCACATCAAAAAGGCCCCGCCGAACGAACGGCGGGGCAAGGTCGTGCCTTGGACGCATCGTCCAGACACCGGCGGTAACCATTTGATCTTTCAGTTCATCTCGGCGCGGATCTGCTGGCGCAGAAGGTCGATCGGCACCATCTTGCCGTCGCGCTTGAAGTGCCAGTAGGTCCAGCCGTTGCAGCTGGGCGCGCCTTCCAGATGGGCGCCGACCTGATGGATCGAGCCCTTCACGTCGTTGCCGACAAGCGTGCCATCGGCGCGGACCTTCGCCTTGAAGCGATTGCCGATCGAATACAGCTCCTCGCCCGGGCGCAGCATGCCGCGTTCGACCAGCTGGCCAAAGGGCACGCGCGGCTCGGCGCGTTTCGAGCCGGTGATCTCCAGCGCTTCGCGGTCGAATTTGCGCACCTTTTCGATGCGCTTGCGGGCGGCCTCGCGGTAGGCTTCCTCGCGTTCGATGCCGATGAAGTCGCGGCCGAGCATCTTTGCCACCGCCCCCGTCGTGCCGGTGCCGAAGAACGGATCGAGCACCACATCGCCCGCATTCGTCGTGCCCAGAATGATCCGGTGCAGCAGGCTTTCGGGTTTTTGCGTCGGATGCGCCTTGTCGCCCGCGTCATCCTTCAGCCGCTCGTTGCCGGTGCAGATCGGCAGCACCCAGTCCGAGCGCATCTGGATGCCCTCGTTCAGCGCCTTCAGCGCCTCGTAGTTGAAGGTGTATTTCGCGCCTTCGGATTTGCTGGCCCAGATCAGCGTCTCATGCGCGTTGGTCAGCCGCTTGCCGCGGAAATTCGGCATCGGGTTCGACTTGCGCCACACGACATCGTTCAGGATCCAGAAGCCTTGGTTCTGCAGCTCGGCGCCCAGACGGAAGACGTTGTGGTAAGACCCGATCACCCAGATCGCGCCATTCGGCTTGAGGATGCGACGCGCCGCCGCCAGCCAGTCGCGGGTGAAGGTGTCGTAGTGATCGAAACTGCCGAACTGGTCCCAGGCGTCATCCACCGCATCGACCTTGGAATTGTCCGGCCGGTGCAGATCGCCGCGCAATTGCAGGTTGTAGGGCGGGTCGGCAAAGATCAGATCGACGCTTGCCTCGGGCAAGCTGTTCATCCTCTCGATGCAGTCGCCCGCAAGTATTTCATTGAGCGGAAGCGCCGCCTGCGGCTTCCGCGTCTCGGATTTGCTCATGTCTGCCTCATTCTGCCCGTTCGGGTCTTGCCCTTGGGTCGCCAGCTTGTGCCGGTCTGTGCGTCCAAAAATGAGTCAAAGATGAATCGTCGTCAATTTCTTTTTTGAATCAACGGGTTACAGAAATGTCTTGGCACAAGATGTTGTGCACGGGCTTGAACGAACGCCTATGAACGGGGGTGACCCCAAAATCTAGAAGCGCCTGCAGATGGTCCCTGGTCGGGTATCCCGCGTTCCTCTCCCAGCCATAACCCGGGTATTGTTGCGCCAAATCCACCATCAGCGCATCGCGCACTTCCTTGGCCAGGATCGAGGCCGCGGCGATCGAGACCGACCTTGCATCGCCCTTCACGATCGCCTCGGCCGAAATCGTCAGCGCCTTCGGCAGCCGGTTGCCGTCGATCAGCACGTGATCGGGCGGGGTTTTCAGCCCCTCGATGGCGCGGATCATCGCCAGATGGCTGGCCTGCAGGATGTTGAGCGCGTCGATTTCCGCGACCGAGGCATGGGCGACGGACACCTCTGCCGTCGCGGTGATCTGTGCCACCAGCGCGGCGCGGCGCTTCGCGGACAGCTTCTTCGAATCATTCAGCCCTTCGGGAAGGCGGGAGAGATCCAGCACCACGGCGGCGGCGGTGACCGGGCCGCAGAGCGGGCCGCGGCCGACCTCGTCGACGCCGGCGATGCGGGTGAAGCCGCGGGCAAGCGCGGCCTGTTCGAAACTGCTGTCGGGTGCGGTGCTCATGGCGTCGGTGTGGCGCCTGCCGCCGGGGATGGCAACGAAAAAGGCGCGAGGGTTTCCCCCCGCGCCAAGGCCTTCCGGCCTAGCGGTCGTAATAGCGCCAGTCGTCCGGGCCCCAGACCTGCGGCGGCGGCGGGGGACGGTGCCCGCCGTCGCGGCGATGCCCGCGCCGGTCATTGCAGCCGGGCGAGTGTTCCTCGATCCGGCGGCCATGGCGGTCGTACCAGACCTCGACCCGGCAATCGTCGGCGCGGCGATAGTCGCGGTCGTCACGCCGCGGCGGCGGGGGCGGCGGGCGGCGGTCGCGGCGGGAATCGTTGCCATCGGCGATGGCGGCCAGCACGCCCAGACCGACGATCAGACCCAGCGCGGCCCGGTCGCGGTCGTTCATCGCATTGGCGGGCGTGGCCGAAATTCCCGTCAGCGCGACGGCACCGGCAAGCACGGCGGCGGTCAGGCGCGGGAAGGCGAAGGCGGTCATGGCAGGGATCCTTTCGAGGCGGGCCGGGTTCGGCAAGGGCCCGCGGTTTGCCTGTCGCGACCATGGGGGCCGTCCCTGCCGCAGCGCAATATCAGCCCGGTGTTATCGGATATCCGCCGCGAAAATCCCTTTGGTTCTTGCATATCACGGCCCGCCCGGGCAGCCTGCGACGATGATGAAGACCCTGCTCCTTCTCCTGCTTCTTCTGGCGGCCGCCCCGGCGCAGGCGCAATGTTTCGCCTCGTGGAAGGCGAAGCAGGATGCGCCCCTGCGGCTGATCTATGGCGTGTCCGAAGTGCCCGATGCCGCCTGTTCGAAAAAGGCCGCCAAGGCGGAACTGGCGCCGCGGCTGGCGGCGGGCGGCTGGACGCTGCTGACGGTGGTTTCGGTTTTCGGCCCCGAGGGGCTCGAACAAAGAAAGGTCAGTTCCGGTGCATTCTTCCTCCGTTACTGAGGGGCTGAAGACCGGCTCGCGGGCGCTGATCTGGGGGGTGGTGGCGATCGGCCTTGCCCTTGCGGCGGCGGCGGCCTTCCTGTTCCTGTCGCTGCCCGACAGCAATGCCTTTGATGCGCGGGTCGAGCAGATCTTCGTCCGAAACGACGTGCTGACCAACCCGACGCAGCTGCGGCTGCTGGAGGTGCTGGCGCAATCCTCGAACACCTTCGCCGACATGCTGCATTCCTATCGCATCATCATCTTCATCCTGCTGGTCTTTGCCATGGTGCTGATGGTGGCGGCGCTGGTGCTTCTGGTGGTGATCCTGGGTCTGAACCGGCGGATGAGCGCCATTCAGCGCGCCGGGATCGAGGTGCAAAGCCTGCGCATCCTGCGCGCCGAAAACGCGGTGATGCTGAACGACATGGTCTTCACCCTGACCCCTGCGGCGATCGAGACTTTGGCCGTTCTGGCCGAGGCGCGGATGGATGACGAATGGCTGACCGGCGCACGGATCGAATCGGTGATCTCGGGCCGCCCCGAGGGGGATTGCGAGGAAGCCGCAGGGGCCACCCGGATCAAGCGGCTGCGCGACGCGTTGGGCAATGCGCTGGTGTCGGAACTGCTTGTGAGAAATGTTTCACGAAAGGGTTACACGCTCGGCGTAGCGAAGGAGCGGCTGCGGGTGGACTGACGCCTTGGCCCCGGATCCGCGAATCCTGTTGCGCGGGGGGGGAGGGGGTCCTATATCCCGGCTTCACTTTCGCGCGGGGGGGCGCCCATGATTCCGACACCCTTCTACCTGATCGACGAGACGGCGCTTTTGCAGAACCTGCAAAAGATCGACCTTTTGCGCGAAGCCTCGGGGGCCAAGGCGCTGCTGGCGCTGAAATGTTTCGCCACCTGGTCGGCGTTCGACATCATGCGCCCGCATCTGGACGGCACCACGTCGTCTTCGCTTTACGAGCTGCGGCTGGGCCGCGAGAAATTCGGCAAGGAAACCCACGCCTATTCGGTGGCTTGGTCGGATCGCGAGATCGACGAGGCTTGCAGCTACGCCGACAAGATCATCTTCAACTCGGTGGGCCAGCTGACCCGCTTTGCCGAACCGTCGCAGGGCATTCAGCGCGGCGTGCGGCTCAATCCGCGGTTCTCGACCTCCGGCTTCGACCTTGCCGATCCGGCGCGGCCGTTTTCGCGGCTGGGCGAATGGGACGTGACGAAGCTTTTGGGCGTTGCCGATCTGATCTCCGGCGTGATGATCCATTACAACTGCGAGAACCGCGATTTCGCGCTGTTCGACGACCAGCTCGGCCGGATCGAACGCGACTTCGCCCCGCTGCTGGAGAAGCTCGACTGGGTCAGCCTGGGCGGCGGCATCCATTTCACCGGCGAGGGCTATCCGCTGGAAGAACTGGCGCAGCGGCTGAAAGCGTTCTCGGATCGCTTCGGCGTGCAGGTCTATCTGGAACCCGGGGAAGCCTCGATCACCAAATCGACCACGCTTGAGGTCACGGTGCTGGATTTGCTCGACAACGGCAAGCAGCTGGCCATCGTCGACAGCAGCATCGAAGCGCATATGCTCGATCTGCTGATCTATCGCGAAAGCGCGAAGCTGCCGCAGGAGGGCGAGCACGCCTATCAGATCTGCGGCAAGTCCTGCCTTGCGGGCGACATCTTCGGCGAGGCACGCTTTCCCGCGGCGCTGAAAGTGGGCGACCGCATCTCGGTTGCGGATGCGGCAGGCTACACCATGGTGAAGAAGAACTGGTTCAACGGCGTCAACATGCCCTCGATCGCGATCAAGCGCGCTTCGGGCCAGATCGATCTGATCCGCGAATTCACCTATGAGGATTACCTCTCATCCCTGTCCTGAGGGGCTGATCGCCCCCTTCCCTGTCTCGTGAAAGGAGCCAGAAGAAGTGAAGAAGAACGTGCTTATCATCGGTGCCGGTGGCGTCGCGCAGGTGGTTGCCCACAAATGCGCGCAACACAACGACATTCTGGGTGACCTGCACATCGCATCGCGCACAGCCGCGAAATGCGACGCCATCATCGCCTCGGTGCATGCGAAAAACGCGATGAAGGTGCAAGGCACGTTCACGGCCCATGCCGTCGATGCGATGGACACGGCCGCGGTGGCGGATCTGATCCGTCAGACCGGGGCGCAGATCGTCATCAACGTCGGCTCCTCCTTCGTCAACATGACGGTGTTGCAGGCCTGCATCGAAACCGGCGTCGCCTATATGGACACGGCGATCCACGAAGACCCGAAGAAGATCTGCGAAGCCCCGCCGTGGTATGGCAACTACGAATGGCAGCGCCGCGAGGCCTGCAAGGCCGCCGGTGTCACCGCCATTCTGGGCGTCGGCTTCGATCCGGGCGTGGTGAACGCCTATGCCCGTCTGGCCGAGGAAGAGTTCCTCGACACGATCGACAGCATCGACATCGTCGATATCAACGCCGGCTCGCACGGGCGCTGGTTCGCGACGAATTTCGACCCCGAGATCAACTTCCGCGAATTCACCGGCACGGTCTATTCCTGGCAAAAGGGCGCCTGGCAGACGAACACCATGTTCGAGGTGGGCAAGAACTGGGATCTGCCGGTGGTGGGCACGCAAAAGGCCTATCTCACCGGCCATGACGAGGTGCATTCGCTCTCGGCCCGGTATCCGCAGGCGGATGTGCGCTTCTGGATGGGCTTTGGCGATCACTACATCAACGTCTTCACCGTGCTGAAAAACCTTGGCCTTTTGTCGGAAAAGCCGGTGAAAACCGCCGAGGGGCAGGAGGTGATCCCGCTCAAGGTGGTGAAAGCCGTGCTGCCCGATCCGGCCAGCCTGGCGCCCGATTATACCGGCAAGACCTGCATCGGCGACGTGATCCGCGGCACGAAGGACGGCAAACCGGCCGAGGTGTTTATCTACAACGTCGCCGATCACAAGGAAGCCTTCGAAGAGGTGGGAAGCCAGGGCATTTCCTACACCGCGGGCGTGCCGCCGGTCGCCGCCGCGATCCTGATCGCCAAGGGCATCTGGGACGTGGGCCAGATGGCCAATGTCGAAGAGCTGCCGCCGCGGCCCTTCCTGGAACTTCTGGGCGAGATGGGCCTGCCGAACCGGGTCATCGACGCCACCGGGCAAGATCGCCCGATCTGAGCCCCCCGACCAGACCGAAGACACCCCGGGCCGCATCGGTCCGGGGTTCTGCTTTCCCCCCTTCGCCCCTTGAGATACGGGCGAAAACGCACTAGACCCGCGCGAAACCGCAGTTCCGGAGGCTCCTCATGTCTGCTCCCAAGAAAGTCGTGCTTGCCTATTCGGGCGGCCTTGACACCTCGATCATCCTGAAATGGCTGCAAACCGAATACGGCTGCGAGGTCATCACCTTCACCGCCGATCTGGGGCAGGGCGAAGAGCTGGAACCGGCCCGCGCCAAGGCCGAGCTGATGGGGATCAAAAAGGAAAACATCCATATCGTCGACGTGCGCGAGGAATTCGTGCGCGACTTCGTCTTCCCGATGTTCCGGGCGAATGCGCTGTACGAGGGGCTGTATCTGCTCGGCACCTCGATCGCGCGGCCGCTGATCTCGAAACATCTGGTCGAGATCGCGCAACAGCACGGCGCCGATGCGGTGGCGCATGGCGCGACCGGCAAGGGCAACGATCAGGTGCGCTTCGAGCTGTCGGCGGCGGCGCTGGATCCGTCGATCCGGGTGATCGCGCCGTGGCGGCTGTGGGATCTGACCTCGCGCACGAAGCTTCTGGAATTCGCCGAGGCGAACCAGATCCCGATCGCCAAGGACAAGCGCGGCGAGGCGCCGTTCTCGGTCGATGCGAACCTTCTGCACACCTCGTCGGAAGGCCGCGTGCTGGAAGACCCGGCGCAGGAATTCCCGAACTACGTGCTGCAGCGCGTGGTGCCGGTCGAAGAGGCCCCGGATCAGGCCGAGATGGTGGAAATCACCTTCGAGCGCGGCGATGCCGTCGCGATCAACGGCGAGGCGATGTCGCCCGCGACGATCCTGGCCAAGCTGAACGATCTGGGCGGCAAGCATGGCGTCGGCGTGCTCGATCTGGTGGAAAACCGCTTCGTCGGCATGAAGTCGCGCGGCGTCTATGAAACCCCCGGCGGCACGATCCTTCTGGAGGCCCACCGCGGCATCGAGCAGATCACGCTGGATGCGGGCGCCGGCCACCTGAAAGACTCGATCATGCCGCGCTATGCCGAGCTGATCTACAACGGCTTCTGGTACAGCCCCGAACGCGAGGCGCTGCAGGCGCTGATCGACAAGACGCAGGAACATGTCTCGGGCACGGTGCGGGTCAAGCTTTACAAGGGCAAGGCCTCGACCGTCGCGCGCTGGTCGGATCACAGCCTTTACAGCGAAAAGCACGTCACCTTCGAGGAAGACGCGGGCGCCTACGATCAAAAGGACGCGGCGGGCTTCATCCGCCTGAACGCGCTGCGGCTGCGCCTGATTGCCACCCGCAACGCGCGCGTGGCGCAAAAATGACCGCACGGGTTGCCATCGTCACCGTTTCCGACCGCGCCTCGCGCGGCGACTACGAGGACAGGGGCGGACCGGGCTGCGAGGACTGGCTGAGGGGTGTCGTCACGACACCCCTTTCCATTTCCCGGGTGATCATCCCCGACGGCCGCGACAGCGTCGCCGACTGCCTGCGCGGCTTCGTGACCGAGGGCGTCGATCTGATCCTGGTCACCGGCGGCACCGGCCCCGCGCCGCGGGACGAGACGCCCGAAGGCGCGGCGCAGGTGATCGAAAAGGAACTGGCCGGTTTTGGCGAGGAGATGCGGCGGGCGTCGCTGCGCGAGGTGCCGACGGCGATCCTGTCGCGCCAGACGGCGGGGATTGCGGGCAAAAGCCTGATCATCACCCTGCCGGGCAATCCGCGTGCGATCGCGACCTGTCTGAATGCGGTCTTTGCGGCGGTGCCCTATTGCCTTGATCTGATCGGGGCGGGGCATATCGACACCGATCCGGCAAAGATCGCGGCCTTTCGCCCGAAGACGAAGTAAAAGGGGGCGCTGCCCCCTCTGGCTTCGCCATTCACCCCCGGGATATTTGAGGCAAGATAAAGGAGCCTGTTTTATCTTGCCTCAAATATCCCGGGGGCCTGGGGGCAGCGCCCCCAGCCTTAGCGTTTCACGCAGGCGGCGGCGTAGTTCACGCTGAGATCGCGCGACGACAGCGACCAGCTCCAGCCCAAGGGATTGAACACCATCCCCTTGCGGTCGATCGGATCAAGCCCCGCCTTGCGCATCAGCTCGTAAAGCTCGTCCGGCGTCACGAATTTCGACCAGTCATGCGTGCCGACAGGCAGCCAGCGCATCACCCGTTCGGCGCCGAAGATCGCCATCACATAGCTTTTGGGATTGCGGTTCAGCGTCGACATGATCATCAGCCCGCCCGATTTGAGCAAAGCCGCGCAGGTGTCGGTGAAGCCCTGGGTGTCCGAGACATGCTCGATGATCTCCATCGCCAGCACGATGTCGAAGCGCTCGCCCGCCGCCGCCAGATCCTCGGCGGCGCAGTTGCGGTAATCGATCGTCAGGCCGGATTGCTCGGCATGCAGCTGCGCCACCGGAATGTTCCGGGGCGCCGCATCGGCGCCGACGACTGTCGCCCCCAGCCGCGCCATCGGTTCCGCCAGAAGCCCGCCGCCACAGCCGATGTCGAGAAGCCGCAGCCCCTCGAAGGGGCGGGGGGCGCGCAGATCGCGGCCGAACTGCGCCGCGATCTGGGTGGTGATATAGTCCAGACGGCAGGGGTTCAGCATGTGCAGCGGCTTGAACTTGCCGTTCGGGTCCCACCACTCGGCCGCCATCGCCTCGAATTTCGCCACCTCGGCGGGGTCGATTGTCTTCGTTGCGGTTTCCATGCCATCCTCCGGTCAACTTTTGGGTTGCGCCCCATGGCGGGGGCGGTCGAGCCGTTATATAGTGCAGTCATGGACAAGAACGCAGGGCAAAAGCGCACGGCAAGCGCCTTTCTCTATCCGCCGGTCGAGCCTTTCGACCAGCGGATGATCGACGTCGGTTTCGGCCATCAGATCTATGTCGAGCAATCGGGCAACCCGCGCGGGCGGCCGGTCGTCGTCTGTCATGGCGGCCCGGGGGGCGGTTGCAGCCCGGCGATGCGGCGCTATTTCGATCCGGCGCAGTATCGCATCGTGCTGTTCGACCAGCGCGGCTGCGGGCTGTCGAAGCCGCATGCCTCGGTGGGCCACAACACCACCTGGGATCTGATCGCCGACATGGAGCGGATTCGCACCGAGTTGGGGATCCAGAGCTGGATCGTCTTCGGCGGCAGCTGGGGGGCGACGCTCTCGCTTCTTTACGCCCAGACCTACCCCGACCGGGTGCAGGCGCTGGTGCTGCGCGGTGTGTTCCTGGCGCTGAAATCGGAGCTTGACTGGTTCTATGGCGGCGGCGCCGGGCAGTTCTTCCCCGATCTGTGGACGCAGTTCATCGCCCCGATCCCCGAGGGGGAGCGCGGCGATCTGATCGCGGCCTATCACAAGCGGCTGTTTTCCGGCGATTACCTGCAGGAGGCCCGCTTTGCCCGGCATTGGGCGATGTGGGAAAACGCGCTCGCCTCGGTCGATTACGACGGTTTTCCGGGCGAATCGCCGCCCGATTACGCCCATGCCTTCGCGCGGCTGGAAAACCACTTCTTCATGAACCGCGCCTTCCTGGAGGTTGACGGTCAGATCCTGCGCGACCGTCCGCTGATCGAACATATCCCGACGGTGATCGTGCAGGGGCGGATGGACATGATCTGCCCGCCGGTCTCGGCCTGGCGGCTGGCACATGGCTGGAAGAAATGCGAACTGCGCCTCATTCCCGCCGCGGGCCACGCGCTGAGCGAGCCGGGGATCACCGCCGCCCTTGTCGCGGTGATGGACCGGATGCGGGGCTGAACCCAGAGAAAGCTTGCAACATGAAGGCGACTCGCCTATATGCAATGCAACAGCGGCGTTTCAGGGTCCAAACCTGAAGCCCACCGGATCCATGTCACGGGCCGCTCGGGCCCGTTTTTTGTTTTCAGGGATCGGAATGACCGACCTCATCGCCAAGACCGGTATCGACCGGCGTATCGCCGACATCGTCGGCCCCACCATCGAAGGCCTCGGCTTCGAGCTGGTCCGCATCCGCATGCAGGGCGGACGGCATCCGCTGTTGCAGATCATGGCCGACCGTCCCGAGGGCGGGATCGATGTCGACGATTGCGGCGCGATCTCGACTGCCGTTTCCGCCGTGCTCGACGTCGAAGACCCGATCGAGGAAAAATACACGCTGGAAGTGTCTTCGCCCGGGATCGACCGTCCGCTGACCCGGATGAAGGATTTCGATGTCTGGGAGGGCTACGAGGCCCGGATCGAGACTGACGAACAGATTGATGGCCGCAAGCGGTTCAAGGGCATCCTGCGCGGCACCGAAGCCGATGAAGTGCTGATCGAGATCGAGAACCAGGGCGAGCAGGTCACCATCGGCCTGAAATTCGACTGGCTTGCCGATGCGAAACTGATCCTGACCGACGAGCTGATCGCCGAGATGCTGCGCCAGCGCAAGGCCGCGGGCATCATCGACGAAGACCAGTTCGACGAGATCCAAACCGAAGACGACGACCAGACTTCCCCCGACGAGGAGACCTGACAGATGGCAATCACCTCTGCCAACCAGCTCGAGCTTTTGCAGACCGCCGAGGCGGTGGCCCGCGAGAAGATGATCGACCCCGATCTGGTGATCCAGGCGATGGAAGACAGTCTCGCCCGGGCGGCGAAGTCGCGCTATGGCTCGGAAATGGACATCCGCGTGAAGATCGACCGCAAGACCGGTCGCGCCAGCTTCACCCGGGTCCGCACCGTCGTCGAGGATGAGGCCGTCGAGAATTACCAGGCGCAGCTGACCGTTGCGCAGGCGAAGCAATACAAGACCGCACCGCAGATCGGCGACGAGATCGTCGACGAGGTTCCCCCGGTCGATCTGGGCCGGATCGCGGCGCAATCGGCGAAACAAGTGATCTTGCAAAAGGTCCGCGAGGCCGAACGCGATCGTCAGTTCGACGAATTCAAGGATCGCAAGGGCACGATCATCAACGGCGTCGTCAAGCGCGAGGAATACGGCAACATCATCGTCGACATCGGTCGCGGCGAGGCCATCCTGCGCCGCAACGAAAAGATCGGCCGTGAAAGCTATCGCCCGAACGACCGCATCCGCGCCTATGTGAAGGACGTCCGCCGCGAGACCCGGGGCCCGCAGGTCTTCCTGAGCCGCACCGATCCGCAGTTCATGGCGGAACTGTTCAAGATGGAAGTGCCGGAGATTTATGACGGCATCATCGAGATCAAGGCGGTGGCCCGTGATCCGGGCTCGCGCGCGAAGATCGCGGTGATCTCGAACGACAATTCGATCGACCCGGTCGGCGCCTGTGTGGGCATGCGCGGCTCGCGCGTGCAGGCCGTGGTGGGCGAGCTGCAGGGCGAAAAGATCGACATCATTCCGTGGAACGCCGATGCGGCCACGTTCCTGGTGAACGCGCTGCAACCGGCCGAGGTCGCGAAAGTCGTGATCGACGAGGAAGCGGGCAAGATCGAAGTGGTGGTGCCGGACGAACAACTGTCGCTGGCCATCGGCCGTCGCGGGCAGAACGTGCGTCTGGCCAGCCAGCTGACCGGGCTTGATATCGACATCCTGACCGAGGCCGAGGAATCGTCCCGCCGTCAGGCCGAATTCGCCGAGCGGACGAAGCTCTTTGTCGATGCGCTGGATCTGGACGAATTCTTCGCCCAGCTGCTGGTCGCCGAGGGCTTCACCAATCTGGAAGAAGTCGCCTATGTCGATCTGGATGAACTCCTGTCGATCGAGGGCGTCGATGACGGCACCGCCGAGGAATTGCAGGCCCGCGCCCGCGATTACATCGAGGCGCAGAACGCCAAGGCGATCGCCGCGGCCAAGGAACTGGGCGTCGAGGAGTCGCTGTTCAATTTCGAAGGCCTGACGCCGCAGATGATCGAGGCGCTGGCCAAGGACGACGTCAAGACGCTGGAAGATTTCGCCACCTGCGCCGACTGGGAACTGGCCGGCGGCTGGACCACGGTGAACGGCGCCCGCGTCAAGGACGAGGGGATCCTCGAGAAATTCGGCATGAGCCTCGAAGATGCGCAAAAGCTGATCATGACGGCGCGGATCCAGCTGGGCTGGGTCGATCTTTCGGAGCTTGAGGCCGAAGACGCGACCGACACCGACGAAGACGAAACCGAGGAATGAGATGAGCCGCGGCGGCAAGGACAAGAACACCGAGGATCCGGAACGGCGCTGCATCGTCACGGGCGATGTCGGGCCGAAGGCCGGGCTTGTGCGGTTTGTCCTTGGCCCCGATGGCATGATCTATCCGGATCTGGCCGAAAAGCTTCCCGGCCGGGGCATCTGGGTGACTTCGGAACGCGCCGTGCTTGAAAAGGCGGTCGCAAAGGGGCTGTTTGCCCGCGCCGCAAGGTCGCAGGTGAAGCTGCCCGAAGACCTGTGTCAGCTTGTCGAAGACGGGCTGGCGCAGCGGGTGGTGGAGCTGCTATCCTTGAGCCGAAAGACCGGCCATGCGGTCTGCGGCTTCGAAAAGGTCAAGGGCTGGCTGGCGGATGGCAAGGCCAAGGTGCTGTTTCAGGCCTCGGACGGATCGGAACGCGGCAAGGGCAAGCTCTGGACTCCGCCCGGCGGGCGCTGGTTCGGTTGCCTGACGGCCTCGGAAATGGGTTTGGCTTTTGGCCGCGACCATGCCATACACGGCGCGCTTGCGGCTGGGGGACTCACCCCGCGTGTAATCAGAGAAGCGGCAAGGCTTGCGGGTTTGCGCAAGCAGGACGGCGGCGATACCGCCATGAAGGATACGAAGACGGCATGAGCGATACGGACGGCAAAAAACCCCTCGGTCTTGGCGGCGCCCGCCCCGGTTCGGTGAAGCAGAGCTTCAGCCACGGACGCACGAAAAATGTGGTGGTCGAAACCAAGCGCAAGAAGGTGGTGGTGCCGAAACCCGGTTCGGCCCCTGCCAAACCGGCCGGTTCGCCCGCGCTGGGCGATCCTTCGCGGCGTCCTGCGGGCATCTCGGATGCCGAGATGGAGCGCCGTCTGCGGGCGCTGCAAGCCGCCCGCGTCCGCGAGGTCGAAGAGGCCGCGCAACGTGTCGCCGATGAAAAGGCCCGCGAGGAAGAACGCGAACGCCGCCGCGCCGAGGCCGAGGCCAAGGAACGCGAAGAGCGCGAACGCGAAGAAGCCCTGCGGCTGAAGGCCGAGGAAGAAGCGCGCAAGGCCCGCGAGGCCGAGCTGCGCGCGCAGAAAAAGGAAGAGGTCCGGGCGAAACCGGCCGCGAAGCCCGCTCCGGCCGATCCGGCTGCGGCCGAGGCTGCCGCCGCGCGTGCCGCGACCAAGGGTGTTTCGAATACCGGCCCGCGCAAGACCGACCGCGACCGCGACGATCGCAATGCCACGCCTGACCGCAACAACAAGGCGGCCAAGGGCGGCGACGAGGGCCGTCGCGCCGGCAAGCTGAGCCTGTCGGACATCGAGGGCGAAGGCGGGCGTCAGCGCTCGCTGGCCGCGATGAAGCGCAAGCAGGAAAAGGCCCGGCAAAAGGCGATGGGCTTCGGCCAGAAAGCCGAAAAGATGGTCCGCGACGTGCAGTTGCCGGAAACCATCGTGGTGTCGGAACTGGCGATCCGGATGGCCGAACGCGCGGCCGACGTGATCAAGGCGCTGATGAAGATGGGCATGATGGTCACCGCGAACCAGGCGATCGACGCCGACACCGCGGAACTGATCATCGAGGAATTCGGCCACCGCGCCGTGCGCGTCTCGGATGCGGACGTCGAACAGGTGATCGACACCGTCGAGGACAAGGCCGAAGACCTGCATGCGCGGCCGCCGATCATCACGATCATGGGCCACGTCGACCATGGCAAGACCTCGCTTCTGGACGCCATCCGCCACGCCAATGTGGTGTCGGGCGAAGCGGGCGGGATCACCCAGCACATCGGCGCCTATCAGGTGACGACGGATTCGGGCGCGGTCCTGACCTTCCTCGACACGCCCGGCCACGCCGCCTTCACCTCGATGCGGGCCCGTGGCGCGCAGGTGACGGATATCGTCGTGCTGGTGGTGGCCGCCGATGACGCGGTGATGCCGCAGACGATCGAGGCGATCAACCACGCCAAGGCCGCCAAGGTGCCGATGATCGTGGCGATCAACAAGATCGACAAGCATTCCGCCAATCCGCAGAAAGTGCGGACCGACCTTCTGCAGCACGAAGTCGTCGTCGAAGAGATGGGCGGCGAGGTGCAGACGGTCGAAGTTTCGGCCAAGACCGGCTTCGGGCTCGACAAGCTGCTGGAAGCGATCGCGCTGCAGGCGGAAATCCTCGAGCTTCAGGCCAACCCCGGCCGTGCGGCGCAAGGTGCGGTGATCGAAGCGAAACTTGACGTCGGCCGCGGTCCGGTGGCGACGGTTCTGGTGCAGCACGGCACGCTGAAACGCGGCGACATCTTTGTCGTCGGCGAGCAGTGGGGCAAGGTGCGGGCGCTGGTCAATGACAAGGGCGAGCGCGTCGACGAGGCCGGTCCTTCGGTTCCGGTCGAGGTTCTGGGCCTGAACGGCACGCCCGAAGCGGGCGATGTGCTGAACGTGGTCGAGACCGAGGCGCAGGCGCGTGAAATCGCCGACTACCGCGAGAAAGCCGCCAAGGACAAGCGCGCTGCCGCCGGGGCCGCGACGACGCTGGAACAGCTGATGGCCAAGGCCAAGGCGGACGAGAACGTCTCGGAACTGCCGGTGCTGGTGAAGGCCGACGTGCAGGGCTCGGCCGAGGCGATCGCCCAGGCGCTGGAGAAGATCGGCAACGACGAGGTCCGCGTGCGGGTGCTGCATTCGGGCGTCGGCGCGATCACCGAAAGCGACGTCGGTCTGGCCGAGGCTTCGGGGGCGCCGGTGATCGGCTTCAACGTCCGGGCCAATGCGCCCGCGCGGGCGAGCGCGAACCAGAAGGGTGTCGAGATCCGCTACTACTCGATCATCTATGATCTGGTGGACGACATCAAAGCCGCCGCCTCGGGCCTGCTGAAAAACGAAGTGCGCGAGAATTTCATCGGCTATGCCGCGATCAAGGAGGTCTTCAAGGTCTCCGGCGTCGGCAAGGTCGCTGGCTGCCTTGTCACCGAAGGCGTGGCCCGCCGCTCGGCTGGCGTGCGCCTGCTGCGCGACAACGTGGTGATCCACGAAGGCACGCTGAAGACGCTCAAGCGCTTCAAGGACGAGGTCAAGGAAGTGCAATCCGGTCAGGAATGCGGCATGGCCTTCGAAAACTACGACGACGTCCGCGCGGGCGATGTCATCGAGATTTTCGAGCGCGAGGAGGTCGAGCGCAAGCTCTGACCTTTGTCGCCGCGGCGGGAACAGTGAAAAGGGGGGCGAAAGCCCCCCTTTTGCAGTCCGTGAGTGAGTGTGTGGTCGGTGGATCAGGCGTTGTTGCGCATCACGGGCTTGCCCGCGAACAGCCTATCCCCAACCCGGACAACGATTTTTCCATTTTCGAGCTGCGACTCGAACGTTCCCTGCACGGAGACGCAGCTGCCGACGACGATGGTGCGAAGCATGAGACATCCTCCCTAGAAATCTCGATTACACCTTCAGCTTAGTCACGATTGCTTAACAAAGTGCAAACGAAAAAGTGCGCCAGAGGTATCTTTTGGATAGTTTTGTTGCGGCAAGGGGCAACATGACGCAGGAAAATTGCCGCATTGCGGAATTTTCGCTGCGTCTGCGCGGTCAGAGCCAGTCCTGCAGCACCGGGATCAGCGGCTCGTCGGCGGGCGGCATCGGGTAGTCGCGCAGCCTTGCGGGCGCCACCCAGGCCAGTTTCTGCCCCTCGCGCGGTTGCGGCGTGCCGGACCAGCGGCGGCAGGCAAAGAGCGGCATCAGCAGGTGGAAGCTCTCGTAGCTGTGGCTGGCAAAGGTCAGCGGCGCCAGACAGCTGCCCCAGGTGTCGATGCCCAGTTCCTCGTGCAATTCGCGGATCAGCGCCGCTTCCGGCGTTTCCCCCGGTTCGACCTTGCCGCCCGGGAATTCCCAAAGCCCCGCCAGCGACTTGCCCTCGGGGCGCTGCGCCAGCAGCACCCGGCCATCGGCATCGATCAGCGCCACCGCACTGACCAGAACCACCCGCGCAGTGGTCGGCGCGGGCGTGGGACCGCAGGGCGAGGTCACGAGCGGTAATCCGCGTTGATGTCGATGTAGCGATGCGTCAGGTCGCAGGTGAAGACCGATTTCGCCGCCTTGCCCAGCCCCAGATCGATGCCGATCACCAGCTCCTGCCCCTTCATGTAGGCGGAGGCGGCCTCCTCGGAATAATCCGGCACGCGCCAGCCGTTTTCCGCCAGAACCATGTCGCCGAAGGAAATCCGCAGCTTGTCACGGTCGGCCTTGGCGCCCGACTTGCCGACGGCGGCCACGACGCGGCCCCAGTTCGCGTCTTCACCGGCGATCGCGGTTTTCACCAGCGGCGAATTCGCCACCGCCATCGCCACCTTGTGCGCGTCGTCGGCAGTGGCCGCCCCGCTGACCCGGATCTCGACGAATTTCGTCGCGCCCTCGCCATCGCGCACCACCTGTTGCGCCAGATCCAGCATCACGCCGCGCAGCGCCGCCTCGAAATCCTTGGCCGCGCGCGAGCGCAGATCGGTGATTTCCGCCGCGGCCGAGCGCCCGGTGGCGGCCAGGATCAGCGCATCCGAGGTCGAGGTGTCGCTGTCCACGGTGATCGCGTTGAACGTGTCATCGACATGCCGCGACAGCATTTTCTGCAGCAGTTTCGACGGGATCTTCGCATCGGTGAACAGATAGACCAGCATCGTCGCCATGTTCGGCGCGATCATCCCCGAGCCCTTGGCGATGCCCGCGATGCGGATCGGCCCGCCGTCGCCCTGCACCTCGGCACAGGCGCCCTTGGGGAAGGTGTCGGTGGTCATGATCGCCCGCGCGGCGGCTTCCATCCCGGCCGGGTCCAGCGCGGCGACAAGGCCGGGCACGGAAGCGACGATGCGCTCATGCGGCAGGGGCTCGCCGATCACCCCGGTGGACGACGAAAAGACCCGGTTGATCGGCAGATCCAGCGCCTCGGCGACGGCGCCGGTGACGGCATCGACCGAGGCCTGCCCGGCGGTGCCGGTGAAGGCATTGGCATTGCCCGAGTTCACCACGATCGCCGCGCCGGTGGTTTCATCCGCAAGGCCCGCCAGTTTCGCCTGGCAATCGAGCACGCAGGCGGCCCGGGTCGAGGAGGTGGTGAAGACGCCCGCGATCGTCGCGCCCGGCGCGATCTGCGCCAGCATCACATCGGTCCGGCCCGCATAGCGCACACCCGCGGCGGCGGCGGCAAAGGACACGCCCGCGATCACCGGCAGGGCGGGGAAGGCGGCGGGGGCCAGCGGCGAGACCGGTGCCTTGGGTTTCGCGGCGGCAGCGGTTTCGGCTGCGGCGGTGGCCGCGGCAGAGGCGGCCGCCGTCGCGGCTTCGGCCACGCCCTCGCGCAGCGCCGAGGCGACCTCGGTCACCTCCTCGCGCAGCATCGCCACCGCATCCTCGGTGATCTCGCCCAGCTGCGAGCGCAGGTCCTTCACCTTCGACTTCAGCTTGGCGATCTTGTCTTCGAGTTCGCGTTTCTTCGCCATCGTCTTCTCCCCCTCCATCCGCGGACCTTACTTGGCGCCGAAGAAATTCGGCGTCTTCAGCACCGCGGGATCGATCCCTTCGACGCGCTTTTCGACCTTGGCCTTGGCCACGGTGTCGGTCACCCGGTCCTGCACCGCCTGCTGACGCAGATCGCCCGAAAGCTCCTCGGTCGCTTCCTCCAGCGTCGGCGCGGCGCCCAGACGGCTTTCCATCAGCTTGATCACATGCCAGCCATATTCGGTCTGCACCGGGCCCTTGATCTCGCCCGCCTTCATCGCGGCGACGGCCTCGGCAAAGGGCGGCACCATCGCGGTCAGATCGAACCAGCCCAGATCGCCGCCATTCGCCGCCGCGCCGTCTTGCGACTTCGCCTTGGCCACCGTGGCGAAATCGGCGCCGCCGTCGATCTCGGCCTTGATCGCCTTGGCCTCGGCCTCGGTCGGCACGATGATATGGGCGGCGTGATATTCGCGGCTCGGTTCGGCCTTGGCGAATTTCGTGTCATAGGCCGCCTTCAGCTTGT
The DNA here is from genome assembly GCF_005144475.1 of Rhodobacter capsulatus. Lineage (GTDB taxonomy): Bacteria > Pseudomonadota > Alphaproteobacteria > Rhodobacterales > Rhodobacteraceae > Rhodobacter > Rhodobacter capsulatus_C. The sequence continues at coordinate 86,402 of NZ_SWJZ01000043.1, read as the reverse complement.
CGGGCGTCACCGCGCGCTCGGCGGTGTAATCGAGCAGCATCCCCGCCAGATAGGCGCGGCGTTCGACCTCCAGCGCGATCTCGTCGCGGCGGGTCATCATGCCTTCGCCCACTTTCGACAGCGCGGTCTGCTGGATCAGCTGATCCAGCACGCCGTTGAACAGCACCTCGTCGGGCAGTTGCTGATATTCCGCGGGCAGGCTGTTGCGGACCGAAACCATCATGCCCAGCGTGATGTCGGTGCCGTCAACGGTGGCGACGACGGTTTCCGGGCCGGGGGGCGTCGCCGGTTTCGCGGCCTCCTCGGCCAGCGCCGGACCGGCCAGAAGCGCCATCACGGCGACAGAACCCAGAACGCGTGTGAAAATCGGCATCAAAGCCTCTCCCGCAGGGCCGCGGCACCCCGCGGCGTTGACACTCGGACGGCAGCCCCTTACATCGCCAAGGGTCTTGTGAAGGCCGTTTCGCCCTTATCCGCTTGCCGTTCTACGGGTGCGCGGCGGGTGCGACAAGACCGCATTTCACACGATTTGGTCAGACGAACCCGCGGAGAAAAAATGCTGGGCCTCGGTTACATTGGAAGAAAGCTCTTCGGCACGCCCAACGACCGCAAGGTCAAGCGGACGCGACCGCTGGTGGCGAAGATCAACGCGCTGGAACCGGCCTTCGAAAAGCTCTCCGATGCCGAGATCGTGGCGAAAACCCGCGAGCTGCAGGCCCGCGCGCAATCGGGCGAAAGCCTGGATGCGCTGCTTCCCGAAGCCTTTGCCAATTGCCGCGAGGCCGCCCGCCGGGCGCTTGGCCTGCGCGCCTTCGACACCCAGCTGATGGGCGGGATCTTCCTGCATCAGGGCAACATCTCGGAGATGAAAACCGGCGAGGGCAAGACCCTTGTCGCCACCTTCCCGGCCTATCTGAACGCGCTGGCGGGCAAGGGCGTGCACATCGTCACGGTGAACGATTATCTGGCCAAGCGCGACTCGGAATGGATGGGCAAGGTCTATCGCCATCTGGGTCTGACCTGCGGCGTCGTCTATCCGTTCCAGTCCGATGATGAAAAGCGCGCCGCCTATGGTGCGGACATCACCTATGCGACGAACAACGAGCTGGGCTTCGATTATCTGCGCGACAACATGAAATCCTCGGTCGCGGAGATGTATCAGCGCGATCACTTCTTCGCCATCGTCGACGAGGTGGACAGCATCCTGATCGACGAGGCGCGGACGCCCTTGATCATTTCGGGCCCGTCGCAGGACCGGTCCGACATGTATCGCACGCTTGATGCCTATATCCCGTTCCTGACCGAAGAACATTACAAGCTCGACGAGAAACAGCGCAACGCCACCTTCACCGAGGAAGGCAACGAGTTTCTCGAACAGAAGCTGCAGGCCGATGGGCTCCTGCCCGAGGGCCAGTCGCTTTACGACCCGGAAAGCACGACGATCGTGCACCACATCGGCCAGGCTTTGCGGGCGCACAAGCTGTTCTTCAAGGATCAGAACTATGTCGTCACCGACGACGAGATCGTCTTGATCGACGAATTCACCGGCCGGATGATGAAGGGCCGCCGTCTGTCCGACGGTCTGCATCAGGCGATCGAGGCGAAGGAACGGGTGACGATCCAGCCCGAAAACGTCACGCTGGCCTCGGTGACCTTCCAGAACTACTTCCGGCTTTACCAGAAGCTGGCGGGGATGACCGGCACCGCGGTGACCGAAGCCGAGGAATTCGGCGACATCTATCACCTGGGCGTGGTCGAAGTGCCGACGAACCGTCCGGTGGCCCGGAAAGACGACCACGACCGCGTCTATCGCACCGCCAAGGAAAAATACGCCGCGGTGATCGAGGCGATCAAGACCGCGCATGAAAAGGGCCAGCCGACGCTGGTTGGCACCACCTCGATCGAGAAATCCGAGATGCTCTCGGAGATGCTCAAGGCCGAGGGGCTGCCGCATAACGTGCTCAACGCGCGTCAGCACGAACAGGAGGCGCAGATCGTCGCCGATGCGGGCCGTCTGGGCGCGATCACCATCGCGACGAACATGGCCGGGCGCGGCACCGACATTCAGCTGGGCGGCAACGTCGAGATGAAGGTTCTGGAAGAGATCGCCGCCAATCCCGAGGCCGCCCCCGAAGAGATCCGCGCCCGGATCGAGGCGGAACATGCCGCCGAAAAGCAAAAGGTGATCGAGGCCGGGGGGCTGTTCGTTCTGGCCACCGAACGGCATGAAAGCCGCCGGATCGACAACCAGCTGCGCGGCCGCTCGGGCCGTCAGGGCGACCCGGGGCGGTCCTTGTTCTTCCTGTCGCTCGAAGACGATCTGATGCGGATCTTCGGCTCGGACCGGCTGGAAGGCGTGCTGTCGAAACTGGGCATGAAGGAAGGCGAGGCGATCATCCACCCCTGGGTGAACAAGTCGCTGGAACGGGCGCAAGCCAAGGTCGAGGGCCGCAACTTCGACTGGCGCAAGCAGCTTTTGAAATTCGACGACGTGATGAACGACCAGCGCAAGGCGGTCTTTGGCCAGCGCCGCGAGATCATGGAAACCGACGAGATTTCCGAGATCGTCGCCGATATGCGCCAGCAGGTGATCGATGACCTGATCGACGAATTCGCGCCGCCGAAAAGCTACGTCGATCAATGGGATATCGAGGGGATGCGGGCGGCGTTCATCGACCATGCCGGGGTCGATCTGCCGCTGGCGGACTGGGCGGCCGAAGAGGGCGTCGATCAGGACGTTCTGCGCGAACGGGTGACGGCGGCGCTCGATGCGGTGATGGCGCAAAAGACCGAAGCCTTCGGCGCCGAGACGATGCGGGTGATCGAAAAGCAGATCCTGTTGCAGACGATCGACGCGAAATGGCGCGAACATCTGGTGACGCTCGAACATCTGCGCTCGGTCGTGGGTTTCCGCGGCTATGCGCAGCGCGATCCGCTGTCGGAATACAAGACCGAGTCGTTCCAGCTGTTCGAGAGCATGCTCGACAGCCTGCGCTACGAGGTGACGAAACGTCTGGGCCAGATCCGTCCGATGAGCGACGAGGAACGCGCCGAGATGCTGCGCCAGCAGGCCGCCGCCCTTGCCGCGGCCGAGGGGGCTGCTGATCCGGCCGAAGCGCCTGCGCCGCAACCGGCGGCCCCGGTGGCGCTTGCCGCCGCGCCGGGATTTGTCGAATCGGATCCCTCGACCTGGGGCGAGCCCTCGCGCAATGACCCCTGCCCCTGCGGCTCGGGCGAGAAGTTCAAGCATTGCCACGGCCGTCTGGCCTGAAACAAAGGCGGCGAAATAAGGCGGCAGCCCGGGGCGCAACCGGGCTGTCGTTTTCATTATCCTGTTGATCTGTTTGTATATTTGTGAAAATCCCCTGTCGGGGTGACGTTTCCCTTTTGGAAACCGTGCCGCAGTCCGGCCCAAGCTTTGCCGAGATTGCGCGTTAACCTTTTGGCAAGAAGCAGGAGGATCCGGGCATGAAACCGATTCACAAGATTGCCATGGTCTGCACCACCTTCGTTCTGGCGGCGGCCACCGGGCATGTCATGCAGACGGCCGCGCCAGAGGGGCTGCACGCCGGGTCGGCCCGGCCGGTGACGGCCGCGGTGATGCCGGGCGCCCGGGTGCATCTGGCCGAGGTCGCGCCTGCGCCCGCGCTTGTTCTGCCGAAGCTGACGGTGCCCGCGATGCGCCGCCCCGCCGCCGAAGCCGCGCTGGGCCCGTTGCCGCAGGACAGCGGCGTCGCGCCGACCGGATGTGCTGCCCCGCAGCTGCAGGCCGAGCTTGCCCCCGGGGCCTCGGTCCGGCTGACCGTGCTTGCGCCCTGCCATGGCGCGGAACCGGCCGAGATCCGCCACGCCGGGCTGCGCCTGCCGATCCGGCTTTCGGACGACGGCGGCTGGAGCGGTCTGGTGCCCGCCTTTGCCGAGCAGGCGGTCTTTGCGCTCGGCCTTCCGGGGGAGGGGACCGCGCCGCAGGTGGCGCTGCGCGTGCCCACGCTGGCGACGGTCAACCGCCTCGCGGTGACGTTTGCGCCCGAAACCGGCTTGCAGCTGCATGGCTATGAATACGGCGCCGCGCCCGGCTCGATCGGTGATGTCTCGGTGGCGCTGCCGCGTGCGGCGGACACCCCTTTGGGCGGCTGGATCACCAGCTTCGGCCCGCCCGGCGCCGCGCAGGCGGTGCAGATCTATTCCGCCCCGGCGGCGATGTCGGACATTCGGCTGGTGCTGGAGGCGCCGGTGACGCCGCAGACCTGCGGCAAGGACATGGCCGGTTCGGTCCTGCGCCAGCTTGGCAAGGCGACCGATCAGGCGCAGCTGTCGCTGGCGATGCCCGGTTGCGACGATGGCGAGGGCGCGGTGATGATGCCGCTGCCCGGCTTCCCGCTGGCCGTGGCGGCGAATTAAAGCAGCCCTTCGGCGCGAAAGCTGAGTTCGCGGCCCTTGCCGATCACCAGATGGTCGTGCAGCACCAGCCCCAAAGCCTCGGCGGCGTGGCGGATCTGCTCGGTCATCGCGATGTCGGCCTGCGACGGCGTCGGATCGCCCGAGGGGTGGTTATGCACCAGAATCAACGCCGAGGCGTCCAGCTCCAGCGCCCGTTTCACCACCTCGCGCGGGTAGACGGGGACATGATCCACGGTGCCGCGCGCCTGTTCCTCGTCGGCAATCAGCAGGTTCTTGCGGTCCAGGAACAGCACCCGGAACTGCTCGGTCGGGCGATGCGCCATCGCGGCGTGGCAATAGTCAAGCAGCGCCTGCCAGGACGACAGCACCGGCCGCTGCAACACCCGCGACCGGGCCAGCCGTTGCGCCGCCGCCTCGACGATTTTCAGCTCCTGCACCACGGCCTCGCCGACGCCGGTGACCTCGGTCAGCCGCACCGCGGGCGCCGCCAGCACATGGCCGAAACTGCCGAAGACATCGAGCAGCCGCCGCGCCAGGGGCTTCACATCCTGCCGCGGCAGGGCGCGAAACAGGATCAGTTCCAGAAGCTCGTAATCGGGCATCGCCTCGGCGCCGCCCGTGATGAAGCGTTCCCGCAGCCGCTTGCGGTGATCGGTGATGTAAGAGGGCAGCCGGTCGGAGGAGAGAGAAACCGGCTGCGCCTCGTCCGGGTCGCCAAACAGGGTCGGCCCTTCGTCAAAGCTGGAGGTTCGGGTCTTCATGCCCCCAGCTTGCGCCGTCATGGTAAAGAAAGGGTTAACGTTTCTTCTTGGCCTAAATACGCAAAAGGGCGCCCGCAGGCGCCCCCTTTCGGTCTGATCAAAGGCTCAGCCCTTCATCCCGTCCCAGAAGCTTTTCACCTTCTGGAAAAACGACGCCCCCTCGGGGTTGTTCTCGGCCTGAATGCGCTGGAATTCGTCCAGCAGTTCCTTTTGCCGCGTGGTCAGGTTCACCGGCGTTTCGACCGCAAGCTCGATCACCATGTCGCCGATGCCGCCACCGCGCAGCGCGGGCATGCCCTTGCCGCGCAGACGCATCTGCCGACCGGACTGGCTGCCCACCGGCACCTTGACCTTGGACCGGCCGCCGTCGATCGTCGGCACCTCGACCTCGCCCCCCAGCGCCGCCGAGACCATGCTGACCGGCACCCGGCAGAACAGGTTCACCCCGTCGCGCTGGAAGATCGCATGCTCGCGTACCTCGATGAAGATATAAAGGTCGCCCGAGGGCCCGCCGCGCATCCCGGCCTCGCCCTCGCCCGCCAGACGGATCCGCGTGCCGGTTTCCACCCCCGCGGGGATGTTGACCGACAGCGTCCGTTCCTTCTCGATCCGGCCCGAACCGTGACAGACGCGGCAGGGGTTCTTCACCACCTGACCCTGCCCGCCACAGGTGGGGCAGGTGCGTTCGACGGTGAAGAAGCCGTTCTGCGCCCGCACCTTGCCCAGACCCGAACAGGTCGGACAGGTTTGCGGTTCCGCGCCCCCTTCGGCCCCGGTGCCGTTGCACGATCCGCAAGCGGCCGAACCCGGAACGGTGATCGTCTTTTGCGACCCCTTGAACGCCTCTTCCAGCGTCACCCGCATGTTGTAGCGCAGGTCCGAGCCGCGCGTCGCCCGCGACCGGCCACCGCCGCCCGCGCCGCCGCGCCCGCCCATGAAATCGCCGAACAGATCCTCGAACACATCCGAGAAAGCCGAGGAGAAATCCGCGCCCTGACCATAAGGCCCGCGCGGACCGCCGCCGCCCATGCCGCCCTCGAAAGCCGCGTGACCGTAGCGGTCATAGGCAGCCTTCTTGTCGCCATCCTTCAGCACGTCATAGGCTTCGTTCACTTCCTTGAACTGGGCCTCGGCCTGCGGATTGTCCTGATTGCGGTCGGGGTGCAGTTCCTTCGCCTTGCTGCGATAGGCCTTCTTGATCTCCTCGGCCGAGGCGCCCCTGGACACCCCCAGAACCTCGTAGAAATCACGCTTCGCCATTGGAAAGCCCCACTGCGAGAACACGGAAGCGAGCCCCAAGACGGGGCCCGCTCCTCAGGTTCCGGCGCTTACTTGCGCTTGTTTTCACCCATGTCCTCGAAGTCGGCATCGACGATGTCATCGTCCACCGACCGCGGGCCGTCCCCGTCATCCGACGCGGCGCCGCCCTCGGTCGAGGCCTGCGCCTTGTAGATCGCCTCACCCAGCTTCATCGCGGCATCGGTCAGGTTCTGCACCGCGCCCTTGATCTTGCCCGGGTCTTCCGACTTCAGCGATTCTTCCAGCGCGTTGCAGGCCAGCTCGATCATCTCGACGGTCGAGCCATCGACCTTGTCGCCATGCTCTTCCAGCGACTTGCGGGTCGAATGCAGCAGGCTTTCGCCGGTGTTCTTCGCCTCGACCAGTTCCTTGCGCTTCTTGTCGGCTTCGGCGTTGGCTTCGGCGTCCTTGATCATCTTTTCGATGTCATCATCCGACAGACCGCCCGAGGCCTGGATGGTGATCTGCTGTTCCTTGCCGGTGCCCTTGTCCTTGGCCTTGACCGAGACGATGCCGTTCGCGTCGATGTCGAAGGTGACTTCGATCTGCGGCACGCCGCGCGGCGCCGGGGGGATGTTTTCCAGGTTGAACATGCCCAGCATCTTGTTGTCGGCGGCCATTTCCCGCTCGCCCTGGAAGACGCGGATCGTCACCGCGTTCTGATTGTCCTCGGCGGTCGAGAAGATCTGGCTCTTCTTCGTCGGGATCGTGGTGTTGCGGTCGATCAGACGGGTGAAGACACCGCCCAGCGTCTCGATGCCGAGGCTGAGGGGGGTGACGTCCAGCAGCACGACATCCTTCACGTCGCCCTGCAGCACGCCCGCCTGAATCGCGGCGCCAAGGGCCACGACTTCATCCGGGTTCACGCCCTTGTGCGGTTCCTTGCCGAAGAACTTCGTCACTTCCTCGACGACGCGCGGCATCCGGGTCATCCCGCCGACCAGCACGACCTCGTCGATCTCGTCCTTCGAGACGCCCGCATCCTTCAGCGCCGCGGCGCAGGGCTTGAGCGAGGCCTTGATCAGATCATCGACCAGGCTTTCCAGTTTCGCGCGGGTCAGCTTCATCACCATGTGCAGCGGCACGCCGGTCGCCGCGTTCATCGAGATGAACGGCTGGTTGATCTCGGTCTGGCTGGCCGAGGAGAGCTCGATCTTCGCCTTTTCAGCCGCTTCCTTCAGCCGCTGCAGCGCCATCTTGTCCTTGGTCAGATCGACGCCGTGTTCCTTGCGGAACTCGTCGGCAAGATAGGTGACGATCCGCATGTCGAAGTCTTCACCGCCGAGGAACGTGTCCCCGTTGGTCGATTTCACTTCAAAGAGGCCGTCGTCGATTTCAAGGATCGTGATGTCGAAGGTGCCGCCGCCAAGGTCATAGACGGCAATCGTCTTGCTGTCCTTCTTGTCAAGGCCATAGGCCAGCGCCGCCGCGGTCGGCTCGTTGATGATGCGCAGCACTTCCAGACCGGCGATCTTGCCCGCGTCCTTCGTGGCCTGACGCTGGGCGTCGTTGAAGTAAGCCGGAACGGTGATCACGGCTTGCGTCACGGTCTCGCCCAGATAGCTCTCGGCGGTTTCCTTCATCTTCTGCAAGATCACGGCCGAAACCTGCGCCGGGGAGAATTTCTCGCCGCGCACTTCCACCCAGGCGTCGCCGTTGCCGCCGTCGACGATGTTGTAGGGCACCAGTTTCTTGTCCTTTTCCACCTCGGCATCGGTGGTGCGGCGGCCGATCAGGCGCTTGACCGCAAAGACGGTGTTGGTCGGGTTGGTCACGGCTTGCCGCTTGGCGGGCTGGCCGACCAGACGCTCGTTGTCGGTGTAGGCGACGATCGAGGGGGTGGTGCGCGCCCCTTCCGAATTCTCGATCACGCGGGGTTGCGAGCCGTCCATGATGGCGACGCAGGAGTTGGTCGTCCCAAGGTCGATCCCGATGACTTTGGCCATTTCAATACCTCTTCTTTCGGCGACAGGTGGGGGCGGGTCCCATCAGGCCCCCGGCCCCTATCCCAAGGTTTCCAGACGGTCCGGCGCAGGTGGCCTGCTCCGGCTTCCCGGCGTATATAAGGAGGGGAAAATAGCCCTGCAAGAACTGACGCGCGGGAGTTTGCGACAAATGCCACAATCCGCCCGACCGGTGCAGATTCGCCCTGATCCGCAGGAAATCCGCGGCTTTCGCCATTACCCCGGCTGGCTTGTGCCCACGGAACAGGCAGCCCTTGTCGAAGACCTGCGCGCGGTGGTGGCGGCGGCGCCGCTGTTCTCGCCGATGACGCCCTATGGGCGGCCGATGTCGGTGCGGATGACCTCGGCCGGGCGGTTCGGCTGGGTGGCCGACCGGCGCGGCTATCGCTACAGCGAAACGCATCCCTCGGGCGGGGCATGGCCGCCGATCCCGGAAAGCGTGCTGGGCCTCTGGCGGGCGGTGTCCGGGTCGGATCGCAGCCCGGACTGCTGTCTGGTGAACTTCTACGGCGAAAAGGCCCGGATGGGCCTGCACCAGGACCGCGACGAAGCGGATTTTTCCCAGCCCGTCGTGTCGATCAGCTTGGGCGATGACGGGCTGTTTCGGATCGGCAACGAGACGCGCGGGGGATCGACGCAAAGCCTCTGGCTGCGTTCGGGCGATGTGCTGGTGATGGGCGGTTCCGCGCGGCTGCTTTACCATGGCATCGACCGGATCGCGCCCGGCACCTCGACGCTTCTGCCGCAGGGCGGGCGCATCAACCTGACGCTGCGCGTGGTGACATAGGCGGCAAGGGCGTATTTGCACCAAGAAGAAACCTGCATCCCTTTATCTTGCCTCAAATATCCCGGGGGGGCGGAGCCCCTGCCTGCGCCGTGTCCCAGACCTTGCGCATCACCGTGGGCAGGGCGGCGGGCGAAAAGTCCGCTTTCGGCGTGAATCCTTCGCCCTCGGTCTGGGTGACGAAGACCCGCAGCCGCAGGTGGAAATGGGTGAAGGTGTGGCGGACCTCGTGCGACAGCGGGGTCCAGTCGGCGCTCAGCGGCGGGCAGGGGGCGGGTTCGCTCTCGGCCCAGTCCGAGCCGGGAAAGCCGAGCATCCCGCCCAGAAGCCCCTTGTCCGGGCGACGTTCCAGAAGCACCCCGCCGTCGGGGGCGAGCGCGACATAGGCCAGACCGAAGCGGGTCGGTTTCTCGGGCTTGGGCATCTTGCGCGGCAGCTCTGCCGCGATGCCCCGCGCCGTTGCGGCGCAGAAATCATTGACCGGGCAAAGCGCGCAGACCGGGTTGCGCGGGGTGCAGATCGTCGCGCCCAGATCCATCATCGCCTGCGCATGATCGCCGGGGCGAAGCTTGGGCGTCAGCCGCCCGGCCTTGTCCACCAGCTCCGGTTTCGCCGCGGGCATCGGGGTTTCAACCGCCCAGAGCCGCGCCACCACCCGTTCCACATTGCCATCGACCACTACCGCGGGCTCGTCAAAGGCGATCGCCGCCACCGCCGCCGCCGTATAGGGGCCGATGCCGGGCAGGGCCTGCAGGCCCTCGGAGGTTTGCGGAAACCGCCCGCCCGCCGCCGCCACGGCACGGGCGCATTTCAAGAGGTTGCGGGCGCGGGCGTAATAGCCAAGCCCTGCCCATTCGGCCATCACCGCACCATCCTCGGCTGCGGCCAGATCGGCCACGCCGGGCCAGCGCGCGGTGAAGCGGCGGAAATAATCGCGCACGGCAGCGACGGTCGTCTGCTGCAGCATCACCTCGGAGAGCCAGACGTGATAGGGATCGGGCCGCACGCCCGCGGCGCGGTCTGCCGGACCGACGCGCCAGGGCATCACCCGCGCCTGTCGGTCATACCAGGCCAGCAGCGCCGCCCCCGCTTCTGCCTCGCTTCCGTCACGCAATCTTTATGGCCCCCCGCCCCATTCCTCTGGCTTTGCCCCGTGGCCTGCCTAGAATAGGACCAAGTTCCGGAAAGGACAGGGATGGACGACGATCACCACCACCACGCGCCGTCCGAGCGCCCCGCGGCGCCCGCGAAGCTGCGCCGGATGCGCGGCTTCGAGCCGGCTGCCGGTCTGGTGAAGGAGCGCATCCGCGCCGCAGGGGAAGCGCGCGGTTTCGCCATCGCCCGTCTGGTGACGCATTGGGCCGAGGTCGTCGGCGCCGAGATCGCCGCCCATGCCCGCCCGGTGAAGATCGGCTACGGCCGCGAAGGCATCGGCGCCAGTCTGACGCTGCTGGTCGCGGGGCCGATGGCGCCGATGATCGACATGAGCCGCGAAAAGATCCGCGCCAAGGTCAATGCCTGCTACGGCTACAACGCGATTTCGCGCATCCTGATCACCCAGACCGCCGCCACCGGCTTTGCCGAGGGGCAGGCGGCCTTTGCCCCGGCGCCGAAAAAGGCCGCCCCGAAACCCACCCCCGAGGTCTGCGCCAGGGCGCAGGCGGCGACCGAGGGCCTGGCCGATGCCGGGCTGCGGGCGGCGCTGGAAGACCTTGCCCGAAACATCCTGATGAAACCCGCCAGACGGCGGGACGAGCTGAGAAAGGCTGATCCATGAACCGACGTTCCCTTTTGCTTGGCCTCGCCGGTGGCGCCGTGGTTGCGGCTGCGGGCGGCGGCTATGCCGTGCTGCGGCAGGCCCCGGCCGAGACGCTGATCGCCACCCCGGCCGAGGCCGCGTCGGGCGGCGCCATCCTGCCCGATGTCGCGCTGGGCCGCGCCGATGCGCCGGTGACGCTGATCGAATATGCCTCGTTCACCTGTTCGCATTGCGCCCGGTTCCACGAGACGGTGTTTGGCGCCCTCAAGCGCGATTACATCGACACCGGCAAGGTCCGCTTCATCCTGCGCGAGGTCTATTTCGACAAGTTCGGTCTTTGGGCCGGGCAGGTGGCGCAATGCGGCGGCGATCTGAAATATTACGGCATCGCCGGGATGCTGTTTTCCGAACAGAAATCCTGGATCGGCGACGGGACCGAGGCGGTGATCGCCGAGAACCTGCGCAAGATCGGCATCAAGGCCGGTCTGACCAAGGACCAGATCGAGACCTGTCTGAACGACACCGCCCGCGCCGAGGCGATGGTGATGACCTATCAGAAGAACGCCTCCGCCGATGCGATCGAGGCCACGCCGACGCTGGTGATCAACGGCCAGAAATACGACAACATGGGCTATGCCGAGCTGAAGAAGATCCTCGACGCCAAGCTGGGGGGTTAAAGCCCCAGCCCTTCGAGGGCCCTGAGAAGCGGTGCGGCGTCTTCGAAGACCAGCCGCACCGGCAGCGCCAGCACCTTCGGCCGGAACGACATCGGCAGCCGGGCGGCGTCCTTTTCCGTTGTCACCAGCTGGGCATCCAGGAAGATCGATTCGGTTTCCAGCCGCGTCAGCAGCTGCGCCGAGAACGGTTGATGATCATCCAGCGCCTCGGCCCGCACCACCTCGGCGCCCAGACCGCGCAGGGTGGCAAAGAATTTCTCCGGATGGCCGATGCCCGCAAAGGCCAGCACGCGCTGGCCCTCCCAGTCCATGCCGGTGGGCAGCGGCACCAGCTGCCCGCGCAGATGCGGCACCGGGATCTGCGCCCCCCAGCGGGCGGCAAAGCTTTCCTGCGCCGGGACCGGCCCGATCGAGAGCGCCAGATCGGCCCGGGCCATGCCCTCGGCCACCGGCTCGCGCAGCGGCCCCGCGGGCAGGCACAGGCCATTGCCGAAGCCCTTGGCCGCATCGACCACGACGATCGAGAGATCCTTTTGCAGCGCCGGGTTCTGATGCCCGTCATCGAGCAGGATCAGCTTTGCCCCGGCCGCCATCGCCGCGCGGGCGCCCGCCGCCCGGTCACGCGCGACCCAGGTCGGCGTGAAGGCGGAAAGCAGCAGCGGCTCGTCGCCCACATCGGCGGCACGGTGGCGCCTTTCGTCGACGCGGACCGGGCCGGTCAGGCTGCCGCCATGGCCGCGGCTGACCACATGCGCCTCCAGCCCGCGCGCGGCCAGAAGCTGCGCCAGCGCGATCACCGTCGGCGTCTTGCCGGTGCCGCCCGCATTGATGTTGCCCACCGAAATCACCGGCACCGGCAGCCGCAGCCCCGGTTTCGCCACCCGCAACCGGGTGGCCGCGGCATAGATCCGCCCCAGCGGGCCAAGCAGCCGCGCCCGCAGCGCCGGGCGGGCGGGGTCGGTGAACCAGAAACCGGGGGCTTGCATCACGTTGTCCTTTCTGCGCGGGCGGCGTCGAATTCCCGCAAGATCGCCCGCACGATGGCCTCGGCCGCAGCCGCCCCGCCCGAGGTCACGGCCCAGGCGTTATGCGCCAGAACCGCGGCGCGGTCGGGCGACATCAGATCGGCAATGGCCTCGCCAAGCGAGGTGTCGTCATGGATCGACCGCGCCGCCCGGGCTTCGTCGAGCCGGGCATAATCGGCGGCGAAGGGCGCGGTCTGCGGCCCGTGCACCACCGCCGAGCCGAGCGAGGCCGGTTCAAAGGGCGACCGCGCCTGACCGGCCGCGCCGATCAGCGTGCCGCCCATGTAGCTGACCGGGGCGATGCGATACCAAAGCCCGTATTCGGCCGGATCATCGGCCAGAAAGATTTCCGTCTCGGCATCGGGCTCGCCTTCCAGCGAGCGGCTCGCCACCGCCCAGCCCGCATCGGTCAGCCGGTCGCCCAGCTCCAGCGCGTCGTCGGGCTGATCCGGCGCAAGGATCAGCAGCATCCGATGCGCGTGGTGCTGCGCATGCGCCTGCGCCGCCAGCACGGCGTCGATTTCCGCGGGCGGCACCGCGGCGGCCAGCCAGACCGGCCGCGTATGGGTCAGGCTCGCCATCGAGGCCCGTTCCGCCTCGGAACAGCGCAAAGGCTTCGGCGGCAGGCCGAGGACGCCGCCGACATCGATCTGCGCCGGGTCAAGCCCCTGGCGTTCGAGCAGCCCGAACGAGGCCTGATCGCGCACGACGATCCGGCGGATCCGCCGCAACAACCCGCGTTGCCCGAACCGGCCCAGACGGCGGGCGGGCGGCGGCAGGCAGACATCCACCATCATCACCGCAATTCCCGCCCGGTCGGCCGCGGTGATCAGCCCGCCCGGCAGGTCATTGCCGAAAAGCACCACCAGCCCCGGCTTGACCCGGTCAAGCAGATCCCGCGCGGCGGCAAGGCTGTCTTCGGGCGGGGCCGCGACTTCGACGGTTTCGGGCAGCGTCGCCTCCGGTCCCGGCGGCAGCGCCAGCATCACCCGCATCTCGGGGCGCAGCCGTTCGAGACGCGCCAGAACCTGCCGCGCGCCCTCAAGGCCGGCATGGGCGGCCTCGGGGCCGACCTGCATCCAGATCAGCGGCCCCGGGGCCTCGGGCGGAAGGTCCGTTGCGGCCTCGGCCTCTCCGCGCCACCAGCGGGCAAGCGATCCCAGCATCGGGGCCAGGCTCTCAGCTGCCCAGTTCCTCGGTCGCCGAGGCCGGGGTTTCCTCGTCGCGCAGGCGGTGCAGATGGGCGATGAAATAGCGCATGTGGGCATCGTCCACGGTGCGCTGCGCCTCGGCCTTCCAGGCGGAATAGGCCGTGGCATAGTTCGGATAGATGCCGACGATATGGATGGCGTTCACATCCTTGAATTCGCTGCGCGAGGCGGACACAAGTTCGCCGCCGAAAACGAGATGCAGGCGTTGGGGGGAAGGTTTGCTCATGGGCCATCCTGTCGGAGAAGTTGTGCGCGCAGACTAAGCGAAGCCCCGCCGCCTCTCAAGCTGCGATGAGGGGGCGGTGGTAGGGGCGGTGGTCACTGTGCCAGCCCGCGCCCGATCAGGTAATCGGCCCCCTGCCGCAGCCCGCGCGGATCGGCGACCTCGAGCAGCAGCCGCGGCATCTGCGGCAGCCGGTTCAGCGCGGCAAAGACCGCCTGCCACGGCACGTTGCCCTCGCCCGGGTGCCAGTGCCGGTCGGCGAAGCCGTCGACATCCTGCAGATGCACATGGCGCAGCGCCGCCCCGCCCGCCAGCGCGAAGGCATCGACCGGCGGCGCCCCGCAGCGGTGGTGCATCATCTGCGCATGCCCGGTATCCAGCGACAGCTTCACCGCCGGACTGCCCAGGGCCTCGGCCAGCCGGGCCCGCAGCCCCGGATCGGTGTCCTCGACATTTTCCAGCACCAGCTCGACCCCCAGCCGCTCGGCGCGCTCGATCACCGGCCCCATCACGAAGCGCACCCGCTCGAAGGAAATCGCCGCCGCCACCGCGGAGGTGGCGATTTCGGCCTCGGTCCAGAGCCCGTAAGGCGAATGCACCACCATCTGATCGGCGGCAAGATCGGCGCAGATTTCCAGCGCCCGCAGCAGACGGTGCCGGATCACCGGGGTGATCTCCGGATCGGCGCAATCGATGCGGAAGGACATGAACGGCCCATGCACCCCGCGCCGCCCGCGGTGGCCGTCGAGCAGCTGCTTCGCGCGGGCCACCAGCTCGGGCGTGTCGCCGTCATGGGTCGTGGGCCAGCAGAAGCTTTGAATCTCGATGTCGCGGTCTTTCTCGAACAGCCAGTCGCGATGAAACTCGATCATGTCCAGGCTGAGGGCTGCGCCCAGAACGGGTAACTCTTTTGTCATCGCCGATCCCTATGGTTGTCCGCGCTGTCACAGGCTGCGCCAGCCACGCGCGCTTTTCAATCCGGTTTCAAGCCGTTAATCAGGCCCCATGCACAGAAGTCTCACTCAGATCTACGATAGCCGCGTCGCGGCGGGAACCCTGCGTGCCGATGCGGCCCAGCGGGCGGTGCTGCCGCTGCTCGACCGGGTGCGGGCGGAACTGGAGGCGCCGGTGAAGAAGCCCGGCCTGTTCGGGCTTTTCGCCAAGCCGCCCGAGCCGATCCGGGGGCTTTACCTCTGGGGTGGCGTCGGGCGCGGCAAGTCGATGCTGATGGACCTTTTCGGCGAGGCGGTGGCGGTGCCGAAACGCCGGGTGCATTTCCACGCCTTCATGCAGGAAGTGCAGGGCAAGATCGACGGCCATCGCCGCGCCCGGGAGGAAGACCCGATCCAGCCCGTCGCGGCCGAGATCGCCGCCGCGGTCCGGCTGTTGTGTTTCGACGAGATGCAGATCACCGACATTGCCGATGCGATGATCGTGGGCCGTCTGTTCGACGAGATGTTCAAGCGCGGCGTGACGGTGGTGACGACCTCGAACCGGCCGCCGGTCGATCTTTACAGGAACGGCTTGAACCGGCAGCTGTTTTTGCCCTTCATCGACATTCTGTCGTCGCGGCTGGAAGTGCATGAAATCGTGTCGGAAACCGATTACCGGCTGCATCGGCTGGCCGGGGCGGAGGTTTATTTTGCGCCCGCGGGGACGGCGGCCCACAAGAAGATGGATGCGCTCTGGAACGAGCTGACCGGGCATGACGGCACGACGCAGCTGCGCATCGAGGTCAAGGGGCGGTCGGTGGTGATCCCGCAGTATCACAACGGCGTCGGGCGGGCGCGGTTCTGGGATCTGTGCGGCGCGATGCTGGGGCCTGCCGATTTTCTGGCGATCGCCGGGGCGCTGCGGGTTCTGATGATCGACGACATTCCGCATCTGTCGGCCTCGAACTTCAACGAGGCGAAGCGCTTCGTGACGCTGATCGACGCTTTGTATGAGGGCAAGGTGCGGCTGATCTGTTCCGCCGCCGATGTGCCCGAACGGCTTTACAACGAGGGCGAGGGCAGTTTCGAATTCGCCCGCACGGCCTCGCGGCTGCGGGAAATGCAGTCGGCCGACTGGTCACAGGAAAACCGGTAAGCTGCTCTTTCGGGTCGTCTGACCGAGGCCATCGCCGAGGTCACGCGCGACAATGGCCCCGAGACCGGCGAGGGCCCAAAGGCCCTCGGCCTGCGCCCGCCCCGCCATCGGCGGGCGCAGTCGCGCCGCCGGGGCGGAGCGCAGGCCTCTGTTGTGCCTGGGGAAACGGTCCTGCGGCAGTCGTGGCGATACGGGCGGGGAAAGGCGGTGCCTTTCCCGTTCCGCCCGAAACACCCTTACCCCAGCATGTCCCGCACCATCGGCGCGACCCTGGTGCCGTAAAGCGCGATCGTGTCGCGCAGATGCGCGGGGTCCTGCGGACCGGCCGAATATTTCAGCGTGAACCGCGACAGCCCCAGCGCCTTGACCGTCGTCGCGATCTTCTTCGCCACCGTTTCCGGGTTGCCGACATAAAGCGAGCCATGGGCGATCTCCGCCTCGAAGGCCGCCTTGGTGAACCGCGGCCAGCCGCGGGACCGCCCGATCAGATCGTGCATCGCCGCGTAAGCGGGGAAGTAGCGCGCCTTCGCCTCCTCATCGCTTGCCGCGACATGGCCCGGCGAATGGACGGACAGCGGCAGCGGTGTCGCCCCCATCCGCGCGCGGGTGTGGCGGTAAAGATCGGCAAGCGCGCCGAACCGGGCCGGATTGCCGCCGATGATCGCCATGACCAAAGGCATGTCCATCGCCGCCGCCTCCAGCACCGACTCGGGGCTGCCGCCCACCCCGCGCCAGACCTGCAACCGCCGTTCCGGGCGCGGATAGACCGTCACGCCTTTCAGGGCCGGGCGGTGGCTGCCCTGAAAGCTGATCTTCTCCTGGCTGACAAGGCTTTGCAAAAGCTGCGCCTTTTCGGTGAAGAGCGTCTCGTAATCGTTCAGGTCAAACCCGAACAGCGGGAAGCTTTCGGTGAAGGACCCCCGCCCGATCGTCAGCTCCGCCCGCCCCGGCGCCAGCGCATCGAGCGTCGCGAAGCGCTGAAACACCCGGATCGGATCCTCCGAGGACAGCACCGTGACCGAGGTCCCGGCATGGATCCGCTCGGTCGAGGCCAGGATCGCGCCCAAGAGCGGCTCCATTGCGGAGATCGCGAAATCCGGGCGGTGGTGTTCGCCCAGACCGATGAAATCCAGCCCGACCTGATCGGCCAGAACCGCCTCGGCGAGCGTGTCGCGGATCACCTGCGCGCCCGAGCGGGGCCCGGTCGCATCCGCGGTGATGTCGCCAAAAGTATCAAGGCCGAATTCAAGCACCATCGCGGGCCTCCTTTCCGTTGCGGGAAAGATAGGCAAAGGACGCCTGTGCGCCTAGGCACAGGCGCGCACAGGACTTGTAACGGAAATGCGCAGGTCTCAGCCGTTCTCGCGCAGGACCTGGCCTGCAAGATACAGCGAGCCGCAGATCAGCACCCGCGCCTGCGGGTCTTTTTGCGCAATCTGGTCAAGGGCTTCGCCGACCGATCCGGCCTCGGTGACCTGCGCGAAGCCCGCCTTGCGGGCGGCCTCGGCCGTGGCAGTGCTGGGCAGCGTGTTGACCTCGTTCGGGATCGAAACGGCGGTCAGGCTTTGCGCCTCGGCCGCCAGCGGCCGCAGATAGCCCGCGATGTCCTTGGTGTTGAGCATGCCGCAAATCAGATGCGTCGGCCGCTGCACCATCCGCGAAAGCGTCGCCGCCACCGCTGCGCCGCCCGCCGGGTTGTGACCGCCATCGAGCCACAGCTCGACCCCGGGCGCGCTTTCCGCCAGCGGCCCGTTGCGCAGGCGTTGCATCCGCGCGGGCCAGTCGGCCTTCGTCACCGCGGCCTCGCAGGCGAGATCGTCGAAACCCAGAACCCGCAGCGCGGCAATCGCGGCGCCCGCGTTTTCGATCTGATGCGGCCCGGGCAGATTGGGCAGCGGCAGGTCGAGCAGCCCGGTTTCGTCCTGATAGATCAGCCGCCCGCGTTCTTCGAAAGCGTGCCAGTGCTGGCCGTGGGCAAACAAGGGCACACCCAGCCGCGCGGCTTTCGCCTCGATCACGGCAAGCCCGTCCGGCTGTTGCGGCCCGACCACGCAGGGCACGGCCCGTTTCAGGATGCCCGCCTTTTCGCCCGCGATCTCGGGCAGGGTCTCGCCCAGATATTGCTGATGGTCGATCGAGACGGGCGTGATGATCGTCAGCGCCGGTTGCGCGATCACATTCGTCGCATCCAGCCGCCCGCCAAGGCCGACCTCCAGCAGGGTGAAATCGGCGGGCGTGCGGGCAAAGGCCAGAAAGGCCGCGACGGTGGTGATTTCGAAAAAGGTGATCGGCTGGCCGCCATTCGCCGCGTCGCATTCGTCCAAGAGCGCCGAAAGGGCGGGTTCGGAGATCAGCTCCCCCGCCAGCCGGATGCGTTCATGAAACCGCGCCAGATGCGGCGAGGTGTAGGCGTGGACGCGCTTGCCCGAGGCCTCGAGCCCGGCGCGGATCATCGCCTGCGTCGAGCCCTTGCCATTCGTGCCCGCGACATGGATCACCGGCGGCAGACGGGTTTCCGGATGGTCAAGCGCCGCCAGCAGCCGGTGCACCCGGTCCAGTGTCAGATCGATGATCTTCGGGTGCAGCCCCATCAGCCGCGCGAGGATTTCATCGGAGGGTTGCGGCATGCTGGGCTCCTTTCATGCAAAGGCCGGGGGCGCTGCCCCCGGACCCCCGGGATATTTAGAGCAAGATAAAGATTATTCCGCCGCGGGTTGGTCCGTCGGCAGAGCGGCCTCGGTCGGCGCGGGGCCGGGCGGCGGCAGCTCGCCCCAGATCGGCGGCGGCAGGCGCATCATCATGCGCAGGATCACGATCAGCTCCTCGCGCAGTTTCTTGCGATGCGTGACGCGGTCCAGCATGCCGTGGTCGAGCAGATATTCGGCGCGCTGGAAGCCCTCGGGCAGGGTCTCGCGGATCGTCTGCTCGATCACGCGCGGCCCGGCAAAGCAGATCAGCGAATTCGGTTCGGCGATCTGCACATCGCCCAGCATCGCATAGGAAGCCGTCACGCCGCCCGTCGTCGGATGGGTCAGCACCACCACGTAAGGAAGCCCCGCATCTTTCAGCATCTGCACGGCGACGGTCGAGCGCGGCATCTGCATCAGGCTCAGGATACCTTCCTGCATCCGCGCGCCCCCGGCAGCCGAGAACAGCACCATCGGGCAGTGCAGCTCGATCGCGCGCTGGGCGGCGGCGAGGATCGCATTGCCGACATACATCCCCATCGAGCCGCCCATGAAGGAGAAATCCTGACCGACGGCGACGATCCGGGTCTTGCCCACCTCGCCCTCGACGACCAGCATCGCCTCTTTTTCGCCGGTGGTCTTTTGCGCCGCGCGCATCCGGTCGGGATATTTCTTCTGGTCGCGGAAATGCAGCGGATCGGCGATCGGCTCGGGGACCTTGACCTCGGTGAAGGCGCCAAGGTCGAAAAGCGCCTCGAAGCGGTCGCGGGGGGTGATCGCCATGTGGTGATCGCAGTTGGTGCAGACGTTCAGATTGTCCGTCACCTCGCGGTGGAACAGCATGGTTCCGCATTCGGGGCATTTCGTCCACAGGTTCTCGGGCATCTCGCGGCGCGAGAACAGCGAGTTGATCTTCGGTCGGACGTAGTTCGAGATCCAGTTCATCGGGGGGCCCCTTGGTTTCCGCGACGTCGCTTTGCAAGCTTGCGCTCAGATAAGCCCGCGCGCGGGCAAATGCAATCAGCGCCGCAGCCGCAGGCGCGCCGCGAGCCAGAACACCACGATCGCCAGCGCATCAAGCGCCAGATAGGGCGCCATCGCGACGGGGTCGCGGGTGTTCAGCACCAGCGTGTAAAGCGCCAGCCCGTCCAGCTGGCCATAAAGCCCGATCAGCAGCACCGCCGAGATGTTGTTGGCGAAATGCAGCGCCAGCGCCGGGCCAAGGTTGCCCGCCCTTGCGGTCAGATCGGCAGCCAGACAGCCAAACAGCATCGCCCAGAGCGCGAAGAAGATCGCCGTCGCGCCGTTCTGGCCGGGGGCGTAATGCAGCGCGCCAAAAAGCGCGGCGGGCAGCACCATCCAGGCCAGCGGATGGCGGATCCGCGCGCCGATCTGCTGCAGCAGATAGCCGCGGAACAGCAGTTCCTCGGCGGCGATCTGCATGAAAAGCAGCGGCAGCGCGATCGGCAGCCAGGAGATCAGCACAGAGACGGGCGTCGATTGCCCAAGGTTCGGATCAAAGGCCGACGTGGCGGCGATCAGCGCCACCAGCGGCAAAAGCGGCACGAACACCCGCAGGAAATCGGTCATCGCCCCGGGGCCAAGCAGGCTGGACAGGCTGCGCCGATGCAAAAGCCGCGTCACCAGCAGCACGCCCAGCACCAGCGGCAGGAACGTCGTCAGCACCAGCACCAGCCCGAAAGCGGTGCCGCCGCGGTCCAGTTCCAGCATCACCGCGGTCAGGACGACATTGCCCGCCAGCGCCTGCACCAGCGTCAGCGCCCCGATCACCGCCGCCCAGTAAAAGGCCGCGATCAGCACAAGGCCGATCAGGCTGCGCAGCCATTCGGCACGGGCGCGGGCAGGGGCCAGATAGGCGGCAAGGCGAGCGTAGGGCATGGCGGTCTCCGGCTTCGGGCGGCGGCGCCCCTCGGTCTGGCGGGTGACCCTAGCGGCGGCGCCCGGGCGGGACAAGCGGCTTTGTTTTGCGTGCTTTACTTTGCATCGGCGCTGGCCGAGACAGGGGGTCTGGCCCGGAGGATGCATGTTCGAAGTTTCCCTTGATCTGGCCCTGTCGCTGATCGGCGCGGCCTTTGTGGCCGGGTTTGTCGATTCCATCGCGGGGGGCGGCGGGCTGATCACCCTGCCGGTGCTGCTGCTGGCCGGGGCGACGCCGTTGCAGGCGTTTTCGACGAACAAGGTGCAGGGGGCTTTCGGCGCGGCCACGGCGGCGCTGACCTATGCGGCCAAGGGGCAGGTCAATCTGCGCGCGCAGCTGGGCGCGGCGTCTTTGGCGTTCCTGTCCGGGCTGGCGGGGGCGTTTCTGGTCTCGGTGCTGCCGACCGAGGCGTTGCGCCGGGTGCTGCCCTTCGTGCTGATCGCGATCGCGGCCTTTTTCGCCTTTCGCAAGGGGCTCGATGACACCGATCGGGTCGAGCGGATCCGGCCCGCGGCCTTCACCGCCTTTGTCGTGCCGCTGATCGGCTTTTACGACGGGCTGATCGGGCCGGGCGCGGGGGCGTTCTACATGATCGGCTTCGTGATGCTGGCGGGCTATGGGGTGCTGCGGGCCACGGCGCATACGAAGCTTCTGAATTTCGCCTCGAACCTGGGCGGGCTTGCGGCCTTTGCGGTGATCGGGGCGCCCTGGTGGGTGACCGGGATCGCGATGGGGCTGGCGCAGGTGGCGGGGGCCAGCCTTGGCGCAAGGCTGGCGATGAAGAAGGGGGCGCGGCTGATCAAGCCGCTTCTGGTCGTGACCTCGACCGCCTTGGCGGTGCGGCTGATCTGGCAGATGATCTGAGCGGGCCGTTTCGGGCGGAGAAGGAAACGCAGCGCGTTTCCCCGCCCGTGAAGCCCACGGAGTTGACAAGACCGTTTCCCCAAGCCTGACAGAGGCCGGCGCCTGCCCCGGCGGGCGAGAAGCGCCCGCCATGGGCGGGGCGGGCGCTGGCCGAGGGCCTTTGGGCCCCCGGCGGCCCCGGGCAAATGGCCCGCGTGACCTCGGCGATGGCCTCGGTCATGGCTGGCCGGGCCGCCGCCTCAACAAAACCCCGGGGCCAGCCGCATGCCGCCCGTGGCAAACCCGCGCCAGTTCCGGCTGACCGGCGGCACCAGCTCCGTCACCACCGGGTGATCCGGCGCCAGCGCCCCCAGATGCACCAAAAGCGCGGTGATCGCCGCCTCCGAGGCGCGGGTGGCGCCATCGGTGATCTTCAGCGCCACGCCGCGGCTCTGCTCGGGCAGGATCGCGACGAAAACCCCCTCGGCGCCGGTCTTCACCGCGACCTTGCCGCCCATCGCCCGCATCAGCTTCGTGCAGGCGCGGTTTTCCCCCGCCACCAGCTCGGGAAAGGCTGTCATCGCCTCGACCAGCCGTGCCGCGGCGCCCGCGCGCAGGCCGCCCTCGGGCCGGGCGGCGGCAAAGAAGTGCATCGCCCGCGCCAGAGCCTCGAGCGTGCAGGCGAAATTCGGCGCCGAACAGCCGTCGATGCCCCAGCCTGCCGCGGTCTCGCCCGTCACTTCCTCAAACGCCGCGCGCACCGCAAGCTGCACCGGATGGTCGATCTCGACATAGTCCGGCCCACCCCTCAGATGCCGGTTCAGCGTCAGGAACCCGGCATGCTTGCCCGAACAATTGTTGTGCAGCTGACAGGGGCTTTCCCCCGAACCGCTCAGCCGCGTCGCCTCGGGCTTGTCAAAGGGCAGATGCGCCCCGCAGCGCAGATCGGCCTCGCCGAGGCCGAGACCCGTCAGCCAGTCGCCCACCGCCCCCACATGCAGCGCCGCCCCGGAATGGCTGGCACAAGACAGCGCCAGCTGCCGCAGGCCAAGCCCGGCGGCCGCCGCGGCGCCGCTTTCGATCAGCGGCAGCGCCTGCACCATCTTGCAAGACGAGCGCGGAAAGACGACCGCGCCCGCATCCCCCCACACCCTTTCCACGCCCTGCGGCCCGTAAACGACCGCATGGCCGCTGTGCAGGCTTTCCGGCAAATCGCCGCGCCAGATCTCGATCAATGCCGCCGCTGCCATCCAATCCGTCCTTTCATGCGCGAAAAGCCGCCGGGGGGGCTTTCCCAAAACGCCACTTTTGCGTTATCACTGGAATATCGAGTTGAAATCAGGTCTGCCACAGTCAAGAAGGGCCGATAGCCTACGGGCGGACCAGAGGCACAGACAGCTGGAGGCTGTTCCATGAAGACGATCATCACGAGCGTCGCAGCGGTTCTCGCCGCGTCGCTGGCACTTTCCCCTGTCGCCCAGGCGCAGGAAAGTTCGAACCGCGTCGCCGCGAAAACCGACTGGAGCGTCTTCGTCGAAGACAGCCCGAAAGAATGCTGGGGCGTCTCGCCGCCGAAAAAATCGGCGGCCAGCAAGGACGGCAAGCCGGTGCAGGCGCGCCGGTCGGAAATCCTGCTCTTCGTCACCTTCCGTCCCGGCAAGGCCGGCGAGGTGATGTTCATGGCGGGCTATCCCTTTGCCGATGGCTCCACCGCCGATCTGAAGGTGAACACCGGCGCCAGCTTCACGCTGTTCACCAATGGCGAAGGCGCCTGGGCGGGCTCGCCCGAGGAAGACGCCAAGCTGATCGCGGCGCTGAAATCGGGCGCCGAGGTGACGATCTCGGGCCGGTCGGGGCGCGGCACCAAGACCGAGGACACCTTCTCGCTGATGGGCTTCACCGCGGCGATGGAAGAGGCGGCCAAGCGCTGCAAGTAAGCGCATCGACACAGGCGACGGCCCCGGCATTGTCCGGGGCTTTTGCGTTTCGGGCTACCGTTGGCGGGCCGAATCCCTTATATGCACGGCTTGCCCAACGCTGGACCTGCCATGACCGAGCCGACTTCCCCGATCACCCAAGACGTGCTGACCCTGCCGCGCAAGCTGCCCGAGGGGGGCAAGGTCAATCTGGTCGGCCTGACCCGCGATCAGCTGCGCGATGCGCTGATCGCCGCGGGCACGCCCGAGAAACAGGCGAAGATGCGGGTCGGTCAGGTCTGGCAGTGGATTTATCACTGGGGCGTGCGCGATTTCGCGGCGATGACCAATCTGGCGAAAGACTACCGCGCGCTGCTCGATCGGCATTTCGAAATCGCCCTGCCCGAGGTGGTGACCTGTCAGGTCTCGCTCGATGGCACGCGGAAATATCTGTTGCGCATCGCCGGCGGGCATGAGGTCGAGGCCGTCTACATCCCCGAGGAAAACCGCGGCACCCTGTGCATTTCAAGCCAGGTCGGCTGCACGCTGACCTGTTCCTTCTGCCATACCGGGACGCAGAAACTGGTGCGCAACCTGACGGCGGGGGAGATCGTCGGCCAGGTGATGGTGGCGCGCGACGATCTGGGCGAATGGCCGAAGCCGGGCGAACCGAAGGATGAAACCCGGCTGATTTCGAACGTCGTGCTGATGGGCATGGGCGAGCCGCTTTACAATTTCGAAAACGTCCGCGACGCGATGACCGTGGTGATGGACAACGAGGGGCTGACGCTGAGCCGCCGCCGGATCACGCTCTCCACCTCGGGCGTCGTGCCGGAAATCGCCCGCACCGCCGAGGAGATCGGCTGCCTGCTGGCGATTTCCTTCCACGCCACCACCGATGCGGTGCGCGACAAGCTTGTTCCGGTGAACAAGAAATGGAACATCAAGACGCTGCTCGATGCCCTGCGCGACTATCCGCGGCTGTCGAATTCCGAGCGGATCACCTTTGAATATGTCATGCTCAAGGGCGTGAACGACAGCGACGAGGATGCGCGGCGTCTGGTGCGGCTGATCCAGGGCATCCCGGCGAAGATCAACCTCATTCCCTTCAACGAATGGCCCGGCTCGCCCTATCAGCGCAGCGACTGGGAGCGGATCGAGGCGTTTGCCGACATCGTCTACAAGGCCGGTTACGCCGCGCCGATCCGCACGCCCCGGGGCGAGGATATCATGGCCGCCTGCGGGCAGCTGAAATCCGCCACCGAACGGGCGCGCAAGTCGAAGGCCGAGATCGACGCCGAAACGGGTCTTTGACCATGGGGCTGCGGCGGCTGATCCGACGCCTGCGCCCCGCGGCCCCGACCCCGCGCCCCGAGGATGGCACGGCGCACAGCTGGCAGGTCGGGGCGAGCCGGGTCAGCATCGGGCGGATGACCTATGGCAGCGCCGGTCTGACCATCCGGGAATGGGGCGAAGGGGCCGATCTGCGCATCGGCGCCTTTTGCTCGCTGGCTGCGGGGATCAGCATCTTTCTGGGCGGCAATCATCGCACCGACTGGATCAGCACCTATCCCTTCGGCCATATCCATGCCGAAAGGATCGCCTGCCCGCCCGTTGCGGGCCATCCGGCGACGCGCGGCGATGTGGTGATCGGCAATGATGTCTGGATCGGCAGCGGGGCGACGATCCTGTCGGGGGTGAGCATCGGCGACGGCGCGGTGGTGGCGGCCGGGGCGGTGGTCAGCCGCGATGTCGCCCCCTATCGGATCGTTTCGGGCAACCCGGCCTGCGTGATCAAGACCCGCTTCTCCGACGAGGTGATCGCGCTGCTGTTGCAGCTGCAATGGTGGACCCTGCCCGACGCCGAAATCACCGCGCTGGTGCCGCAGCTTTGCGCCGCCCCCGATCCCGAGGCCCTGCGCGCGCTGATCGGGCGCCTGCGTCCGACCCGGGCCGGTCTCTGATCCCCGGCGTCGCAAAGGGCGTATTTGCGCCAAGAAGAAGCCGCATGTTTCTTCTTGGTCCAAATACGCCCTTTCGCGGTCAGTCCTTGTCGTGCCCGTTGGCCCAGGTCTCGATCACCTCCACCGCTTCTTCCGCGGTTTCGACGAAGCTGATCAGCTTGACGTCCTCGGGGGCGATCGTGCCCGCCTCGGCCAGATAGTCCCAATCGACGACGCGGCGCCAGAACTCCGCCCCGAACAGGATCAGCGGAATCCGTCTCATCCGCCGGGTCTGGATCAGCGTCAGCGTCTCGAACATCTCGTCCAGCGTGCCGAAGCCGCCCGGAAAGACGCAAACCGCCTTTGCCCGCATCAGGAAATGCATCTTGCGGATGGCGAAATAGTGGAAGTTGAAGCACAGATCCGGCGTCACATAGGCATTCGGCGCCTGTTCATGCGGCAAGACGATGTTGAGCCCGATCGACTGCCCCCCGGCCTCGTGGGCGCCGCGGTTGCCCGCCTCCATCACGCCCGGCCCGCCGCCGGTGCAGATCACCCATTCGCGCCCGTAAGCCGCCATCGAGCGTTCGGTCATCATCCGCGCGAAGGTCCGCGCCTCGTCGTAATAGCGGCTGAGGTCTGCCAGAACCGGCGTCTTCGCGGTGTCCTTTTTCGCCGGTTCCGGGATGCGGGCGCCGCCGAACATCACCACCGTGCTTTCGACGCCGCGCTCGTCCATGATCAGCTGCGGTTTCAGCAGTTCCAGCTGCAGCCGCACCGGGCGCAATTCCTCGCGCATCATGAAGCCGCCATCGGTGAAGGCCAGCTTGTAGGCGGGCGCCCGGGTCTGCGCGGTGGCGGGGATGTCCTGCGCCGTTTTCGCATCCATGATGCTGTCACGGAACGGGTGGGATCGGCTCTCGTCTTTCATGTCACGGCTCGTTGCGCGAGGGGCTTTTCCCAACTATAGGGGGAAAACCATGAAAGCCACCTGAAAGAGGACCGTTCCGATGTCGAACGCCATGCTCGAAGCTGCCATCGAAGCCGCCTGGGAAGTTCGCGACACCCTCACGCCCCACTCCAAGGGCGAAGCACGGGACGCGATCGAGGCCACGCTCGAGGCGCTTGACAAGGGCGCGTTGCGGGTCGCCGAGAAACAGGCCGACGGCAATTGGCATGTGAACCAATGGGCGAAAAAGGCCGTGCTGCTGGGCTTCCGCGTCAAGGAGATGGAAGTGCATTCGGGCGGGCCGCAGAACGGCACCTGGTGGGACAAGGTCGACAGCAAGTTCGCCCATTGGGGCGAGGCGCAGTGGAAGGCCGCCGGGTTCCGCGCCGTGCCGCACTGCATCGTGCGCCGCTCCGCCTATATCGCCAAGGGCGCGGTGCTGCTGCCGTCCTTCGTCAACCTTGGTGCCTATGTCGATGAGGGCACGATGGTCGATACCTGGGTGACGGTGGGATCTTGTGCGCAGATCGGCAAGAACGTGCACCTCTCGGGCGGCGTCGGCATCGGCGGCGTCTTGGAACCGATGCAGGCCGGACCGACGATCATCGAGGACAACTGCTTCATCGGCGCGCGTTCGGAAGTGGTCGAGGGCTGCATCGTCCGCGAGGGCTCGGTTCTGGGCATGGGCGTCTTCATCGGCAAATCGACGAAGATCGTCGATCGCGAAACCGGCGAGGTCTTCTATGGCGAAGTGCCGCCCTATTCGGTGGTCGTCGCGGGGTCGATGCCGACCAAGGGGGGCATCAACCTTTACTGCGCGGTGATCGTGAAACGGGTCGATGCGCAGACGCGCTCGAAAACCGCGATCAACGATTTGCTGCGGGACTGATCGTGCTTTTGTCGCTGGGCGCCAAGGTGGGGGATGCGGTGCGGGGGGCGGCCTTGCCGCAACCCCTGCGGTTTGTTCTGATGGTCGCCGATCTGGCGATGATCGGGCTGCTGACGCCGGTGGTGCTGACGCGGCTGGGCGAGATGGCCAAGGCGGCGGAGCCGGGGCAATGGTGGCCCGGCGCCGCGATCGGGCTTTATGTGCTGGGGATGGCCTGGCTGGCCGTGACCTCGCTGCGGTCGCTGCGCCGCGGCTGAGAAGGGGAAAAGAATGACCGAGACCGCCGAGAAACCGGAAAAGGCGAAGCGCCCGCAGCAGGTCTATACGCTGCTTGTCGAGGTGGGGCGGTCGGCCAATGACGGGCTGCCGAAGGGATCGACCGGGGCGGGCTTGCTGTGTTACGCGAGCGGCGTCGACGAGGCGGAAGCCGTGCGCGAGACCGTGGCGATCCTGAAACAGGCCGAGATGGCGCCTTTGGACGTGACCGGCTACGGCACGCTCGAAGAGCGCGAAAAGGCGGGCGACGAGATCGACGCCGCCGAGAAAGAGCTGATGCAACGGGCGCTGGATGAAAATTCGGTCGTCGTGGCGCAGATGACGCCCTTTTACGACGCGAAGGCCTGAGCCAAAGCCGGTTTGCGCAAGCGCCATTGCCTGCTAGACTGTTCTCAAACAACGAACAGTCGGGCAGGCCATGAAACACGCGTTGAAACCCCTTGTCGTCACCCTTCTGGCCTTTTCGGCGCTGACCGCCTGTGGCGGGCCGCTGGATCGGGGGGGCGTTTCCATGAACACGATCGAAGAGATCCCGCCCGTCGATGCCGCGACGCAGGCGGGGATGGATGCCTGGGTGGCGGGCTTCAAGCCCCGCGCGATGGCGGCGGGCATCTCTGATACCACCTGGAACCGCGCGATGCGGAACGTGCCCTACAACCCGAAGGTGATCGAGCGGCAGCAGTTCCAGGCCGAATTCGTGAAACCCATTTGGGATTACATGGACAGCGCGGCGTCGGACGAACGCATCGCCAATGGCCGGGCGGCTTTGGCGCAGCATGCGGCGATTCTGCGGGAAATCGAGGCCCGCTATGGCGTCGACAAGGAAGTCGTCGTGGCCGTTTGGGGCATGGAAAGCCGCTATGGCGCCAAGCGCGGCAACACGCTGATCATCCCGGCGCTGGCGACGCTGGCCCATGACGGGCGGCGGGCGCAGTTCTTCGAAAGCCAGCTGATCGGCGCGCTGAAGATCCTGCAGGCGGGCGACATCGACCCCGCCCACATGACCGGGTCCTGGGCCGGGGCGATGGGGCATACGCAGTTCATCCCGACCTCGTATCTGGCCTTTGCGGTCGATTTCACCGGCGATGGCAAGCGCGACATCTGGTCGGACAATCCGGCCGATGCGCTGGCCTCGACCGCCGCCTATCTGGCGCGCTCGGGCTGGTCGAAGGGGCAGCCCTGGGCGGTGGAGGTCAGCCTGCCCGAGGGCTTCGATACCGGGCTTGCGGGCAAGGGCACGAAGCGGTCGCCCGCGGATTGGGCAGCGCTGGGCGTGCGCGGCGTGAACGGCGGGGTGGTGCCGAATTACGGCGCGGCCTCGATCCTTTTGCCCGCGGGGCCGCAGGGTCCGGCGCTGATGATCTTTGGCAATTTCACCGCGATTTCGCGCTACAACAATGCCGATGCCTATGTGATGGGGGTCGGCCATCTGTCGGACCGGCTGAAGGGGCAGGGGCCCTTTGTCCACCCCTGGCCGCGCGAGGGCCGGGCGCTTACCGATGCCGAAAAGGTCGAGGTGCAGCAACTGCTGACCGCGCAGGGCTATGACACCAAGGGCACCGACGGGCTGATCGGCGCGGGCACGATCGGCGCGGTGATGGACTATCAGCGCGCCCATGGCATGACGCCGAATGGCTGGGTGACGATCAAGCTGCTGGAAAGCCTGCGCAAGGGTTGATCGGGTGTTTCGGGCGGAACAGGAAAGGCATCGCCTTTCCCCGCCCGTTGCGGTTCCGCCTGCCGCAAGACCGCATCCCCAAGCGCAACAGAGGCCAGCGTCCCGCCCCGGCGGCGCGAAAGCGCCCGCCATGGGCGGGGCGGGCGGCTCACCGAGTGCCTTTGGGCCCTCGGCGGTCACAGGGCCAATGTATCGCGTGACCTCGGCGATGGCCTCGGTCAAGGCGAAGCTCACGGCGCCGGGCTGAGGCCGATCACCAGCTCATGCAGATGAAACACCGCCGCCCAGGCGAAGATCGCGATGGTAAGCCGAAGCGCTGACGGCCGCCGCCGCGGCCGCCACCGGCCCTCAAACCACGCGGCGCAAGGGATCAGGCTGGTCTGTGCCGCCAGACGCTGAAACTCGGCCAAGCCGATGCGGCGGATCAGACGCATTTCCATCGCCCGCATCCCGATCAGCGAGAACAGAAGGAACACCCCGAACAGGATCGCATGCGCCAGATCGCCGTTCACCAGAAGATGCGCCGCCGCCCAAAGCACCAGCGCCCAGAGGAACGGTTGCCGGGTGATGCCGACGACGCCGGGCCGGTCCGGATCGAAGCCGCTCGCTCGGCCTTCGAAGGCGAAGGGGTTCGGGGCGGCGATGGCGTAGCTTGAGATCAAGATCACCAGAGGCATCACGATATTCGCGAGCCAGCGCATCCAGATCTCTTGCGGCCAGAGTTCGACAAAGGGGGCGCGGGCGGCGGCAAGGATCAGCCAGTAGAGCAGCCCCAGCGCAAGGGCGCCAAAGGCGATGCCATAGCCCACCCGGCCGAAAGCGGCGACCAGCGGCGTCTTGATCCGCGGCGTGGCCGGGATCAGATGGGTCGCCATGAAGGCAAGGCCCGCGAGCGAAAACTCAAGCCAGCCCATCGCTTAGCCTTTCCATCGCTTACCTTTGTTTCGACAGCTGCACGGCCAGAATGCCGCCGGTGATGATGACGACGCCCAGCAGGTCCGGCAGCCCCAGCCGTTCGCCCAGCACCGCGGCCGCGATGGCGACGCCGAAGAACGGGTTGAGGAAATGGAAGGTGGCGGCCTTGACCGCGCCGATCCGTCCGACCAGCTTGAACCAGATCCAGGTCGCCAGAAGCCCGGGGATCAGCGTCGTGTAAAGGAAGGCCAGCACGAGACGGGTCGAGGGCACCACCTCCCAGGTCTCGGTGAACGCCGACACCACCGCCAGCACCGCGGCGCCCACCAGCATCTGCAAGCCGACGATCATCAGCACATTGCCGCCCGAAGACGCCCCGCGCACCGAGAGCGTGGCAATCGACAGCGCCAGGGCGGCCGCGAAACACAGGCTCAGCCCGACCGGATCGACCCCGCCCGAGAGCCGCGCCCCCATGATGATCGCGACGCCGATCACCCCCGCCACCAGCCCGGCCAGACCCAGCGGCCGCACCGTGTCGCCGTAGACGACGCGGCCCAGAAGCGCCACCATCAGCGGCATCGTCGAGGCGACGATAGAGGCGACCGAGGCCTGGATCCACTGCATCGCGACAAAATTGAGCCCGAGGTAAAGCGCGTTCTGACAGACGCCGAAAATCAGCGTCGCCTTCCACTGCGGGCGCGTCAGCCGCCAGCTTTGCCCCAGCGCCAGCGCGATCGCGACACCCAAGCCCCCCGAGATCAGGAACCGCGCCGAAAGCGCCAGCAGCGGCGGCGCCTCGGCCACGATCATCCGCGCCGAGGTGAAGGCCGATGACCACATCAGCGCGAAGGCAAGCCCCATGACGATGGCGCGAAGATCCATTCCGTTCCCCCTGTCGGTGCGATTTCGAACAGCCAGAGCCGGAAACCCCCGCTTCGGACAAGATAAAACCTGTATGCGATACAGGTTCTTTGCCCCGGGGCGGGTCCGGCCATGCAAAAGGCCGCCCTGCGGAGGCAGAGCGG
The DNA here is from genome assembly GCF_005144475.1 of Rhodobacter capsulatus. Lineage (GTDB taxonomy): Bacteria > Pseudomonadota > Alphaproteobacteria > Rhodobacterales > Rhodobacteraceae > Rhodobacter > Rhodobacter capsulatus_C. The sequence continues at coordinate 55,150 of NZ_SWJZ01000043.1, read as the reverse complement.
CCCGAATTCGGCACCCTTGCGGGGCTGCGGGGATCAGACGTTGACGCTGTCCTTGAGGGCTTTGGCGATCGTCACCTTCACCTGCTTGTCAGCCGGTTTCATCATCGTTTCCCCGGTGGCCGGGTTGCGCACCTGACGCTCCGGACGGGCCTTGCACGAGACCTTGCCGATGCCCGGCAGCGTCACCGACCCGCCCGCCGCGACTTCCTTCGTCACGACATCGGCGATGGCGTCGATGGCGGCGGTCGCGGTTTTCTTGTCCGACCCCATGGCTTCGGCAAGGGCTGCCACCAGCTGGGTCTTGGTCATCGGTTTCGACATGGGTCTTCCTCTCATACGCCCCGGGTGGAGGGGCCATCTTGATCCGTCTGCACGGTTTGATGCGCCCTCTAACACACGGTTTTTTCCAGCATGGCAAGCCTTTTCGGGCAGGTTTTGCGGATTTTCCCGGCGTCAAGGCAGCGCATCAGAGGAAGGCGGTTTCGTCGAAAGACCGCAGTTTCCGGCTGTGGATTCGCTCCAGCGGCATGGCCCGCAGCTTCTCCATCGCGCGCACGCCGATCAGCAGATGGCTGGCCACTTGCGTGCGATAAAACTCGGTCGCCATGCCCGGAAGTTTCAATTCTCCGTGCAGCGGCTTGTCCGAGACACAGAGCAGCGTGCCATAGGGAACGCGGAACCGGAACCCGTTCGCGGCGATGGTCGCGCTTTCCATGTCGAGCGCCACGGCCCGGCTTTGGTTCAGCCGCTGCACCGGGCCGGACTGGTCGCGCAGTTCCCAGTTGCGGTTGTCGATCGTCGCCACCGTGCCCGTCCGCATGATCCGTTTCAGCTCGTAGCCCTCAAGCTGGGTGATCTCGGCCACCGCTTCCTGCAGGGCCACCTGCACCTCGGCCAAGGCCGGGATCGGCACCCAGACCGGCAGGTCATCATCCAGCACGTGATCTTCGCGCAGATAGGCATGGGCCAGCACGAAATCGCCCAAGGATTGCGAATTGCGCAGCCCTGCACAATGGCCGACCATCAACCAGGCATGCGGGCGCAGCACCGCGATATGATCGGTTGCGGTCTTCGCATTCGACGGCCCGACGCCGATATTGACCAGCGTGATGCCGTTCCCGTCCGGCCGTTTCAGGTGATAGGCTGGCATCTGCGGCAGCTTCGCCAAGGGCGGGATCATGCCATCAGCCGTGGTGATTTCGACATTCCCCGGCGCGACGAAACTGGTGTAGCCCTGCGCCGGATCGGCCAGCATCTGCCGCGCGACCTTTTCGAATTCATCGACGTAGAACTGATAGTTGGTGAACAGAACATGGTTCTGGAAATGCTCAGGCGCGGTCGCGGTGTAATGCGACAGCCGGGCAAGCGAGTAATCCACCCGTTGCGCGGTAAAGGGCGCCAGATGCCCCGATCCATCCGGGTTCGGCTTCGCCGTGCCGTTCACGATGTCGTCGTTCATGCTTTCCAAGGACGGCACGTCAAAGACATCGCGCAGCGAAATCGTCAGCGCGCCTTCCTGCGGGATCGTCACCTCGGGCTGGCCTGCGACGGCAAAATGCACCGGGATCGGCGTGTCCGAGGGGCCGATCTGCACCGGCACGCCGTGGTTGCGGATCAAAAGCCCGATCTGCTGCGTCAGGTAATTGCGAAACAGATCGGGGCGGGTGATCGTCGCCACCTTGGTCCCGGGCGAGGAGACATGGCCAAAGCTCAACCGGCTGTCGGCCTTGAGATGCGAGGTGACGGTGATCCGCACCTCGGGGTAAAAGGCACGAAAGCGCGTGTCGGCGCGGCCGGTGGCCAGAACCTCGTTGAACTTCTGCAGAAGAAAGCCGGTCGCCTCGGCGTAAAGCTGTTCCAGCCGCGCCACCGCGGCGGCCGGATCGGTGAAGCTGTCATGCGCCGAGGGCGGCGGGGTCAGGATCGTCACGGGATCGTTCATGCGAAAAGCTCGGTCAGTTGGAATTTCGTCACATCGACAAGGCCAAGGTCGGAAATCCGGATTTCCGGGATCACCACCAAGGCCAGCAGCGAATGCTGCATATAGGCGTTGTTGAGCCTGCAGCCGCAGTCGGCCATCGCTTTCACCATCGCTTCGGCCCGCGCGGCGACCTCGGCGGCGGGGTCGTCGGACATCAGCCCGGCAATCGGCAAGGGCACGGCGGCCAGTTCGGCCCCGTCCTTCCAGACGCTGATACCGCCGCCCATCTCGCCCAGCCGGTTCGCCACGGCGGCCATCGCGTCGCGGTCGGTGCCCACCACGATCATGTGATGGCTGTCATGCGCGACGGTCGAGCCGATCGCCATGGACCCCTTGTAGCCAAAGCCCGAGACGAAGCCGTTCACCACCTTGCCGGTGCCCCGGTGGCGTTCGACCAGCGCGATCTGCGCCACGTCTTTCGCCGCGTCCGGCTGCGCCAGCCCGTCAAGAACCGCCAGTTCCGCCGTCAGGGCCTTGGTCGGCGCCTGATTTTCAACGACGCCGATCACCCTTGCGGTGACGGTATTCGCCCCCTCGGGCGCGGCAATGGCGAAATCTTCGGCACTCAGCCGCTTGCCCAGATGCACGGTCTTGCGCGCAGTTTCCGGCCAGTCGTAATGCGGGCAGTCGGCTTTCAGCGTGCCGTTTTCCGCCACCACCTGCCCCCGCGCGATCACCACCTCGACCGGCAGGGTGACAAGATCCGAAGTCAGGATCACATCCGCCCGCCGCCCGGGCGCGATCGAGCCCAGTTCCCGTTCCAGCCCGAAATGGCTCGCCGTGTTCACCGTGCACATCTGCAACGCGATCAGGGGATCGCAGCCGCAGGCGACGGCATGGCGATAGGCGCGGTTCATGTGGCCTTCGTGAACCAGCGTGCCGGAATGGCAATCGTCGGTGCACAGAATGAAGTTGCGTGGGTCCAGCCCGCGTTTCGTCACCGCGGTGATCTGGCTTTCGACGTCATACCAGGCAGAGCCGAGCCGCAGCATCGCCCGCATCCCCTGCCGCACCCGGGCCACAGCGTCGTCTTCGCAGGTGCCCTCGTGGTCATCGGCCGGACCGCCCGCCGCATAGGCGCGGAACGGTGCCCCCAGATCGGGCGAGGCATAATGCCCGCCGACGGTTTTCCCCGCCCGCTGCGTCGCGGCGATCTCGGCCAGCATCTTGGCATCGGCGCCGATCACGCCCGGAAAGTTCATCATCTCGCCCAGGCCCACGATCCCGGGCCAGCTCATCGCTTTCGCCACATCCTCGGGGGTGATCTCATAGCCCGTGGTTTCCAGCCCCGGCGCCGAGGGGGCGCAGGACGGCATCTGGGTGAAGATGTTGACGGGCTGCAGCATCGCCTCGTCATGCATCATCCGCACCCCGGCCAGACCCAGCACATTGGCGATCTCATGCGGGTCGGTGAACATCGTCGTGGTGCCATGCGGGATCACGGCGGCGGCGAATTCCGCGGGGGTCAGCATGCCGCTTTCGATATGCATGTGGCCATCGACAAGCCCGGGGATCATGTAGCGGCCCTGCGCCTCGATCACGGTCGTTTCCGGTCCGATGGCCGAGGTCAGATCGGGGGCGATGGCGGCGAAACGCCCCTCGGCAATCGCGATGTCGTATCCGTCCAGCACTTCGCGGCTTTGGACGTTGACCCATCTGCCCTGCCGGATCACGCAATCGGCAGGCGAACGGCCCGCGGCGACGGCAATAAGACGCGGCGCGGCCTCGGGCCAGGTTTTGAGAGATGTCATATGTTCCATGACCAAAGGTGCCAGAGCTTTTTGCCCTTCGCAAGTGACGACGTGATGACTAGGTTGCGAGCCGAAGGAGAAACCCATGAAAACGTTGCTGTCGATCGGTCACGGATATTCGGCGCGGGCGCTGGCCCGGCTGCTTCTGCCGCAGGGCTGGCGGATCCTTGCGACGACGCGCAGTGCCGTGAAAGCCGAAATGCTGCGCAGCGAAGGGGTGGAGGCGATGGTCTGGACCGGGGGGGAGTTACCCCTTGCGGAGGCCACGCATCTGCTGACCTCGGTCGCGCCGGATGGCACGGGGGACCCGGTTCTTGCTGCGCAGCGAAACGCGCTTTGCGCTGCGCAGCATCTGGAATGGGTCGGCTATCTGTCCACCGTCGGCGTCTATGGCGATCATGGCGGCGGCTGGGTCGATGAGGAGACCGCGCTGACCCCCACCACCACCCGCGGCGTGCAAAGGGTGGCGGCCGAGGCGGGCTGGCAGGCGCTGGGCCTGCCACTGCAGATCTTCCGGCTGGCGGGCATTTACGGCCCCGGCCGCGGCCCGTTCGAAAAGGTCCGCGATGGCACCGCCCGGCTGATCCTGAAGCCCGGGCAAGTGTTTTCGCGCATCCATGTCGAGGATATCGCGCAGGTTCTGGCAGCCTCGATCGCCGCGCCCAATCCGGGGCGGATCTACAACGTCTGCGATGATGCGCCGTCGCCGCCCGAGGATGTTCTGGCCTATGCGGCGGAACTGCTGGGCCTGCCCCGCCCGCCCGAGCAGCCCTTTGACCCGGCCAGCATGAGCCCGATGGCGGCAAGTTTTTACGCCGAGAACAAGCGGGTGCGGAATGACCGGATCAAGACGGAACTGGGGGTCAAGCTGCGCTACCCCGATTACCGCGCAGGTCTTGAGGCGATGCTTCAGGCCGGTTGAGCCTGAAGCGCGCGTTCCTTCACCGGCAGGTGCACAAGGGCCGAGAACGCCCCCATGCCGACGCCGACCCACCAGACCAGCGTGTAATCGCCCGACAGGTCGTAAAGCCGCCCGCCCAGCCAGACGCCCAGAAACGCGCCGACCTGATGCGAGAAGAACACCACGCCGTAAAGCGTGCCCATGTAGCGCAGCCCGTAAATCTCGGCGATCAGGCCCGAGGTCAGCGGCACCGTGGCCAGCCACAAAGCCCCCATGACCAGCGAGAAGATCAGCACCGTCGCGGGCGTCATCGGCATCAGGATGAAGGCGGCGGCGGCAAGCGTGCGCAAAAGGTAGATGATGGCGAGCGCGTATTTCTTGGAATAATGCCGCCCGGCCCAGCCCGCAAAGATCGTGCCCGCGATATTGGCCAGACCGATCAGCGAAATGGCGACGGCGCCAAGGGTCGAGAGGCTCTCGATCCCCACCGCGGCCAGCAGCGAGCCGGGGGGAACCGCGCCGCACATCTCGGTCACCATCGCCGGGAAATGCGCGGTGATGAAGGCAAGCTGATAGCCGCAGGAGAAAAAGCCCAGGAAAATCAGGGTGAAGGACGGGTCCCGCAGCGCGCGTTTGAGCACCGTGGCCATCGGTTCTTCGATGCCGCGCGGGGCGCTGCGGGCGGGGCTGCGCAGCAGCGGCAGGGCCAGAAGCGCCAGCAGGATGGTGACGGCAAAGATCACGAAGACGGTCTGCCAGGGGAAGTGCCGCAACAGCAATTCCGCCACCGGGGCGCCGAAGACTTGCCCCGCCGAGCCCGCGGCGGTGGCGATGCCCAGCGTGAGCGAGCGGTTTTCATGCGACGCCGCGCGGCCGACGACGGCCAGGATCACGCCAAAGCCGGTGCCCGCGATGCCGAAGCCGACGAAGATTTCCAGCAGGTCATGTTGCCAGGGCTGGGTGGCAAAGGCGGACAGCACCAGCCCGAAAGCATAGAGCAACGCGCCAAGGATGATCGCCTTGCGGTCGCCGAACCGTTCCGCGATGGCGCCGAAGATCGGCTGCCCGATCCCCCAGGCGAGGTTCTGGATCGCGATGGCCAGCGAAAATTCCGCCCGCGGCCAGCCGAATTCGGTGGCGATCGGGATCTGGAACACCCCGAACGACGCCCGGATGGCGAAGCCAAGCATGAGGATGATGGCACCGCCCACAAGGACGGGGGTGATCAGGCGGGTCTGGGTCATTTGGTCTCCCTCGCAAGGGAACCAGTTCGCCATGCGGGGCGGGGCTGCGTCAATCTGTCGATTGTGCCCCGAACAATCGCGCCGCCGCCTGCCCCGCGACGCGGCCGGTGGCCAGACAGCCGGTCAGCAGATAGCCGCCCGTCGGCGCCTCCCAGTCCAGCATCTCGCCCGCGGCAAAGACCCCGGGCAGGGCTTTCAGCTCCAGCTGCCCGGTCAGGGCGGTGGCGCAAATGCCGCCCGCCGAGGAAATCGCCTCGGAGAGCGGCCGGGGGCCAAGATGGCGCACCGGCAGCGCCTTGAGCTTGCGCGCCAGCGCCAGCGGGTCCGTGGGCAGCGGCCGCCCCCATTCCTGCAAAAGCGCGAGCTTCACCGGATCCAGCCGCAGCGCCTTGCGCAGCCGATTGGGCAGGCTGTCGCGCGCGGGCGTGCGGCCCAGCCGATGCGCGATGTCATCGAGCCGCAGATCGGGCGCAAGGTCGAGCGACAAGGGCGCCCCGTCGCGCACCGCAGCGGCGATCGCATAGATGCCGCCGCCTTCAAGGCCCCGCGCCGACAGGACAAATTCCCCCCGGCTGGTCTGGTCGGGCGTGATCAGCGCCGCGCCCTTGACCGGCTGGCCCAGATGCGCCGCCATATGGGGCGACCAGTCCACCAGCAGCCCCATGTTCGCGGGTTTGAACGGCGCAAGGGTCACGCCCCTGTCCGAAAGCCACGGCACCCAGGCGGCGTCCGAGCCAAGCCGCGGCCAGCTTGCGCCCCCCAGCGCCAGAACGGTGACGGCGGGGGTCAGCAGCTGCGCCCCCTCGGGCGTTTCAAACGCGAAGCCATCCCCGGCAAAACCCGTCCAGCGCCAGCGCGTGCGCGTGTCCACCCCCAGATCGGCAAGCCGCCGCGCCCAGAGCCGCAGCATCGGCGAGGCTTTCATTTCGACCGGAAACACCCGCCCCGTCGAGCCGGTGAACAGATCGACCCCCAGCGCGCGGGCAAAATCCATCACCGCCTCGGGGCCGAAGCCTTCCACATGCGGGCGGATCCAGTCGGGCGTGTAAGCGTTCAGAAACTGCGCAAGCGGTTCGTCGCGGGTCAGGTTCAGCCCGGATTTCCCCGCCATCAGAAACTTGCGCGCGAGCGTCGGTTTCGCCTCGGCCAGAATGACCCGGGCGCCGGCGCGGGCCAGTTCCTCGGCCGCCATCATCCCCGCCGGACCGCCGCCGATCACCAGCGCCGTCACAGCTTCGCCGCCACGGAAGCAAGCCGCATCAGCGCGCGTTCGATCACCGCCATCTGCGGCGCTTTCGACGCCGAGCGCAGCGTCAGATCGGCCTCGATCAGCACCTTCAGCGCTTCTTCCAGCCGCATCATCCCCCAGCGGCCGGCCTGCCGCTGCAGCACGTCGCGGCGCGGGCCAAAGACCGGCGGGCGCAGCTTGCCAATCCCCGCGCCCACGCCGCCCGGGTCCGAGGCCGCCATGTGCAGGGTCCGAAAATGCCGCGTCGCCATGATCGCCAGCGTCACCGGCTGCGCGCCCTGCCCCTCGATCCGGCGCATCATCCGCGCCAGATCCAAAGGCCGCCCGTCGGCCACCAGTTCCAGCACCTCGTCGATCTCGGCTTCGACCGTGGTCGGCGCCGAAAGCGCCACCTCGGCCGAGGTCAAGGGGCTGCTATCCCCATGTTTGTAAAGCGCGATCTTTTCGATCGTCTGGCGGAAATCGCCGGGATCGAGCGCCTTCGACAGGGCCAGAACATCGGTCATCGTCTCGTTCGGGATCGCCCGCAGCCCGGCCTTTTTCAGGATCTCCTCGATCTCCTCGCGGCTGGGCGGATCGTCGTAAATCCCGATCGCATAGGCGTTCGGGTGATTCTCGAAGATCTTGCGCAGCGCCGATTTCGCCGTCAGCGCGCCCGCCGTGACGATGATCTGCGCATCGCCATGCGTCCAGGCCTTCACCGCCGCGTCAAAGGCCGGGGCGGTGGTGTCGGTGGCTTCCTCGACAAAGACGACGCGGGGGCCGGGGAAAAAGCCGATCTCCTTGATGCCGTCGATGACTTGCGAGGCATCCTTGCGCAGATCGGCGCCGGAAAGCCGGGTCAGCCGCATCTCGGCCTCGCCCTCGGGGCCGATCAGCGCCGCGATCACCTCTTGCCGCCGCAGCGCGACCCGCATCGCATCGGCGCCGTAGATCAACAACCCAAGCCGCGCCGGATCGGGCTTGCCGAAATAGCGCGTCGCGGCGATGCCGGTCAGTTTCATTTCGGCAGCGTGCTCGCCTGCGCCAGCAGACGGGTGACGATCTGATCGGCGAGCATCCGCATCAGGCGGCGATGCGCGTCATCCTCGGCCGAGGAGGTCGCGACGACCGAGCCCGAGGCCGACCAGGAGGTGAAGCTGCTCACCTTGCCCGCCAGCAGCACGGCATCCGAGCGGCTGTCATGCAGCCGATACTCGACCTGCCCGGTCAGCGAATAGCGCGTGGTGGCGCCTTCGGGGGTGATCGCCTGGCCCAGAACATCGGTGCCGACCGTGTAGGACAGCCGATAGCGGGCCTTCTCGACCGGGCCGAGCCGTTCCGACAGCCGCCGCACCAGCGCGAAATCGTCGGGCGTCTGCGGCATGTCGGTTTCGACGCGGCCCAAAAGCCCGGCCGCGCCGCCCTTTGGCCCATAGGCCGGGGTGAAGCCGCAAGCCGAAAGCGTTGCGGCGCCGAGCAGAGCCAAAAAGGACCGACGGTCAGATGACCACATTGACGATGCGCCCCGGCACGACGATGAGCTTTTTCGGCTGGCCACCGGCCAGAACCTTGATCACAGTCTCGTCTGCCAGCACGAGCTTTTCAACCTCGGAAGCGGGCATGTCCTTCGGCACGGTGACTTCGGACCGGCGCTTGCCGTTGATCTGAATCGGCAGCGTGACCGTGTCTTCGACCAGCATCGCCGGATCGGCCTTCGGCCAGGGCGCGCGGACGACAAGCCCTTCGCCGCCCTGATGCGCCCAGACATCCTCGGCCAGATGCGGCACCATCGGCGCCATCAGCTGCGCGAGCGTCCGCATCGCCTGTTGCCGCACCGGTTTCGAGGCATCCGATTTCGCCAGCGTGTTGGTGAATTCGTAAAGCTTGGCAATCGCCTTGTTGAAGGCGAAATTCTCGATCGAGAAGGTCACATCGGCAATCGCCCGGTGCATCGCCCGCAACAGCGCCTCATCCTCGCGCGGCGGCAGGTCATCGGGCAGGCTGGCAATCCGGTCGCACAGGTTCCACACCCGGGTCAGGTGCTTGCAGGCGGCCTCGGCCCCCGAGGCGGTCCATTCCACGTCACGCTCGGGCGGGCTGTCCGACATCACGAACCAGCGCGCGGTATCTGCGCCGAATTGCGCGATGATGTTCATCGGATCGACGACGTTCTTCTTCGATTTCGACATCTTGGCCGAGGGGATGATCTCGACCTTTTCCCCCGTCGATTTCAGCGTGCCGGTCTCAAGGTCCACCTCTTCGGGCAGGTGCCAGACCGGGCGGCCATTGGCGTCGGTGGTCTTGTAGATCTCGTGCGTCACCATGCCTTGAGTGAACAGCGCGTCGAAAGGCTCGATCGCTTTCGCGGGCAGGTGCCCGGTCTTCGCCATCGCCCGGGCGAAGAAGCGGGAATAGAGCAGGTGCAGAATCGCATGCTCGATGCCGCCGATATATTGATCGACGTTCATCCAGTAATCGGCATCCTCGGCCACGGTCGGGGTCGTCGCATGGGGCGCGGTGAAACGGGCGTAATACCAGGACGAATCGACAAAGGTGTCCATCGTGTCGGTTTCGCGCCGCGCCGGGGCGCCGCAGCTCGGGCAGGTGCAGTCGCGCCAGGTCGGATGCCGGTCAAGCGGGTTGCCCGGCTTGTCGAAGGTCACGTCATCGGGCAGCCGGATCGGCAGGTTTTCCTTTTTCTCGGGCACGACGCCGCAAGTGGCGCAATGCACGACGGGAATCGGGCAGCCCCAGTAGCGTTGACGGCTCAGACCCCAGTCGCGCAGGCGGTATTTCGTGACGCCGGTGCCCCAGCCCTGCGTTTCCGCGACGGCGATGGCACTGGCCACGCCGTCTTCGCCGGTCTGCACGCTTTCGCCGGCAAAGCCGCGGATGTAGCGCAGGGTTTCCGATTTCATCGGCACGAAGGCTTCGGTCAGCACGGCTTCCTCGGCGCCCTCGGCGACGAAGACCGGGTTGATCGGCAGGGCATATTTCGTGGCGAATTCGAAGTCGCGCTGGTCATGCGCCGGGCAGCCGAAGATCGCGCCGGTGCCGTAATCCATGAGGATGAAGTTCGCGATCCAGACCGGCAATTCCCAAGCCGGATCAAGCGGATGCTTGACACGAATCCCGGTATCCAGACCGATCTTCTCGGCGGTTTCGATGGCTTCCTCGGTGGTGCCGCCCTTGCGGCATTGCGCGATGAACTCGGCCATTTCCGGGTTCGCCGCTTCCAGCACCTTCGCCAGCGGATGGTCGGGCGAGATGCCGACGAAAGACGCCCCCATCAGCGTGTCGGGCCGCGTGGTGTAGACCTCGATCTTGCCGAACCCCTCGGGCGCGTCCACCGTGTTGAAGCTGAATTGCAGCCCGCGCGACTGGCCGATCCAGTTCGCCTGCATCAGCCGCACCTTTTCCGGCCAGTCCTTCAGACCATCAAGGGCCGCAAGCAAATCGCCCGCGTAATCCGAGATCTTGAAGAACCACTGCGTCAGTTCCTTGCGCTCGACCAGCGCGCCCGAGCGCCAGCCGCGCCCGTCTTCGACCTGTTCGTTCGCCAGAACCGTCATGTCGACCGGGTCCCAGTTCACCACCGCGTTCTTGCGATAGACAAGGCCCGCTTCCAGCATATCCAGGAACATCGCCTGCTGCTGGCCGTAATATTCCGGGTCGCAGGTGGCAAACTCGCGGCTCCAGTCGATCGACAGCCCCAAAGGCTTCATCTGCGCGCGCATGTCGGCGATGTTGGAATAGGTCCAGTCCTTCGGATGGCCGCCCCGCTCCATCGCGGCGTTTTCCGCGGGCATCCCGAAAGCGTCCCAGCCCATCGGGTGCAACACGCTGAACCCGCAGGACATTTTATACCGCGCCACGACATCGCCCATGGTGTAGTTGCGCACATGGCCCATGTGGATGCGCCCCGAGGGATAGGGGAACATCTCGAGCACGTAATATTTCGGCCTTGCGGGATCCCGCCGCGCGGTGAACACGCCTGCCGCCTCCCAGGCGGCTTGCCATTTCTGTTCGCTCTGGCTCGGTTCGTAACGCGACATCTGGCCCCTCGTTCGTCATCGGTCGCGGGTTTGCTACACCGCGCGGGGCCGGAAGGTCCAGTGATCAGCACGGACAAGTGACAAAATATCCCCGCCGCGGAAGCGTCCGGGCGGGGAGAAGGCCCCTGTCGAAAGGGTCGAAAGGCTTAAAGACCCGAGTCGCGAATCCGCAGCTGCCGGGCCCGGGTCAGGATCGCATCCTCGACCGCGCGGACGGTTTCGGGGGCGACCGTGCCGCCGCGGCTTTCCAGGGACACCTTGAGCGAGCGCGCATCAAGCGCCGGGTCGGTGACATGGATCGTCGCGCGATAGGCCTTGCCGCCGCCGGGCGGCGTGCCGTAGCCGGTGACGATCAGCCCCGAGAACGGATCGACCGACTGGATCGGCAGGAAGTCGAGCACCTCAAGCGAGGCCATCCAGAGGTACTTGTTGACCCCGATCGAGATGTTCGGGTCGGTATTGTTCGAAAACAGGTCGAACAGCGTCGATTGCTTCGGTTCGACGTTGAACTTGTCCCGGGCGGTTTCCTGCTGTTGCGGCGCGGATCGGGCCGGGCCGCCCCAGTTGAACAGCTTGCCGCTGGAGGTGCCGCAGCCTGCCAGACCAAGCGCGACCGTCATCACCAGACCGGTGCGCAAAGAGGTTGCTTTCTTCATACGATCGACTGCCCCCGCAGGCTGAACCCATTGGCTTTTCCTGTCTCTAGCCGATGGCCGGGGGGGCGACAAGATTTTTCCCCCGCGAGGCCGCCCGCACCGGGTCGCAACGCCCGGCGGTCCCAGCGGGGGACTGTGGCAAAGCTGCACCACGCAGTTTCGCTTTGGCCGGTTCGGTCCCGTTTTCGTTGCAATATGAGGCGTGGCGAGAGAAAAAGCCTCCGTACCCACCTCGGATTCCCCTGAGTTGGGGCTTACCTTAGCAAAATGAGGGAAAAATGAAAAAGCTTCTCATCGCGTCGACCGCGCTCGTCATGGTCGCCGGCGCCGCCGCCGCCGAAGTGAAACTCTCGGGTGACGCCCGCATGGGTGCGACCTACAACGGCGAAGACTGGAACTTCTCGAGCCGCGCCCGCGTGATCTTCACGCTCTCGGGCACCACCGACTCGGGCCTGGAATTCGGCGCGACCTTCAAAACCTCGGACATCCGCAGCAACGCCGCTGGCACCGAAGATCCGCGCAACGGCAACCGTGGCACCGTCTTCATGTCGGGCGCGTTTGGTAAGCTGACCATGGGCGATATCGCCTCGGCTCCGGAAGAACTCTTCGGCGATCTGGCCGACGTGGGCTACATGGGTGATGACTGGGGCACCCAAATTGGTCTGACCAATGACATCCCCTACCTGACCCTCGACAACGAAACCACTTCGGGTCTGATGTACACCTACAGCGCCGGTGCGTTCTCGGTCGCCGCTGCGATGACCGACGGTCATGGCTACGGCTCGAAAATGGTCGGCTCGTACGAAGAAGACACCCAAGCTTACTCGGTGGCCGCGGCTTACACCTTCGGCAACTACACCGTCGGTCTCGGCCACGAGATCCTCGACCGTGATGGCGCTGGCCTCGACATGAGCCAAACCGAACTCGCCGGCATGGCGAAATTCGGCACCACCGACGTCAAAGGCTACTACGCTGTTGGCGGCGACGAAAACCCGGTTGACGACGCGATCGGCCTGAGCGTTGCCTCGGCCTTCGGCGCGACCACCGTCAAAGGCTACGTGCAAAAAGTCAACTTCACCAACGACACCGACGTGACCTGGTACGGCCTTGGCGCCGACTACGATCTCGGCGGCGGCGCGATCCTCGCGGCTGGTATCCAAGACGACGACGCGGATGACACCGACGTCACCGCCAACATGGGCGTGAAATTCAAGTTCTGATCCGTCAGAACCTGATTGGGAAAGAGCGGGCCTTGGCCCGCTCTTTTCTTTTTCGGCGCCCTGTGCTGGATTGCGCCGCAAAGGAGATCGCCATGGGATTGCAGGAGATTGAGCGCCGGATCGCGGAGGCGACCCGCGCCGCGGGCCGGGTCGAGGGATCGGTGCGGCTGATCGCCGTGTCGAAGGTGCAGCCGCCCGACCGGGTGCTGGCGGTGCTGGACGAGGGGCAGCGGCTGTTCGGCGAAAATTACGTGCAGGAAGCCGCGGGCAAATGGCCCGCCTGGCGGGCAGAGTTCCCGGGCGTTTGCGTGCACATGATCGGGCCGCTGCAGACGAACAAGGCGAAGCAGGCGGTGGCGCTGTTCGAGGCGATCCACACGCTCGACCGGTCCTCATTGGCGGTGAAGCTGGCCGCGCTGGCGCAGGTGCGGGGGGGCAGCCCGGATCTTTTCGTGCAGGTCAACACCGGCGCCGAGCCGCAAAAGGCGGGGGTTCCGCCCGAGGCCCTGGATGCTTTCGTCGCCGAGGCGCGGCGGCTCGATCTGCCGGTGGTCGGGCTGATGTGCATTCCGCCCGAAGCGGAAGATCCAGCGCCGCATTTCGCCCTGCTGGCGGGGATGGCGGCGCGCAACGGGCTGACCGGGCTTTCGATGGGGATGAGTTCGGATTTCGAGGCGGCGATCGCCGCGGGGGCCACGCATGTGCGCGTGGGCTCGGCCATTTTCGGGGCGCGCGATTACGGCGCGAAGGCCTAGGCCTTGTCGGCGGACCGGGGCGCTGCCCCGGACCCCGGGATATTTGCACCAAGGTGAAAGCAGGCGAGATTCGGGATCTCGATCTCCGTGCCGGGCTTCAGGTTGCGGGCGAGTTTGAGCAGATCGGCGCGGCAGAGCGCAAGACAGCCCGCGGTCGGATAGCCAAGGCGGCGGCGCTGATGCAGGAAGATCGCCGAGCCCTTGCCGGGCGCGGCTTTCGGGTAGTTCCAGTCGGTGATCAGCACGATGTCGTAAAGCGGATCGCGGCGGGCGAGGCGTTCGTGGCTGGGTTTGAACGGCGCCTTCACCGGCTGGTTGTAGGCGGGGTGGTCGGGATCGTCGCACCACAGGTCCCGCGGGCCGATGGGCCTGGCCCATGTCGCCGGGCGGGGCAGGCGGTCGGCGCGGTAAAGCATCCCGACGATGCGCAACCGGCCGATCGGGGTGGCGCCGTCGCCTTCGCGTTTCGTCAGGCTCAGCCCGCCGCGGCCGATCTGCACCGGATGGCGGCGACCGTGGAACAGAAGTCCGGTGGCGGTCAGGCGGATCACAGCAGATGCCCCGATTTCGCCGCCTTGGTGGCCAGATAGGCTTCGTTGTGGCGGCTTTTGCCGACCTGCAGCGGCACCCGCTCGGTCACCGCAATGCCGTGGGTTGCCAGCATCCGCACCTTGGCCGGGTTGTTGGTCAAAAGCCGCACCGCGTTGAAGCCGAGCTTTTTCAACAGCGCCGCGCCGATGCGGAAATCGCGTTCGTCATCCTCGAAGCCCAGCCGGTGGTTCGCCTCGACCGTGTCAAAGCCCTGATCCTGCAGCGAATAGGCGCGCATCTTGTTGGCAAGGCCGATGCCGCGGCCCTCCTGATTGAGGTAGAGCAGCACGCCCGCCCCCTCGGCCCCCATCTGGTGCAGTGCCGCATCGAGTTGCGGCCCGCAATCGCATTTCAGCGAGCCCATCACATCGCCGGTGAAACAGGCCGAATGCAGCCGCGCCAGCACGGGTTGCGCCCGGTCCGGGGAACCGATCTCGATCGCGTAATGTTCCGGCCCGCCATCGTCGGGGCGGAAGATATGCAGCCGCCCCTTTTCCGCCGCCCGCATCGGCACCCGCGCCGCGGCCACCGGGGCAAAGGCGGCTTCCGAGGACAGCAGGTGCAAGACCTGCGGGGCATCAAGCGCGGTCAGCCCCTTTGGCGCGGGATCGGGCAGAGGCGCGAGCAGCGCCGCGGGCAGAAGCTGCGCCGTCTTGCACAGCCCGATCGCGGCACGGGCCAGATCCGCATCGCCGCCGCGCAGGCTGGTCAGCGGCCCTTTCATCGGCACGCGCAGATCATCTGCCGGATCGGCCAGCGCCCGCAGCCAGGCCAGATCGGCGTCCTCGGGCACGGCGATCCGGGCGAGATCCGCGTCATAGACCCGGGCTTTCAGCGTTTCGGCCCGCCAGGCGGTCAGCGCCAGCGTCAGCGGCCCGAGACTGCGCAGCGCTGCCAGACGCTCGGGCGAGAGCGTCTCGACGGCAACGGCCAGACCCTGCCCCGAGAGCACGACGGGAAGCCCGAGCCGCAGATCGGCGCGGGCACGGTTCACAAGCTCAAGGGCGCTCGGGCCAAGAAGGGAGGGCGTTTCCATGGCTGGAAGATAGCGATGACTGAAACAGATTGAAACACTTCCCGCCCCTGCGTCACCCTTGCGTGAGAAAGATTTCACCTCCCTTGCCGCAGTCGTGATGAGAGTCCAGCTTGACGGAAACCGCAGCAAGACCGGGAGGCAAAGATGGCCGGATTGAAGAAAATTCTTCTGGTGGATGACGACAGCGACCTGCGCGAGGCGCTGGCCGAGCAACTGATCGCGACCGAGGAATTCGACGTGTTCGAGGCGGGCTCGGGCGCCGAAGGCGTCGAAAAGGCCAAGGGGGCGCTTTATGACCTTGTCATGCTCGATGTCGGCCTGCCCGATACCGACGGCCGCGAGCTGTGCAAGAAGCTGCGCAAGCAAGGGGTGAAATGCCCGATCATGATGCTGACCGGCCATGATACCGACGCCGACACGATCCTTGGCCTTGACAGCGGCGCGAATGATTACATCACCAAGCCGTTCAAGTTCCCGGTGCTGCTGGCCCGCATCCGCGCCCAGCTGCGCACGCATGAACAGTCGGAAGATGCGGTGTTCCAGCTTGGGCCGTATACGTTCAAGCCGGCGATGAAGATGCTGATCGACGCCAAGGAGCGCAAGATCCGGTTGACGGAAAAGGAAACCAACATCCTGAAGTTCCTCTATCGGGCGCAGGACGGGGTGGTGGCGCGCGACGTGCTGCTGCACGAGGTCTGGGGCTACAATGCGGGGGTGACCACGCATACGCTCGAAACCCACATCTACCGGCTGCGGCAGAAGATCGAACCCGATCCGTCGAATGCGCGGTTGCTGATCACCGAGTCGGGCGGCTACCGGCTGGTCGCCTGAACCGAAGCCTGAGCGGGGGTTTCACACCCCCGCACCCCCGTGGGATATTTTCGCCAAGGTGAAAGGCAAGACCGGGATCTGCTGTCACCTTGGTGCAAATATCCCGGGGGGAGTCCGCTTGCGGACGGGGGGCAGAGCCCCCCCCTTTTTCAAACAGTGGGGTGAATCTCGTCCTCGGCCTCTTCCAGGCTGACGCCCATCGCATTCAGCCCGTCTTCAAGGTAATCGGCCAGCATCGGAATGCCGAGGAGATAGTCTTCGGTCGGCGCCGTCGCCTCGGCCTTGGCGGTCTCGAAGGCCTCGTCGAATTCCGCGGCCTCGAAGGTTTCGCGCCCGATCCACATCAGCGCGGTCAGCGCCGCCTGTTCATCCTCGTTCAGCGCGGCGATGAAGGCGCGCAGCTCGCGCCCCTGACCGGACCCGGGCACCTCGGCGTCGAATTTCCGGGCGCGGATGATCACATGGGCGATTTTCGACGGGCTGATCGGCAGCATGACACGTCCTCCTGTTCCTTCACTCTCGTCCCGGATCGGCCGTGACGCAAGCGCCATCTCGGCTTTTGACGGCAAGCCGCAGGGGGGGCTCGGCCGCCAGCTCCTCGAAGTCGAAATTGTCGAGCCGATGCGCCCGTTTGCCCGCCTTTTCGGCGGAGGTCTTGATCTCTTCGATGTCGCGCGCGGCCATGCCGAAATGGCGGTCAAGGTTTGCCACCCGCTCGCCCAGCCGCCCGACATCCCCATGCAGCGCCGCCAGTTCACGCCGGATCGCCCCCGCCTGCGCCCGCATCCGCGCATCCTTCAAGACCGCGCGCATCGTGTGCAGCGTCGCCATGCAGGTGGTCGGCGAGACGATCCAGACCTTGGCGGCGAAACCCTCGCGCACCAGTTCGGGGAAATTCGCGTGCAGCTCGGCATAGACAGCTTCGGAAGGCAGGAACAACAGCGCCCCGTCCGAGGTCTCGCCCTCGAGGATGTAGCGGTCCGCGATCGCCCGGATATGCGCGCGCAGCGAGATCCGCATCATCCGTTGCGCCTCGATCAGCTGGCTCTGGTTCTCGGCCCGGCGCAGGGCTTCATAGGCTTCGAGCGGGAATTTGCTGTCGATGACAATGGGCCCGGGCGGATGCGGCAGATGGATCAGGCAATCGGCGCGCCGCCCGTTCGAAAGCGTCGCCTGCATCGTGTAGGAATCGCGCGGCAGCGCCTTTTGCACGATGTCATGCAGCTGGATTTCCCCGAACGCGCCGCGGGTCTGCTTGTTCGACAGAATGTCCTGCAACCCGAGCACATTGCCCGAAAGCTTCTCGATATTCGCCTGCGCCTTGTCGATGGCGGCCAGCCGCTGTTGCAGATCGCCCAGGCTGCGCGCCGTGCGGGTGGCCGAGCCGTGCAGGCTTTCGGTCATCGCCCGGTTCACCTCGGCCAGCCGCGCCTCCATCAATTGCAGCATCCGGCTTTGGCTGGCCGCCTGCGCCTCGCTCACATGATGCAGCCCGCCTGCGAGCTGGTGCTGGCCATCGGACAGCGCCTGCACCCGTTGCGCCAGTTGCAAAAGGGTCCCCGCCAGCGGGTCCAGCGCCTTCGCCGCGCGCAGCGACGCCCGCAGCATCAGCAGGATGAGCAGCACGACAAGCCCCGCCGCACCCAAGGCCGTCTGCACCAGCGGGTCCTGCAGGTCGATCAGATGCGGGCCGATCTGCATCATGTCCGGCCGAAGAGCCGTTCGATGTCGGAGAGTTTCAGCTCGACATAGGTCGGGCGGCCGTGGTTGCACTGGCCCGAAAGCGGGGTGGCCTCCATCTCGCGCAAGAGCGCGTTCATCTCCTCGACCCGCATCTGCCGGCCGGAGCGGATCGAGCCGTGACAGGACATCCGCGACAGCACCGCGTCGATTTTCGATTGCAGCCGCAGGCTGTCGCCCTGATCGGCCAGCTCATCCAGAATATCGCGCAAAAGCGCGGCGGCATTGATTTCCCCAAGGATCGCCGGGGTTTCGCGCACCGCGATGGCACTGCCGCCGAAGGGCTCGATCGCCAGACCAAGCCGGTGCAGGTCCTCGGCCACATCGAGCAGCCGTGCGGCTTCGGCGGGGGAAAGCTCGACGATTTCGGGGATCAAGAGCGCCTGCGCCGCGATGCCCTTTTCGGCGCTTTGCGCTTTCAGCCGTTCATAGACCAGCCGCTCATGCGCGGCGTGTTGATCGACGATCACCATGCCGCGCTCGGTCTGGGCGATGATGTAGTTTTCATGCAGCTGCGCCCGCGCGGCCCCCAAGGGGCGGTGGATCAGCGCCGCCGTTTCGGGCGGGGCGGGCTCGACCCGGGCCGAGGGGGCGAAGGGCGCGGTGAAGGGTTGGGGCGCCTCGTCGAAGCTTTGCAGGGGCATCTGCGCGGCAAAGGCATTGCGGATCGCCCCGTAACTTGGCCGCTCCATCTGATAGAGGCGGGGCTGCGCCGGTTCGGGCTGCATCGCGCCCAAGGTGGCGGTGGCAACGGTGGAGGACGACCGATGCCCCGATTGCGCCAGCGCGTGGCGGATGCCGGTCACGATCAGGCCCCGCGGCACGCCCGTTTCGCGAAAGCGGACCTCGGCCTTGGCGGGGTGAACGTTGACATCGACCGATTCGGGATCGCAGGTCAGGAACAGAACCGCAGCCGGGTGGCGGTCGCGCGACAGCACGTCGATATAGGCGGCCCGAAGCGCGCCCAGAAGCATCTTGTCGCGCACCGGGCGGCCGTTGACGAACAGGAATTGCTCGATCGCGGCGCCGCGGGAATAGGTGGGCAGGGCGGCATAGCCGGTCAGCCGGATGCCCTCGCGTTCGGCATCGAGGGGCACGGCATTGTCGGCAAAGGCCCGGCCCAGGATGCGGCCCAACCGGCCCGAGAGCGCGCCGAACAGCTCGCCCTGTTCGGCATCGGCGCGAAAGATTTCCCGCGTCTCGGTGCCCGCGATCTCGCGCAAACTGAAGCTGACATAGGGCTCGGCCATGGCGAGGCGCTTCACCGTGTCGGCGATGGCCTGCGCCTCGGTCCGGTCGGTGCGCAGGAATTTCAGCCGCGCCGGGGTGGCAAAGAACAGATCGCGCAGCTCGACCACGGTGCCGCGGTTCAGCGCCGCCGGTTTCACCGCGCCGATCTGGCCGCCTGAAACGGTGATCTGCGCGGCGTCAAACCCCTCGGCGCGCGAGGTGATCGTCAGCCGTCCGACCGCGCCGAGCGAGGGCAGGGCCTCGCCGCGGAACCCGAAGGTGTGGATGTTCAGAAGGTCCGAGCCGTCGATCTTCGACGTCGCATGCCGCGACAGTGCCAAGGGCAGGTCTTCGGCGGTCATGCCGCAGCCGTCGTCACTGATCCGGATCAGCGTCTTGCCGCCGTCCGCATAGGCGATCTCGACCCGGCTGGCCCCGGCATCGAGCGCGTTTTCCACCAGTTCCTTCACCGCCGAGGCAGGGCGTTCGACCACCTCGCCCGCCGCGATGCGGTTGGCGGCGGCGTCGTCAAGCTGGCGGATCACCGGGCGGGAGGCGCCGATCTGGGGGGGCTGTGCGTTCATGCCACAAGGGATAGCACAGCCCGAAACCGAGCCCAACAGATTCGGGGCTTACTTCAGCCCCTCGGGCTGGCCGACGACGACAAAGCGCAGCCCCTCGGCCTTGATCAGCCGCTGCGCCACGCGGGCGATGTCGGCCTTGGTCACCGCATTGACCCGGTCGTTGCGGCTGTTGATGTAATCGACCGGCAGGCCGTTCAGCTGCATGCCCGCCAGAATGTCGGCGATATTGCCGTTGCCGTCAAAGCGCAAAGGATAGGCGCCGGTCAGATAGGTCTTGGCATCGGCCAGTTCGCGGTCCGTGACCTTGCCCGTCGCGGCCCTGGCCCATTCCGCCTTCACGATCTCGATCGCTTCCGCCACCTTGCCATTGGCCGAGGAGAAGCTGCCCTGCCAGGTCTCGGCCAGATCCTTCGGCACCAGATAGGTGTAGATGCCATAGGTCAGGCCGCGCTTTTCCCGCACCTCCTCCATCAGCCGCGAGGAAAACCCGCCCGCGCCGAGGATCTCGTTGAAGACATAGGCGGGGAAGAAATCCGGGTCCGACATCGCCAGACCCTGTTCGCCAAAGATCACCGTCGCCTGCGGCGTGTCGAAGGGAACGACGGTCACGCCGCCGGTCAGGGTCAGATTTGCGCGCGGCGGCAGGGGCGCACCGGTGGCGGGCAGCTCGCCCAGAAGCTTGTCGAGCAGCGGGCCCAGATCGGCGGGGGTGATGTCGCCCACCGCCGAAACCACCAGCCGGTCGCGGGCCATCACCCGGGCCTTGGCGGTGAACATGTCCTCGCGGGTCAGCGCCTGCACGCTGTCAAGCGTGCCGTTCAGCGAGGTGCCATAGGGATGATCACCATAAGCCAGCTTGCGGAAGGCCTCGCCCGCAAGCGCCTGCGGATCCTGCGTTTCCGAGGCGATGATCGACAGCACCTGCCCGCGCACCCGATCGACCGAGGCCTGATCGAAATGCGGATCCGTCAGCGCGCCGTGCAAAAGATCGACCGCCTTGTCGCGGTTTTCGGTAAGCATCCGGGCGGAGATGCTCAGCGTGTCATCGTCGATGTCGAATTTGAAACTGGCGGCAAGGGCCTCCTGCGCCGCGGCAAAGCCCTGGCTGTCCAGATCGGCCGAGCCCTCTTCCAGCGTCGCCGTCATCAGGTTGGTGGCACCGCGCTTGCCCGGCTCATCGAGGCTCGCCCCGCCGCGAAAGCGGATTTCCAGCGCGGTGAAGGGGATGTCATGCGCCTCGACCAGCCAGGCCCTGATGCCGCCGGGCGAGGTGACCTCGGTGATCTCGATCGCCGCGGCGGGCAGGACGGAGAGGACCGTCAGGGCAAGCGCGGCAAGCAGGCGAAACGGGGCGCGAAGGATCATTGCGTGGCCTCCGGGGTCAGGACGGGTGCGACGGGGGCGGGGGCGGCGGAAACCGGCGCGCCGCCGCCGCCCGCGGTTTCGGCAAAGACCGTCACCGAGCCCGCCGGATCGAACAGCGCCGTGGCGGCGGCCATCACGTCGTCGGGGGTGACCGACATCAGCACCTCGGGCCAGGCCGCGACATCAGCGACGGAAAAGCCCGAGGCCAGCGCCTCGCCATAGCGCTGCGCCAGCGCCTCGGTGTCGTCCTGTTCATAGATCTGGCTGGCGCGGATCTGCGTGCGGATGCGCTCGAACTGTGCCGGGTCGATGCCGTCGGTGAGGAAATCGGCCAAAGCCTTGTCCAGCGCGGCTTCCGCACTGGGCAGGTCGACATCTTTCGCGGGCATCACCGCCAGCGTGAAAGTGGTCTTGTCGATCGACATGCCGTCATAGCCCGCCGAGACATGGATCGCATCGCCCGCCTCGAACACCAGTTTGCGCCCCAGAACCGAGGTCGCCATGTTGCCGCCCAGCAGCTCCGCCAGAATCGTCAGCGCCGCGGCCTGTTTCTGATCGCCCGGATCGCGTTCGGGGGCCAGATAGCTGCGCATCACATAGGGCTGGGCGATGCGGGCATCGCGAAACACCATGCGCCGGGCAGCGAGCTGCGGCGGCTCCTGCGGGCGGACACGCGGCGGGATGTCCTGGGACGGGGCCAGCGGGCCGTAATATTTCGTCGCCAGCGCCTTCACCTGATCGGGCGTCACGTCGCCCGCCACCACCAGCACGGCATCATTCGGCGCATAATAGCGCCGATACCAGGCCAGCGCGTCCTCGCGGGTCAGCTCCTCCATCTCCTGACGCCAGCCGATCACCGGCGTGCCATAGGGGCTGTTGAGGAATTGCGCCGCCCGCATCTGTTCGCTCAGCAGCGCCGAAGGATCGCTGTCGGTGCGCTGGGCGCGTTCCTCCAGAATCACCTCGCGTTCGGTCTTCCAGTCATCGGGCGAGATGCGCAGGTTGCGCATCCGGTCGGCTTCCATCTGCATCACCAGTTCCAGCCGGTCGGCGGCGATGCGCTGGTAATAGGCGGTGTAATCATAGCTGGTGAAGGCATTGTCCGAGCCGCCATTCGCCGCCACGACCTTGGACAATTCGCCCGGGGCCAGCGTGTCGGTGCCCTTGAACATCAGATGTTCCAGGTAATGGGCGATGCCCGACTTGCCGCGGACCTCGTCGGCCGATCCGGCCCTGTACCAGACCATCTGCACCACGACCGGGGCGCGGTGATCCTCGATCACCACGGCCTCAAGCCCGTTCTCCAGGGTAAAATGGGTCACCGGCGCGGCTGACGCGCCAAAAGCCGTCGCCGTCAGGAACAATCCGGCAAGCATCGTGCGCATGAGCACCTCCGTCGATCTGTCGTCAGGGTAACGCCGCAGCCGCAACAGACAACCGTGACGGTGCGGGACTGACGCAGGTTTGATCGGCCGTTACGGCAACGCCTCCTGCGCCGTGCCCGAGGGCGGTGCGGCGGGGGTGCGCAGACCCTGCTGCCGCCAGCGCTCCAGCTCGGCCTGCTGGTCAAGCGACATCGGCGCATAGGCCTTGAGATAGACGTTGATGTTGAACAGCCGTTCCAGCAACCGGCCGTCATGCTGGCGCCGCCATTCCAGATCCTCGGCGGCGAGCCGGTCGCGGATCGCGGCTTCGGTGCCGAACCGCCCCGAATGGCCCAGCAGACCGCCATCGCCGGTGGCGCGGCCGGTGCCGGTCACGCGGGCGGGATCGCCGCCCAGCGCCGCGACGGCATCGGCCTGCGGCGTCGGATCGGTGATGTTCGCGCCCCCCGGCGTCGGCGCGGGCAGCTCGGTCAGGCTGTCAGGCATGGCAAGGGGCTTGGTCGGCAGGATGCCGAATTCATCCGGCCCCGAGGTCGAGGACCGCAGGTGCATCAGCTCGGGCTGTTTGTCCTTCGCGCCGCCGCAGCCGCCAAGGGCCAGCGCCGTCACCAGCGCAATCCCGAGCGTTCCAGACACCGATCGCATGCAGCACTCCATCGCCGTTTGCCCCGTCTTAGCCTATCACCGTCCGCACGTCACGTCCCAAAGGCACTCACGCCCGGCCGGACTTGCCCTCGCCGGTGAACAGCACCAGCCCCGCCGCGCCGAGGAAGATGGCGATATCGGCGACGTTGAAGGAAAACGGGTTGTCCCAGAACGGTGTCGAGACATTGAGGAAATCGGCCACCGCGCCATAGGCGATGCGGTCGATCACATTGCCCAGCGCCCCGCCGATCAAAAGCCCCGCGGCGACCTGCCCGCGCAGCCCCTGCGGATGGCGGCTGACCCAGTGCCAGACCCAGGCCGAGATGGCGAGCGCCATCACGACCAGGGCCCAGCGGGTGATGTCATCCTCGCCCGAGAACAGGCCGAAGTTGATGCCCCGGTTCCACGCCATGCGCAGGTTGAACCAGGGCGGCAGCACCGCCATCTGGCCGATCCGGTCGAGCCCGATCCATTGCACGACGATGAATTTCGTCACCTGATCGAGCAGCAGCACCGCCGCCGCAAACCGCGCCATCAGTCGCATGATGCCTCAGTGCCGGAAGTGGCGCATGCCGGTGAAGACCATGGCGAGGCCGCGTTCGTTCGCGGCGTCGATCACGTCCTGATCGCGCATCGAACCGCCGGGCTGGATGATCGCCGTCGCGCCTGCCTCGGCCGCGGTGATCAGACCGTCGGCAAAGGGGAAGAAGGCGTCAGAGGCAACGACCGACCCCTTGGTCAGCGGCGCGGGCAGGCCCATCACCTCGGCCATGTCCTCGGCCTTGCGGGCGGCGATCCGGGTGCTGTCGACGCGGCTCATCTGCCCCGCGCCGACGCCGACGGTGGCGCCGTCACGCACATAGATGATCGCATTCGACTTGACGTGTTTCGCGACCTTCCAGGCAAAGAGCAGGTCTTTCAGCTCCTGTTCGCTCGGCGCGCGTTTGGTGACGACCTTCAGATCATCGAGCGTGATCGCGCCATTGTCCTTGCCCTGCACCAGGAAGCCGCCCGCGACCTGGCGGAAGCTGGTGATCGCGGCTTTCGGGTCGGGAAGCGCCCCGGTCGTCAGCAGGCGCAGGTTCTTTTTCGCGGCGAAGATCGCCTTCGCCTCGTCGGAGGCCGCGGGGGCGATCACGACTTCGGTGAAGATCTTGCAGATCTCTTCCGCCGTCGCGGCGTCAAGGGTCTGGTTCAGCGCGATGATGCCGCCAAAGGCCGAGGTGCGGTCGCAATCAAACGCCCGGGTGTAGGCCTCGAGCATCGTCTTGCCGGTCGCCACGCCGCAGGGGTTGGCGTGCTTGATGATCGCGCAGGCCGGGGCCTCGGTCGGGAATTCCGCCACCAGCTCAAAGGCCGCATCGGTGTCGTTGATGTTGTTGTAGCTCAGTTCCTTGCCCTGATGCTGCTGCGCCGTGGCGACGCCCGGGCGGGCCGAGCCATCCAGATAGAAGGCGGCCGATTGATGCGGGTTTTCGCCATAGCGCAGGGTCTGCGCGAGCGTCCCGGCAAAGGCGCGGCGGCGCGGGGCCTCCGCGCCGATCGCCTGCGCCATCCAGGTGGACACGGCGGCATCATAGGCCGCGGTGCGGGCATAGGCGATCTGCGCCAGCCGCTGCCGGAAGGCGAAGGTGGTCTTGCCGTCGTTGGCATCCAGTTCCGCCAGAACGGCGGCGTAATCCTCGACATCGACCACGGTGGCGACGAAGGCATGGTTCTTCGACGCGGCGCGGATCATCGCCGGGCCGCCGATGTCGATATTCTCGATGCAGTCGTCATAGGCGGCGCCCTTGGCCACGGTGGCCTCGAACGGGTAAAGGTTGACGACGAGCAGATCGATCACCTCGATGCCATGGGTTTCCATCGCGGTCAGGTGTTCGGTGTTGTCACGCAGCGCCAGAAGACCGCCATGCACCTTCGGGTGCAGCGTCTTCACGCGGCCATCCATCATCTCGGGGAAACCGGTCACCTCGGCCACGTCGCGCACCGAAAGTCCCGCCTCGCGCAGCGTCTTGGCGGTGCCGCCGGTCGAGAGCAGCTCGACCCCGCGGGCGGCCAGCGCGCGGGCGAAATCGACCAGACCGGTCTTGTCGGACACCGAAAGCAGCGCACGGGTGAGCGGAACGGGATGGGTCACGGGACTTTCCTTCTTTGCAAGGGCCGTCGCGGCCCGTGGTCAGGGAGCGGGAACGGGCGGCCGGGGCTCGCCCTGATTGGCGCCGGGGGTATCCTGAGCCTTGGCCAAGGTCCAGCCGATTTGCTGGATCGGCGCCTGCAAACGGCCCGAAAGCACGATTTGTTGCGTGGCCCGCGGGCGCAGGCGGCCCTTTTCCAGATAGACCGAGGGATCGAGCGTCAGATCGACCGGGCCGTCAAAGCGGAAAACCCAGATCTCCCCGGATTTGAGCGCCATCGACACCGCCCAGCCGCCCATGTCGAGCGTGGCATCGACTTCGGGATGGATGTGGAAGCGAATCTGAAACGGGATGCCGCGCAGGGCATCGGCCTGAAACACGGTTTCAAACCGGGCCTTGTCGGCGCTGGTCATCGCGCCGAGCGTGTCCATCCCCTTCAGCGCGTTGCCATCGGGGGCAAGCTCCAGCTCGCGGATATGGGTCAGCCCGTGGGTGAGCAGATAGCCGTCATGGCCGAAAAGCGCGTGCCGGGCGGGGTCGGTTTCCGGGCGCATCCAGACTTCCGAGGGCGTTTCCTCCAACCAGGTCCGCATCGCCGCGCCGGTGCGGCGGGCGGGGCCGAGGCGCGACGAGGAATAGCCCTCGATCGCCAGCGTCGAATGGCTGGGCGTGGCGCGACCGGCGCGGTGCCAGTCCGGGCCGAACATCGCCCCCGAGCCGCAGCTGACGATCAGGGGCCAGCGCCCCGAGGTGAGTTCAAAGGCCAGCGTCGAGGCATGGGCATTGGCCGAGGCGGCGCCCTTGGGCGGGGCGCTCGCATCGACGATCAGGCTGCTGCGGCCCGCATGCAGCCGGGCAAAGCCCATCGCCAGGCCGGTCCGGGCCACGGCGCGGGTGCCGGAGGCGTTCAGCGCCGTATCCAGCCGCCCCTCGCCGCCGCGGCCGCCGCCATGAAACCGCGCCAGCCCGCCATCGGCATGGCGCAGCGTCCGCAACGTCGGCGCGATCCGCGCGATCGCGGCCAGATGCGCGGGCAAAGGCGTGCGCCCGGCCGCGGTCATCGCATCGGCGGCCCACAGAAGCAGGGTCAGAACTTCCAGCAATTCCTCGGGGTTGCGGGTGGGAATGCCGCCTGCCGCGTCGATGTCCCCGGTGCATTCGGCGGCCAGGGCCTCGGCCGCGGCGCCGGCATGGCGCTCCATCCCGGTCAGCGCAAGGCTGGCATAGATCAGCCCGGTCAGCGCCTCGACCCGCGGCAGGCCGGGGCTGGCCGAGCGCCAGCGCCGCGCCAGAAACAGCGTCTGCTGGCCAAGGGTGCGGAAAAACGCCTGCGCCTCGGTCTTGTCGCGGCCGTTGAGCAGGAAAAGCGCGTGGGTGATCAGCCGGATCAGCCGCCGCCCGGTCAGATCCGGGGTCCAGCCCGGCCCCCGGGCCCGGCCATAGCGGGCGATCCAGTCGAAGACCCAGGCCTGTGCCCGTTCCCGCGCGGGCCGGTCGCCGACCGCGGCCAGATCGTCAAGCCAGGTGCAGCCCTGCAGCGCCTCCTCGAAGCTCGGGTCGGGGACGGGCAGATCCCAGATCGAGCGGTCGGGCCCCTCGACCAGAAACCCGGCAAAAAGGAAATTCCCGGCGATCATCTGCCGTCCGCGGGCAAAGGAGCCGATCGAGCGCGGCTCGGGCTGGCTGACGAAGCCGGTGGCGGGGCTGGCCGTGGTGGCGCGCAGCGCCGCCAGCCGGTCAAGGAGGCCCGTCAGCCGCCCCCGCGACCCGGTCCGCGCGGATTTGCCCTTGCCCGCCGTCATCCTGCCCGCCCTTGAATGTGAACCGTCATGCCTGTTGTCGCTTTTGGCGCAGAATAAAGTCCCGCCGGGGTCCTGTCATCGGGTGTTTTGCCGGTCAGCCGTGCCGCTGCAGCACGGCGATGAAGAAGCCGTCAAGCCCGCCGCAGTCGGGCCAGAGATCGGGGCGCAGGCGCAGGCAGCCGGTGTCCGTCCGCCAGTCCGGATCAAGGCCCGGGACCGTCGCGGGCAGGATCTGCAGCCCCGGATGGCGGGCAAGGGCGGCGGCGATCTGCGCCTCGCCCTCCTCGGGCAGAAGCGAGCAGGTGGCATAGACCAGCCGCCCGCCGGGTTTGAGCCAGCCCAGCGCCCGGTCGAGCAGCGCCGCCTGCAGCGCGACCAGGGTCTTGATGCCGCTGGCATCCTTGACGAAGGGCAGGTCCGGGTGGCGGCGAATCGTGCCGGTGGCGGAACAGGGCGCATCCAGCAGGATCGCGTCAAAGGGCGCCGCGGGGGTCCAGTCCAGCGCATCGGCGACGACGGTTTCGGCCGTCATCCCGCAGCGGGCGAGGTTTTCTTCCAGCCGGTCCAGACGCGGGGCGGAAACATCCAGCGCGGTGACAGCGGCGCCCGCGGCCAGCAGTTGCAGCGTCTTGCCGCCCGGCGCGGCGCAAAGATCGAGCACGCGCTCGCCCGGTTGCGCGTTCAGCACTTTCGCGGGCAGGGCGGCGGCGGCATCCTGCACCCACCAGTCGCCCGTCGCATAGCCCGGAAGTTCGGTGATCTGCCCGGCCTGCGCCAGCCGCAGCGTGCCGGTGGGCAGCAGCACGGCGCCCAGTTTCCCGGCCCAGGTCTCGGCATCGGCTTTCACCGACAGATCGGTGGCGGCGCCCGCCAGATGCGCGGCCTCCATCCGCATCACCGCGACCTTGCCGTAAGCCGACATCAGCCGCCCGCGCAGCCAGCCGGGCAGGGCGGGGGCATCGAGCCGCGCCCAGCGCTCGGTCTCGGCGGCGATCTTGCGCAGCACGGCATTGATCAGCCCGGCGAAGCCTTCGGTCTTTTGCCCGCCCGAGCGGGTCAGGGAAACGAGCGCATCGGTGACGCCATGCGGGGCCTCGCCCAGCGCGCAGATCTCGACCGTGCCGAGGCGCAAGAGCGCATGCAGATCGGGGGGGGGCGCCTTGCGCAGATGCGGTTTCAGCATCGCATCGGCGCGCGACAGGTTGCGCAGCGTGGCCAGCGCGATCCGTTGCGCCCGGGCGCGGTCGGCGGGCGCCAGCGCGGCCAGTTCACCCGCCTGTTCGGCCAAGGTCAGCCGTTCCTGCAGCACGCCGGACAGAAGCGCCGCTGCCGCACGGCGGGCCGGATCGATCGAAGCCATGGCGCTTTCCCTTGCTTGTTCCCGTGGATGGGGCGGCCTATATCAGGCCCGACCCGAAACGCAAAGCCGGAGGCCTTGATGCGCGAAGATGCCCCGAAGGATCTGCCCCCCGCCGCGCTGCGCGCGCTGGCCGAGGCCGAGGAGCGGCGCAAGGCCGCCAAGGCCGCGGACTTGCCGAAGGAATTCGGCGGTCGCGACGGGCCCGAGCCGGTGCGCTTTGGCGATTGGGAGAAAAAGGGCATCGCCATCGACTTCTGAGGCGCCTGTGCCCGACGCCGGGGGCTGTCTGCCCCCGGACCCCCGAGGATATTTGCGCCAAGGTGAAATCAGGCGCGGGGGCGGGATCAGATCCCCAGCACGTCGAGCATGTCGTATTGGCCGGGTTTCTGGGTCTGGCCCCAGAGCGCGGCCTTGAGCGCGCCGCGGGCGAAGATCGCGCGGTCGGTGGCGATGTGGCGCAGCACGATGCGTTCCCCCGCCGCGGCGAAGATCACGTCATGTTCGCCCACGATGTCGCCGCCGCGGATCGCCGAAAAGCCGATGGCGCCGTGTTTCCGGGCGCCGGTGAGGCCGTGACGACCCGATTCGGTCATGCCGTCCAGGTCGATGCCGCGGCCCGCGGCGGCGGCCTGGCCCAGCATCAGCGCCGTGCCCGAGGGCGCATCGACCTTGCGGTTGTGATGCGCCTCGACCACTTCGATGTCCCAATCGGCATCAAGTGCCTGCGCCACGGTCTTCGCCAGTTTCGTCAGCAGGTTTACGCCAAGGCTCATGTTGCCCGCCCGGATCTGCACCGAATGCCGCGACGCGGGTTCCAGCGCCGCGATCTGCTCTTTCTCGAAGCCCGTCGTGCCGATCACATGCACGGCGCGGGCCTGCGCGGCCAGACGGGCGAATTCGAGCGTCGCCGCGGGGGCGGTGAAATCGATCACCGCCTGCGCCCTGGCAAAGGCTTCCAGCGGATCATCGGTCACGGTCACGCCAGTTTTCGGCCCGCCCAGAGCTTCGCCCAGATCGCGGCCGATCCAGTCATGGCCCGCGCGCTCGACCGCGCCGACAAGCCGTGCCTTGTCCGAGGCGCCGACCGTCGCGGCCAGCATCCGCCCCATGCGTCCCGAAATCCCCGTGATCACGATGCCCGGCAGGTCTGCCATGTTCACTCTCCTGATGTTTGCGCCTTCCTAGCCCGCGGCTGCCCGCTTGGCAAAGCCCCGTTGCGGCCCCCGTTGCGTACTGGGCCCGAAAGCCCTATGTGCGGGGCATGGCAAAGAACCGTTTTTCCTCGGGCGATGGCCCCTCGCAACGTCAGCTTCGCGTCGGCGAACTGATCCGGCGCACCCTTTCCGACGTGCTTTTGCGCGGCGATGTGCATGACCCGGACCTGAACAAGATCTCGATCACCGTGGGCGAGGTGCGGACCTCGCCGGATCTGAAGGTGGCGACGGTCTATGTCGCGCCTTTGGGCGGCACGCTGGGGGGCGACAGCGCCGAGGCGATGCTGGCCGCGCTGCGCCGCCATTCGGGCGAGTTGCGCCATCACGTCGCCAAGGCGATGACGCTGAAATATGCGCCCGATCTGCGGTTTCGCATGGACGAGACCTTTGACCGGCTCGATGAAACCCGGCGGCTGTTTTCCGATGAAACCGTGCAACGCGACATCGCCGCCCGCGATGACGATGAAGGCGATGACGATTAAGCCGGTCTGGGCGCGGCTGTTCGCAGCGCTGGCGCTGGTGGTGCCGCGCCTCGCGCTGGCCGCCGACCCCTGTCACACCGTCACCTTCGAGGACACGCCTTTCACCGTCTGTCAGGCGCAGGCCGGGCAGGATGTGCGGCTGTGGCTGAAGAATGAGCGGGGCCAGATCCTCGGCAATGCCGAGCGGGTCAAGGCCGGGCTTGCCCCGGGCGAGCGGCTGGTTTTCGCGATGAATGCGGGGATGTATTCGCCGGATCGCGATCCGGCCGGGCTTTACATCGAAAACGGCGTCGAACGGCAGCCGATCGTCACCCGCGAGGGGCCGGGGAATTTCGGCCTGCTGCCGAATGGCGTCTTTTGCGTGACCGACCGCTTTGCGGTGATCGAAAGCCGCGCCTTTGCCGCGGCCCCGCCCGCCTGCCGCTTTGCCACGCAATCGGGGCCGATGCTGGTGATCGGCGGCGCGCTGCATCCGCGGTTCCTGCCCGACAGCACCTCGACCTATATCCGCAACGGGGTGGGGGTGTCGGCCGACGGGCAGACAGCCTGGTTCGTCATTTCCGACCGGCCCGTGACCTTCCACCGCTTCGCCCGCTTCTTCCGCGACAGCCTTGGGGCGCCGAATGCGCTTTATTTCGACGGCTCGATTTCGCGGCTCTTCGTGCCCGCGCAGGGACGGGCCGATTTCGGCCTGCCGCTGGGGCCGATGGTCGGGCTTGTCGCCCGCGATTGACCCGCAGGCCGCAAGGCGCTAGCAGGCGGGCTTGCATCAGGGAGACGGTCATGGGTCGCAAGAAGGGTCGCGAGATTTCGGGCTGGGTTGTCGTCGACAAGCCGGCGGGGGTGACCTCGACCGCGGTCGTGGGCAAGGTGCGCTGGGCCTTTGACGCGAAGAAGGCGGGCCATGCGGGCACGCTGGACCCGGCCGCGACGGGCGTTCTGGCGGTGGCTTTGGGCGAGGCGACGAAGACCGTGCCCTTCATCACCGATGCGCTGAAATGCTACCGCTTTCAGGTCCGCTTCGGCGCCGCGACGGCGACCGACGATGCCGAGGGCGCGGTCGTCGCCCGGTCCGACAGCCGCCCCGCCGATGCCGAGATTCTGGCCGCGCTGGGCGCGTTCCGCGGCGACATCCTGCAGGTGCCGCCGCAATATTCCGCGGTCAAGGTCGAGGGCGAGCGCGCCTATGATCTCGCACGCGAAGGCGTGGGGATGGATCTGGCCGCGCGGCCGCTGTGGGTGGAAAGCCTCGAGATGATTTCGCGGCCCGATGCCGACACGGTCGAGCTGGAAATGGTCTGCGGCAAGGGCGGCTATGTCCGCGCCATCGCCCGCGATCTGGGGCAGGCCTTGGGCTGCCTTGGCCATGTGCTCTGGCTGCGCCGGGTCTGGTCGGGCCCGTTCGAGGCCGACAAGGGCCTGAGCCTTGACGACATCGACCGGATGGCGCGCAGCCCCGAGCTGGACGCGCAGCTGCTGCCGCTGGAACTGGGGCTGGACGATCTGCCCGAGGTCAAGGCCACCGTCGAAGGCGCGGTGCGGCTGGGCCATGGCAACCCCGGTCAGGTGATCTGCTCGGGCATCGATTTCGGCACCGAGGTCTGGGTCAGCCATCACGGTCTGGCCATTGCGGTGGGCCGCTACATGGGCGGCGAGGTCCACCCCGACCGCGTCTTCAACCGGCCCGAGGCATGATCACCCGGACCCATGTCAAGGGCGATGCCCCCTCGGTGGCGGTCTATTCCGACTGCGAGGCCTATCGCTATCTGCTGACGCGGGTCTGGGACGACGCCCTGCCGCGGGCGCTTTTCGTGATGCTCAACCCCTCGACCGCGACCGAGGTGCAGAACGACCCGACGGTGGAGCGCTGCGAACGCCGGGCGCGGGCTTTGGGCTTTGGCGCCTTCCGGGTGACGAACATCTTCGCCTTTCGCGCCACCGACCCGCGCGCGATGCGGGCCGTGGCCGATCCGGTCGGGCCGGAAAACGACGCCGCGATCCGCGAGAGTGTGGATTGGGCGGGGGGGCCGGCGGACCGCATCGTCTGCGCCTGGGGCACGCATGGGGCGCATCTGGGCCGCGGTGCGGCGGTGGCGCGGCTGCTGCGCGAATCGGGGCGCGATCTGCACCATCTGGGCCTGACCGCCGCCGGGGCGCCGAAACATCCGCTCTACATCGGCTATGCGCAGCCGTTGCAGCGCTGGGTCTGACGCTGCCTGTGCCCCGAAGCTTAACCATGCCCCAGGAAAACCACGCTGCGACCTTGTTTTCGCCGAGTTTGCTTTTGTTCCGCGGCGCGGTTTCGGCTATGATGGGCTGGTGAAGGTGAGGGTGCGCCATGCTGTTCCTGTCGGGGTTTCTGGGTCTTTTGATGGCGGGGCTTGCGGCGGGTGTCGCGCCCACCGGGGAGGATGAGACCGAGACGGTCGACGACGACGCCCAGGATCAGGCCGACGCCGGAACCGGCACGGAAGACGGCACCGAGGATGGCACGGGCACCGATGGCGGCACCGTCCCGGAAGATCCGCCGACCGATGACACCGAGACCACCCTTCCCGGCGACACCCCGACCGAGCCCGAGACCTCTCCCGAGGCGACCGACGGGCGCGATATCC
Organism: Rhodobacter capsulatus; assembly: GCF_005144475.1. Taxonomy (GTDB): domain Bacteria; phylum Pseudomonadota; class Alphaproteobacteria; order Rhodobacterales; family Rhodobacteraceae; genus Rhodobacter; species Rhodobacter capsulatus_C. The sequence goes on along the minus strand of NZ_SWJZ01000043.1, from coordinate 22,341 downwards.
TTTGGGGCGATCTTTTCGACGATCAGCTTGACGGTCTGGCGGGGGACGACCAGATCAACGGCTATGCGGGCGATGACACGGTCAGCGGCGGCGATGGCGATGACAGCCTTTTGGGCGCGGCGGGCGACGACAGCCTTGCGGGCGGGACCGGCGACGACAGCCTTGAAGGGGAGTATGGCACCGACACGCTGACGGGCGATGCGGGCGATGACACTTTGGCGGCGGGCTTCGGCGACGACAGCCTGAGCGGCGGCACCGGGGCGGATCTGCTTCTGGGCGGCGCGGGGGATGACAGCCTGTCCGGCGATGCGGGCGATGACAGCCTGTGCGGCAACGCCGGGGATGACACGCTGAGCGGCGGCACCGGCACGGACGAGCTGAGCGGCGGAAATGGCGATGATCTGCTCATCGGGGTTGTTTCGGACGCCCAAAGCGGCAACAGTGATGCCGATGGTATGGATTTCCTCAACGGCGGTGTGGGGGCCGATACGCTGATGATAGGTGCGGGTGATTTGGCCTCGGGCGGTGAGGATGGCGATCTGTTCGCGCTGGGCGAGTGGATCGACCCCGAAACCCCCGCGACGATCACCGATTACGATTCGAACGCCGATCAGATCGTGGTCGTCTATGACCCGGACAACGGCGTCACCCCGGAAGTGACGCTGGAGCCCGCGACGACCGAGGGCAATGTCTGGATCACGCTGAACGGGGTGCATCTGGCCGAGGTCGTCGATGCGGGCGATCTGCGCCCCGAGGATGTGCTCTTGATCACCCCCGAGGAATTCGGCGCCGTCTGACCCGGGCTTTGGGCTTTCCTTTGCACCGCTTTTCCGCTAAACGCCGCCATCCGCCGGATTCGGCGGAGACTCCACGGGCCCTGCTGGACGACATCCCGGCTTGCGCCATCACCCTTTGCACAGGAGACCCCGATGTCGATCACCGTCGAGACCAAGACCCGTCTGATGAAAGAATTTGCCACCAAGGAAGGCGACACCGGTTCGCCGGAAGTCCAGGTGGCGATCCTCAGCTCGCGCATCGCGACGCTGACCGAGCACTTCAAGGCCCACAAGAAAGACAACCACTCGCGTCGTGGCCTGCTGATGATGGTGGCCCAGCGCCGCAAGCTGCTCGACTATCTGAAGAAAAAGGACGTGGCCCGCTACCAGTCGCTGATCGAGCGCCTCGGCCTGCGCCGCTGATCCCTTCCGGGTTTCGGAAAACGGAACGCCTGCCCCCCGGGGCAGGCGTTTTGCTTTGGGGCGGACCCGGGGTCTGTTGCCGCGACCCGCGGGGGCGCTGCCCCCGCCCCCCCGGGATATTTGCGGCAAGATAAAGGAGGGGCCAGATTTTGGAGGGGGGGCGGGTCAGTCCGCCCAGCCCGAGATCGACTTCACCTCGCAGAATTCCTCGATGCCCCAGCGGCCGCCCTCGCGGGCGCGGCCCGAGGCGCGGACGCCGCCGAAAGGCGCCCCCGCGCCGCGGCTCTGGCCGTTCATCTCGACCATGCCCGAGCGCAGCAGTCGCGCCAGCCGGTTGCGCCGCGCACCGTCTTGCGATTGCACATAGTTGGTCAGGCCGTAGGGCGTGGCATTGGCGATCGCGACGGCCTCGGCCTCGGTGTCGAAGGGCATGATCGAAAGCACGGGACCGAAGATTTCCTCGCGCATCACCGTCATCTCCGGGGTGACATCGGCGAAAACCGTCGGGCGGATGAAGAAGCCCTTGTTCAGCCCCTCGGGGCGGCCAAGGCCCCCGGCGACCAGACGGGCGCCTTCCTTGATCCCGGTTTCGATCAGCGACTGGATTTTCTCGAACTGCGCCGCGTTCACCACCGGGCCGATGTGGCGGCCGGAGTCCTGCGCCGGGGCGACCTTGATCGAGGCCGCGACCTCGGCGGCGATCTCCACGGCGCGGTCGTAAAGCGGGCGTTCGACCAGCATCCGCGTCGGCGCGTTGCAGCTTTGGCCCGAGTTGTTCATGCAATGCCGCACGCCGCGGGCCACCGCCTTGTCGTCGGCATCGGCGAAAACCAGGTTCGCCCCCTTGCCGCCCAGTTCCAGACAGACCCGTTTCAGCGTGCTGGCCGCGGCTTGAGAGATCGCCTTGCCCGCCCGGGTCGAGCCGGTGAAGGAGATCATCTCGACGTCGGGATGGGTGGAGAGCTGCGTGCCGACGCCGAGCCCGTCGCCGTTCACCAGGTTGAAGACGCCCGCGGGCACGCCCGCGTCATGGACGAATTCCGCGAACAGCAGCGAGGACAGCGGCGCCTCCTCGGAGGGTTTCAGCACCATCGTGCAGCCGGCGATCAGCGCCGGGATGACTTTCAGCGTCACCTGGTTCATCGGCCAGTTCCACGGCGTGATCAGCCCGACGACGCCCACGGGTTCGTAAGCGATCATCGCGCCGGGCGTGCCGTCGCCCAACGGATGCACCCATTTGAAGTCCTGGGCGGCCCTGATGAAATTCGAGATGTGCCAGACCCCGGCACCGACCTGATTTTCGCGGGCAAAGTCGATCGGTGCGCCCATCTCGAGGCTCATCGCTTGCGCCATCTCCTCGGCCCGGGCCTGATAGATCGCGAGGATCCGCTCGACCGCGGCCAGACGCTCGGCGGGCGGCGTGGCGGCCCAGCCCGGCCCCGCGCGCAGGGCGGCGGCGACGGCGGTCTCGGTATCGGCCCGGTCGCCGAGCGAAATCACCGCGCAGGGCTCCTCGGTCGAGGGGTCGATCACGAAATGGTCGCGCGGCAGGTCCGGGCTGACCCATGTCCCGTCGATGTAGAAGTGGCGTTTCTCGATCATGGCAGTCTCCCTTGTCCGGGCCAGCGTGACAGGGGCAAGGCGGCGTGACAAGCCACCCGCCGGATAATTTGATCAAATTATTTCCGCGGCAAGTGGTAACCAAATCTTACCAGTCATGCGCTTTCCGCATCGCGGCATTGCCCAATCCCCGGATTGTGCAAATGCAGCATCAGGCGCAAGTTATCGGTAACGGCGGGATGGTCCCGCCGGTTCCGAAAGACGAAAAGATGCCCCTCGCTTCCGCGCTGTCCCAGCCCCGCCCGCTTGCCCTGCTTGATGTCCTTGCCCGTGCCGTCGCGCAGCTGCGCCAGGCCCATGCGCAACGCCGCGCCTATGTCGCGCTGCTGGCGGAATTCGACCGCATGAGCGATGCGGACTGGTTCGACCTTGGCCTGTCGCGTCACAATGCCCGCGACCTGGCCCGCCATACCGTCTACGGGCGCTAAGCCCGCCGGTCAAAGGGCCGAAACGCAAAAGCCCCCGCCGAAGCGGGGGCTTTGCCATTTCTTGCGGGAGAGATCAGGCCTCGGCCTGTTCTTCCTTGGCCCGGGTTTCCGGCGGCAGTTCCGCGCCGGTGTCCTGATCGACCATCTTCATGCCAAGGCGCACCTTGCCGCGATCGTCGAAGCCCAGAAGCTTGACCCAGACTTCCTGACCTTCCTTCAGCGCCTCGTTCGGGTGGTTCAGACGCTTGCCCGCGATTTGCGAGACATGCACCAGACCGTCGCGCTTGCCGAAGAAGTTCACGAAGGCGCCGAAATCGACCAGCTTCACCACCTTGCCGCGGTACACCTTGCCTTCTTCCGGCTCGGCCACGATCGAATAGATCATGTCATAGGCCTTCTTGATGGCATCGGCATTGGCCGAGGCGATCTTGATCACGCCGTCGTCGTTGATGTCGACCTTGGCGCCCGAGACCTCGACGATCTCGCGGATCACCTTGCCGCCCGAGCCGATCACTTCGCGGATCTTGTCGGTCGGGATGGTCATCGTCTCGATCCGCGGCGCATGCGCCGAGAATTCCTGACGACCGGCGGAGAGCGCTTTCGACATCTCGCCCAGGATGTGCAGCCGGCCGTCTTTCGCCTGCGCCAGCGCCTGTTGCATGATCTCGGGGGTGATGCCCGCGACCTTGATGTCCATCTGCAGCGAGGTGATGCCGTTTTCGGTCCCCGCCACCTTGAAGTCCATGTCGCCAAGGTGGTCTTCATCGCCCAGGATGTCGGTCAGAACCGCCCAGCGGCCGTCGCTTTCCAGGATCAGACCCATGGCCACACCGGCCACCGGGGCTTTCAGCGGCACACCGGCATCCATCATCGAGAGCGAGCCGCCGCAGACCGAGGCCATCGAGGACGAGCCGTTCGATTCGGTGATCTCGGAGACGACGCGGATCGTGTAGGGGAAGTCGGTCGCCGCGGGCAGAACCGCCTGCAGCGCGCGCCAGGCCAGCTTGCCATGGCCGATCTCGCGACGGCCCGGGCTGCCGACGCGGCCCACTTCGCCGACCGAATAGGGCGGGAAGTTGTAGTGCAGCAGGAAGTTCGAACGGGTGTTGCCGTTCAGCGCGTCGATGATCTGCTCATCATCGCCGGTGCCAAGCGTGGTCACCACGAGGCCCTGGGTTTCACCGCGGGTGAACAGTGCCGAGCCGTGGGTGCGCGGCAAGAGGCCGACTTCCGCCACGATCGGGCGGACGGTCTTGTTGTCGCGGCCGTCGATGCGGGCGCCGCCGGTGATGATGTCACCGCGCAGGATGCCCGATTCCAGCGCCTTGATCGCCGAACCGAGGTTGATGTCGGCCAGATCTTCTTCCGACAGCTTCGACTTGATCAGATCGACCGTCGCCGAGATCGCATTCGAGCGTTCCTGCTTGTCGCGGAGCGCGAAGGCGGCGCGCATCTCGGTCTCGCCCGCGGCTTTCACCCGGCCGAGCAGCGCCGAGTAATCCGGCGCGTCGAAATGGAAGGGCTCTTTCGCGGCATCTTCGGCCAGCGCGATGATCAGGTCGATCACCGGCTGCATCTGTTCGTGGCCGAATTTCACCGCGCCGAGCATCTCGTCTTCGGTCAGCTCATAGGCTTCGGATTCGACCATCATCACGGCATCTTTCGTGCCCGCGATGACCAGATCCAGACGCTGCTCGGGGTTGTCGCGCAGCTTGGTCATGTCGTCCATGGCCGGGTTCAGCACATAGGCGCCATGGGCAAAGCCCACGCGCGCGGCGCCGATCGGGCCCATGAAGGGCACGCCCGAGATCGTCAGCGCGGCCGAGGCGGCGATCATCGCGACGATGTCGGGATCGTTCACCAGATCGCACGAGAGCACGGTGGCCATCACCAGCACTTCGTTCTTGAAGCCCGGGACGAACAGCGGACGGCAGGGACGGTCGATCAGACGCGAGACCAGCGTTTCCTTTTCCGAAGGACGGGCTTCACGTTTGAAGAAACCGCCGGGGATCTTGCCGGCGGCGTAGTATTTTTCCTGGTAATGCACGGTCAGCGGGAAGAAATCCTGCCCCGGCTTCGCTTCCTTGGCGAAGGTGACGTTGGCCATGACCGAGGTCTCGCCCAGAGTGGCGATGACCGAGCCGTCGGCCTGACGGGCAACCTTGCCCGTTTCCAGCGTCAGCGTCTCGCCGCCCCACTGGATCGATTTTTTCGTAACGTTGAACATCAGCGTTTCCTGTCTGGGAGCACGCATGGGACCTTCCCATGTCTCCCGGCATATGGCGGCCCCATTGCCGCCGCCCCCCAATCCTTCGCATGCGCCCGGGGGGTTGGGCTCACGTCGCAGATTGTGCGCGCATACAGGAAAATGGCGCTTTTGGGAAGCAGGGAGTTGCGGCGGCGGGCGCCGCGGCGGGGGCGGCCCCGGGGTCGTGCCGGAACGGCGCCGGGGGGGCCGGGGGGCCTGCGTCGAATTGGTGCGCGAGAACCGCGCGCGGAACGCCGTCACCCGCTTGACGGCCCCGCGCAAGATATGTAGTGACGCGGCAGGCACAGGAGTTTAGCTCAGTTGGTAGAGCATCGGTCTCCAAAACCGAGGGTCGTGGGTTCGAGTCCCCCAACTCCTGCCATCCTTCATTTGCTGAAATCGGATGATCCCGGCGGCTGCGGCCACGGTTCCGTTTCGGTGTCGGGCAGATCGGCGCATCGCGCTTGAATTCTGCCGCATCTGCGCGTATCCCGGCGCCGTCGCATGAGAGGAAGCAGCATGGCAAACCCGATCCAGTTCCTGAGCCAGGTGCGCTCGGAAGTTGGCAAGATCACCTGGCCGAACCGGCGCGAGGTCGTTCTGACCACCGTCATGGTGCTGACCATGGCGATGGTGGCGGCGATCTTCTTTTCCCTCGTGGATTGGGTGATCAACCTCGGGATCAAGGCAATGTTCATCTGAGGCCATCGAAGCCCTTGAAATACGGGGCGGGCAGGGCTAAACGGGCACGACACTCAAGAACCGGCGTGCATCGATTCGAATGATGCGCGCCGTTCTTTGTTGAGAGAGCAGCGGCAAGACCGTTGCGCAGAGAAAATTTCGGCGCTCGCCGCCGGGGGGAAAGAGGCAGGTTGATGGCGAAGCGGTGGTATTCGGTTTCCGTTCTCTCGAACTTCGAGAAAAAGGTCGCCGAGCAGATCAAACAGGCCGTGATCGACAAGGGCCTGGGGGACGAGATCGAGGAAGTTCTGGTTCCCACCGAAGAAGTGATCGAGATCCGCCGCGGCAAGAAGGTCACGTCGGAGCGTCGCTTCATGCCCGGCTACGTGCTGGTGCGCATGGACATGACCGACCGCGGCTATCACGCGATCACCTCGATCAACCGCGTCACCGGCTTCCTGGGTCCGCAGGGCAAGCCGACGCCGATGCGGGACAGCGAAGTCAACACGATCCTGAACCGTCAGGGGCCGAGCGGCGAAGTCGTCGCGCCGCGCAACCTGATTCGCTTCGAGATCGGCGAGAATGTTTCCGTGACCGACGGCCCGTTCGAGGGCTTCTCGGGCATGGTCGAGGAAGTCGACGACGCCGCGGGCCGCCTCAAGGTCACGGTGTCGATCTTTGGCCGGCCGACGCCGGTCGAGCTGGAATTCACCCAGGTGTCGAAAACCGCCTGAGGGGAATGCGTGGGAGGCGGGTGACCGCCTGACCACTAAACTTCGCCCCATGGTGGGGCGGCAGTGAAAAGGAGAAGGCCACATGGCCAAGAAAGTCATCGGGCAGCTGAAGCTGCAAGTGAAGGCGGGGAAAGCCACTCCCTCCCCGCCGATCGGTCCGGCGCTGGGTCAGCGCGGGATCAACATCATGGAATTCTGCAAGGCGTTCAACGCCCGCACGCAGGAGCTGGAGCCGGAATCGCCGGTTCCCTGCATCATCACCTACTATGCCGACAAATCCTTCACCTTTGAAACGAAGACCGCTCCGGCCTCGTTCATGCTGAAGAAAGCGGCTGGCCTGAAGCCGGTGGGCAAGCGCAACCGTCCGAAGGGGTCGGTCAAGCCGGGCCACGTCGTCGCGGGCACCGTGACCGCCGCGCAGGTCAAGGCGATCGCCGAAGCCAAGATGAAAGACCTGAACGCCAACGACATTCAGGGCGCCATCAACATCATCCTCGGCTCGGCGAAGTCGGTCGGTATCGAGGTTAAGGGGTAAGCCATGGCCAAGATCGGTAAACGTTCGGCCGCTGCGCGGACCGCTTTCGAAGGCAAGGCCAACCTTTCGGTTGAAGATGCCGTCAAGCTGATCAAGTCGGCGGCCTCGGCCAAGTTCGACGAAACGCTTGAAATCGCGATGAACCTGGGCGTCGACCCGCGTCACGCCGACCAGATGGTCCGGGGCGTGGTGCAGCTGCCGCACGGCACGGGCAAGACCGTCCGCGTCGCCGTCTTCGCCCGTGGCGCCAAGGCCGACGAGGCGAAAGCCGCCGGGGCCGACATCGTCGGTGCCGAAGACCTGATGGAAACCATCCAGTCGGGCAAGATCGAGTTCGATCGCTGCATCGCCACCCCGGACATGATGCCGCTCGTCGGCCGTCTGGGCAAGATCCTCGGGCCGCGCAACCTGATGCCGAACCCGAAAGTCGGCACCGTGACGATGGACGTGAAAACGGCGATCGAAGCGGCCAAGGGCGGCGAAGTGCAGTTCAAGGTCGAAAAGGCCGGCGTGATCCACGGCGGCATCGGCAAGGTCTCGTTCACCGAGGACAAGCTGGCGGACAACGTCCGCGCCTTTGTCGACGCGGTGTCGAAAGCCAAACCGGCGGGCGCCAAGGGCACCTACCTGAAAAAGGTGTCGCTGTCCTCGACCATGGGCCCGGGCGTGACGGTCGATCTGACCTCGGCCGCGGCCCGCTGAGAATTTGCCGGGAAACCGGCGAATGACGGGGCTTGAAAAAGCCCCGTCCTGTCCGAGACGGAGGGTGGGGGTTTCCCCCGTAAGTCCTTCCCGAGATGGGGAACGAGAATTTCCGGGGCTGCTGCCTCGGGCGATCTCTCGGGAACCGATCGGACCCGACCTGCGGGCATGCGCCCGTAGGAAACAGAGCCGGGGGGAAACCCCCACACTTGGAGTGTAACCGTGGATAGAGCCCAAAAAGAGAAGGTGGTCGAGGAACTCGGCCAGATCTTCGAAAGCTCTGGCGTCGTGGTGGTTGCCCGCTACGAAGGCATGACGGTTGCTCAGATGCAGGACCTGCGCGCGAAAATGCGTGACGTGGGTGGGTCCGTGCGCGTTGCCAAGAACACGCTCGCCAAGATCGCCCTGGAAGGCAAGCCCTGCGAGAGCATGGCCAAACTTCTGACGGGGATGACCGTTCTTGCCTATTCCGAGGACCCGGTGGCTGCGGCCAAGGTCGCGGAAGCCTATGCCAAGACGAACGACAAGTTCGACATTCTTGGCGGGGCCATGGGCAAGGACGCTCTGGACAAGGCCGGTGTCAAAGCCGTCGCCGCCATGCCGTCGCGCGAAGAGCTCATCGCTCAAATCGCGTCGTGCATCGGGGCGCCTGCTTCGAACATCGCCGGTGCCATTGGCGCGCCTGCTTCCAACATCGCGGGCATCCTCAAGACGCTTGAGGAGCGGGAAGCCGCCTGACGCAACATCTTGCCTTCGTCGGGACAACTCGACGTCGGATCAACCCTATATCAGAATGGAACGGAAAAATGGCCGATCTTAAAGCCCTTGCCGAGCAAATCGTCAACCTGACGCTGCTGCAGGCCCAAGAACTGAAAACCATCCTCAAGGACGAGTATGGCATCGAACCGGCCGCCGGTGGCGCCGTGATGATGGCTGGCCCGGCTGCTGCCGCGGCTCCGGCCGAAGAAGAAAAAACCGAATTCGACGTCGTGCTCGTCGATGCCGGTGCCAACAAGATCAACGTGATCAAAGAAGTCCGCGCCATCACCGGCCTGGGCCTCAAAGAAGCGAAAGATCTCGTCGAAGCTGGTGGCAAGGTGAAAGAAGCCGCTGCCAAAGGCGAAGCCGAAGAGATCAAGAAAAAGCTCGAAGCGGCTGGCGCCAAAGTCGAGCTCAAGTAATCGGGCAGGGTGCTGTCGCATCCTATCAGGTGACTTCAGGCTGGGTTCGGGGTTTCCCCGAGCCCAGCCGTACCTGTCTCGGCAAGGGGTTTTGCAAAACCCTTTCCCAAGGCAGGGTCGGTTCGGGAGCCTTCCGGTGGGACGGAAGGCAGGTATGGAACCGCCCCCCATTCGCAAGCGGCGTGCATCGGGCCCCGACGATGCACACCCGCGAAGAGACGAAAGGTCACGACGAGCATGGCTCAAGCTTACGTTGGTCAGAAGCGTATCCGCCGCTACTACGGCAAAATCCGCGAAGTTCTGGAAATGCCGAACCTCATCGAGGTTCAGAAGGCCTCCTACGACCTGTTCCTGCGCTCGGGCGATGCCGATCAGCCGCTCGACGGCGAGGGCATCAAGGGCGTCTTCCAGTCGGTGTTCCCGATCAAGGACTTCAATGACAACGCGATCCTCGAATTCGTGAAATACGAGCTCGAAAAGCCGAAATATGACGTCGACGAATGCATGAGCCGCGATCTGACCTATTCGGCGCCGCTCAAGGTGACGCTGCGTCTGATCGTGTTCGATGTCGATGAAACCACCGGGGCGCGGTCGGTCAAGGACATCAAGGAACAGGACGTCTACATGGGCGACATGCCCCTGATGACGCCGAACGGCACCTTCATCGTCAACGGCACCGAACGCGTGATCGTGTCGCAGATGCACCGCTCGCCGGGTGTGTTCTTCGACCATGACCGCGGCAAGACCCATTCCTCGGGCAAGCTCTTGTTCGCCTGCCGGATCATTCCCTATCGCGGCAGCTGGCTCGATTTCGAATTCGACGCCAAGGATCTGGTGTTCGCGCGCATCGACCGTCGCCGCAAGCTGCCGGTGACGACGCTGCTTTACGCGCTCGGCCTCGATCAGGAAGGCATCATGGATGCCTATTACAACACCGTCACCTTCCGCGCCGAGGGCAAACGCGGCTGGGTGTCGAAGTTCTTCCCCGAGCGCGCGCGCGGCACCCGTCCGACCTATGACATGATCGACGCCGGCACCGGCGAAGTGATCCTGAAGGCGGGCGAAAAGGTCACGCCGCGGATGGTGAAGAAATGGCTTGATGAAGCCAAGGTGACCGAACTGCTCTTGCCGTTCGACCACATCCTCGGCCGCTACTGCGCCAAGGACATCATCAACGAGCGCACCGGCTACATCTACATCGAAGCGGGCGACGAGCTGACGGCGGAATACGACCGGGACGGCCAGCTGGTCGGCGGCTCGGTGAAGACGCTGCTCGACAACGGCATCACCGAGATCCCCTGCCTCGACATCGACAACATCAACGTCGGCCCCTACATCCGCAACACGATGGCGGCGGACAAGAACATGGGCCGCGACGGCGCGCTGATGGACATCTACCGCGTCATGCGTCCGGGCGAGCCGCCGACCGTCGAAGCCGCAAGCTCGATGTTCGACACGCTGTTCTTCGATAGCGAACGCTATGACCTCTCGGCCGTGGGCCGGGTGAAGATGAACATGCGTCTGGATCTGGATGCGCCGGACACCCAGCGCACCCTGCGCCGCGCCGACATCATCGCCTGCATCAAGGGCCTCGTCGAACTGCGCGACGGCAAGGGCGAGATCGACGACATCGACCACCTCGGCAACCGTCGCGTGCGGTCCGTCGGCGAGCTGATGGAAAACCAGTATCGCGTCGGCCTGCTGCGCATGGAACGGGCGATCAAGGAACGCATGTCCTCGGTCGAGATCGACACGGTGATGCCGCAGGACCTGATCAACGCGAAACCGGCCGCGGCCGCGGTGCGCGAATTCTTCGGCTCCTCGCAGCTGTCGCAGTTCATGGACCAGACCAACCCGCTGTCCGAAGTCACGCACAAGCGTCGCCTTTCGGCGCTCGGGCCGGGCGGTCTGACCCGTGAACGCGCGGGCTTCGAGGTTCGCGACGTTCACCCGACCCACTACGGCCGGATGTGCCCGATCGAAACGCCCGAAGGTCAGAACATCGGTCTGATCAACTCGCTGGCGACCTTCGCGCGCGTCAACAAATATGGCTTCATCGAGACCCCCTATCGCAAGGTTCACGATGGTCAGGTGACCGACGAAGTCGTCTACATGTCGGCCACGGAAGAGATGCGCCACACGATCGCGCAGGCGAACGCCACGCTCGACGAGAACGGCAAGTTCGTGAACGATCTGGTCTCGACGCGTCAGTCGGGCGAATTCATGCTGAACCCGGTCGAGGCCGTGGACCTGATCGACGTGTCGCCGAAACAGCTGGTTTCGGTCGCCGCGGCGCTGATCCCCTTCCTTGAAAACGACGACGCCAACCGCGCCCTGATGGGCTCGAACATGCAACGTCAGGCGGTTCCGCTGCTGCGTAACGAAGCGCCGTTTGTCGGCACCGGCATGGAAGCGACGGTGGCGCGCGATTCGGGCGCCGCGATCATGGCCCGCCGCGGCGGTGTCGTGGATCAGGTCGATGCGTCGCGGATCGTTATCCGGGCCAATGAAGACATCGGCATGGGTGACGCGGGCGTCGACATCTATCGTCTGCGCAAGTTCAAGCGTTCGAACCAGTCTTCGACGATCAACCAGCGTCCGATCGTCAAGGTGGGCGACGTGGTGTCGAAGGGGCAGGTGGTTGCCGACGGTCCCTCGACCGATCAGGGCGAACTGGCGCTTGGCCGCAACGTGGTCGTCGCCTTCATGCCCTGGAACGGCTACAACTACGAAGACTCCATCCTGATTTCGGAACGCATCCACCGCGATGACGTGTTCACCTCGATCCACATCGAGGAATACGAAGTGGCGGCGCGCGACACGAAACTCGGGCCGGAAGAGATCACCCGCGACATCCCGAACGTCGGCGAGGAAGCCCTGCGCAACCTTGACGAGGCGGGCATCGTCTATATCGGCGCCGAGGTCGGCCCGGGCGATATCCTCGTGGGCAAGATCACGCCGAAGGGCGAAAGCCCGATGACGCCGGAAGAAAAACTTCTGCGCGCCATCTTCGGCGAAAAGGCGTCCGACGTGCGCGACACCTCGCTGCGTCTGCCGCCCGGCGCCTATGGCACGATCGTCGAAGTCCGCGTCTTCAACCGTCATGGTGTGGACAAGGACGAACGCGCGCTGCAGATCGAGCGCGAGGAAATCGAACGTCTCGCCCGCGACCGCGACGACGAGATGGCGATTTTGGAACGCAACATCTACGCGCGTCTGAAAACGCTGATCCTTGGCAAGGTGACGGTCAAGGGGCCGAAGAACACCTCGATCAAGGCCGGGTCGGAAATCACCGAAGAGCTGCTCGCCTCGCTGTCGCGTGGCCAGTGGTGGCAGCTTGCCCTTGAAAACGAAGCCGATGCCAAGGAAGTGGAAGCGCTGAACGACCAGTTCGACGCGCAGAAACGTGCCCTGGAACATCGCTTCGATGACAAGGTGGAGAAAGTCCGTCAGGGCGACGATCTGCCCCCCGGCGTGATGAAGATGGTCAAGGTCTTCGTCGCGGTGAAGCGCAAGCTGCAAGCGGGCGACAAGATGGCCGGTCGTCACGGCAACAAGGGCGTGGTGTCGAAGGTCGTTCCGATCGAAGACATGCCGTTCCTCGCCGATGGCACCCCGGTCGACCTCGTGCTGAACCCGCTCGGCGTGCCGTCGCGGATGAACGTCGGGCAGATCCTGGAAACCCACATGGGCTGGGCCAGCCGTGGTCTCGGCATCCGGATCGACGAGGCGCTGAAAGCCTATCGTCGCAACGGTGACCTGACCCCGGTGCGCGAGGAAATGCGCCACGGCTATGGCGACGAGACCTACGAGGACGTCTTTGCCGAGATGGAGAACGACCGGTTCGTCGAATGCGCCGAGCATGTGCGCGGCGGTGTTCCGATCGCCACCCCGGTCTTTGACGGCGCCAAGGAAGCCGACGTGAACGATGCGCTGATGCGCGCGGGCTTCAACAAGTCGGGCCAATCGATCGTCTTCGACGGCCGCACCGGCGAGCAATTCGCCCGTCCGGTCACCGTGGGCGTGAAGTACTTCCTCAAGCTGCACCACCTTGTCGACGACAAGATGCACGCGCGCTCGACCGGGCCGTATTCGCTTGTTACCCAGCAACCGCTGGGCGGCAAGGCGCAGTTCGGCGGTCAGCGTCTCGGGGAGATGGAGGTCTGGGCTCTGGAAGCTTACGGCGCCGCCTACACCCTGCAGGAGATGCTGACGGTGAAGTCGGACGACGTCGCGGGCCGGACCAAGGTCTACGAGAGCATCGTCAAGGGCGAGGACAACTTCGAGGCCGGCGTGCCGGAATCGTTCAACGTGCTCGTCAAGGAAGTTCGGGGCCTCGGCCTCAACATGGAACTCCTGGATTCGGAGGAAGAGTGAGCGCGCGAGCGCTCACCACCCCCCTCTGACCTCAATCAAGGAAAGATCTGATGAACCAGGAAATCACCAACAACAACCCGTTCAACCCGCTGGCGCAGCCGAAGGCCTTTGACGAGATCAAGATCTCGCTGGCCTCGCCGGAACGGATCCTCTCGTGGTCCTATGGCGAGATCAAGAAGCCCGAGACGATCAACTACCGGACCTTCAAGCCCGAGCGCGACGGCCTGTTCTGCGCCCGCATCTTCGGGCCGATCAAGGACTACGAGTGCCTGTGCGGCAAGTACAAGCGGATGAAGTATCGCGGCGTCGTCTGCGAGAAATGCGGCGTTGAAGTCACGCTGCAAAAGGTCCGCCGCGAGCGCATGGGCCATATCGAGCTGGCCTCGCCCGTCGCCCACATCTGGTTCCTGAAATCGCTGCCCTCGCGCATCGGCCTGATGCTCGACATGACGCTGCGGGATCTGGAACGCATCCTTTACTTCGAAAACTACGTCGTGATCGAACCCGGTCTGACGGAGCTGTCCTATGGCCAGCTGCTGACCGAAGACGAATATCTGGATGCGCAGGACCAGTTCGGCGCCGATGCCTTCACCGCCAACATCGGCGCGGAAGCGATCCGCGAGATGCTCTCGGCGATCGATCTGGAAGCCACGGCGGAACAGCTGCGCGAGGAGCTGAAGGAAGCCACCGGCGAGCTGAAGCCGAAGAAGATCATCAAGCGTCTTAAGATCGTCGAAAGCTTCCTCGAATCGAAGAACCGTCCCGAGTGGATGATCCTGACGGTGCTGCCGGTGATTCCGCCGGAACTGCGCCCGCTGGTGCCGCTCGATGGCGGCCGGTTCGCCACGTCCGACCTGAACGACCTGTACCGGCGCGTGATCAACCGGAACAACCGTCTGAAACGGCTGATCGAACTTCGGGCGCCCGACATCATCGTGCGCAACGAAAAGCGGATGCTGCAGGAAGCGGTTGACGCGCTGTTCGACAACGGCCGCCGCGGCCGCGTCATCACCGGCACCAACAAACGGCCGCTGAAGTCGCTCTCGGACATGCTCAAGGGCAAGCAGGGCCGGTTCCGTCAGAACCTTCTCGGCAAGCGCGTCGACTTCTCGGGCCGGTCGGTCATCGTGACCGGGCCGGAACTGAAGCTGCATCAATGCGGCCTGCCGAAAAAGATGGCGCTCGAGCTGTTCAAGCCCTTCATCTACTCGCGCCTTGAAGCCAAGGGCCTGTCGAGCACGGTGAAACAGGCGAAGAAACTGGTCGAGAAAGAACGTCCCGAGGTCTGGGACATCCTCGACGAGGTGATCCGCGAGCATCCGGTGCTGCTGAACCGCGCGCCGACGCTGCACCGTCTGGGCATCCAGGCCTTCGAACCGATCCTGATCGAAGGCAAGGCGATCCAGCTGCACCCGCTCGTCTGCTCGGCCTTCAACGCCGACTTCGACGGCGACCAGATGGCCGTTCACGTTCCGCTCTCGCTGGAAGCCCAGCTTGAGGCGCGCGTGCTGATGATGTCGACGAACAACGTTCTGTCGCCCGCCAACGGCGCGCCGATCATCGTTCCGTCGCAGGACATGATCCTTGGGCTTTACTACACCACGATGGAGCGCAAGGGCATGGTCGGCGAAGGCATGGTCTTCGCCTCGGTCGAGGAAGTCGAACATGCGCTGACCTCGGGCGTCGTGCACCTGCACGCCAAGGTGAAGGCCCGGATCAAGCAGATCGACGACGAGGGCAACGAAGTCTGGAAGCGCTACGACACCACGCCGGGTCGGGTGCGTCTGGGCGCGCTGCTGCCGCTCAATGCCAAGGCGCCCTATGATCTGGTGAACCGCCCGTTGCGGAAGAAAGACGTGCAGAACGTCATCGACACCGTCTACCGCTACTGCGGCCAGAAGGAATCGGTGATCTTCTGTGACCAGATCATGGGTCTGGGCTTCCGCGAAGCGTTCAAGGCGGGCATCTCGTTCGGCAAGGACGACATGCTGATCCCCGAACGCAAGTGGGAGATCGTCGATGCCGTGCGCGATCAGGTCAAGGAATTCGAACAGCAATACATGGACGGTCTGATCACCCAGGGTGAGAAGTACAACAAGGTCGTCGATGCCTGGTCGAAATGCTCGGATGCCGTCGCGGCCGAGATGATGAAGGAAATTTCCGCCGTGCGCGTCGATGATGCGGGCGCCGAGAAAGAGCCGAACTCGGTCTACATGATGTCCCACTCCGGGGCGCGGGGCTCGCCCGCGCAGATGAAGCAGCTCGGCGGGATGCGCGGTCTGATGGCCAAGCCCTCGGGCGAGATCATCGAGACGCCGATCATCTCGAACTTCAAGGAAGGTCTGACCGTTCTTGAATACTTCAACTCGACCCACGGCGCCCGGAAGGGTCTGGCCGATACCGCGCTGAAGACGGCGAACTCGGGGTATCTGACCCGTCGTCTGGTGGACGTGGCGCAGGACTGCATCGTGCGTTCGCATGACTGCGGCACCGAACGCGCGATCACCGCTTCGGCGGCCGTGAACGATGGCGAAGTCGTCGCGCCGCTGTCGGAACGGGTGCTGGGCCGTGTCGCCGCCGATGACGTTCTGGTGCCGGGCACCGACGAGGTGCTGGTGCGCAAGAACGAGCTGATCGACGAGCGCAAGGCCGACCTGATCGAGCAGAATGCGATCCAGTCGATCCGGATCCGCTCGGCGCTGACCTGCGAGGCCGAAGAGGGCGTTTGCGCGCTCTGCTACGGTCGCGATCTGGCGCGCGGCACGCTGGTCAACCAGGGCGAAGCGGTGGGCATCATCGCGGCGCAGTCGATCGGGGAACCGGGCACGCAGCTGACGATGCGGACCTTCCACATCGGCGGCATCGCGCAGGGCGGTCAACAGTCGTTCCTGGAAGCGAGCCAGGAGGGCAAGATCGAGTTCCGCAACGCCAACCTGCTGATCAACGACGCGGGCGAGCAGATCGTCATGGGCCGCAACATGCAGCTGGCGATCGTCTCGGAGCAAGGCGAGGAACGGGCCAGCCACAAGCTGTCCTACGGCTCGAAGATCTTCGTCAAGGATGGCGACGCGGTGAAACGCGGCACCAAACTGTTCGAATGGGACCCCTATACCCTGCCGATCATCGCCGAAAAGGCCGGTGTGGCGAAATTCGTCGACCTGATCTCGGGCATTGCGGTGCGCGAAGAGACCGACGAAGCCACCGGCATGACGCAGAAGATCGTGACCGACTGGCGCTCGGCGCCGAAGGGCAACGATCTGAAGCCGGAGATCATCATCGTCAATGCCGATGGCGAGCCGGTGCGCAACGATGCGGGCAACCCGGTCACCTATCCGATGTCGGTCGACGCGATTCTGTCGATCGAGGACGGGCAGGACGTGAAGGCCGGGGACGTGGTGGCGCGGATCCCGCGCGAAGGTGCCAAGACCAAGGACATCACCGGGGGTCTTCCCCGCGTGGCGGAACTGTTCGAAGCCCGTCGCCCGAAGGATCACGCGATCATCGCCGAACTGGATGGCTATGTGCGCTTCGGCAAGGACTACAAGAACAAGCGCCGCATCACCATCGAGCCGTCGCAAGACGGGCTGGAGCCGGTCGAATACATGGTGCCGAAAGGCAAGCACATCCCGGTGCAGGAAGGCGACTTCGTGCAGAAGGGGGACTACATCATGGACGGCAACCCGGCGCCGCATGACATCCTGCGCATCATGGGGATCGAGGCCCTGGCCGACTACCTCATCGACGAGGTGCAGGACGTCTACCGGCTGCAGGGCGTGAAGATCAACGACAAGCACATTGAGGTGATCGTGCGGCAGATGCTGCAGAAGATCGAGATCCTCGACAGTGGCGACACCACGCTGCTCAAGGGCGAGAACATCGACAAGTCGGAGTTCGACGAAGAGAACGCCAAGGTCGAAGCCCGCGGCGGCCGTGCCGCGACGGGCGAGCCGGTGCTGCTCGGGATCACCAAGGCGTCCTTGCAGACGCGGTCGTTCATCTCGGCGGCCTCGTTCCAGGAAACGACGCGGGTGCTGACGGAAGCCTCGGTGCAGGGCAAGCGCGACAAGCTTGTCGGCCTGAAGGAAAACGTCATCGTCGGCCGTCTGATCCCGGCGGGCACGGGTGGCGCCACCACCCGCGTGCGCAAGATCGCGGCCGAGCGCGACAACAAGGTGATCGAGACCCGTCGCGCCGAGGCGATCGATGCCGCGGCTCTGGCGGCGCCGATCGACACCGGCTATGGCGACGACGATTTCGGCCCGGTGGAGACCCCGGAAAGCCGCGATTGATCGCCTGATCCGATCGAATCCCCCGCGCAGTCCGCTGCGCGGGGGTTTTCTTTTGCCTTGACCCGTGGGACCGAAGCGGAAATCCTGCCCCGATCAGAACGGGAGCCAGTGCCTTGTCGCCAGAATTTCGCAATCAGATCGTCGGGTTGATCCGCTTTTCCTTTGTCACCACCGGCGATTTCTACCCCGGCTTCGACACCGTCGCGGACATGAAGGCCTTCCTGTTCGACGAGGCCCGGCTGGAACGGCGCTTCCGCCTGTTCGAGGGCATCTGCCTGCCAACTCTGAAGGCGCAGACCGATCCCGATTTCACCTGCATCTTTCTGCTGGCACAGGATTTTCCGAAGAAATGGCGCAAGCGGCTCGACAAGCTTCTGCACGGGCTGCCCTTCGTGCAGATCGTCGAAAAGCCGCCGATGAACCATTATCAGGGCATCCGCGAGGCCTTTGCCGAAGTCTCCAGCGCGGGCTTCACCCATCGCACCAGCTTTCGGCTGGATGACGACGACGCGGTGAACCTCAATTTCATCGCGACCTTGCGGGCCTTGGCGGCCAAGGTCCACACCATCCCCGAGAAGGACGAGCCGATCGGGATTTCCTTCAACCGCGGGCTTTATCTGACCTATTCGAAACAGGGCACGAGCTATCAGCGCGCGGTCGAGCGCACGCCGCTGTCGATCGGCACCGCGCTGCTGGCGCCGGTGTCTTTCGCGGGCAACATCTATGCCTACAACCACCGCGCCCTCGGGCAGGTGCACAACACCTGGATGGATCAGCAGGACATCGTCTATCTGCGCACCCTGCACCGGGACAACAAGTCGAACCCGCATTTTTCGGGCTCGATGGAGGCGGTCGAGCCGAAACGGGCGGCGGTGTTGCTGCGGCAGAAATTCGGCTTCGATTTCGACACGATCGAGAGGCTGATGGCCGGCACCTGAGCCGGCCGCCGCCGCCGCCGGGGCAGCGCGGTTGACAAGGGGGGCACAACCCCCTATAGCCCCGCCATCCTGCGGACAGATCTGCCCGCGGGAGTCGATTTTCAGTGGTGATGGTCCGGGTCCCATAGCCCGCTCCTCTGGATATCAACCGTTCGGCAGCCTTCGGGCAGCCCGGACGGATTTGGCGTTTCGCGATGGGCGCGGAATGTCGTCGAGAAGTGGCGCACCCTGGTCCGGGTGCGAGTATTGACAGCAGAACGGGGAACCGAATGCCGACGATCCAGCAGCTGATCCGCAAACCGCGGCAGCCCAAGGTGCAGCGCAGCAAGTCGCAGCACCTTCAGTCGTGCCCGCAAAAGCGGGGCGTGTGCACGCGCGTGTACACCACGACGCCGAAGAAACCGAACTCCGCTATGCGTAAGGTGGCCAAGGTCCGCCTGACGAATGGCTTCGAGGTCATCTCCTACATCCCGGGCGAAAAGCACAACCTGCAAGAGCACTCCGTCGTGCTCATTCGCGGCGGCCGGGTGAAAGACCTTCCGGGTGTCCGTTACCACATCCTGCGCGGTGTGCTGGATACCCAGGGCGTCAAAGACCGTCGCCAGCGTCGTTCGAAATACGGCGCCAAGCGTCCGAAATAAGGAGATCACCAGATGTCTCGTCGTCACGCAGCTGAAAAGCGCGAAGTGTTGCCCGACGCCAAATATGGCGATCGCGTGCTGACCAAATTCATGAACAACCTGATGATCGACGGCAAGAAGTCGGTCGCGGAACGGATCGTCTACAACGCGCTGGAGCGCGTCGAGACCCGTGCGAAGCGTGCGCCGGTGGAAGTGTTCCACGAAGCGCTCGACAACGTGAAGCCCTCGGTCGAGGTGCGGTCGCGTCGCGTCGGCGGTGCCACCTATCAGGTGCCCGTCGAAGTGCGTCCGACCCGCCGCGAGGCGCTGGCGATCCGCTGGCTGATCAACGCCGCCAAGAACCGCAACGAGAACACCATGGAAGAGCGCCTCGCGGGCGAGCTGCTCGACGCCATGAACTCGCGCGGCTCGGCGGTGAAGAAACGCGAAGACACCCACAAGATGGCCGACGCGAACAAAGCGTTCAGCCATTACCGCTGGTAAGGGGTCACCATGGCACGCGAATATCCGCTTGAGCGGTACCGCAACTTCGGGATCATTGCCCACATCGACGCGGGCAAGACCACGACGTCGGAACGCATCCTTTACTACACCGGCAAGTCGCACAAGATCGGCGAGGTCCATGACGGGGCCGCGACGATGGACTGGATGGAACAGGAACAGGAACGCGGGATCACCATCACCTCGGCGGCCACCACCACGTTCTGGAATCGTCAGATCGATCCCTCGACCGGCGTTGGCGACAAGTCGTCGAAGTTCCGCTTCAACATCATCGACACCCCCGGCCACGTCGACTTCACCATCGAAGTCGAACGCTCGCTTGCGGTGCTTGACGGGGCCGTGGTTCTGCTCGACGGCAACGCCGGCGTGGAACCGCAGACCGAAACCGTGTGGCGTCAGGCTGACCGCTACAAGGTTCCGCGGATCGTGTTCGTCAACAAGATGGACAAGACCGGCGCCGACTTCTTCAACTGCGTCCGCATGATCAAGGACCGGACCGGCGCCAACGCCATGCCGATCGTCCTGCCGATCGGCGCGGAAGACAAGCTCGAAGGCATCATCGACCTCGTGACCATGGAAGAATGGGTCTATGAGGGCGAAGATCTTGGCGCGTCGTGGAAGCGTCAGCCGATCCGTGCGGAACTGAAGGACGAAGCCGAAGAATGGCGTCTGAACCTTCTGGAAACCGCCGTCGGTCAGGACGATGACGCGATGGAAGCTTACCTCGAGGGCAACGAGCCCGACGAGGAAACGCTGCGCAAGCTGATCCGCAAGGGCACGCTGGCCATCGACTTCATCCCGGTTCTGGCGGGGTCGTCGTTCAAGAACAAGGGCGTGCAGCCGCTTCTGAACGCCGTGGTCGACTATCTGCCCTCGCCGCTCGATGTGCCGCCCTACATGGGCTTCGCGCCGGGCGACGAGTCCGAGACGCGCAACATCGCCCGTTCGGCCGATGACGAGCAGCCCTTCTCGGGTCTGGCGTTCAAGATCATGAACGACCCCTTCGTGGGCTCGCTGACCTTCACCCGGATCTATTCGGGCAAGCTGGCCAAGGGCGACGCGATGATGAACGCGACCAAGCAGCGCCGCGAGCGCGTTGGCCGCATGATGATGATGCACGCCATCGACCGCGAGGAAATCTCGGAAGCGTTCGCGGGCGACATCATCGCGCTGGGGGGCCTCAAGGAAACCACCACCGGGGACACGCTTTGCGATCCGTCGGCGCCGGTCGTCCTTGAAACCATGACCTTCCCGGTCCCGGTGATCGAGATCGCGGTCGAACCGAAGACCAAGGCCGACCAGGAAAAGATGGGCATCGCCTTGGCCCGTCTGGCCGCCGAAGACCCGTCCTTCCGCGTCGAAACCGATGTCGAATCGGGGCAGACGATCATGAAGGGCATGGGCGAACTTCACCTCGACATCCTCGTCGACCGCATGCGTCGCGAGTTCAAGGTCGAGGCGAACATCGGTGCGCCGCAGGTGGCCTATCGCGAAACGATCTCGCGCGAGCATGAAATCGACTACACGCACAAGAAACAGACCGGTGGTACCGGCCAGTTCGCGCGCGTGAAGCTGGTGATCTCGCCGACCGAACCGGGCGAAGGCTATTCGTTCGAATCGAAGATCGTCGGTGGTGCGGTGCCGAAGGAATATATCCCCGGCGTCGAAAAGGGCATCAAGTCGGTGATGGACTCCGGTCCGCTCGCGGGCTTCCCGGTGATCGACTTCAAGGTGGCGCTGATCGACGGTGCCTTCCACGACGTCGACTCCTCGGTGCTGGCCTTCGAAATCGCCTCGCGTGCCGCCATGCGCGAAGGCCTGAAAAAGGCCGGTGCGAAGCTGCTCGAGCCGATCATGAAAGTCGAAGTGGTGACCCCGGAAGAATACACCGGCGGCGTCATCGGCGACCTGACCTCGCGTCGGGGCATGATCAACGGCCAGGACAGCCGCGGCAACGCGAACGTGATCAACGCGATGGTCCCGCTGGCGAACATGTTCGGCTACATCAACACGCTGCGCTCGATGTCCTCGGGCCGCGCCGTGTTCTCGATGGAGTTCGACCATTACGACACCGTGCCGGACAACATCTCGGCCGAGATCCAGAAAAAACACGCCTGATGCGACTGGGCCCGGGACACCCGGGCCCTCTCTCGCGCAGGATCAACGAACCAGGAGGCCATTATGGCAAAGGCAAAGTTTGAACGGAACAAGCCGCACGTGAACATCGGCACGATCGGCCACGTGGACCACGGCAAGACGACGCTGAC
>NZ_SWJZ01000042.1 GCF_005144475.1 Rhodobacter capsulatus | reverse complement strand
CCCCCGCACCCCCGGGATATTTGAGGCAAGATAAAAGGACGCCCATCGCGGGGGCCCTTTGCTTTCACCTTGGTGCAAATATCCCGGGGGGAGTCCCGCAGGGACGGGGGGCAGAGCCCCCCCCCTTTCCTATGCCTTGGCGGCCTTCACCTGCGCCCGGCGCTGGTGCAGCACGGGTTCGGTATAGCCCGAGGACTGGATCCGGGCGAGGAAGACCAGATCGCAGGCGGCCTGAAACGCCAGCCCGTCGAAATTCGGCGCCATCGGCTGATAGGCCGGATCGCCCGCATTCTGCCGATCGACCACGGTGGCCATCTTGCGGAAGGCCTTCATCACCTGCGGCTCGCCGACGATGCCGTGATGGAGCCAGTTCGCCAGCGCCTGAGAGCTGATCCGCAGCGTCGCGCGGTCTTCCATCAGGCCCACGTCATGGATGTCAGGCACCTTCGAGCAGCCGATGCCCTGATCGACCCAGCGCACCACATAGCCCAGAATGCCCTGCGCATTGTTTTCGATTTCCGCGGTGATCTCGGCCTCGGAATAGGTGCGGCCGACGGCAAGCGGGATCGTCAGCAGATCAAAGAGCCGCAGCGGCCGTTGCAGCTGCGCGATCTCGCGCTGTCGCGCCTTCACGTCGACGCGGTGGTAATGCGTCGCGTGCAGCACCGCCGCGGTGGGCGAGGGCACCCAGGCGCAATTCGCCCCGGCCATCGGATGGGCGATCTTCTGCGCCAGCATCTGCCCCATGGCGTCGGGCGCGGCCCACATGCCCTTGCCGATCTGCGCCTTGCCCGGCAACCCGCAGCGCAGGCCGATATCGACGTTGCGATCCTCATAGGCCGCAATCCAGGGCTGCGATTTCATCTCGGCCTTGGTCACCATCGGCCCGGCTTCCATCGAGGTGAAGATCTCGTCCCCGGTCCGGTCAAGGAAGCCCGAGTTGATGAAGGCCAGCCGATCCTTGGCGGCGCGGATGCAGTCCTTGAGGTTGGCCGAGGTGCGGCGTTCCTCGTCCATGATGCCCAGCTTGACCGTATTGGCGGGCAGGCCCAGAACTTCCTCGACATGGGCGAAGCTGGCGCAGGTGAAGGCGACTTCCTCGGGGCCGTGCAGCTTCGGCTTGACCACATAGACCGAGCCGGTCACGGAATTGGCGCCGCGTTTCAGGTCATGCAGCGCGCAAAGCGTGGTGACCATCGCATCCATCAGCCCCTCGGGCGCCTCGGCGCCGCTGCGGGTCAGGATCGCGGGGGTGGTCATCAGCGGCCCGACATTGCGCACCAGCATCAGCGCCCGGCCCTTGAGGGTGACCGGGCCGCCCCCGGGCGCGGTGAAGCTCAGATCGGGGGCAAGGGCGCGGGGGAAGCTGCGCCCGCCCTTCGTCACCGTTTCCGTCAGATCGCCGCGCATCAGGCCGAGCCAGTTTCGGTAGGCCAGAACCTTGTCGGCGGCATCGACGGTGGCCACCGAATCCTCGCAATCCATGATCGAGGAGAGCGCCGATTCAAGCACCAGATCGGCAAGGCCGAGCGGATCCGTGGCGCCGATCGGATGGGCCGGGTCGCGCTTGAGGATCAGATGCAGGCCGTTGTTGCGCAACAGGATGTCCACCGGCGCCTCGGCCGGGCCGCGGAAGCCCGCGAATTGCGCCGGGTCCTTCAACCCGGTTTCCTCGCCCGCGACCTCGGCGAACAAGCCGCCCTCCTGCAGCCAGAGCCGCGTCGCCTGCGCCCAGGACCCGGCCACCAGCGGGCAGGCGGCATCCAGGAAGTCCTTGGCCCAGGCGATCACCTTGGCGCCGCGGACCGGATCGTAGCCCGGCGCGGCGGGCGGCACGCCCAGCGCGTCGGTGCCGTAAAGCGCGTCATAAAGGCTGCCCCAGCGCGCATTCGCGGCATTGAGCGCATAGCGCGCATTGGTGATCGGCACGACCAGCTGCGGGCCGCAAACCTGGGCAATCTCGGGGTCGGTCGGGCCGGTCTCGATGCTGAAATCGGCGCCCTCGGGCAGCAGATAGCCGATCTCCTCCAGAAAGGCGCGATAGGCGGTGGCGTCATGGCCCTGGGCGCGGTGGTGCAGGTGCCAGGCGTCGATCTGCGCCTGCAGCTGGTCGCGCTTGTCCAGAAGCGCCCGGTTCTGCGGCCCGAATTCATGGATCAGCGCCGAAAAGCCCCCCCAGAACCGCGCCGGATCAACCCCGGTGCCGGGCAGCGCCTGCGTTTCGATGAAGGCGGCCAGTTCGGCCGCAACCTGCAGCCCCTCGCGTTCCACGCGTTCCGTCATCGGCTCCTCCCAAGCTTTGGCCGGTATCTTGGCCCTGATGTCGCCCCTGTCCAGCGAAATTCGCGATCTCCCCGGCTGTCGGCGATGCCTTGCCGGGGGGGCGGTAAGCGCCTAGCTTGCACGAAAGCCCAGTGCAAGCCCAGTGCGAGGAAAGTCATGGACGGCGTCACCCTTTTGTCGGATTACAAGGCCTATCCCTTTGAGATCGCGTCCGTTTCCCTGACCTTCCGGCTGGATCCGGCGGCCACGCGGGTCACGGCGGCGCTTGACGTGACGCCGCGGCAGCCGGGCGCCGACATGGTGTTGCAGGGCGAAGATCTGCGGCTGATCTCACTTTCCCTTGACGGGCGGGCGCTGGCCCCGGGCGACTATCATCTGGACGAGACCGGCCTCGTGCTGCCCGCCGCCGTGCTGCCCGCAGGCCCGTTCCGGCTGCAGACCGAGGTCGAGATCGCGCCCGCCGCGAATACCGCGCTCGAGGGGCTTTACATGTCGAACGGGATGTATTGCACCCAATGCGAGGCCGAGGGCTTCCGCCACATCACCTTTTACCCCGACCGTCCCGATGTGATGAGCCGCTTTCATGTCCGCATCGAAAGCGACCTGCCGGTGCTTTTGTCGAACGGCAACCCGGTCGGGCAGGGCGAGGCTTGGGCGGAATGGGACGATCCCTGGCCGAAGCCCGCCTATCTGTTCGCGCTGGTGGCGGGGGATCTGCGCGCCACCTCGGGGGTGTTCACCACACGCTCGGGGCGCCGGGTCGATCTCAATATCTGGGTGCGTCCGGGCGATGAAACGCGCTGCGATTTCGCGCTGGGCGCGCTGGTCCGGTCGATGGAATGGGACGAAACGGCCTATGGGCGCGAATATGACCTGGATCTGTTCAACATCGTCGCGGTCGATGATTTCAACATGGGGGCGATGGAAAACAAGGGCTTGAACATCTTCAACTCGAAGCTGGTCCTGGCAAGCCCCGAAACCGCGACCGACACCGATTACGAACGCATCGAGGCGGTGATCGCGCATGAATATTTCCACAACTGGACCGGCAACCGCATCACCTGCCGCGACTGGTTCCAGCTTTGCCTGAAGGAAGGCTTGACGGTCTATCGCGACCAAAGCTTTACCCGCGACGTGCGGCTGGGCGGGCTGAAGCGGATCGAGGATGTGGCCAGCCTGCGCGCACGTCAGTTCCGCGAGGATGCGGGCCCGCTGGCCCATCCGCCGCGGCCCGACCGCTACAAGGAAATCAACAACTTCTACACCGCGACCGTCTATGAAAAAGGCGCCGAGGTGGTGGGCATGCTGGCGACGCTTCTGGGCGCCGAGGGCTACCGGGCGGCGCTGGATCTCTATTTCGACCGCCATGACGGCCAGGCCTGCACGATCGAGGACTGGATCAAGGTCTTCGAGGATACTTCGGGCCGCGATCTGCGCCAGTTCATGCTCTGGTATACCCAGGCGGGCACGCCGAAACTGACGGTGACCGAGGCTTACGAAAACGGCACCTACACGCTGGAGGTCCGCCAGACGACCCCGCCCACCCCGGGCGAGGAGGTCAAGCCGCCGCGCCACATTCCGCTGGCGGTGGGGCTGTTGTCGCCCAATGGCGACGAGATCGTGCCGACCACGGTGCTGGAACTGACCGAGGCGCAGCAAAGCTTCCGCTTCGAGGGGCTTTCGGCGCGGCCGGTGCCCTCGATCCTGCGCGGCTTCTCGGCGCCGGTGATCCTGGAACGGGCGACGACGCCCGCGGAACAGGCCTTCCTGCTGGCCCATGACACCGATCCCTTCAACCGTTGGGAGGCCGGGCGGACGCTGGCACGCCAGACCCTGATGGTGATGGCGCGCGGCGAGGGGGCGCAGCTTGATTATCTTGATGCGGTCGGGCGGCTGATTGCCGATGACGAGGCTGATCCGGGCTTCCGCGCCGCCTGTCTGCGCCTGCCGGGCGAGGACGAGATCGCCGCGGCGCTCTTCGCGCAGGGCGACACCCCCGATCCGGAGGCGATCCGGGGGGCGCGGCGCAAGTTGATGAAGATGCTCGCCACCCGCCACGGCGCGGCGCTGAGCCGGGTCTATGACAGCTGCGCGGTGACGGGCCCCTACAGCCCCGACGCGGGGCCCGCCGGGCGCCGCGCGCTGCGGCTGGCCACGCTGGCGCTTTTGACCACCGAAGACGGCGGCGCCCGGGCGGCGGCGCTTTTTGCCGAGGCCACGAACATGACCGAAAGCATCGGCGCGCTGAATGCGCTGGTGACCGAGGGCAAGGGGCAGGGGCAGCTGGCCAGTTTCGCCACGCGCTGGGCCGCCGATCCGCTGGTCATGGACAAGTGGCGCATGGCGCAGGGCGCGCTGACCCCGCCCGAGGCGGCGGCCGAGACGGTGACACGGCTCGCGGCCTCCCCGAGCTTCGACTGGAAGAACCCGAACCGCTTCCGCAGCCTGCTGGGGGGCTTTGCCGCCAACCATGCGGGCTTCCACCGTGCCGATGGCGCGGGCTATGCGCTTTATGCCGATTGGCTGATCCGGCTCGATCCGCTCAATCCGCAGACCGCGGCGCGGATGTCGACCGCCTTCGAGACCTGGCGGCGCTATGACGGCGCCCGGCGGCGCCATGCGCAAGCGGCGCTTGAGCGCATCGCCGCCACCCCCGGTCTCAGCCGCGATCTGGCCGAGATGGTCGGGCGGCTGGCGGGCTGAAAGCGCCGGGGCGCTGCCCCGGACCCCGGCGTATTTGCGCCAAGAAGAAGCCGATCCGTTTCTTCTTGGCAAAAATACGCCCTTTCGACCTGACACCCGCCGCGCGGGCGGGCCATCTTGCCCCGCGCCGCGCCCTGCCCTAGAAGGGCTCAAGCCGAGAAAGGGAACCCGCAATGCTTGATCACCTTGCCTTCACCGCCCCCGAACCGAAAGTCATTGCCGGCGCGAAAAGCGACTGGGAACTGGTGATCGGGATGGAGGTGCACGCGCAGGTGGCCTCGAACGCGAAGCTGTTCTCGGGCGCCTCGACGGTGTTCGGCAATGAGCCGAACGCGAACGTCGCCTTTGTGGACGCCGCGATGCCCGGCATGCTGCCGGTGATCAACGAATTCTGCGTCGCGCAGGCGGTCCGCACCGGGCTGGCGCTGAAGGCGGGGATCAACCTGCGTTCGGCCTTTGACCGCAAGAACTATTTCTACCCCGACCTGCCGCAGGGCTATCAGATCTCGCAGCTTTACCACCCGATCGTGGGCGAGGGCGAGATCATCGTCGACATGGGCCCGGGTGTGGCGCGCAAGGTGCGGATCGAGCGGATTCACCTCGAACAGGACGCGGGCAAGTCGATCCACGACATGGACCCCACCATGTCCTTTGTCGATTTCAACCGCACCGGCGTCGCGCTGATGGAGATTGTCTCGCGTCCCGACATTCGCGGCCCCGAGGAAGCGGCGGCCTATATCGCCAAGCTGCGGCAGATCCTGCGCTATATCGGCACCTGCGACGGCAACATGCAAAACGGCAACCTGCGCGCCGATGTGAACGTCTCGGTCTGCCGTCCCGGCCAATACGAGAAATATCAGGCGACGCAGGACTTCAGCCATCTGGGCACGCGCTGCGAGATCAAGAACATGAACTCGATGCGCTTCATCCAGCAAGCGATCGATTACGAAGCGCGCCGCCAGATCGCGATTTTGGAAGATGGCGGCAAGATCGTGCAGGAAACCCGGCTTTACGACCCGGACAAGGGCGAGACGCGGTCCATGCGCTCCAAGGAAGAAGCGCATGATTACCGCTATTTCCCCTGCCCGGACCTGCTGCCTTTGGAGATCGAACAGGCCTGGGTCGATGACATCGGCGCGACGATGCCGGAACTGCCGGACGACAAGAAGGCGCGCTTCGTCAAGGATCTGGGGCTTTCCGAATATGACGCCTCGGTGCTGACGGCGGAAGTGGCGGATGCCGAGTATTTCGAAGCCGTGGTGGCGGTGGCCGAGGATGGCAAGCTGGCCGCGAACTGGGTGATCAACGAGCTGTTCGGGCGCTTGAAGAAAGAGGGCCACGAGATCGGCCAAAGCCCGGTCAGCCCGGCGCAGCTGGGCGGGATCATCCGGCTGATCCGCTCGGGTGACATTTCGGGCAAGATCGCCAAGGATCTGTTCGAGATCGTCTATACCGAGGGCGGCGACCCGGCCGCGATCGTCGAGGCCCGCGGCATGAAGCAGGTGACCGACATGGGCGCGATCGAGGCGGCGGTCGATGAGATCATCGCCGCGAACCCGGCGCAGGTGGAGAAGGCGAAGGCCAATCCGAAGCTGGCGGGGTGGTTCGTGGGCCAGGTGATCAAGGCCTCAGGCGGCAAGGCCAACCCCGCCGCGGTCAACGAGATCGTGGCGAAGAAGCTCGGGTTGTAAGAGAAAAGGCGCTCCCAAGGGAGCGCCTTTTGGTTTGGGGCGTCAACTTGAATTTTACGAGGGAGCTCGTATATTGATCGCAAGGATCGGGTTCAAGGAGGCGAAGAGACTTGCAATAGAAGCGCTGGAAAGCGGCTCGTATCAGATCGAGAGACGGAGCGCCCTGAGCAGCAAGAATTTGCTCGCAACCGGGGAGATTACGGAAGCCGAAGTCGTGGTGATCCTGACGCGATGCTCCGGCCAACATCATCGCAGAGACGAGCACCATGTCAGGAAAGGCGTGGATGTGCACATCCTCAAACGAGATGGCTGGTACATCAAGTTTTACGTTCTGGCTCCAGACGTCATTTTCGTGAGTGTGCATCGGGACGAATGAGATGAAACTCTATCAGGCTGGCGAGTGTTCCAAGGGTATCTGCGAACTCTGTGCCGATATCGTGCCGACGACATTTCGGTACTGCGATGTCCCGTTCGAAGATCACGACGGGCTGGCCAAGGATATTCTCGCGGCGGTCTGTGATCGCTGCGGCGCTGTCGTCAGCATTCCCGCCCAGTCCTTGCCCGCGCTGCGGCGCGCACGCCCGATCGTGGAGATTCCGCTGGAAGTGCAGGTTCCCGCCCCGGACCTCGAAGTGCTTGACGCCGCTGTCACGCTGGTGACGCGGCATGCGACACCGCGGCACAGGAAGGCAATTCTCGCATTCTTCATGAACAGGATGTCGCGCGATCCTGCGTCGATCCTGCAACTGCAACGTTGGAAAGCCGCGGGCGGCGAAGACGCCTTGACCTTGCAGGCCGGGGTGAGAATTCCGCAAAAACGCCTTTCCTTCAAGCTTTCGCCGGAAAGCGATCAGTCCCTGAAGACGCTTGTGGAGCAATCCGGCCTTCGCAAGACAGACGTCATTCGCGGCGTGCTGAGCCAGATTCGCCGAGAGGTGGTCGAGCCGACCAACCCTCCGATCCTGCAACAGTTGCGCGAGATGACCGAAGTCTTGCAGGCTTGATGCGGGACGACGCATCGGACACTGCGCGCGGCCCTTGCACCCCGCGTCCCCAGCCCCTACTTACCCGCGAAACCCATGGGAGATTTGAATGAGCGGCCTTCTCGCCCTTCTCGATGACGTGGCGGGGATCGCCAAGATTGCCGCCGCCTCGGTGGATGATGTCGCCGCGGGCGCCGCCAAGGCGGGGGCCAAGGCCGCGGGCGTCGTCATCGACGATGCCGCCGTCACGCCGCGCTATGTGCATGGGTTTGAAGCCAGCCGCGAATTGCCGATCGTGGGCAAGATCGCGATGGGCTCGATCCGCAACAAGCTGGTGTTCCTCTTGCCCGTCGCGCTGCTCCTCTCGGCCTTTGCGCCCTGGGTGATCACGCCGCTTTTGATGCTGGGCGGCGCCTATCTGTGCTTCGAGGGCGCCGAAAAGGTCTTTCACGTCCTTTTTCCGCATGCCCCCCATGCCGACGGCCATGTCGATCCCGAGGACGATCCGGCGGGCGATCCGGCGCATCTGGAACGCGAAAAGGTCTCGGGCGCGGTGAAGACCGATTTCATCCTTTCGGCCGAGATCATGACCATCGCCATGGCCTCGCTGCCCGCGGGGCAGCCGCTCTGGATGCAGACGCTGGCGCTGGCCGTGGTGGCGGTGGGGATCACCGTGCTGGTTTATGGCGGCGTCGCGCTGATCGTGAAGGCCGATGACGTCGGGCTGTGGCTGGCGCGCAAGGGGACGATCGCGCCGATCCGCTGGGTCGGGCGCGGTCTTGTGCGGGCGATGCCGCCGCTGCTGACGGCGCTCTCGATCCTGGGCACCGCGGCGATGATCTGGGTCGGCGGCTCGATCCTGCTGCATGGCGCGGCAGAGCTGGGCTGGCCCGCCGCCTATGACACGATCCACCATCTGGCCGAGGGCGCGGGCCATCTGCTGCCCGCGGGCGGCTTCACGGCATGGCTGGTGACGGCCGCCCTTGATGGCGTGCTGGGGCTGATCTTCGGGCTGCTGCTGATCCCGCCCGCGATGTATATCGTCGATCCGGCTTTGCGGCTGGTGGCGCGGCTGCGCGGCTGATCAGACTGCCGTCGGCAGCGGCCGCGCCCCGGCGGGAACGCCGTTCAGCATCCGCAGCTTGCCCTGGCGCTGCGGCACCGGGCGGGGGGGCTGGGCCGGGCGCCCCTCGGGGCCGAGCGGCTCGGGATGCGCCATCAACAGCCCGTGCCGCGCCTTCAGCGCCGAAAGCGCCGCCGCCGTGCGCAGATCTTCCAGCGCCGCCAGGGTTTGGTGAAGCTGGTCCGAGAGCGCGGTCTGCTGCGGTTCGGGCAGGGTGTCGTGCCGGGTGCGCTGCGCCTGGGCGCGCAGGATGAATTCGGCCTGCATCGTCACCGCAGCCAGCATCCGCATTTCGCCCACGGCCAGATCAAGGTCTTCTTCCTGCAGCAAAAGCCAGCGTTCGCGCGCCTCGCCCGCATGGGCGACGACTTGCAGCGCCTTGTCGCGCACCGCATCGATCTGCTGGTGCAATGCGGTCAGACGGGCCGCCCGGCGGGTGGCACCGGGCGTCAGCAGGTTGCGCATCCGCACCCAGAGGCTGGGGGGCTGCTCTTGGCCGTGGTCTTCGGGGGACATTTCGATCTTCCTTTGCCTCGCATGCGTCGGTGGGGGAGTGGGCCACCCCGACGTTTCTTTTGTGCGAGACTCGCGCAGGATTGGTTAAGATATGGTTAACAATCCCGGCGTCCCCCCGGAGCGGAGGAATTATCGGTTCCGGCGATGTTGATTTGCATCGCTTTGGCACCGACCGGGCACTGGAACTTGTGCCACTGCTCTGCCCGGCCCGCATTGGCGGGCGGGGCTTTCGGTCTCAGACGATGCGGCGACGTTCGACCTTTTCGATGATCATCGCGCATTCCTCGACGAGGTAGAAGAAATAGTCGTGCTTGATGTCGAGCCCGTCGAGCATCAGGCTGGACATGAAGCGCAGCTTCGCCGTCGCTTCGAGGATCGAGGTCGGACGGTGGTCAAGGATGTCCTGCTCCGCCACGCCCATGCGGTAGCGGTAAAGCTTGATCATCTCTTCCAGATCCTCGATCGCCACCATCTCGGGGCTGCAGGCCTTGAGCACGAAGCGGCGATGGGCATTGGGCAGGCCCTCCGGCACGACGCGCTTGGCCAGATCGCTCAACTGCTTGAAATCCGTGTAGGAAAGATCGGTGATCGTCAGCGTGTCCCGGGCCACCATCTCGCCCGAATCCAGCGCGACGGTGTCTGTCTCGGCCTCGCGCTGTTTGGCGTAGAACTGCCGCGACAGGGTTTCCTGTTCGACGATCAGATCTTCCAGCAGATGTTCGAGATAGTCGTATTGCGCGATCTTCTCGGACAGGGCCAGGTGTTCCGTTTCCGCCGCCACGGCGACCGCAACCGGCTGGGCTTCCTTCATCTCGTGCTTCTTGCGGAACGTGAACGCCATGTTGGTTCTCCTCGGCTGGTCGGCACCCTTTGGGCACCCGTCTGATGAGGACACTATCGGCATCGCCTGCGGCATGAGTGAGGAAGCTTTTCGGAATTGTCGCCCAAAATGGAAACAAAAGGTTAACGACGTGTTGAGGCCGTCAAGAATCCTTAATGACTCCTTAATTCCCCGGCCAACCCCTTAAAACTTGGGGAAAACTGTTAACCAAGCGGCAATAATTCCGCTTCCGGGGCGGCACTGGTCGCGTGCGCTCAACCGTCGGTCGGCGGCAATTGTGTCAAAATTGCGCGATCCGGGCCGTCCTGCCGCGATCCCGCCGCGGTTTCCGGCATCGGCATCTGCGCGCGGGGCAGGGGGGATTGACGTGGTGGCGCTGACGATTCGCGCTTTCGGCTCGGGGCGGTCGTTCGCGCTGCGGAAACGCCGGGCAACGCTTGGGCGTTTTTCCGCCGCAAGGCGCCTTTGCGTTCACGTGCGCTTGATCTTCCGCAAGGAACGGGCCAGCTTCGTCCGATCGGGTCGGTCCGCTTCGGATCGCCCCGGGACAAGAACAGACAGGACAGGGAGTCCGCACATGACATCACTCCGCAGCCTTCGCCCGGCGGCCGCTTTCGCCGCCCTTCTTGCTTGTGTCGCGCCCGCAGCACTTTTTGCGCAGACGCCCGCCGACACGCTGGTTCTGGCCGATGCGATCGACGATATCGTCTCGATCGATCCGGCCGAAGCCTTTGAATTCTCGGGCGCGGACCTGAACAACAACCTTTACGACTCGCTCGTGGAGCTTGACCCCGCGAAACCGGGTGAGCTGGTCCCCGGTCTGGCCGAAAGCTGGTCGGTCGATGAAGATGGCGTCACCTATCGCTTCAAGATGCGCCCGGGCGTCACCTTCTCGAGCGGCAATCCGGTCACCGCCGAGGCCGCCGCCCTGTCGCTGCGCCGCGTCGTCCAGATGGACAAGACCCCGGCCTTCATCCTGACCCAGTTCGGGCTGACCAAGGACAATGTCGAACAGACCGTCAGCTTCGACGGCGACACGCTGATCCTGAAGACCGACAAGCGCTATGCGCCGAGCTTCATCTACAACTGTCTGACCGCGACGCCCGCCTATATCGTCGATGTCAAGGCGGCGATGGAGCATGAAGTTAACGGCGACATGGGCAATGAATGGCTCAAGTCGCATTCCGAAGGCACCGGCGCCTATGTGCTGCGCTCGTTCAAGCCGAACGAGGGTTACATCCTGCAGGCCCGCGAGGGGCACTGGCGCGGCGATGCGCCGATCAAGAACGTGCTGATGCGCCATATCCCCGAAGGCGCGACGCAGCGGCTGCTGATCGAAAAGGGCGACATCGACATTGCCCGCGAAATGACGCCGACCGACATCGAGGGCATCAGCGGCAATCCCGAGATCGTGGTGCAAAATGACGTCGGCGGGCAGATCTACTATCTGGCGATGAACCAGAAAGTGGCCGATCTGGCGAACCCCAAGGTGCTCGAGGCGATGCGCTGGGCGGTCGATTATCAGGGCATGGCCGACAGCATCCTGAAGGGGCAGTGGGTCGTGCATCAGGCCTTCCTGCCCAAGGGCTTCCTTGGCGCGCTGGACGACACGCCCTACAGCCTCGATCTGGAAAAGGCCAAGGCGGCCTTGGCGGAGTCCGGCGTGAAACTGCCGCTGGAAGTCAGCCTGACCGTGCGCAACAACCCCGAGCGGATGAACATCGCGCAATCGGTGCAGCACACCTTCGGGCAGATCGGCATCAACGTCACGCTGGATGTGGGCGACGGCAAGCAGGTGCTGGAGAAATTCCGCGGTCGTCAGCATCAGATCACCCTGCAGACCTGGGGCCCGGATTATCCCGACCCCCACACCAACGCCTCGACCTTCGCGGAAAACCCCGACAACTCGGACGCGGCCAAGGCGACGGGCTATCTGGCCTGGCGCACCGCCTGGGATCCGGGTGCGATGGGCGCCGAGGCCGAGGCCGCCGTGGCCGAACCCGATGCCGCCAAACGCGCCGCGATGTATGAGAACATGCAGCGCGTGCACCGCGACAGCTCGGCCTTCGTGACGATGTTCCAGATGGCGCGGCAGGATGCTTTGCGCGCCACTGTCAAGGGCTTCCACGCCGGCGGCGCGACCGATCAGGCCAGCTACTGGACCGTGACCAAGTAAGACGATCCCGCCGCCCGGGCCGATCCGGGCGGCGGGGCTTGCCCCCATGACCACGACCGAACCTTCCCCCGCCCCGTCCTCCCGTCTGCCCGCGCTTGCGCGCCATGCGGCCGGAGGTCTTCTCACCCTTGCCATCACGCTTCTGGGCCTTTTGCTGGTCACCTTCGTCATCGGCCGCGTCGTGCCGATCGATCCGGTGCTCTCGATCGTCGGCGAACGCGCCACCGAGGCGCAGTATCAGGCCGTCCGCGAGGCGCTGGGCCTGGATCAACCGCTCTGGCAGCAATTCTGGATCTATGTCCGCGACGCCGTGCAGGGCGATCTGGGCCAGTCGATCCGCACCCGCACCCCGGTGATCGAGGATGTCGCCCGCGTCTTCCCCGCGACGCTGGAACTGGCGACGCTCGGCACGCTGATCGGCGTCGCCCTGGGCGTGCCCGCGGGCGTGCTGGCCGCGACCCGGCCCGGAACGCTTGCGGATCAGATCGTGCGGCTTGTCGGCCTTGTCGGCTATTCGATGCCGGTCTTCTGGCTGGGCCTGATCGGCCTTCTGGTGTTTTACGGCCAGTTGGGCTGGGTCGGCGGCCCCGGGCGGCTGGATGCCACCTACGAGATGATGCTGGAATTCAGCATGACCCGCTACACCGGCGCCATCCTGATCGATTCCGCGCTGAACGGCGCCTGGGACATCTTTGCCAATGCGATTTCCCACATCGTCCTGCCTGCGGGAATTCTGGGATATGTCTCCATGGCTTACA
Organism: Rhodobacter capsulatus; assembly: GCF_005144475.1. GTDB lineage: Bacteria > Pseudomonadota > Alphaproteobacteria > Rhodobacterales > Rhodobacteraceae > Rhodobacter > Rhodobacter capsulatus_C. The sequence continues at coordinate 23,936 of NZ_SWJZ01000042.1, read as the reverse complement.
TCAGCCGCATGACGCGCAGCTTCATGATGACGGAACTGAGCCAGGAATATGTCACCACCGCCCGCGTCAAGGGCATGCCGGAATGGCGGGTGATCTGGGTGCATGCGATGCGCAATGTCTCGGTGCCGCTGATCACCGTCATCGCGCTGTCTTATGCCTATCTGCTGGAAGGCTCGGTCCTGACCGAGACGATCTTCGCCTGGCCGGGCCTTGGCCTTTACATCACCGACGCGCTTTTCGCTGCCGACATGCCCGCCGTTCTGGGCGGCACCGTCGTCGTGGGCGTTGTCTTCGTCACGTTGAACATGGCTTCCGACATCCTCTACCGTCTTGTCGATCCGAGGGCCCGCTGATGACCGCGCTTACCCTTTGGCTGACCGACCCGAACCCGTCCTCGCGCCGTCAGGCCCGGTTGGGCCAGGCCTGGCTTGCCTGGCTGCGCCTGCGCCGCAACCCGCTGGCGATGCTGGGTCTTTTCATCATCGCGGGGCTGTGCCTTCTGGCCGCCGCGGCGCCGGTCTTCGCGCCGCAAGACCCCTTTGCGCAGAACCTGGCCGAGCGGCTTATGCCCCCCGGCACGCCCGGGCATTGGCTCGGCACCGATGATTTCGGCCGCGACATCTGGAGCCGGATCGTCCATGGCGCCCGCATCACGCTGGTCATCGTCGCCCTTGTCGCCGTCACCGCGCCGCTGATCGGGCTGTTGATCGGCACCGTCGCGGGCTATTTCGGCGGCTGGGTCGATACCGTGCTGATGCGGATCACCGATATCTTCCTGGCTTTCCCGCGACTTATCCTGGCGCTGGCGCTGGTCGCCGTGCTGGGGCCGGGGGTGCAGAACGCGGTTCTGGCGATCGCCCTGACCGCCTGGCCTCCCTATGCCCGCGTCGCGCGGGCCGAGACCCTGACCGTGCGCAATTCCGATTACATCGCCGCCGTGCGGCTGCAGGGCGCGGGGGCGGGGCGGATCATCTGGGGCCATGTCGTGCCGATGTGCCTGCCTTCGGTGATCATCCGCGTCACGCTCGACATGGCCGGGGTGATCCTGATCGCGGCCGGTCTTGGGTTCCTGGGCCTTGGCGTGCAGCCACCGCTTCCGGAATGGGGGCTGATGATTTCCTCCGGCCGCAAGTTCCTGTTTGAACAATGGTGGGTCGCCACCATGCCCGGCCTGGCGATCTTTGCCGTCTCGCTCGGCTTCAACCTTCTGGGGGACGGTCTGCGCGATGTCCTCGACCCGCGGAGTGCGTCGCGATGAGCCTGTTGCAGATCGAAAACCTGCGCGTCACCTTTGCCACCGAGACCGGCCCGGTGCAGGCCGTGCGCGGGGTCAGTTTTTCCCTTGGCCGGGAACGGCTGGGGATCGTCGGCGAAAGCGGTTCGGGGAAAACCATCACCGGGCGGTCCGTGCTGCGGCTCATTCGCCCGCCCGGGCGGATCGAGGCGGACCGGATGGACTTCGACGGCATCGACCTGCTGAAAGCCAATGAAAAACAGATGCGTGCCCTGCGCGGCCCGCGTCTCGCCATGGTGATGCAGGACCCGAAATATTCGCTCAACCCCGTCATGCGGATCGGCGCGCAGCTGACCGAGGGCTTGCTGCGGCGCGACCGCATCAGCCGGGCCGAGGCGCGGAAAAAGGCGATCGCGGCACTGGAAGCGGTGCAGATCCGCGACCCCGAACGCGTGATGGAGGCCTGGCCGCATGAGCTTTCGGGCGGCATGGGCCAGCGGGTGATGATCGCGATGATGCTGATCCCGGAACCCGATCTGCTGATCGCCGATGAGCCGACCTCGGCCTTGGATGTGACGGTGCAGGCCGAGGTTCTGTCGATTCTCGATGATCTGGTGAAAAGCCGCGGCATGGGGCTGATCTTCATCAGCCACGATCTGCGGCTGGTGGCGCGGTTTTGCGACCGGGTGCTGGTGATGTATCGCGGCCGCATCGTCGAGGAACTGGCGGCCCACGATCTGATGGCGGCAAAGCACCCCTATACGCAGGGCTTGCTGAACTGCCTGCCGCGGATCGGCGGCCCGCGGGCGCCGTTGCCGGGGCTTGATCGCACGGGGGAGTGGGCGCATGTCTGATCTGATCGAAATCGAGGACCTCTCGGTCACGTTCCGCGCGCATGGACGCACCGTCCGCGCGGTCGAAGGCGTCAGTCTGCGCGTGCCTGCACAGGCGAGCTTCGGGCTGGTCGGCGAAAGCGGTTCGGGCAAATCGACCATCCTGCGGGCGATCTGCGGGCTGGCGCCGGTTTCGGGCGGTGCGATCCGCATCGGCGGGCAACCGCTGAGATCGCCGCGCGGCAAGGCGTTTTCCGCGCGCGTGCAGATGGTGTTTCAGGACCCCTACGCCAGCCTGCATCCGCGCCACACCATCGACCACACGCTGTCGGAACCGCTCGCCATCCATGGCATCGGCGACACCGATGCGCGGGTGGTGCGGGCGCTGACCGATGTCGGCCTGCCGACCTCGTTCCGCTTTCGCTATCCGCACCAGCTGTCGGGCGGGCAGCGCCAGCGCGTCGCCATCGCCCGCGCGCTGATGCTGGAACCGGAAATCCTGCTGCTCGATGAGCCCACCTCGGCGCTCGATGCCTCGGTGCAGGCCGAGGTGCTCAATCTGCTCAACCGGTTGCGGGCGGAACGCGGGCTGACCTTCCTGATGGTCAGCCACGATCTCGCCGTGATCGACCACATGTGCGACCGCGTGCTGGTGATGCAGAACGGCCGCGCGGTCGAGGAACTGGCGCGCGACGATCTGGCCCACGCCCGGATGAAGACGGCTTATGCGCAAAGCCTGTTCGCGGCCTCCGCGGACCGGATGCTGGACCCCGCCGGAAAGGAAACCCGATGATCCCGGTCTTTGACGGCCACAACGATCTGTTGTTGCGGCTTCTGGAAGCGCCTGAAAAGCGCCGCGAAATCTGGCTGACCGGCGAGGGCCGGGGGCAGTTGGACCTGCCGCGGATGCGCGCGGGCGGCTTCGCGGGGGGCTTTTTCGCGATCTATCTGCCGTCCCCGGTCGCGCATGACGACGCCGATCTGATGGCGCAGATGGCCAATCCGCCCTATCGCCTGCCGCTGCCCGCGCTGATGGATGCTGCCGAGGCGGCCGATCCGGCGCTGCGCGCGGCGGGGCTGATGCTGTGGATGGAACGTGTGTCCGAGGGCGCCTTCCGCATCTGCCGCACCGCGGGCGAGATCCGCGCCGCGATGGCCGAAGGCGTCATCGCCGGGATCCTGCATATGGAAGGCGCCGAGGCGATCGACGCCGATCTGGATGCACTGCATGCCTTCCATGCGCTCGGCCTGCGCTCGCTTGGGCCCGTCTGGTCGCGCCCGACGATCTTTGGCCATGGCGTGCCCTTTGCCTTCCCGTCAAGCCCCGACACCGGGCCGGGGTTGACGGCGGCGGGCAAGCGGCTGGTCGCCGAATGCAACAAGCTCAAGGTGATGATCGACCTCAGCCATCTCAATGAGAAGGGCTTTGACGATGTCGCGGCGCTTTCGGATGCGCCGCTGGTGGCCACCCATTCGAACGCCCATGCTCTGTGTCCGTCGTCGCGCAATCTGACCGATCGGCAATTGAACATCATCCGCGAAAGCCGCGGCATGGTCGGGCTGAACTACGCCGTCAGCTTCCTGACGCCCGATGGCCGCAAGGACCCCGGCTGCGGCTGGGACCCGATGCTGCGCCATCTGGATCATCTGATCGAGCGTCTGGGCGAGGATCACGTGGGGCTGGGCTCGGATTTCGACGGCGCGGAAATTCCCGAGGTGCTGGGCGATGTCGCGGGCCTGCCGGGCTTCATCGGCGCGATGCGCGATCATGGCTGGGGGGAGCCGCTGATCCGCAAGATCGCGCATGAAAACTGGCTCGGCGTTCTGGAGCGCACCTTCGGCGCCTGAGCCAAAAGAAAAAGCCCCGGGAAACCGGGGCTTTGCGTTTTCGGCGTGGCGAGACCTCAGCTTTCCGAGGGTTCCGAGACCACGGTGTTCCCTTCGGCCTCGGGGGCCTCGTCGCTGTCCTTGTCCTCGATCACCGGCTTCGTGGTGCGGAACGAGCGCAGCAGGAAATCCGGCACGTGATCGCCCATGCCGACGACGGCAGGCCCGCCATCGCGGCCACGACGGCTGTCGCGATAGGGTTCCGACCGGCGTTCGTCACGGCGTTCGTCACGGGGACCATCGGGGCGGATCGGATCGGGGCGATGGCTTTCTGACCGCGGGCCGTCGTTGCGGCGCGGCTCGGAGCGCCGCCCCTCGGACCGTTTCGCCTCGGGCACGTCAACGATATGCGAGTCGTTTTCCTCGACGGCGACGATCACCGGCGCGCGGTCTTCGCGCGGCGGACGTTTCTCATCCCGACCGCGACCCGAGCGCGTGCGCGACGTGCGCGATTTCGGCCCCTTGTCGTCTTCGTATTTGCGCGGCTCGCGATGCGCCGCATCCGACAGCGAAAAGCCCTCGGGCGGATCGGCGCGCGGGATCGCCATCTTCACCAGCGCTTCGATCGCGGTCAGGTATTTGTCATCGGCGGGCGTCGCGATCGAGAAGGCGGCGCCCAGACGCCCGGCGCGGCCGGTGCGGCCGATGCGGTGGACGTAATCCTCGGCGTGGCTGGGCAGATCGTAGTTGAAAACGTGGCTGACGGCCGGAATATCAAGGCCCCGCGCCGCCACATCCGAGGCGATCAGCAGTTGCAGCGAGCCGTCGCGGAAGGCGTCCAGCGTCTTCGTGCGCAGGCTCTGGTCCAGATCGCCATGGATCGGCGCGGCGTTGAACCCGTGCGTTTTCAGCGACTTCGCCACGATGTCCACATCCGTCTTGCGGTTGCAGAAGATGATGGCGTTGGTGCAGGCCTCGCCCTCGGACTTGATGATCGCGCGCAGCAGTTCCCGTTTCGCCTTGGCCGACTGGTCGCGGCGCGGCGGCGTGATCTGGATCAGCTTTTGCGTGATCGTTTCCGAGGCCGTCGCCTGACGCGCCACCTCGATGCGGGCGGGCGCATGCAGGAAGGTGTTGGTGATGCGCTCGATCTCCGGCGCCATCGTGGCACTGAAGAACAGCGTCTGCCGGGTGAAGGGGGTCAGCTGGAAGATGCGCTCGATATCCGGAATGAAGCCCATGTCGAGCATCCGGTCGGCTTCATCGACCACCATGATCTGCACGCCGGTGAGCAGAAGCTTGCCGCGCTCGAAATGGTCGAGCAGGCGGCCCGGCGTCGCGATCAGCACATCGACGCCGCGGTCGATCAGCTTGTCCTGTTCGCCGAAGCTGACGCCGCCGATCAGCAGCGCCTTGGTCAGCTTGGTGTATTTCGCATAGGTGTCGAAATTCTCGGCCACCTGCGCGGCCAGTTCCCGCGTCGGGCACAGCACAAGGCTGCGCGGCATCCGCGCCCGCGCCCGGCCCGAGGACAGCATGGTGACCATCGGCAGGGTGAAGGAAGCGGTCTTGCCGGTGCCGGTCTGGGCGATGCCCAGGACATCCCGGCCTTCGAGCGCGGGGGGAATGGCGCCCGCCTGGATCGGCGTCGGCGTTTCATAGCCCGAATCCGCGATCGCACGCAGCACGGCAGGGTCAAGATTGAGATCGGTAAACTTCGTCATGGGCGTCCTGTGGCGCGTGGGAAGCCCCGCGCGCGGGGTGGGGGGACGCGTTGAAACCGGGCGTCCCGTCTGCCCGCCGGATTGCGGGTGAGGTCGCGTTAGCGGAAAAATGGCGATCCGTCAATCTGAACGGGGTGCGACGCGCTTTCTCAGGGGGGGGCGGGACTGGCCGAAGCGGCGCGCGCGGCGGCGCAGAGTTGACGGCACGGCGCCGCTCTGGCAGGGGTGAGGCAACGAAGGAAGCGATCAGATCATGAACCTCTTTGCTGATGTGCGCGCGGTCGTGCTTGCCGCGCTGGATGCGATGGTGGCCGAAGGCGCGCTGCCCGCGGGCCTTGACACCCAGGCCGTGGCGGTCGAGCCGCCGCGCGATGCCGCCCATGGCGACATGGCGACGAATGCCGCGATGGTGCTGGCGAAACCCGCCGGAACCAACCCGCGCGCGCTGGCCGAGGGGCTGGTGGCGAAGCTCGCCGCCGATGCCCGCATCGCCTCGGCCGAGGTCGCCGGGCCGGGCTTCATCAACCTGCGGCTGGCGCCCGGGCTTTGGGCCGATGTGGTGCGCGCGGCGCTGACATCGGGGGCGGATTTCGGGCGTTCCGATCTGGGCAAGGGGCTGCGGGTCAACGTCGAATATGTGTCCGCGAACCCGACCGGGCCGATGCATGTGGGCCATACCCGCGGCGCGGTGTTCGGCGATGCGCTGGCCAGCCTGCTTGATTTCGCGGGCTACGATGTGACGCGCGAATACTATATCAACGACGGCGGCGCGCAGGTCGATGTGCTGGCGCGGTCTGCCTATGAGCGCTACCGCGAGGCGAACGGGCTTGAGCCCGAGATCCGCGAGGGGCTTTACCCGGGCGATTACCTGATCCCCGTGGGCGAGGCGCTGAAAGAAAAATACGGTGCCAGCCTGATCGACAAGCCGGAAAGCGACTGGCTGGCCGAGGTGCGGGTTTTCGCGACCGAGGCGATGATGGCGATGATCCGCGAGGATCTGGCGCTTCTGGGCGTGAAGATGGATGTCTTCTACTCCGAAAAGTCGCTTTACGGCACCGGCCGGATCGAGGCGGCGCTGCAGCGGCTGCAGGATCTGGGCCTGATCTACGAAGGCACGCTGGAACCGCCGAAGGGCAAGCTGCCCGAGGATTGGGAAGAACGCGAACAGACGCTGTTCCGCTCGACCGATTATGGCGATGACGTCGACCGGCCGGTGAAGAAATCGGACGGCAGCTGGACCTATTTCGCCCCCGACATCGCCTATCACTGGACGAAGATCGAGCGCGGCTTCGATCAGCTGATCGACGTCTTCGGCGCCGATCATGGCGGGTATGTCAAGCGGATGAAGGCGGCGGTGGCGGCGCTGTCGGAAAACCGGGTGCCTTTGGACATCAAGCTGATCCAGCTGGTGAAGCTGTTCAAGAACGGCGAGCCCTTCAAGATGAGCAAGCGCGCGGGCACCTTTGTCACCCTGCGCGACGTGGTCGAGCAGGCGGGGGCGGGGGTCACGCGCTTTCACATGCTGACCCGCAAGAACGATGCGCCCTTGGATTTCGACTTCGACAAGGTGCTGGAGCAGTCCAAGGACAACCCGGTCTTTTACGTGCAATATGCCCATGCCCGGGTCGCCTCCGTGCTGCGCAAGGCGCGCGACATGGGCATCGACGTTTCCGATGCCACGCTGGCCGGGGCCGATCTGGACCGCAACAGCCACGAGGCCGAACGCGCGCTGGCGAAAAAGATCGCCGAATGGCCGCGGCTGGTGGAAATCGCCGCCCGCGCGAACGAGCCGCATCGGGTCGCCTTCTTCCTGTATGAGATCGCTTCCGAGCTGCATGCGCTGTGGAATCGCGGCAATGACGAGCCGTCCCTGCGCTTCCTGCAGGACGGAGATCTGGCCGCCTCGTCGGCGAAAATCGCCCTTGCCCGGGCCTCTGCCGTTGTGATTTCGGCGGGTCTTGGTATTCTTGGCGTCACCCCGGCCGAAGAGATGCGCTAAGGCACCGCCGGGGGGCAGGGCCGAAACGGCCCGAAAACCGGATATGGGGCGAGCATGACCGATCCCGACACCCGCAATGACGGGGGTTTTGGCAGGCAGGGCGGGGGCGATCATGGCCTCGGCCTTGACGTGCCTGCGCCCCAGTCTGCGCGCTGGGTGCAGTTGGCGGGGGCCGCCGTCTCGGGCGCGCTGATCCTGGGCGTGATCGTCTGGGGCTATCGCCTGGCCGTGCGCGACGTGTCGGGCGTGCCGGTGATCCGCGCGCTGGAAGGTCCGGCGCGGATTGCGCCGTCGGATCCGGGCGGCGCTCTGGCGGCCCATGTCGGGCTTGCGGTGAACGAGGTCGCGGGGTCGGGTCTGGCCGCGCCGGGGCCAAGCCGTGTCGTGCTGGCGCCGCCGCCGACCGGGCTTTCGCCCGATGATGCGCCGATGTCCGAACTCAAGCCGCTCCCCGAGGTGACGACCGCCCCCGATGCGGCGGATCTGGCGATGGAGGGCCCGCCGGTGCCGGTGCCCGACAGCGCCTTGCCCGCCAAACCCGCCGCCGCGGCGCCCGCCGCCGATCCGGCCTCCGACTTGCCGACCGACCCCGAGGCGCCCGCCGAAACCTCTGCCGAAACCGCGCCTGCGGAACCGGGCCCCGTCGAAACACCGGCCGAAGCTCTGGTCGAACCTGCGACTGACACCGCCGCAGCCCCGGCCGAGCCGGTGATCCCGGCCGATGTGCCCGGCGTGGTGAAATCGCCGCGGCCGCTGGCCCGCCCGGCGCGCGACATCGAGGCCGAGGCCGCCGCGCAGGCGGTGGCGGCGGCGATGGCCGGGCCCGAAACGGTCGAGATCAAGGCGGCCGATCTGCCCTCGGGCACGCGGGTCGTGCAGCTGGGCGCCTTTGACAGCCCCGAGGAGGCCCGTGCCGAATGGGGCCGGATCTCGGGCCGGTTCGAGGCGCTGATGGCGGGCAAGAAACGCATCGTGCAGGAGGCCGCCTCGGGCGGGCGCAGCTTCTGGCGGTTGCGCGTCTCGGGCTTCCAGGGCGTCGAGGAGGCGCGTCAGTTCTGTGCCGCACTGGTGGCCGAGGGGGCGAATTGCATTCCGACCGTGATCAAGTAAGCCCTTGCGGTGCCACGATTCTGGGCGTCGAGGGGACGGTGCTGGGCGCCGATGAAGCCGCGTTTCTGCGCGAGGCCGACCCTTGGGGGCTGATCCTCTTTGCCCGCAACGTGGCGGATCCGGCACAGCTTTTCCGCCTGACGTCCGATCTGCGCGCGGCCTTGGGCCGCGCGGCGCCGATCTTCGTCGATCAGGAGGGCGGGCGGGTGCAGCGGCTGCGGCCGCCCCATTGGCGCGACTGGGCGCCGCCGCTCGAGGATGCGCTGTTGCGCGGTCCGCGGGGGATGTGGCTGCGGGCGCGGCTGCAGGCGGCCGAGCTGCGCGCCGTCGGCATCGACGGCAATTGCGCCCCCACCTGTGACATTGCGGGCGGGCAGACGCATCCGTTTTTGCGCAACCGCTGCCTTGGCGAAACTGTTGATGCGGTGGTGAAAAACGCCCGTGCGACCGCCGATGGCCTGCTGGCGGGCGGGGTTCTGCCGGTTCTCAAGCACATGCCGGGCCATGGCCGCGCCGAGGCTGACAGCCACAAGGATCTGCCCGTGGTCACGGCCGCGGCCGAGGCTCTGCGCGCCCGGGATTTCGCCCCCTTCGCGGCGCTGGCCGATCTGCCCTTGGGCATGACCGCGCATATCCGCTTCACCGCCTTTGACGACGCGCCCGCCACGCAAAGCGCGCGGATGATCGATCTGATCCGCCACGAGATCGGCTTTGCCGGGCTTTTGATGACCGATGACATCGGGATGCAGGCGCTGTCGGGCAGCTATGCTGACCGCGCCGCGGCCTCGCTGGCCGCGGGCTGTGACGTGATCCTGCATTGCAACGGCACGCGCGCGGAATTCGCCGAAACCGTGGCGGCGGCGGGGCGGCTCTCGCCTGCCGCGACGCTGCGGGCCGCGGCGGCTTTGCGCTTGCGCCATGCCCCCGGCGCGGTTGACCTGGCGGCGCTTGCGGCGGAATTTGACGCCGTCGGTGGCGGGTCGGATGGCTGAGGAAACGGCAAGCCTGTTTGAAAGCACGAGTGTCAGCGAACGGCTTGCGGCCGAGGCGCTGATTGTCGATGTCGACGGTTTCGAGGGGCCGCTCGATCTTCTGCTGACGCTTTCGCGCACGCAAAAGGTCGATCTGCGGCGGATCTCGGTTCTGGCGCTGGCCGAGCAATATCTGAAATTCGTCAACGAGGCCAAGGCGCTGCGCATTGAACTCGCGGCCGATTATCTGGTGATGGCGGCCTGGCTGGCGTTTTTGAAATCGCGTCTGCTGCTGCCGCCCGAACCGGGCGAGGACGGCCCCTCGGCCGAGGATCTGGCGGCGCATCTGGCCTTCCAGCTGGAACGGCTTTCGGCGATGCGCGAGGCGGCGGCGACGCTGATGGGGCGTGATCAGCTGGGGCGGAACTTCTTTGCCCGCGGCTACAGCGAAACCGTCGAGCGGGTCCGCAAGGTCAAGTATTCCGCGACGCTGCTCGAGCTGATGCAGGCCTATGCGCGCATTCGCACCCGCGACGAATTCCGCCCCTATGCCTTTGATCGCAAGAACATCTTCACCATGGAAGAGGCGCTGGAACGGATGCGACCGCTGATCGGCTATGCCGGGGACTGGACCGATCTGACGGACTATCTGCCCGATGGCTGGGGGGCGGACCCGAAGCGGCGCCGCTCTGCCACCGCGGCGACCTTTGCGGCGTCTTTGGAACTGGCGAAACAGGGCCAGATCGAGATCCACCAGACCGAAACCTTCGCGCCGATCACCCTCCGCGCCCGAACCACCCCGCGTGACCCGTCATGAGCGAGAGCCGCTACGATCCGAACGAAAAATCGCTGTTCGACGCGCCGCCGCTCGCCGAGCAGGAGCGGATGATCGAGGCGATCCTCTTCGCCTCGGCCGAGCCGGTGAGCCTGCGCGAGATGCAGGACCGGATGCCGCATGGCTGCGACGCGGCCGAGGCGCTGGCGTATCTGCGCCGCCGCTACGAGGGGCGCGGCGTGCATCTGGTGAAGATCGGCGACGCCTGGGCCTTTCGCACCGCGCCCGATCTGGGCTTCCTGATGCAGAAGGAAACGGTGGAGCTGCGCAAGCTGTCCCGTGCCGCGATCGAGACCTTGGCGATCATCGCCTATCACCAGCCGGTGACGCGGGCGGAAATCGAGGAAATCCGGGGCGTTGCGGTCAGTCGCGGGACGATCGACCAGCTTTTGGAGCTGGAATGGATCCGGCTCGGGCGGCGGCGGATGACGCCGGGCCGGCCGGTGACCTTTGTCGTGACCGAGACCTTCCTTGACCATTTCGCCCTTGAATCGGCGCGCGATCTGCCCGGCATCAAGGAGCTTCGCGCGGCGGGCTTGCTCGACAACCGGCCGATGCCGGGGGCCGAGGACGACGAGGGCGACATGGTCGGGCAGAGCGAGCTTTTCGAGGAGGACTGAGATGGATCCGATGAAGCTTCTGCAGATGGTCTGGAGCATGATCCTGCGCCGTCTGCTGCGGGTGGGCGTGACGAAGGGCATCGAGATGGCCGCGGGCAAGGGCAAGCCCGCCGCGCAGATGACCAAGGCCGAGCGCAAGGCGGCGAAATCGGCACGTCAGGCGGTGAAACGCGCGCGGCAGGCGGCGGCGATCACCCGGCGGATGCGCTGAGGCGTCACGCCCAATCCGGCTTGCGCTTGTCCAGAAACGCCTGCACCCCCTCGGCGGTGTCGCGGTAAAGCATGTTTTCCACCATCACCGCCCCGGCATGGGCATAGGCTGCGGCCGTCTCCATCTCGATCTGGTCATAAAACGCCCGCTTGCCGATCTTCACCGCCGCGCCGAGCTTTGCCGCCAGGGTTTCCGCCAGCGCCGTCGTTGCGGCCTCGAGATCGCCATGGGCCACGACGCGGTTGACGAGGCCGACCTCGCGCGCGCGGGCCGCGTCGATGAAGTCCCCCGTCGTCAGCATCTCGAAGGCGACCTTGCGGGGCACGACACGGCTGAGCGCCACCATTGGCGTCGAGCAGAACAGCCCGATGTTCACCCCGTTGACGCCAAAGCGCGTGCCCTCGGCCGCGACGGCCAGATCGCAGCTGGCGACAAGCTGGCAGCCCGCGGCGGTGGCGATGCCGTGCACCTCGGCGATCACCGGCTGCGGCAGGGCGGGGATCATCTGCATCACCGCGGCGCAGCGCGTGAAAAGATCGGCGAAATACGCCCGCCCGCCATCCGGTGCCGCGCGTCCGGCCTGCATTTCGCGCAGGTCATGGCCCGCGCAAAAGCCCTTGCCCGCGCCTTTCAGCACCACGACCTTCACGCCCGCATCCGTGGCCAGCGCGGCAAACCGCGCCGCCAGCGCCGCCAGCATCGCATCCGACAGCGCATTCAGCGTGGCCGGGCTGTTCAGCGTCAGATGCGCGATGACGCCACGTTTTTCGATCTCGACAAGCTCGCTCATTGCAATTCCTCCCTCGGCCCGGAACTCTGGGCCCTGAAAGTCTAGGCTTGGGAGAGGCCGGGAGGAAAGATGCAACTGAAGATGGACGTGACGGCGCTGAACGCGTTTTTGCGCCGCGATTTCGCGCAGGTCGCCGATATGTTCGAGGTGATCGCGGCGGGCGAGGAAACACTGATCCGGCTGCGCATCGACGACAGCCACCTGCGCCCGGGCGGCACGGTCTCGGGGCCGAGCATGTTCGCGCTGGCCGATGTGGGCATCTATCTGGCGATCCTGAGCCGCATCGGCCCGGTGGCGCTGTCGGTGACGACGAGCGCGACGATCGATTTCCTGCGCAAGCCGCTGGCCGGGGTCGATCTGCTGGCCCGGGTGCGGGTGCTCAAGCTGGGGCGCAATCTGGCCGTCGGCGATTGCCTGATCTTCTCCGAAGGCGAGGCAGAGCCGGTCGCGCGGGCCTCCATGACCTATGCGATCCCGCCCGCGCGCTAGGGGCGGAATCGGGGAATATCGGCCCGCACGGTGGGGTAATTAGATACCTATTTTGCAAGTCATTGAAATGGAATGAAATAATTCCGCTTCTGGTGCTTGCTTTGCGATCGGAAAGCGCGGATAAGCCCGCATCCAGTTTCCCAACCCTTCAAAGGGCGATCGACAATGAAAACCTATACCGCGAAACCGGCGGAGATCGAGAAGAAGTGGATCCTGATCGACGCCGAAGGCGTCGTTCTGGGCCGCCTCGCCACGATCGTTGCCATGCGCCTGCGTGGCAAGCACAAGCCGACCTTCACCCCCCACATGGACATGGGTGACAACGTCATCATCATCAACGCCGACAAGGTGCAGATGACCGGTGCCAAGCGCGAAGACAAGCGCTACTACTGGCACACGAACCACCCGGGCGGGATCAAGTTCCGCACCGCGCGTCAGGTTCTGGAAGGCGCGCATCCCGAGCGCGTGGTGATCAAGGCCGTCGAACGCATGATCTCGCGCAACCGTCTGGGCCGCGCGCAGATGTCGAACCTGCGCGTCTACGCCGGGGCCGCCCATCCGCATGAAGCCCAACAGCCCGAAGTTCTGGACGTCAAGGTCCTGAACAAGAAGAACACCCGGAGCGCCTGATCATGTCCGATATCAAATCCCTCGACGATCTGAAGTCGGCCGTTTCGGGCACCCCGGCGGCGGCCGTGGCCGCTGCGGTGGAACGCACCCCGGTGCGTGACGCGCAGGGCCGCGCCTATGCCACCGGCAAGCGCAAGAACGCCGTCGCCCGCGTCTGGGTCAAGCCCGGCACCGGCAAGATCACCGTGAACGGCAAGGAAATGCCGGTCTATTTCGCGCGTCCGGTGCTGCAGCTGATCGTCAACCAGCCGTTTGGCGTCGCGGGCGTCGAAGGCCAGTATGACGTGATGGCGACGGTCGTCGGCGGCGGTCTTTCGGGTCAGGCCGGTGCGGTCAAGCACGGCATCTCGAAGGCGCTGCAACTGCACGAGCCGTCGCTGCGCGCCGCGCTGAAAGCCGCGGGCTTCCTGACCCGCGACTCGCGCGTCGTCGAACGGAAGAAATACGGCAAGGCCAAGGCCCGTCGGTCGTTCCAGTTCTCGAAACGCTGATCGTTTCGAAACAATCCGTTTCCAGGCGGCCCCGATCCGGGGCCGCCTTTTTGTTTCCGCCCCCTGCCGTCCCGTGTTACAAAGTTAATGATTGTTAAACATATCCGGGGTTGTCATGCGTAATTCCTTTCTTTTGCCGATGAAGCTTGCGGGGACCGAAGCCTTTCAGGCGCGGATGGACGCGATCCAGACGGTGGCGCAATCGGCGCTTGCCGCCGCGGTTGCGCCGAAATGGGGCACCGCCGCGGCGGACCGGATCTTCGGGGGCGAGCTGGGCGAGCATATCTATGGCCGGGCCGGGGCGGATACGATCTTTGCCGGGGCCGGCAACGATCTGCTGCGCGGCGGCGATGGCGATGACGTGCTGTTTGGCGACACCGGGGCGGATGTGCTTTGGGGCGATCTCGGGGCCGACAATCTGGCGGGCGGCACGGGCAACGACATGCTGCATGGCGGCTGCGGCGCCGACCGGCTGTTCGGCGATTTCGGCAATGACACGCTGGAGGGCGGGGCGCAGGCGGACCAGTTGACGGGGGGCGATGGCCGTGACGTGCTGCTGGGCGGCGAGGGCAACGATCTTCTGCTCGGGGGGGATGGCGCCGACAGCCTGACCGGAGGGGCGGGCAACGACCGGTCCCGGGGCGGCGAGGGCAACGACCTGCTGAGCGATGAAGGCACCGATGCGGATGCCGACCTGCTCTGCGGCGATGCGGGCAACGATACGCTGGTGGGCGGCAATGGCGCGGATTCGCTTTACGGCGGCAGCGGCAATGACGTGATCCGCGATACCTGGGTACAAGACGCCTCGGGGCTTCTGGTGGCCGATGATGCGGCGCGGATCGATGCGGGCGAAGGCGATGACACGATCTTCGCCTCGGGCGCGGATACGATTGTCACCGGCGCGGGGGAAGATGTGATCGTGATCGGGGCGGCGGGCGACACCGCGCTGGCGACCAGCGCCGCGGTGACGGTGACCGATTTCCTGGTCGGGACCGATTCCTTTCAGTTCGACCTGTCGGATGGCGGCGTCGACGATGCGCTGAGCCTGTCGCTGCGTAATGAGGGGAAGAATACGATCATCGTCGTCACCGATGCCGAGGGCGTCAGCCATGATGCGGTGACGCTGGTCGGCGTGACCGTCATCGCGCTGGGAGAGATCTTGGATGCCTATCTGCTTTACGATCTGATCTGAGCCGCCGCGGCCGGAGGGTGCCCGTCCCGCAAGGGGCGGGTTTGCTTTTCGCCCGCTCAGCCGGTGGTGATCCAGACCTGGCGCAAAAGCCCCGCCGCCAGCGTCAGCATCATCGCGCCGATCAGCAGATCCAGCACCCGCCAGGCCAGCGGCCGGGCAAAGAGCGGCGCCAGAAACCGGGCGCCGAAGCCCAGCGACACGAACCAGACCGTGCTGGCCAGCCCCGCGCCCAGCACAAAGGGCAGATGCGCCGCCGCCGGTTGCGCCGCACCGACCGAGCCCACCAGCAGCACCGTATCCAGATAGACATGCGGGTTCAGCAGGGTGAACCCCGCGACCCGCGCCAGCGCCCCCATGCGCGTCAACGCCGCGCCACCGTTTTCGGCCTGAAGCCGTTCGGGCCGCAGCGCCCGGCGCAGGGCCGACATCCCATACCAGCCCAGAAACCCCGCCCCGCCCAGCGACAGCACCGTGACCAGCCGCGGCGCCGTGCCCAGCACCGCGCCCAAGCCCGCCACCCCGGCGGCGATCAGCGCCAGGTCGCAGGCCGCGCAAAAGCCGACGACAAGCCCCACATGTTCGCGTCGCAACCCCTGGCGCAGAACAAAGGCATTCTGCGCGCCGATCGCGACGATCAGGCCAAGGGAGAGGCCGAAACCGGTGAGGAGGGGGGCAATCTGGGTCATCGGGCTTCCTTGCCCGGCCTTGGCGGTGTAGTCAAATTCAGGATGCTAAAGCAGATGAAGGTGGGCTTAACATGCTCGAGTATCCCTTGCTGGCGGCGCTGGCCGCGGTGATCCGCGAAGGCGGCTTCGACCGGGCGGCTGCCGTGCTGGGCGTCACGCCCTCGGCGGTGTCGCAGCGGATCCGCGCGCTGGAGGAACGGGTGGGGGCGGCGCTGGTGGTGCGCAGCCAGCCGCCGGTGCCGACCGAGGCGGGGGCGCGGCTGTGCGCGCATGTCGAGCGGGTGCGGCTGCTGGAAGGCGAGCTGGCGGCGGATCTGCCCGCGGTGGCGGGGCCGGGACAGGGGGCGCCCGCGCTGCCCATCGCGGTGAATGCGGATTCGCTGGGCAGCTGGTTCCTGCCCGCCGCGGCGCGGTTTTCCGAAGCGACCGGGGCGCTGGTGCATCTGCTGCTGGATGACGAGGCCCATACCGCGGCGCGGCTGCGCTCGGGCGAGGTGCTGGCGGCGGTGACGGCGGACCCGGCGGCGGTGCCCGGCTGCCGGACCCGGCCGCTGGGCGCGCTGCGCTATGTCGCCTGCGCCAGCCCCGCCTTCATGGCGCGGCATTTCCCGCAAGGTGTCACGGCGGCGGCCCTGACCCGGGCGCCGGTGCTGCAATTCGACCGCAAGGACGGGCTGCAGGCGCGTTGGCTGCGCCAGCATCTGGATCTGCCGCTCGAGGCGCCGACGCATCGGGTGCCCTCGACGCAGGGGTTTCTGGAGGCAAGCCTGCTCGGTCTCGGTTGGGCGCTGCATCCGCTGGCGCTGGCGTCGGCGCCCCTCGCCGCGGGGCGGCTGGTCGAGCTGGTGCCCGGCGCGGTGCTGGATGTGGGGCTGCACTGGCAGCATGCGCGGCTGGGGGCGCGCCTGCTGGAGGCATTGACGCGCGAGGTCGCGCTGGAGGCCGGACGCAGCCTGATCCTGCCCGGCGCGGCGGCGGGAATCGCTGGTCTTGCGGGGAAAGGCTGATATACTCCCCCGCAGTATATGCCCCGCGGGGAGGGACCGCCGATGCCGAACAACCCCGAGGACAAGAAGCGCATTCTGGCGCGGGTGAAGCGGATCACCGGCCAGTGCGAGGCGCTGTCACGGGCGCTGGAAAGCGGGTCGGACTGCGGCCCGATCCTGCAGCAGATCGCCGCCGTGCGTGGCGCCGTGAACGGGCTGATGGCCGAGGTGCTGGAAGCCCATATCCGCGACGAATTCGGCCCGCCCGAGGGAGAGGGCGGAGCCAAAACCGGGGAATTGCTGGCGCTGGTGCGCAGCTATCTCAAATAAACCAACAGGGAGACTGACATGAAATCGCGTGCCGCCGTGGCCTTTGCGCCGGGCAAACCTCTTGAAATCGTTGAAATCGATGTCGCGCCGCCGCAAGCGGGCGAAGTGCTGATCCGCATCACCGATACCGGCGTGTGCCACACCGACGCCTTCACCCTGTCGGGCGACGATCCCGAAGGGCTGTTCCCGGTCGTTCTGGGCCATGAGGGCGCGGGCGTCGTGGTCGAGGTCGGCCCCGGCGTCACCTCGGTTCGCCCGGGCGATCATGTCATTCCGCTTTACACCGCCGAATGCGGCGAATGCCTGTTCTGCAAATCGGGGAAAACCAACCTCTGCACCTCGGTCCGGGCGACGCAGGGCAAGGGCGTGATGCCCGACGGCACCTCGCGCTTTTCCTACAACGGCCAGCCGATCTATCACTACATGGGCTGCTCGACCTTTTCCGAATATACCGTGGTGGCCGAGGTCTCGCTGGCGAAGATCAACGAACACGCCAATCATGAACATGTCTGCCTTTTGGGCTGCGGCGTGACCACCGGCATCGGCGCGGTGCACAACACCGCCAAGGTGCAGGAAGGCGACAGCGTCGCGGTCTTTGGTCTGGGCGGGATCGGGCTGGCGGTCATTCAGGGCGCGCGGCAGGCGAAGGCCGGGCGGATCATCGCCATCGACACCAACCCGGCGAAATTCGATCTGGCGCAGCAGTTCGGCGCCACCGATTGCGTCAACCCCAAGGATCACGACAAGCCGATTCAGCAGGTGATCGTCGAGATGACCGGCTGGGGCGTCGATCACAGCTTTGAATGCATCGGCAATGTCAACGTGATGCGGGCGGCGCTCGAATGCGCGCATCGCGGCTGGGGGCAATCGGTGATCATCGGCGTGGCGGGGGCGGGGCAGGAAATCTCCACCCGGCCGTTCCAGCTGGTGACCGGGCGCAAATGGATGGGCACGGCCTTTGGCGGCGTGAAGGGGCGGTCGCAGCTGCCGGGCATGGTGGAACAGGCGATGGCGGGGGAAATCGAGCTGGAACCCTTTGTCACCCACACGATGGGGCTCGAGCAGATCAACGAGGCCTTCGATCTGATGCACGAGGGCAAGTCGATCCGTTCCGTGATCAAGTTCTGAGGGCGCGATGGACCGTCTTGAAACGCACGGGTCTTTCGGCGGCACGCAGGAGGTGTGGCAACACACCTCGGCGGTGCTGGGCTGCGAGATGCGCTTTGGCCTTTACACCCCGGCGCATGAACCGGGCGAGCGGCTGCCGGTGGTCTACTGGCTGTCCGGCCTGACCTGCACCGAGCAGAATTTCATCACCAAGGCGGGGGCGCAGGCCTATGCGGCGCGGCATCGGGTGATCGTCGTCGCCCCCGACACCAGCCCCCGCGGCGAAGGCGTGGCGGATGATCCCGCCTATGATCTGGGGCAGGGGGCGGGGTTTTATCTGAACGCAACGCAGGCGCCGTGGGCGGCCCATTACCGGATGCACGATTATGTCGTGACCGAACTGCCCGCGCTGATCGAGGCGGAATTTGCCGCGAGTGACCGCCGGTCGATCATGGGGCATTCGATGGGCGGCCATGGTGCCTTGGTGGCGGCTTTGCGCCATCCCGGCCGCTACCGTGCCGTTTCGGCCTTTGCGCCGATCGTCGCGCCCGCGCAGGTGCCCTGGGGGGAAAAGGCGTTTTCCGCCTATCTGGGGCCCGACCGGGCTTCCTGGGCCGCGTGGGATGCGACGGCGCTGCTGGCGGGCGCCGCCGAGCGGCTGCCGATCCTGATCGATCAGGGCGAGGCGGACAGCTTCCTGGAAGACCAGTTGAAACCCTGGATCTTTGCCGAGGCGGCGGCGCGGCTTGACCATCCGGTGACGCTGCGTCGTCATCCGGGCCATGACCACAGCTATTACTTCATCGCCAGCTTTCTGGGCGATCACTTTGCCCATCACGCCGCGGCGCTGCGGGGCTGAACCGCAACCCCAGGGCCCAAAACGGAAAAAACCCCGCGGCGGACCGCGGGGCCTTTCCCGGAGGTTGGTTCGGGTCGTTCAGATCACTCGCGGTTGCCGAGGAACTGCAGCAGGAACATGAACAGGTTCAGGAAGTCCATGTAGAGCTGCAGCGCGCCCAGGATCGCGGCCTTGCCAAGGAAATCGGCATCCGACTGCGCCAGTTGCAGATAGGTGTTCTTGATGTTCTGCGTGTCATAGGCGGTCAGACCCGCAAACAGCAGCACGCCGATCACCGAGATCGCGAATTGCAGCGCCGACGACGCGATGAAGATGTTCAGCAGCGAGGCGACGATCAGGCCGATCAGACCCATCATCAGGAACGAGCCGAAGGCCGAGAGGTTGCGCTTCGTCGTGTAGCCGTAAAGCGACAGTGCGGCAAAGGCGATCGCGGTGATCAGGAAGGTCTGGGCGATCGAAACGCCGGTATAGACCTTGAAGATGAAGCTCAGCGACAGGCCCATCAGCGCCGAATAGCCGAAGAAGACCATCTGCGCGGTCGAGGTCTGCATCTTGTGGATCAGCGCCGAGAAGGCGAAGACCACGACGAGCGGCGCGAACATCACCACCCATTTCAGCGGCGTGCCGAAGATCGCGGCGAGAAGCTGGTCGTTCAGGCTGACGCCGAAGGCCACGGCGCCGGTGACGATCATCGCCACCGACATCAGGCCATAGACCTTGTTCATATGGGTCCGCAGACCCTCGTCGATGTAACTCGCACGGCCAGCCGCGGTGCTGTGCATCGTGTTGTAATTAGCCATGTGGTTGTCTCCAGTCTGTGCGGCGTCCCGCGCGAGCGTGCGCCGTCGGGTCCGATATTGGAAAGGACCGGGGGGGTTTCAAGAACCCGGCGGCAGAAAATCGGCCGCCGGCGGGGTGCGGTCACCCCATCGTGACGACGATCTTGCCGGTGGAGCGGCGGGTGCGCAACATCTCCAGCGCCGCGGCGGTCTGCGACAGGGGGAAGCGGGCCGAGATATGCGGATGCAGCTGGCCCGCGGCGACAAGGGCGAAAAGCTCGGTCATCGAGCGGCGCAGCGCCGCCGGGTCGAGATCCAGATAGCCGCCCCAGTAAAGCCCGTGGATTTCAAGGTTCTTCACCAGCGCATGGTTGAGCTTGAGCGCGGGCGGGCTGCCCGCGGCAAAGCCGATCACCAGAAACCGCCCGCCCGGTTTGAGCGCGGCGAAAGCGGCCTCGCCCAGGCTGCCGCCCACCGCGTCATAAACGACATCGGCGCCGCCAAGCGCCTTGAGCGCGGCTTTCAGGTCGGGGGTCTCGGCATCCAGCGTCTCGGCCGCGCCCGCCTGCGCGGCTATGGCGCATTTCTCGGCCCCGCGCGCGACAGCGATCACCCGCGCGCCGAGCCGCGCGCCGATCTCGACCGCGGTCAGCCCCACGCCCCCCGCCGCGCCCAGCACCACGAGCGTCTCGCCCGGGGCCAGCCGTCCGCGCAGGGTCAGCGCCAGATGCGAGGTGCCATAGGCGATCTGGAAGGCGGCGGCGGTCTCGAAATCCAGGCTGTCGGGCAGGGGGGTGCAGCGGGTTTCGGCAAAGACCCCGGCCTCGGCCAGACCGCCGTGACCGGCATGGATGGCGACGCGGGTGCCGGGCGTCAGGCTTGCGCCGGGCCCCGCGGCGGTGATCGTGCCCGCGGCTTCGAGACCGGGCACGAAGGGCAGTGGCGGCGTGGCCTGATAGCTGCCTTCGAGCATCAGGAGGTCGGCGAAATTCAGGCCGCAGGCGGCGATCCGCACCGCCACCTCGCCGGGGCCGGGGGCGGGCAGGGGCAGATCGGCAAGCGTCGGCGGCGTCGTCGGATCGGTGTGAAGGAAGGCGCGCATCTGGGTCTCTGGGCTGGGATCGGGACGGTCAGCCTAGCGCGGCCGGGACGGGGCGGCCAGTCCCGGGATGGTTGTTGATTGCCGAATCAACCGGAACGCGAAGGTCGCGGTTCGCGCCGTAAAAAATGCAATTTGCAATGCAATTTGCGAATTGCGGGCGGGCGCGCCGCCGCCCGGAACACCGATCTTGACGGAACATGGTTAACAATTGCAGGATGTGCGACATAACGTAGCGATTAGTCTCTGATTTTACCTGTCTTTTTGGATAGGTTCCAGTTTTTGCAACCGAAACGGCGCCCTGCTCTATGTTAGCTTCATCCATCCGAAGAGTTCCGGGGAAGAATGAATGAAGCATCCGGTCGATGTCCATGTGGGCAAGCGTATCCGTCACCGCCGTTGGCTGGTGGGGGTTACGCAACAACAACTCGCCGACAAGGTCGGCATCAAGTTCCAGCAGATTCAGAAATACGAAACGGGGATGAACCGTGTCTCGGCCTCGCGGCTTTGGGACATTGCCGACGCGCTCGATGTGCCGGTGTCGTTCTTCTTCGAAGGATTGTCGGGCGAAGACCCGAACACGGCCGCGCTGGAAGGGGATCTTTTCTCCGACAAGGAAGCGCTGGCCCTGGTGCGTTCGTACTACGCGATCCCCGAGGCGCAGCGGCGCCGTCTGTTCGAACTGGCGAAGGTTCTCTCCGACGTGGCTTGATATGGCCGCACAATCGGGGTTGAAAAGACGGGGAGCGGTGACGCTCCCCGTCTTTTTTCCGGAGCCCCCCCATGCCGCCCCATCTGAGCGAGGCCGACAAGGCCGATCTGATCGCCACCGCCGAAGCCCTGGCCGATGCCGCGCGGGCGGCGACGCTGGTCCATTTCCGCACCCCGGGCGGCATCGCCGCCGAAACCAAGGAGGCCGTGCGCTTCGATCCGGTGACCGTGGCCGACCGGGCCGCGGAACAGGCGATGCGCGAGATCCTGGCGTGGCGGCGGCCCGCCGACGGGATCTGGGGCGAGGAATTCGGCGTGACGCGCGGGACATCGGGGCTGACCTGGGTGCTGGATCCGATCGACGGCACGCGGGGGTATCTGTCGGGCACGCCGACCTGGGGGGTGCTGATCGCGCTGTCCGAGGAGGGCGACGACATGCCCGGGGCGCCGCTGATGGGGCTGATCGACCAGCCCTATATCGGCGAGCGGTTTCTCGGCGGCTTCGGTCAGGCGCGGGTGACCGGGCCGCTGGGCCGGGCCGATCTGCGCACGCGCGCGCCGCGGCCTTTGTCCGAGGCGATCCTGTATTCCACCTTCCCCGAGGTCGGCACGCCCGAGGAGGGCGCGGCCTTTGCGCGGCTGGCGCGGCAGGTGAAGCTGACGCGCTATGGCACGGATTGCTATGCCTATGGGCTGATCGCGGCGGGGCAGATCGATCTGGTGGTCGAGGCCGGGCTGCAGCCCTATGACGTCGGCGGCCCGATCGCGGTGATCGAGGCGGCGGGCGGGATCGTCACCGACTGGACGGGCGGTCCGGCGTATCGCGGCGGGCGCGTGCTCGCGGCGGCGAATGCCGAGGTGCATGCGGCGGCGATTGCGGTCTTGCAGGGCTGAGGGGGAAGGCGGGGGGCTGCCGCCCCCCGAACCCCCCGCCCGACGGGGCCCTCGGGCCCCTTCGGACTTCCCCGAGGGGATTGCGTTGCGCGGGAGGCTGGGATGCGGGAGATTCTGATCCGGGGGGCCGAGGTCGTCGTCACCATGGACGGGGCGCGGCGGGAATTGCGCGGCGCCGATGTGCTGCTGCGGGGCGGCGAGATTGTCGCCCTGGGGCAGGGGCTTGTCAGCACGGGCGAGGTCGTGTCGGCCGCGGGCTGCGTCGTCACGCCCGGGCTGATCAACACCCACCATCACCTGTATCAGACGCTGACCCGGGCCGTTCCGGGCGGGCAGGATGCGCTGCTCTTCGGCTGGTTGAAGACGCTTTACCCGATCTGGGCGCGGATGGGGCCCGAGGAGATCTTCACCTCGGCGCAGATCGGGCTGGCGGAGCTGGCGCTTTCGGGCTGCACGCTGTCCTCGGACCACCTTTATCTTTACCCGAACGGCGCGCGGCTGGATGACACGATCGCGGCGGCGGCCGGGCTGGGGCTGCGCTTTCATCCGACCCGCGGCGCGATGTCGATTGGCGAAAGCGCGGGCGGGCTGCCGCCCGACGCCCTGGTCGAGCGCGAAGCGGCGATCCTGACCGATTGCATCCGCGTCATCGACGCCCATCACGATCCGCGCCCCGGGTCGATGCTGCGGGTGGGCGTCGCCCCCTGTTCGCCGTTTTCGGTCTCGCGCGAGCTGATGCGCGACGCGGCGGCGCTGGCGCGCGACAAGGGGGTGATGCTGCACACCCATCTGGCCGAGAATGACGAGGATATCGCCTATTCCTTGCACCAGTTCGGCTGCCGTCCCGGCCAATATGCCGAGGATCTGGGCTGGACCGGCGCCGATGTCTGGCATGCCCATTGCGTCAAGCTTTCAGGTTCGGAAATTGATCTTTTTGCCCGTTCGAAGACCGGGGTTGCGCATTGTCCCTGTTCGAATTGTCGCCTTGGCTCCGGCATTGCGCCGATCCGGGCGATGCGCGATGCGGGGGTGAAGGTGGCGTTGGGCGTCGATGGATCGGCATCGAATGACGCGGGCAATCTGATCGCCGAGGCGCGCCAGGCGCTGCTGTTGCAGCGGGTGCAAAACGGCGCCGAGGCGATGTCCGTGCGCGAGGCGCTGGAGATCGCCACGCTCGGGGGCGCTCAGGTTCTGGGCCGCCCGGAGCTGGGCAGCCTTGAGCCCGGCAAACGCGCCGATCTGGCGATCTGGGATGTTTCGGGGCTCGAGGCCGCGGGCGCCTGGGATCCGGTCGCGGCGCTGCTTCTGTCCGGCCCGCCCCGGGTGAAGCATCTCTTCGTCGAGGGCCGTCCGGTCGTCCGCGACGGCCAGATCACCACGCTGGATCTGCCGCGCGTCATCGAACGCGCGAACCACCTCGCCCGCGCCCTTGCGCGCTGATTTCATCTTGCCGGAAATACCTCGGGGTGGGGGGGGGCGCCCCGCGACGTGAAACCCCCCCCCGCCCCCCCCACCAGTGGGGTATAAAA
>NZ_SWJZ01000041.1 GCF_005144475.1 Rhodobacter capsulatus | reverse complement strand
CCAGAAGCGGGCCAAAGGCGCGCACGCTGAGCCGGTCCAGCAGATCGGAAAGCGCGATCCGCTCGCGGCCCTGATCCTCGGCCAGTTCCGTCAGCAGATCCGACAGCCGCTCGGGCCGCGGCTGACGCGCCAGACGCGCGCGCAGCTTCGCGGCGACGGCCCGGGCGCGGGCCCGGGCGGCGGGGCCGGACATCCGGCTCATGCGCGGCGCCCCGAGGGACCGCCGGACAGGAAAGCGGGGCACATGGCAAATCGGCACGTCATGAGCGGGAATCACAAGGGTCAGAGGAGTGTATCTCGCAGATAGGCCGCCCCTCCCCGGCGCGCAAGTCCGCGGCCGTCGAATGTTGCGCCCGGGCCGTTCAGGGGCTGACGGCGTAAAGGATGAAACCCGAGGCCGGGGCGTAGCTGTCGTAAAGCGCCCGCGCCGGGGTGTTCGTCTCCGCCGTCAGCCAGCGCACCGAGCTGTAGCCGCGCGCGCGTGCAAAATCCCGGACATGGTCGATCAGCGCCCGGCCGACGCCCTTGCCCCGCGCCTGCGGCAGGGTGAACAGGTCGCTGAGGTAAACCACCATCCCGCCCGAAAGCGAGCGGTGCATCAGCGAATACTGCACGAGACCCAGTGCGGCGCCGTCTGCGTCGCGGGCGATATCGGCCCAATAGGGCTCGGCTTCGGACTGGATCCAGTCCCAGACCTGCGCCTCGGCCGCGATGGCGTCGGTGCGGTAAAACGCGGCATAGGCCCGGAACAGCGCCTGCCAGTCGGCACGGTCGGCGGGGGTGACGGGGGCAATGGTCAGGGGCATCGGCGGTCTCCTTTGGCACAGGAAAGCGCAGGCAGGTGGCGGCGGCAAGCGGGCAAAACGGGCGATCACGGCCCGGATTGCACGAAACCCGGCCGCGTGCGATGCTGCGGCATGGCCGAGATCGTCAATCTGAACCGTTTCCGCAAGCAAGCCGCCCGCGCCGAGGCCAAGGCCGCGGCCGAGGCCAATGCGGCCAAATTCGGCCGCACCAAGGCGCAGAAAAAGCTGGAAGAGGCCGAGGCCGCCAAGGCCCGGGCCGCCCTTGAGGCGCATCGGCGCGATCCGGGGCCGGAAACGTGAGCGAGGCGCCGCGCAAGCATTCGCTGACGCTTGGCAGGCACCGCACCTCGGTTTCGCTCGAGGACGAGTTCTGGGCGGGCTTCAAGGAGCTGGCGGCGCAGCGCGGTCTGGGCATCAACGAAACCGCGCGCGAGATCGACGCCGCCCGCGATCCGGGCACCGGGCTGGCCACGGCGATCCGGCTCGCCGTGTTGCGCCACTACCGCGACCGCTGCACCAGCCCCGAGCGCACCGCGGCTTCGCAGGCCGCCGCCAGATCCTTGCGCGAGGGATAATCCGACACATCGAGCGGCGGATGAAACACCACCTCCGCGGCGCCCTGCCGGGCGACCGAGAGCACCTTGGCCAGATGCGCGGCAAAGGGCATGTCCCGCCACCAGCCGTAAAACCGCGGATCCTCGCCCTCGGGGGCGGTGTAATTCACCGTGACCGGCTGGATCTGCATCACCTTGTCCAGCCCATGGGTGTAAAAGGCGGCAAACAGCGTCGTCTTGAACGGCAGCACCTGCAGCCCGTCGGTCGAGGTGCCCTCGGGGAAGAACAGCAGATGGTGGCCGTCGCGGATGCGGTCCTCGAACAGCGCCTGCTGCGCCTTCGCCTCGCGCGGGTCGCGGCGGATGAAGACGGTGCCGGTGGCGCGGGCGAGCCAGCCGATGAAGGGCCAGCCCGCGACCTCGGCCTTGGAGACGAAATAAAGCCGCTGGCAAGCGTTCAGGGTGAAGATGTCGAGCCAGCCGGTGTGGTTGGCGACGACGGCGCCGATATGCTGCATGGGGCGGCCACGGACGGAATAGCGCAGCCCGAGGATCGCGACGCAGATCCGGCAGACGACGGTGGTGATCGCGGGGGTCCAGGGCCGGTGCCCGCCATGCAGCGGCCGCTCGATCAGCCGCACCGTCAGATGCAGGGCCAGCCCGAGCAGCAGCAAAGCCGCCATCGGCCCGCCGCGCAGGATCAGCCGCGCCCGCCCCGCCAGCGTCGGGGGCTTCTCGGGCGGCGGTTCGTCGCCCATCCAGATCGGTCGCGTCATCCTCGCCCCTCCACCCGTCGCGTGTAGAATTCCCGGTGCTTTTCCGACATCGCCCGGGTATCCATCAAAAGCATGACATCGGTGGTGTTGAAGGGCCGGTCGACAAAGGCGCCCTCGCCGACGAAACCGCCCAGCCGCAGATAGGCCTTGATCAGATTGGGCATCGCCTCCAGCGCCGCACGCCGGTCCAGCGCCTCTTTCGCCACCAGATCCATGCTTTGAAACTGCGTCGCGCGCGGGCGCAGCCCCTCGGGGGCAAGATGGTGGTGATGCAACCAGGAGAGCGGCTGTCGCAGCGCCTCGACATCGGTGCCGTGAAACGAGGCGACGCCGAACAGGATCTCGATCTCATGCGCCAGAACGTAATCGGCCAGCGCGTTCCACAGCATCAGCATCGCCGCGCCGCCGCGGTGATCGGGATGCACGCAGGACCGCCCCAGCTCCAGCAGCCGCCGCCCCGAGGCGCGCAGCGGCGTCAGATCATATTCCGCATCGCAGTAAAAGCGCCCGATCTCGGCCGCCCGGTCCGAGCGCAACAGCCGATACGCCGCCACCACCCGATCCAGATCGTCTTCGGGCCGCGCCGTGTCGATCAGCACGAGATGGTCGTAAAGCGGATCGAATTCATCGGCTTCGAGCCGGTTTTCGTGATCGATCAGCGGCCCGGCGCCGCCCAGTTCCTCGACGAAAACGGCATAGCGCAACCGTTGCGAGGCCCTGATCTCCTGTGCATCCCGCGCCAATCTGATTTCATAAGAAAGCGGTGCTGCCGCCATGCTCAAAGCCTTCCGTCTTCGTTCACGTGTAGGCGCCCGCGCGCAAGGCTGCAATGACGCGGACACATGCCCCGCACGGCGAAAGGGGTCAGGGCCGTGACGCGGGGCTGTTAACCATTCTTAAAGCTGTTAACCTTTTATCAACCTTGGTCGGGAATAACGAGGGCAAGCTGCACCCGTCGCCCGTCGATCACCTGTTTGCCGGCATGTTCGAAATTGACCGTCACCCTGTCGCCGACGCGCGACTGTACCTGTCCCAGCCCCCAATCGGGGGCCTGGGGGTTTTTCACCAGCATCCCCGGTTCCAGAAACGCGTTCATCCTGCCCTCGCTTCGGCGACCCCCGAAAGGGAAATCCACCATGACCCATGACGTTTTCGTCCCTGCCCCGCCGCCCGAGACCGCGCCTTCCGAGGCCGATCTTGTCGCTCTTGTCGGGTCGCGACTCTGCCACGACCTTATCAGCCCTTTGGGGGCGATCGGCAACGGGGTGGAATTGCTGGCCATGTCCGGGCTGGCCGACAGCCCCGAAGTGCAGCTGATTTCCGAAAGCGTCGCGGCGGCCAATGCGCGGATCAAGTTCTTCCGCATCGCCTTTGGCCAGGCCTCGGTCGATCAGCGCATCGGCACCCCGGAAATCCTTGGCGTTCTTGAGGAAATCTCGCGCGGGGGGCGGCTGAAATACCACTGGCTTGGCGCGGGCGACCAGTCGCGCCGGGTGGTGAAGCTGATCTTCCTCGGGCTTTTGTGCCTGGAGCCCGCGCTGCCCTGGGGTGGCGAAGTCGTGATCTCCGAGGAAGACGGCGAATGGCGTCTTGTCGCACAGGCCAGGCGCACGAAGCCCGATCCCGAGCTGTGGGCGCGGCTTTCGGGCAGCCTTGCCACGGTCAGCCCGGCGCAGGTGCAGTTCCTGCTTTTGCCGCGCGAAGCCGGGCATCAGGGGCGGCGCGTCGTCTGGGAGGTGACCGAGACGGGCGCCGAGATCCGGTTCTGAACCTCGGGCCCGGCTTTACGCTCGGCCCGGCTTTACGCCCTGATCGTCCCGTCGCCGCGCACGATATATTTGAACGAGGTCAGCTGCTCGGCCCCCACCGGGCCGCGCGCATGCAGCTTGCCGGTGGCGATGCCGATTTCCGCCCCCATGCCGAATTCGCCGCCATCGGCAAACTGCGTCGAGGCGTTGCGCATCAGAATGGCGCTGTCGAGCCGCTCGAAGAACCGCGCCGCGGTGGCGTCGTTTTCCGTCAGGATCGATTCGGTGTGGCTGGAGCCATAGCGGCGGATATGCGCGATGGCGCCGTCCACCCCGTCGACCAGCGTCGCCGCGCAGATCATGTCGAGGAATTCACGGCCGAAATCCTCCTCGGCCGCGGGTTTGGTGCCGGGGATATGCGCCAGATCGGCCGAGACCCGCATCTCGACCCCCGCCTTGAGCAGGTCTTCGATCAGCACCGCGCCGTGTCTGGCGTAAAACGCCCGGTCGATCAGCAGGCATTCCATCGCGCCGCAAATGCCCGTCCGCCGGGTCTTCGCGTTCACCACCACACGGCGGGCTTTCTCCAGATCGGCCTCGGCATCGGCGTAGATGTGGCAGATGCCTTCCAGATGCGCGAAGACCGGCACCCGCGCCTCGGCCTGCACAAGGCCGACCAGCCCCTTGCCGCCGCGCGGCACGATCACGTCGATATGGGCCACCGCCCGCAGCATCTCGGCCACCGCCGCCCGGTCGCGGGTCGGCACCAGCTGGATCGCCGCTTCGGGCAGGTTGGCGGCCTTCAGCCCCGCGACCATGCAGGCGTGGATCGCCCGGCTCGAATGGAAGCTTTCCGAGCCGCCGCGCAGGATCACCGCATTGCCCGCCTTGAGGCACAGCGCCCCGGCATCGGCCGTCACATTGGGCCGCGATTCGTAGATCACGCCGATGACGCCCAGCGGCGTGCGGACGCGCTGGATGTGCAGCCCCGTCGGCTGGTCCCATTCGGCGATGATTTCGCCCACCGGATCGCGCTGCTCGGCCACCGCGCGCAGCCCCGCGACGATGCCGCGGATACGGCCCTCGTCCAGCATCAGCCGGTCCATCATCGCGGGCGACAGGCCTTTTTCACGGCCAAAGACCATGTCTTCGGCATTGGCGGCCAGGATTTCGTCCTTGCGGGCGGCGACCGCCTCGGCGGCGGCGCGCAACGCGGCCCGCTTGCGTTCGGCCGGGGCAAAGGCCAGCTCGGCCGCCGCGGCACGGGCGGCCCGGCCCATGGTGTCGATCAGGGTTTTCGCTTCCAGCTCGTCGCGCATCAGACATCCTCCGTTGGGCGCGTGATACGCCACGAACGGGGAAGCGTCCAGAGGGAGGGGGAAAGTGGCGCGGTTGACGGGGCTCGAACCCGCGACCCCCGGCGTGACAGGCCGGTACTCTAACCAACTGAGCTACAACCGCGCGATGGGGGTTCACTACCGGCTGCGGCAGGGGGCGTCAAGCGGGAAAGCGCAGGTCTCTGACGAAGGGCGCAGGGGACAGATGTCCCCGCGGCCCCGGCAATGGCCTCGCCCTCGGGGGTGGGGGCGCGGGAAAGCGCGCGGCGGCGATCGAGGCCCAAACCAGACGACCAAAAGCAAAAGCCCCCGCAGAAGCGAGGGCTTTTTGAAAGTGGCGCGGTTGACGGGGCTCGAACCCGCGACCCCCGGCGTGACAGGCCGGTACTCTAACCAACTGAGCTACAACCGCGCATTTCTCCCGGGCCGTAACCGCGGGCGTGGGAGGCTTCTACGCATCCCCGCCCCCCCCGTCAAGCGGTCAAACGCGAAAATTTCATCACAGCAGCGCCGCGAACTCCGCCTGCTCCTCTTCGTCGAGCAAAGCCACCGCCGTGCGGCTGTCGGTCACCAGATCCTGCAGCAGACGGCCCGTCAGCGCCGCATGCAGCGCCACGACCTTGTCCGTCCCGCCCGCCAGACCGATCACCCGGCGGCGCAGGAAATCGGATGCCGCGGGCGCCAGCGTGCGGGCGGCCAGCGCACCGGGCAGCTCGCGGCCCTCCTCGTCGAAGAATCGGCCCAGAATCTCGCAGGCCGCGCCCTGACCGACGATTTCGGCCAGATCCTCGGCGCAGATCATGCCGAACTGATGCAGCTGGTTTTCCGGCGCGGCACGGCCGATGCCCACCACCCAGACCTCGGCCTGCAGCGCCATCTCGATGACCCGGCGCAGCATCGGCTGGCGCAGCAGATCGGCCGCCTCCTCGGGCGTGGCCGCATAAAGCGCCGTCGGAAACGGAAAGGCCTGCGCCCCCAGCCGCTGCGCGATCTGGCTCATCACCACATGCGGATAGGCGGCATGGGCAAAGGTCAGCTCGCCCAGAAGCGAGACGAAGCGCAGGTTGCCCCCCCGCAGCTCGGGCAGCTGCGCCACCATGGCGGCGATGGTGCGGCCATGCGACAACCCGACAAGGGCCGGGGCCGAACGCGCCTGCAAGACCCGCACCAGATGGCGGGCGGCGGCGGCGGCGATCATCGGCACCGGGTCGGTCTGATCGCGCGGCATCAGCGCAAGGCAGACGGTGCCCAGCCCGAACCGGTCGCGCAGACGGCGGGCGAGACGGCGGACCAGTCGCATCCCCTCGGCCGCGCCCGGCGGCGGCACCGCCTCGCTCGGGCGCTGATCCAGCAGCGCCCGCACCCGTTCGGGCGGCAGGCCAAGCCTCCAGCCGATCTCCTCGACCGACAGACCGCCGATGTCGTGCAACCAGCGCGCCCGCGATTCGGGCGTGTCGGGATGGGGGACCCTGTGCGGCGGTGCGGTCATGCGCCAGATCCTCCGAGACCGGCCAGGGCGATGGCGCGCGGCCGCGGCTCTTCGGCCAGATAACGCGCCTCGAAACTGCGCAAACACAGCGGCCGGCCCAACAGGAAGCCCTGCATCGCCGGACAGCCCTCTTCCTTCAGGATGCTGAACTGCGCCTCGGTTTCCACCCCCTCGGCGATCGCCCGCAGGCCCAGCGCCCCCGCCATCGCCAGGATCGCCCGCACCAGCGCCCGGGCGCGACCGGGTTCGGGCCCTTCAAGACCGCGCACGAAGGACCGGTCGATCTTGATTTCCGCCACCGGCAGGCTTTGCAGCACCCCCAGCGCCGATTGCCCGGTGCCGAAATCGTCGATCGCGATCTTGTAGCCCGCATCGCGCAGCCGTTCGAGATTGCGTCGCTGCCGCAGCCCCGGCGCGGCAAGGCCGGTCTCGGTCAGCTCCACCGTCACCTGTTCGGGGTCCAGCCCGACACGCAACAGCCGCTCGGCCAGATCGGCATGGCCCGGCGCGTCCAGCGTGGTCGCATTGATGTTCACCGCCAGCGGCAGCCGGATCCCCCGCGCCGCCCAGTCGGCCATCATCGTCCCGGCCAGCCGCATCACCTCCAGATCGATCGCCGAGACCAGACCGTCGATTTCCGCCACCGGAATGAATTCCGCAGGCGAAATCGGCCCGAGTTCGGCATCGGTCAGCCGCAAGAGCGCCTCGGCGCCGATCAGCCGGATCCCTTCGCGCACGTCGAATTTCGGCTGCAGATGCAGCTCGAAACTGCCCTCCTCCAGCGCCCGGTGCAGCGCCTGCGCCACCGCGGTGCGGCGTTCGAACTGCGCCCCGATCTCGGGCGAGAACAGCGTCACCGTGTTGCGGCCGCGCGCTTTCGACTGGTGCATCGCCATGTCGGCGGCGCGCAACAGCGCCTCGGCACAGCCGCCGGGTCCGGCCTGCAGCGCCACCCCGATCGAGACGGTCAGGAAACACTGCCGCCGCTGCAGCCGCATCGGCCGGGCAAAGGCGCGCACGATGTCCCAGCTGCGCGATTCGGCGGCCAGCGCATCCGCCCCGGGCAGCAGCACGACGAATTCATCCTCGTTGGTGCGCGCCAGCAGCGCCCCTTCGGGCAGGCCCTGCTCCAGCCGCTTCGCCGCCGATTTGATCAGCTGATCCGCGGTCTCGTGGCCCAGCGTGTCATTGATCAGCCGGTGATTGTCGAAATCGATGCACAGGACAGCGATCCCGCCGCCCTCGGCATCCAGACAGGTCAGCCTTTCGCCCAGACGCCGCATCATCAGATAGCGGTCGGGCAGGCCGGTCATCAGGTCATGGGTGGCGATGAAGCGGGCATTGTCGATCGATTGTTCCAGCTGCTGGCCAAGCTCGTGCAACGTGGTGATGTCCGACAGCGACAGCAGCAGCCGCCCGCCCCCGGGATCGCCCGGCAACACCACCAGATCGACCTGCAACAGCCGCAGCCGCCCGGCGCGACGCAGCCGGATCAGCACCGCCCCGCCGTGCTCGGGATCCTCCATCGCCGCGGAAAGATCCGCCCGCCCCTCCTCGATCGGCAGCAGGTCGGCCAAAGGACGCCCGCAGACCGCCCCCGCGCCGCAGCCCATCAGCGCACAGGCCTCGGGATTGGCGAAGACGACCCGGTCCTGCGCATCCAGCACGATCTTGCCGCTGGGCAGCGCATCAAGGATCGTGGTCAGCCGGTCGCGTTCGCGGGCCAGCTCGCCCTCCAGCGTCGAGACCGCGGTCATGTCGAGATCGCAGCCCATCAGAAAGCTCATCTCGCCCGAGGGTTTCCAGCGCACGGCGCGGCAAAAGGACAGGAAGGTGACCCAATGCCCCAGCCGATGCCGCGAGCGCGACAGATATTGCATCAGATCGCCCCGGATCAGGCGGGCGCGCATCTCGGGGGAATCGAAGCTCGCGACATCCTCGGGATGGCTCATCCGCGCCCAGTCGTCATGGCTGAAGGGCTCCAGATCGTCCGGGCCGTAGCCCAGCCGGTCCTTCCACGAGGGCGAAACATGCAGCGCCCCGCTGCGCAGATCGACATTCCAGGACGAAGTGGGGGTGATTCCGGCGCTTTCCAGCGTGTTGCGCGCCAGCTGCAGCGCGGCATCCAGGCGAAACAGCCGGCCCGAGGCCGCAACCTGCGGCGACGCCGCGGCCGCGGTCTCGGCCGGTTCAAGACAGGTCAGGATGAAATCCGCGCCGCCGGGGCCCCAGCGCAGGCGCAACAAGATCCCCCGCGCCGAGGAGGTCTCGGGCCGCTCCAGTCCAAGCCGCGCCGGATCGGGGACAAAGCTCAGGAACCGGTCCAGGTCGGCCCGGTCGTCGGGGTGGAAAAGCTGCGAGAATTCGGCCAGATCCAGGGCAAGAGCCCCCGCGCCGCGCCCCAGAACGATCCGCGGTCCGGCGGCGCCGGTCCGCAGGCGCCAGGACAACTCTCCGACACAAGCGGGCGCCAGAGCGCCGGATGCCGGATCGAAACGGGGGTTGCGAGCGGCCAATCTTGTCTCCGGGTTCTCCCTTTTGTGCAAGACCGTAGCATGGTTTCGTGCAACGGGCGAGTGCAATCACTCAACCCAGACATGTCCGCGGCGGGTCAGCAGGCCCGGGGCAGCGGGGCGCTGCGGTCGGCCTCGGTCAGGCAGATCAGCTCGGCGCCCAACCGCGCCGCCAGCGCCTTGCCCCGGCTCGCCCCCAGCACCATGCAGGCACTGGCCAGCGCATCGGCGCGGATGCAGCTGTCGGCCAGCACCGTGGCCGAGACCGGACCGCCGAGCAACGGCGCACCCCGCGCCGGGTCCATCGTATGCGCCAGATGGCGGTCGCCGACGCGGACCCAATGCCGGTAATCGCCCGAGGTGGCGATGGCGATGTCGGTCAGTTCGAACATCGCATGGATGGCGCGATGGCCGAAGTCGGGCCGTTCCAGCGCCACGGCCCAGCCGCGATCCCCCGGAGGTTTTCCGATCGCGCGCAGCTCGCCGTCGATCGCGGCCAGCGCGCAGTCGATCCCCGCCGCGCGGGCCGCCGCGATCAGCCGGTCAACGCCGTAACCCTTGGCGATGCCGCACAGATCAAGGCTCATCTCGGCGTGTTTGCGGGCGCGGCCCTGCGCCGGATCCAGTTCCAGCACCTCGAAGCTGGGGCGGCGTTCCCGGGCCATCGCGGCGCGGATCGCGGCCTCGTCGGCGGGCACCGGGCCGAAGCCCCAGGCGCGGACGGCATCGCCCATCGCGATCTCGAAGGCGCCGCCGCTTGCGCGACCGATGACCAGCGCTTCTTCCAGCACCGCCATCAGGTCGGGCGGCAGGTCGTGCCAGACCCCGAGCGGCGCCGCATTGAACCGCATCAGGTCGCTTTGCGGCTTCCAGGTC
This sequence comes from Rhodobacter capsulatus, assembly GCF_005144475.1. Lineage (GTDB taxonomy): Bacteria > Pseudomonadota > Alphaproteobacteria > Rhodobacterales > Rhodobacteraceae > Rhodobacter > Rhodobacter capsulatus_C. The sequence goes on along the minus strand of NZ_SWJZ01000041.1, from coordinate 77,399 downwards.
GACATCTGCGCGTCGATCCGGTCCACCTCGGCCTGACAGGCGGCGCGCAGGGGGGCGGTGTCGAGCCCCTCGGCCGCGTGCAGCGTCAGCGCCCAGCGCGTCCCCATCGTCGCCCCGTTCAGCGCGCGGCGCGTGGTCTCAGTAGACATCTTCGGCATAGCGTCCCTCGGCTTTCAAGGTGGCGGGCGTCTGCCCGATGGTGGAAAGGATCTCGGTCAGCGCCGCGCGCACCGCCCCGGCCATGTCGCGCCCGCCGCAGACCATGATCTGCGCCCCCGCGCCGATCAGCCGCGCCAGCTCGGGCGCGTCGGCGCGCAGCGCATCCTGCACATAGGTCTTCGGCCCGTGGCGGGAAAAGGCGGTCGTCAGGCGCGTCAGCTGCCCCGCAGCCTGCCAGTCGCGCAGTTCGGCATCATAAAGCAGGTCGCTTTGCGGCGCGCGGGCGCCGAAATAAAGATGCATCGGCCGGTGCCGCCGGTTGGCGCGCAGGAAGCCCGCCAGCGGCCCGACGCCGGTGCCCGCGCCGATCAGAATGACCGGCTTGCGGCCCTTTTGCGGCCGGAAGGCGGGGTTGCGGCGCACGAAACTCGCGATCGTCTGGCCGGGGGCCAGATCAGTCAGCTGGCCCGAACAGAGCCCGCCCGGATGCCGACGCACGCAGATTTCCAAAAACCCGTCCCGCGCCGCCGAAGCGAGCGAATAGAACCGCGGCAGGTCCGAGCCCCGGGGCAGGATGCCGATCAGATCGCCCGCTTCGAAGGTCGCAAGCCCCTGCCCGGTCAGCCGTTGCCAAAGCGTCGCTTGCGGCAGGGCAAAGCGCAGGATCGCGGTCGGAGCCTGCACCTCGGCGCCATAGTCGCGCCGCGAGATCAGGGTGAGGGGGCTGGTCTTCGGCCGCTCGGGCAGATGCGTCAGATCAAGCGGCAGCGCCAGGACGGCGCCCAGATCGCGGCTCCAGCGGGCGAAATCCTGCGCCGATTGCCGGTCGACGGTGGCCATCGGCAGCAGTTCCGCCCAGCCGATCCGCGCCGCCACGTCGCGCAGGCTTTCGGCAAAGGCGCAGAACTGCGGGAAGGAGCGGTCGCCAAAGCCAAGGATTGCCAGCGGCGCGGTCGGGGCGGATGTCAGCGCCGCGATGCGGTCCAGCACGCCCTTGGCGGCGGTCGGCGCCTCGCCCTCGCCATAGGTGGCGGCCAGGATCAGGAAGCGGCGGGCCTGGGGGTAGCGGGCGGGGTCGAAACCGGCGAGCGGCGCGGTGTGAACGCGCTGCCCCTCGGCCACCAGCCCCTGATGCAGGCTGCGGGCAAAGCCCCAGGTCGTGCCGCCCTCCGAGGCCACAAGCACCACGGTTTGCGCGGCATCGGCACGGGCATTGCGGTGGATGCGACGGCTCGAACGCAGACCGGCCAGCCAGTGTTGCGCCCCGGTCAGGGCCAGCGCGGGCACCGAAAGCGACATCAGCCCCAGAAGCAGACCCAGCACCGAGGCCCCCTGCCCCGTATGCAGCAGGATCATGATTTCCGTGGCTTTTTCGAAAAACCCGGGGGTGGCCGAGGACAGCATGACCCCGGTCCCCGGATCGATCAGCGCCACGCCGCCCTCGGTCGTCAGCTTGAACGTGTCGGTCGGATCGTCGGGTGAGGGCAGCGACAGTTCCTTGAGCGCCTCGGCAGGGGTATTCGCCAGCGCCGGGATCTGGTCATAGGCCAGCCGCGGCAGGTTCGCCGTCGCCAGAGCAGGCGCCGGTTCCGCCGCGGTATCGGGCAAAAGCGAGAACATCGAGGCGGTCATCCAGAGCGCGGTGACCGAGGACAGGATCAGCACGCCGACGGCGAAACGCGCCAGTTCCACATGCAGCCGCCCGGCAAAGGGGCCGCGGGTGCGGCCAAACCAGCGGCTCCAGCCGCCCATCCGCCGCGCCACGAGCCAGAGGCCAGAGATCGCCAGCACCAGCATCAGCGCCGCCCCCGCCGCCGCGACCAGCCGCCCGGTGTCATCGGCGAACAATTCACGGTGCAGGTCGGTCAGGAAGCGCGAACCCGGCAGCGGATCGGGGCTGCCAAGATCGGCGCCGGTCGCGGGGTCGATCACCGCCGCGCCGGGCCTGCCGCCCTCGAACCACCAGGCCACCACGCGCCCCGAAGGCGCGCGGCGGATCTGTTCCAGACCGGGATGGGCCGCGGCCACCCGTGCCGCCAGATCGGCGACCGTCAGCGTGCTTTCGGCCTGCGGAACCGCCAGCCGTTCCAACGCCGGGTAAAGCGAAAGCGCCGCGCCGGAAAGCGCCAGCACAAGAACGAGAAGCGCCGCCAGAAGGCCGGGCCAACGGTGCAGATGTCGCAGCACGGGAATGCCTCCTTTTCAGGGGTTTACTTGGAAACGGTCAGGCTCTGGACGAAGTATTTCCCCGCCACCGGCTTGCCCAGATTGTCCGAGGTCAGCGGGATGGTGACATCGTCGCGCATGTCCGACATCTTCTCGACCGAGCTGTCCACATGCAGGACATAGCCCTGATCAAACAGCGTGTCGGCCAGATCGAGGGTGATCGTCAGTTCGCGACCCGCCCCCACCGAGGCCCCGGTGATGCCATCGACCTGCGCGGTGTTGCCGCCGGTCGCGGCATACCAGCCGCCGAGGTGGCTGTAATATTTCGCCTTGCCGCCCGCCATCCAGAGCGAACCGACATAGCCGCCGGTCGCATCGGTGACGTAATAGGCGAGATAGGCGCCATCGCCGCCGTAACTGCTCATCTGCGTGGTGAAGGTGACCGGGGTGGCCAGGGCCATCCCCGGAACGAGCGCGGTCGAGAAGGCCAGCGCGGTGTGAAGCGGTTTCATCTCTGGCTCCTCAGTTCGTTTGCACTTGCGGTTTCGAGCCCGGCGCGAAAAGGCCGTTCGCGGGCGGGGCGACGGTGCCCGCCGCTGCCGGGGCGGCGCCGCAGCCGGTCGCGCCGGGCGGGCAGTTGCGGCCGCCATGATCGTCGTCGTCATCGTCATCGTCGTGATGACCGTGGTGGCCGTGACCGCCGAACCAGCCGAAGAAGCCGTCGTCGTCGTCATCGTGGTCATTGTCGGCCAGCTGCACCGGCTGCGCGGGGGCCTTCTGCGCCGCATCGGCCGGGACGGTGCCCGCGAAAAGCGGCGCGTCGATCGGCGCGGCCGAAAGCGCGCCGACCACGGTCGAAGACAGAAGCACCGCAAGGGCGATCAGGGGAAGAGAGGATTTCATCTGCGATTTCCTTTGGTTGCATCAGACATGAGGGCACCCGGCCCGGAGTTTGGGTCCGGGGAGGAGGCGCTTTCGGGAAGGGTGGGCGGCGGCTCCGACCAAGGAAAAACCGCCGCCCTGCCGGGCGAACCCGGATCAGTCGTCGTGATGGGAAGAACGATCCTCATCGTCGTGGTCGTCGCCGCGGCGGTGGTGATCGTCGCCGCCGCCGCGGCGCAGGATCACCAGCGACCCCGGATCCAGCCGCATCCGCACCCGGGCCCCGGCCGCGTCCAGCGCATCGACTTCGTAACAGCCGTCGTCGATCTTGATGCGCCGCACCGTCAGGCCCTGCTGTTCCACCAGCGCCTGCACGGCTTCGCGCGGTTGCCAGTCGGCCATCGGCACGGTGCAGTCATTGTCATGCGCGGCGGCGGCGGGGGCCTGCGCCAGCACCGCCAGAGCGGCAAGGACGGGCAGGAAGCTGGAAGCGGTCATGGGGTCCTCCAATCAGGATGAGGCCCTTCTGACCTCCGAAACTGACGACAAGCTGAAGCGTTCGAAAAACCTGCTTCAGGTTCCCGTCAGCTTCGCACAGGATAGAGCAAGGGTGAACAAGGAGCCCCCGCATGCGTATCCTGATCGTGGAAGACGACGCCGTTCTGGGGGCCGCGGTGCGCGATCAGGTGGCGGCCGACGGCCATTCGGTCGATTGGGTGATGCGGCTCGATCAGGCCGCGGACGCGCTGGCGGTGGCGGCTTTCGATCTGATCTTGCTTGATCTGATGCTGCCCGACGGCCGCGGCATCCCGTTTCTGAAAACCCTGCGCGCGCAGGGGGGTACGACGCCGGTGATCATTCTGACCGCGCTGGATCAGGTCTCGGACCGGATCGACGGGCTGAATGCCGGGGCCGATGATTATCTGGTCAAGCCCTTCGATCTGGCAGAGCTGACGGCGCGGATCGGATCGGTGGCGCGGCGCTATGCGGGCAATCCGAACCCGGTCCTCTGCCTTGGCGAGCTGACGATCGACCTTGCCGCGCGCGAGCTGCGCCGGGCGGGCAAGGCGGTCGCGCTGACGGCGCGGGAATGGGCGCTGTTCGAGCTGCTTCTGTCCCGCCCCGGGCAGATCTTTCCCAAACGCGATCTGGAAGACCGGCTGTATTCTTTCGATGACGAGATCGGCTCGAACACGCTTGAGGTGCATGTCTCGCGGCTGCGCAAGAAGCTGGGCGCCAGCGTGATCGAGACCGAACGCGGCCTTGGCTACCGGCTGGTGCGCGCATGAGGCGGGCCTCGCTGCAATCGCGTCTGGCCATCGCGGTGGGGCTGCTTGTGACCGTCCTTTGGATCGCGGCGGCCAGTGTCACCGCCTGGCGGCAGCGGCTGCAGATGGATGCGATGTTCGATGCCTCGCTCCAGGAAACCGCGCATCGGGTGTTGCCGCTGGTCGTCTCGGACATCCTGAGCCGCGGCGATCTGGTCACGGGCACGCAGACCGTGCCCGCGGTGCGGCCGCATGACGACAGCTTCAGCTACATCGTGCGCGACGACAAGGGCTCGATCCTGATGATCTCGCATGGGGCCGATCCGGGGCAGTTTCCGGCCTGGGACGGGATCGGCTTTCGCACCACGCAGGCGCTGCGGCTTTACAATGACGCGGCGTTGCAGGGCACGGTGCGGATCTCGGTGGCAGAGCCGATGGTGCACAGGAAACGCATGGCCTTCGAGGTGCGGATGGGGCTACTGGCGCCGATCGCGCTGGTGCTGCCCTTGACGCTGGCCGGGATTGCCGGGCTGATCCGCTACGGCTTTGCGCCGCTGCGGCAGTTCCGGCTGCGGCTGGCGCGGCGCGGGGCGGCCGATCTGACGCCGGTGGACGCGACCGACCTGCCCGCCGAGGTGCAGCCGCTGGCCCAGACGCTGAACGCGCTGCTGACCCGGCTTGACGCGGCCTTTCAGGCCGAGCGCAGTTTCGCCGCCAATGCCGCGCATGAGTTGCGCACGCCTCTGGCCGGGGCGATCGCGCAGGCGCAACGGCTGCGCGCCGAAACCACCGATCCGGCGGTGATCGCGCGCGCCACCGACATTGAAACCGTGCTGAAGCGGCTGACCCGGCTGTCCGAGGGGCTGATGAGCCTCGCCCGCGCCGAGGGCGGACGGCTGCGGCGCGAGGCGGTGCAGGATCTGCGCCCGGTGGTGCGGATCGTGGTCGAGGATGCGATGCGGCTGGCGGGCGGGGCCAAGGTCACGTTCGATCTGCCCGAAGCGCCGGTTCTGTCCGATCTCGACCCCGATCTGTTCGGCATTCTGGTGCGCAATCTGGTGTCGAACGCACTGCGGCACGGCGCCGAGGTGCGGCTTTGGCTGGAACCCGGTCGACTGCGGGTCGAGAACGACTGTGACCCGCTGGCGCCCGAGATTCTGGCGCGGATCGGGGCGCGGTTCGAACGGGCGCCGGGGGCGGTGCGCGGCGGCGCCGGGCTGGGGCTGGCGATCGTGCAGACGATCCTGGCCCGCGCCGGGGGCGAGCTGCGCCTGACCTCGCCCCTGCCCGGTCAGAGCCGCGGTTTCGCCGCCGAGGCCCGCTTTGAGCCCCGCCAGCAGGTGTGAAAAAGCCCCGGTGCTGCGCCCGGGGCTTTCGGGAATTTCCGTGCGGGATCAGCCCTTGAGATCCAGGAAGAACTGATAGGCTTCCTTGGCGGTGAAGTTCTCGTGCACGACCTTCGCCACCGCCTGAATCATCGCCACCGGCGCTTCCGACTGGAAGATGTTGCGGCCCATGTCGACGCCTGCCGCGCCCTGATCGATGGCCTTCCAAGCCATGTCGAGCGCTTCGAGTTCGGGCAGTTTCTTTCCGCCCGCGATCACCAGCGGCACCGGGCAGCCCGCCGCGACCTTCTCGAAGCCCTCTTCGACGAAGTAGGTCTTGACGTAATGCGCGCCCAGTTCCGCGGCGATCCGCGTCGCCAGACCGAAGTAGCGGGCGTCGCGCGCCATGTCCTTGCCGACCCCGGTCACGGCCAGCGTCGGGATGCCGTAGCGGGTGCCGGTGTCGATCAGCTTCAAGACGTTGGTGATCGATTTGTGCTCGTATTCCGAGCCGATATAGACCTGCGCCGCCATCGCGCAGACGCCCAGACGGATCGCATCCTCGATCTCGACCGCGACGGTTTCGTTCGACAGTTCCGTCAGGATCGAATTGCCACCCGAGCAACGCAGCGCAACGGGCTTGGTATTGGTCGGCGGCACGGTCGAGCGCAGCGCGCCGCGGGTGCACATCAGCACATCGGCATGATCGGCAAGCGGCAGGATGTTCAGATCCATCCGCTCAAGCCCCGTCGCCGGACCCTGGAAATAGCCGTGGTCGAAGGCCAGCATCACCGTGCGGCCGGTCTTCGGGTTGAAGATCCGCGACAGCCGGTTCTTCATCCCCCAGTCGTAATGGGCCGCGCCCTTGAGGAAGAAGCCCTGCAGATCGGCCGGTCGGTCGAGCCCGAAATCCTTGCCTTCCTTGATGTCGTCGAGATCGGCCATGGTCGTTCCTTTCATTTCAGGCCGGAGCCGGACCCCGGCCCCGGAGGGGGCAGACCGGGGCCGCCCCCCGCCTGCGATCGGCGGCAAGATACCGTCCCAAGGCCCGACTTCCCAGCGAAGCCGCTGTCGCAGGGCCGACATATTGCCGCACGCCCAAGAGCTTGGGCCCGATTTCGGAGCGACGTTTACGGTATGTTTCCGCTTCTGCCCTAGGGTCACGGCAAGTTGGAAGGGAACTGGAACCGATGAAACACCCGTTGAAATCCGTCTCGGGCAAGCTTGGCCTGGCGGCGGGCCTGGCGATTTCTCTGATCGTTATGGGCTATACGGCCTACAGCGGCTGGAAAACCTCGGCCCGGGTCGAGGCGCAGGTGATGGAGACGGCAACCGGCAAGGCCAGATTCGCCGCCGGCGAAGTGGCCCGGCAGATGACCGAGGCGGTCGCCACCGCCGAAGCCCTCAACGGCATGATCACCGGCTACATGCGCCATGGCAAAGCCGAGACGCCCGAGATCATCGCGATGCTGAAACAGGTCCCGATGCGCTACGACAACCTGTTTTCCTCCTGGATGTCGGCGATCCCCGGCGGGCCGACCGACCGCTTCCTGACCGGCACCGAGGGGCGCAACGCCGCTGGCGACTTCTCGCCCTACTGGACCAAGGACGGCAAGGGCGGGCTGACCTTCCAGACCTTCCCGATCGACCCGAAGGAAATGTGGTTCGACGTGCCGACGAAAACCGGCAAGAGCCTGACGACAGAGCCTTATCTGACCCAGCAGGGCTATGTTGTCACCTCGATCTCGGTGCCGATGCAGATCGACGGCCAGATGGTCGGGCTGATCGGCGTCGACATCACCCTGGCAGAAATGTCGAAGATGATGGGGGAGATGGAGACCTTCGAGGGCGGGCGCATGATGCTGGTCGATGCGGCGGGCAAATGGATCGCCAACCCCGACCCGGCGCTGTTCACCAAACCCTATGCGGGGATCGGGGCCGATCTGGTCAAGGCCGCGCTGGCCGATGGCAAGCCGCGGGTGATCGAGGGCTTTGCCGATGGCGCGCGGCGGCTGGTTTATCCTTTCACCGCCAAGGGGATGAACGTCACCTGGGCGACGATTCTGGACGTTCCGGGGGCGGTCTTCACCACCCCGGTTCACCACGAGGTGCTCTCCACCACGCTGGGCGGGCTGGCGATTTTGGTGATGACGCTGGGGGTGATCTATCTGGCGGCCTCGGCGCTGGTGCAGCGGCCGCTGGCGCGCATGCTGGCGGCGGTGAACGGGCTGGCGGCAGGGGTCTATGACACCCCGGTCGCGGGGGCCGAACGGCGCGACGAGATCGGCGCGATGGCTGCCTCGGTGGAAACGCTGCGCCATGTCCTGGCCGACCGCAAGCAACTCGAGGCCGAGCAGGACCGGCTGCGCACCGAAGCCGAGACGCAGCGCCTGCAGCGCGAGGCCGAAGCGGCGCGGATGCGCGACGAACGCGAGGCGAGCCGTCTGGCCGAGATCGAGCGCGACCGCCGCGAGGCCGCCGCGCTCGAAGAGGCCCGCCGCGCCGAGGAAGCGCAGCGCGAAGCCCATGCCCGCGAACAATCCCAGGTGGTGGACAGCCTGGCCTCGGGCCTGCGCGAACTGGCGCGGGGCGATCTGTCGGTGGCGATCTCGACCCGTTTCCCGCCCGCCTACGAACAGCTGCGCATCGATTTCAACGAGACCGTGGCGCGGCTGTCGGACGTGATGGGATCGATCGATGCCGCGACGCGCTCGATCACCGGCGGCGTCGCCGAGATCACCGGCGCGACCACCGATCTGTCGCGGCAGGCCGAGACCGCGGCGGCGACGCTGGAAGAAACCGCGGCGGCGCTGAACGAGCTGACCGCCTCGGTGCAATCGGCGGCGCAAAGCGCGCGGCAAGTCGACACCATCGTGCGCGGCGCCACGGAAAAGGCGCGGACCACGACCGAGGTGGTCGAGGAAACCGTGACCGCCATGGGCGCGATCCAGACCTCGTCGGAACAGATCTCGCGGATCATCACCGTGATCGACGACATCGCCTTCCAGACCAACCTCTTGGCGCTGAATGCCGGTGTCGAGGCCGCCCGGGCGGGCGAGGCGGGCCGCGGCTTCGCCGTCGTCGCCTCGGAGGTGCGGGCACTGGCGCAACGCGCCTCGGAAGCGGCGCGGGAAATCGGCGCGCTGATCTCCAGCTCGGGCGATCAGGTGACGACCGGGGTCGCCCTTGTCGGACGCGCCGGCGAGGCGTTGCGGGTCATCGTCGAGGCGATCGAGACGATTTCCAGCCATGTCGGCGAGATCGCGGCTTCGGCGCATGAACAGGCCTCGGGCATCGGCGAGATCAACTCCGCGATGAACCAGCTGGACCGGACGCAGCAACACAATGCCGCCGCCTACGAGGAAACTGCCGCCGCCTGCATGACGCTGAGCGGTCAGACCCGCGGCCTTGAAGAACTGGTCAGCCAGTTCCGCATCGGCAGCGCGCCGCCCGACGCGCAAGACAGCGCCGCCGCCTGATCCCGCGCCCGGCTGCACCCGCGCCCGGCTGAATCCGCGCCCGCCTGCGCCCGCAAAGCCGCGCCCTGACCGGACGGCCCCTCGCCCGCAGCGGCTGTGTCCGGTCGGACGCTCTGCCGCAGGTTTCACGTCGCCTCTGGCGTCCGCGGCGCGGGCGTGGTTGAACATCCCATGTCCATTGCATCCGAAATCGGCCTCTACCGCGAGGCGCTCGTGTTTCTCGGCACGGCCGGGGTCATCATTCCGCTGATGACCCGGTTCCGCGTCAGCCCGGTGGTCGGCTTTCTGGTCGCCGGCCTGTTGCTGGGTCCGAACGCCATCGGCCGGTTTGCCGAAGCCTTCCCGCCGCTGGGCTGGATCACCATCCGCTCGCAGGAGGCGGTCGATCAGCTGGCCGAACTGGGCGTGGCCTTCCTTTTGTTCACCATCGGGCTTGAACTCTCGCTCGACCGGCTCTGGACGATGCGCCGCTCGGTCTTCGGGCTGGGCATGGCGCAGGTGGCGCTGACCACGGCGGCGATCGCCGTGACGGCCTTTTCCTTCGGCAACCCGATCGACGCCAGCCTGGTGATCGGCGCCTGTCTGGCACTGTCCTCGACCGCGATCGTGGTGCAGCTCTTGGCCGAACAGCACCGGCTGACCTCGGTCGCGGGGCGCAACATCTTTGGCGTGCTGCTGGCGCAGGATCTGGCGGTGGTGCCGATCCTGTTCCTGATCGTCGTCTTCGGCGAGGCCGGAAAGGGCGGGACCGAGACGATCACCCTGCAGACGGTGCTTTCGGGCCTGGGCATCGCGGTTTTGCAGGCGATCGCGGCGGTCAGCCTGATCGTCGGCATCGGCCGGGTGATCCTGCGGCGGCTGTTCCGTTCGGTCGCACGCACGCACAACCGCGAATTGTTCATGGCGGCGATCCTTTTCGTCGTCGTCGGCACCTCGCTCTTCACCCGGTTCGCGGGCCTCTCGATGGCGCTGGGCGCCTTCCTTGCCGGGCTTTTGCTGGCCGAGACCGAATTCCGCCGTCAGGTCGAGGTCGATATCGAACCGTTCAAGGGCCTGCTGCTTGGCCTCTTCTTCATCTCGGTGGGGATGCGGATCGACCCTGCGGCGGTGGCGCAGCATCCGATCATGCTGGCGATGTCGGTGATCGGCATGACCGGGCTCAAGGCGGCGGTGATCGCGCTGCTGGCGCGGCTGTTCGGTCTGGCCTGGCCGGTCGCGCTCGAGGCCAGCCTGCTGCTGGCGGGGGGGGGCGAATTCGCCTTTCTCGTGCTCAGCCTGGCCAGTTCCTCGGGGCTGACGACGCCCGAGGTGGAACAGTTCATGTTGCTCGTGGCGTCGGGCACGATGCTGGCCACCCCGATCCTGGCGCGGATGGGCCGCAGCCTTGGCCAGCGCAGCACCCGGGCGACCGCGCTGACCGACCTGCCCGCCGAGACGGCCGAAACCGTCGCCAGCCGTCCGCTGGTGATCGGCGGCGGCCGGGTCGGCAAGCTTGTCTGCGACGTGCTGGCGGGCGAGGGCTACAACTGTCTGGTGATCGACCGCGATGCCGAGCTGGTGGCGCGCGGCCGGGCCGAGGGGCGCGACATCATCTTCGGCGATGCCCAGCGCCCCGGCATCCTGCGCAAATGCGGCATCGAGACCGCGCCGATCGTCGTTGTCACGCTGCATGACGCGGCGATCACCGAACAGGTGGTGACGATGCTGCACCGGCTGCGTCCCGATCTGCCGGTGATCGCCCGCGCCCGCGATGCGGAACATGCGGTGCGGCTGTTTTCGATGGGCGCGGTGCAGGTGATCCCCGAAGCCTTCGAGACCGGGCTGGATCTGGCGGGCGTCACGCTGCGCCGCCTTGGCGCCCCGGCCGAGCAGACCCATGCGCTGCTCGAATCCCGGCGCGAGGCGATGTTGCGGCTGTTGCGCAGCGAGCCGGGCCCGCTCTGAGCCGGGCAGGAAACGGGCCAGCCCGCGCCTGCGCGCAAACGCACCCTTCCCAGACCCGGGGCGAGGCCGCATCATCCCGGGATGGATGACACCCTTGCGCAGAACGGACACGGCAGCAGCCATTCGACCAATCTTGTCGGGCGGCCCTCGGCTTTCATGGCCAGCCCCGCCTTCAACGCGGCGCCGATCCCGCTGCACATCTGGGGGGTGCGGGAAATGAACCCGGCGCTCTTCGCCATGCTGGATCAGGCCGAGACCCTGGCCGAGGCGGGCGAGGCCTTTCTGGCCTATATGGTCGCGATGTTCGGCATCGACCCCGAGCAGCGCGAGGCCGCGCCGGGCAGCCGCAAGCGCTATCGCTCGTCCTTTCTGCGGCTGGTGCAGGGCTGGGGCTTCGACAGCAACGGCCCCGAGGGCGCGGTGCTGAAAGGCTGGGTCGAAAGCCGCTTCGGCATCCTGCCCAGTTTCCACAAGGAGATCATCGCCGACATCGACGGCCCGGTCTGGCAGACCTATGTCGCGGAACGGATGCAAAGCCGCTTTCATGACAATGCGATCCTGGTGCAGCTCGATCTGCTGTTCGAATTCTGCCAATGGGCGATTGCCCGCTTCGCCTATCCGGGGCAAAGCCATGTCACGCTTTACCGCGGCATCAATGCGGTGGACCGGCACGGCATCCTGGAACAGCCCGACAAGCGCGCGGCGGTGATCCGGCTCAACAACCTTGTCTCGTTTTCGTCCGACCGCGAGGTGGCGGATTGTTTTGGCGACCGGATCATCACGACGCGGGTGCCGCTGGCCAAGGTGCTGTTCTTTCCCGGCCTGCTGCCCTCGCATCTGTTGCGGGGCGAGCGTGAATTTCTGGTGCTTGGCGGCGCGTTTCGGGTCAGTATCGAGGATATCTAGGGGGATGCGCGATGGGCGATGTGCAGGATCGGGCGATGGCGGCCTTTCTCGGCTTTGCCTTGGGCGATGCGCTGGGGGCGACGGTCGAATTCCTGACCCCGCGCGAGATCGCCGCGCGGCACGGCCAGCACCGGGAAATCATCGGCGGCGGCTGGCTGAAGCTGAAGCCCGGCGCGGTGACCGATGACACGCAGATGGCGCTGGTGCTGGGGCGCTCGCTGATCGCGCGGCAGGGCTTTGACGCCCGGGATCTGTGCTGCGGCTTTGCGGCCTGGCTGAAATCGGGTCCGGCCGATGTCGGCAACACCTGTCGCCGCGGCATCCGGCGGTTTCTGGAGCAAGGCACGGTCGAGGGCCCCTATGCCGAGGATGACGCGGGCAATGGCGCGGCGATGCGGGTGCTGCCGGTGGCGCTGGCGACGCTGGGCCATCCCGAACGCGCCGCCGCCTGGACCGTGGCGCAGGCGCATGCGACGCACAATCACCCGCTGTCCGATGCCGCCTGTGTCGCGCTGGTGCGGATGGTGCAGGGGCTGATCCTGGGCGGGGGCGGCGCCGTCCTCGCGCAGGAGGCCGAGGCGCTGATCGGGGCGCATCGCGATTTCCGCTTCGTGCCCTATCGCGGCCGGTCCTCGGCCTTCGTGGTCGAGACGCTGCAGACGGTGCTGCATTACACGCTCTCATCGGAGAGTTTCGAGGAGGTGCTGACCGGCACCGTCAATCAGGGCGGCGATGCCGATACGACGGGGGCGCTGGCGGGGATGCTGGCGGGGGCGCGCGGCGGGATGGCGGCGCTGCCGCCGCGCTGGCTGGCGGCGCTTGACCCCGCGGTGACGGCCGAGATCCGCCTTCAGGTACCGCAGCTGCTGGCGCTTGCGGGGATCAGCAACAGCTGACGCGCCAGATCGGCCTTGCGGGCGACAAGCGTGTCGGCCAGCGCATCGCGGCCGTGGTGGCGGGCCACGACCTTGCGGATCGCCGCCTCGGGCAGATCGATCACCACGGTCAATGCGGCGCGCAGGGCCGCGGGCTGCATCGGCCCGAAAAGCTGCAGGGCAAAGGGGTTGTCCGGGTCTTCGCGCAGGCGCGTGACCTCGGGGACTTCGGGGCCGAAGGCGCGGCCCTTGGGGTCGCCCTGCGCCCGGAATTCGAGCGCGCCGCCGACATCGAGCGTCGTCACCACGCCGCCGATCACGCCCTGATTGTCGCCCTGAAACCCGGCGGCATCCCAGTTCGCCAGCCAGCAATGCACGCCGAACCAGTGCCAGGCCTGCGCCCGCTCGGCCTCGTTCAGCTGCGACAGGCGGGATTTTTCCAGATCGACGAAGACCGTCGCCACCTGATCGGGGGCCGCGCAAGGCAGGTAGGACAGCACCGGCGCCCCGGCCAGACGATAAAGCGCCGCCGCCAGATATTCGTTCTGCGCCTGCGCCGGGCTTTCCAGCTCCTTGACGTAGATGCGCCCGCCCGCCGCATCGGCCCAGATCCCGCCGGGGGTCGAGCCGAGCCGCCCGCCGATGCGCGTTATCTGCGCCGGATCGACCCGTGCCGGTTCCTGGATCGGGACCGTCGCGCGCACAAGCGCCAGTTGCGCGGGCGTCTCGATCGCGCCGGGCCGGGCGCTGCGCACGGCTTTCACCGCCGTTTTCGGATCGGCACCCAGTTCCACCAGCAGCCGCGCCGCGATCATCCCCGCCCGGCCCAGACCGCCCTTGCAATGCACGACGACATCGGCGCCATGGCGCAGGGCGGAGCGGATCACCCGCCCCTCGGCCTGCCAGCGCGCCTCGAAGGCCGGGGTGGGCACGGAATAATCGGCAATCGGCAGGGGATGCCAGTCCATCCCCCGCGCCCGGACCTGCCTGCCCAGATCGGGGACCTTGAGCATGCCCAGTTCCTGCGGCTCGACCAGCGTCAGCACATGGGCCGCGCCCCAATCCGCGATGGCATCAAGATCAAGACCCAGATCGCGCGCCCAGGCGCCCGACATCGCGGCGCGGTCGTGCTTGCCGGGGCAAAAGGTGATGCCGATCCGGCCCAGGCCGGGCCCGGCCGGAACTTCGGCGATCTGCAACGGATGGGTAAGGCTGGTGCGGGCGGTGACCATGATCCCCTCTCGGACGGACAGGGATCAGGATAGGGGCGGCGCGCGGGGCGCCCAAGGCCCGGAACGTCGCAGGGCCGGGAAATCCCCGGCCCTGCGCGAAACTTACATGCCAAGCAGATTTGGCAAGGCGAGACTTATCGCCGGGACATAGGTCACCAGCACCAGGAAGGCGAGCATCGTCAGAAGCCAGGGCCAAACCGCCACCGTCAGCTCGGTGATGCCCATCTTGGTGATGCCCGAGGCGACGTAAAGGTTCAGCCCCACCGGCGGGTGACACATGCCGACTTCCATGTTGACGACGATCATGATGCCGAAATGCACCGGGTCGATGCCCAGCCGCACCGCGACCGGAAACAGGATCGGCGCCATGATCAGCACGATCGACGAGGGTTCCATGAAGTTGCCCGCCATCAGCAGCAGCACGTTGACGATGATCAGGAACATCCACCACGAGAGGCCCGCGTCGACCATCCATTCGCCCAGCGCCTGCGGGATGCCTTCGTGTGCCATCAGGAAGCTGAACAGCACCGCGTTGGTGATGATGTAAAGCAGCATCGCCGACATGTTGGCGGACGACAAAAGCACGCGCGGCACGTCGCGCAGCGTCAGGTCTTTATAGACGAAGACCGAGATGACAAAGGCATAGACGGCGCTCATCGCGGCGGCTTCGGTCGGCGTGAAGACGCCCGCATAGATCCCGCCGATCACGACGACGATCAGCATCAGCCCCCAGGCGGCCTCGCGGAAGGCGGTCCAGCGTTCGCGCAAGCTGGCCTTGGCCAGACGCGGATAGCCGAATTTGCGCGCCCGGTTCCAGGTGGTGAAGGCAAGGAACCCGGCCAGCATCAGACCGGGCACGACGCCCGCCATGAACAGCTCGCCCACCGAGGCCGAGGAGACGGCTTCGCCATTCGGCCCCGTCACCACCATCCCAGAGGTGGCGACGGCATACATCACCATCACGATCGAGGGCGGAATGAGAATGCCCAAGGCGCCCGAGGTGGTGATGACGCCCGCGCCGAATTGTTTCGGAAAGCCCTGATTGACCATCGCGGGCAGGATCACCGAGCCGATGGCGACGACGGTGGCGGGCGACGAGCCCGAGACGGCAGCAAACAGCGCGCAGGCGATCACGCCCGCAAGGCCAAGGCCGCCGTGCCAGTGCCCGACCATCGCGGTGGCGAAGTTGATCATCCGCTTCGCCACCCCGCCATGGGTCAGGAAGTTCCCCGCCAGGATGAAGAACGGGATCGCCATGATCTCGAATTTCTCGATGCCGGTGAACAGCTTGAGCGCCACCGTGTCGATCGGCACCTCGGTCATGGTGAACAGGAACGTCAGCACCGTCAGGCCAAGCGAGATCGAGATCGGCATGCCGGTCAGCATCAGCGCGATGAGCAGACCAAAGATGATAAGGGCGCTCATGTCAGTTGTCCTTCGGTTTTTCGACAAGGTCGCGCGGCGTCAGCGGCGAATGCAGCAGGCCATCGCCCTCGGCATCGATGCCCTCGTTCTCGGTGTCGACGCCATCGACATGGCCGTGGTCGTGATGCGGCAGCTCGCCGGTGCGGGCGAAGGAAAAGGCCACCTGCAGGAAGCGGAAGCACATCAGCGACGACCCCGCCGGGATCGCCAGATAAACCAGCCACATCGGCAGTTCGAGATCGGGCGAGGTCGAGGAGGCGCTGTACATGTGATGCACGAAATTCGCGCCCAGCGTCGCGATGATGCCGGTGAACAAGGCCCCGGCGCCCAGCCCCAGCAGGATGAAGAAGCGGCGTTTCGGCGCGTCGAGCCGGTTGATCAGCACGTCGATGCCGACGTGAATCCCGGTACGCACGCCGTAAGCCGCGCCGAATTTCGCCATCCAGACGAACAGGATGATGCACAGCTCCTGCGCCCAGACGAGGTTGATCGAGCGCAGCGTCATATAAAGACTTTTCGTCGCCGCGGCGGCCCCGGCCATGCCGTGACTGCGAAAGAAGCCGACGCCATCGGCCACGAAGCCAAGGGTGAAACGATGGGTGACCGACACGAAGATCAACACCGTCGCCGTCGCGATGAGCGCGGCAATCAGCACCTCTTCGGCCCGGTCGAGGATGCGCAGCATGGCGGCCCCCGCTTAGGTCTTGAAAGGAAAGGGAAAGGGCGGCCCCGTTTGGAGCCGCCCGAAGGTCTTATTGCGCCGTCGCGGCCTTCACGGCGGCGATGGTCTCGGCGCCGATCCGCTCGGCCATTTCGTCATGCACCGGGGTCAGAACCTCTTCCCAGGCGGCGCGTTCTTCCGCGGTCAGCTCGTGGAACTCGGTCGTGCCGGCGTCTTTCATCGCCTGCAGGGCCTTTTCGTTCTCTTCCTTGGCGATGCCGTTCGCGTATTCGGTCGATTCCGCCATCGCCTTTTCCAGACCGGTGCGGACATCGGCGGGCAGGCCGTCCCAGAACTGCTTGTTCACGATCACCGCATAACCCAGATAGCCGTGGTTCGAGACGGTGGCGTGCTTTTGCACCTCGTTCATCTTTTGCGTGAACATGTTCGAGGGCGGGTTTTCGGTGCCATCGACAACGCCCGTCTGCAGCGCCTGATAGACTTCGCTGAAGGCCATCACCTGCGGCACGGCGCCCAGCGCGTTCATTTCGGCCTCAAGCACCTTCGAGGACTGGATCCGCATCTTCAGACCGAGGAAATCATCGGGCGAGACCATCGGCGTGTTCGCCGACATGATCTTGAAGCCGTTGTCCCAGAAGGCCAGCCCGGTGATGCCCTTGGCTTCGAGCTTGCCCAGAAGCATCTTGCCCACGTCGCCTTGCGTGACGGTGTGCAGCGCCTCGTAGTCCTTGAAGATGTAGGGCAGGTCGAAGACCTCGAAATCCTGCACGCCAAGCGGGCCGAATTTGGCGAACGAGGGCGCCAGCATCTGCACGGCGCCCAGTTGCAGCGCCTCGAGTTCTTCCTTGTCCTTGTAAAGCTGGCTGTTCGGATAGACTTCCACGTCCACCGCGCCGTTGGTGTATGTCTCGGCCAGTTCCTCGAACTTCGCGGCGCCCTTGCCCTTGGGCGTGTCGGGGGCGACGACGTGGCTGAACTTGATCACGATCGGTTCGGCGAAAGCCGGGACCGACAGCGCAAGGCTGAGGGCGGTGGCGCCGACAAGGGCGCCCAGAATGCGACGGGTCAACATGTGATTCTCCTCCGGTTCCCGCTCTCCACGGCGGGACGCGGCTTTCATGCGCAAGAATCTTGCGCAACGCTATTGCGGCTTTCCGCAATCGGAAGACATGTTATGACCAAACCAAAGGGAGGGATGTGCCATTTCAAAGCCGCGCGACACCATGGGCGGCCCCGCGGGGGCCGAGGTCTGGACCGTTCCGGGCCTTCTTGGGGCGCGCAAGCTGGACCTTCTGGCGCTGATCCCGCTGGTGGCGATCGTCGCGCTGATGACGCTGGTCGGCGCGCTGCTGTTCGCCGTCGGACAGGCCGATGCCACCCGCGCCCGGGCGAAACTGGCCACCGATGCGCTTTGGGTCGAACAGACGCTGCGGTTTCAGATGGCGGTGGACGAGGATGTGCTGGTGCGTCTGGCGCTGGATGCCAGCGCCGGGGCGACGCAACAGGCCTTGTCGGCCCGGGCCCGGCTGCATCTGGCGGCGAACCCGGAAACGCTGGGCCTGCGCTGGTATGATGCGACCGGCCGTCTGGTCGCCGCCGTGCCCGAGGGCCCGGGGGCGGCCGAGGCGGCGCTGGCGCAACAGCTGCTCGCCTCGGGGGCGCTGCCGCCGCGGCCGGTCTATGGGCCGGTGCGCGATGGCCGGGTGGTGCTGGCGGAACGGGTCTCGGCCTCGGGGGGCGTGGTGGTGGCGACGGTGTCGCTGCCGATGATGCTCGAACGCCATCTGCCCTGGTGGATCGCGGAACAATACGGGGTGCGGATTTCCGACACCTCGGGGGTGCTGGCCGAACGCGCCCGCCGCCCGATCGCCGCCGAGGCGCCGCGGCACGGCATCAGCTTCGATCCGCCGCTGGCCGGCACGACGCTGGAGATCATGGCCTATGACGCCCCCGATGCCTTTGGCAATGCCGCGCTTCTGGCGGCGATCGGGGCGCTTTCGGTCTTTGCGGTGCTGGCGATGGTGGTGCTGCACAGAAACGCCCTGCGCCGCCGCATGGCCGAGGACCGGCTGCGCGCCGAAATGGCCTTTCGCCGCGCGATGGAGGAAAGCCTGACCGTGGGGATGCGCGCCAAGGATCTGTCCGGCCGCATCCTTTACGTGAACGGCGCCTTTTGCAAGCTGGTGGGCCTGAGCGCCGAGGATCTGGTCGGCCGTGCCCAGCCGATGCCCTATTGGGCGCCCGACATCCTGGAAGAAACCCTTGCCCGGCAACGGCAATTGATCGAGGGCCAGCCGGTGCCGCAGGCCTTTGAAACCCGGTTCCGCCGCTCGGACGGCTCGGAAATCGAGGTGCAGGTCTTTGAAGCGCCGCTGATCGACGCGGGCGGCAAGCATCGCGGCTGGATGGGCTCGGTGATCGACATCACCCAGGCGAAACAGGCGGCACGGCTGGCCCGCGCGCAGGATGAAAGCCTCGCCCGCACCGGGCGGCTGGTGACCTTGGGCGAGATGGCCTCGACCCTTGCGCATGAGCTGAACCAGCCGCTGGCCGCCATCGCCTCTTATGCCGCCGGGGGGCTCAATCTGTTCGACCAGCCCGAGCCGAACCTGACGATGCTGCGGCAGGCCTTTGAAAAGATGGGGGCGCAGGCGCGGCGTGCCGGGCTGATCATCCGCCGGGTGCAGGATTTCGTGAAAAAGCGCACGCCGCAGCTGGCGCCGCTTGACCTGTCCGAAGTGCTGGCCGAGGCGCTTGGCATCACCGCCCCCGTCGCGCGCGAGCATCGGGTGAAACTCGCCTCGCTGATCGAGGGGCGCATCCCCGAGGTGCAGGCCGACCGCATCCTGATCGAGCAGGTTCTGGTCAATCTGATCCGCAACGGCGTCGAGGCGATGGCCGAGGGCCCCCGCACCGGCGATGACCTGACCGTGCGCCTGGCCCGCGCGGGCGCCGTGGTCACGCTTGAGGTGATGGACCGCGGCCCCGGCATTTCGCGAACCGTCGCCGCCAGCTTGTTCGACCCCTTCACCTCGACCAAATCCGAAGGCATGGGGATGGGGCTGAACATCTGCCGCTCGATCATCGAGATGCATCACGGCAGCCTGTCGCATGCGCCCCGCGCGGGCGGCGGCACGGTCTTCACCGTCACCCTGCCCGTCCCGCAGGAGGGGGCCCCGGCATGAATTTCACCGTCCATATCGTCGATGACGAGGAAAGCCTGCGCGACAGTCTGGGGTTTCTGTTCGCCTCGCGCGCGATCGCGACCCGGACCTGGGCCTCGGGCGAGGATCTGCTGGCCGCCTGGCCGCTCTCTGATTGCGGCTGTCTGATCCTGGACGTGCGGATGGAAGGGATGTCGGGGCCGCAGCTTCTGGATGCGCTGCAGGCGCGGCCCGAGGGGCTGATGCCGCCGGTGATCTTTCTGACCGGTCATGCCGATGTGCCGCTGGCGGTGCAGTCGCTGAAGGCGGGGGCCTTTGACTTCGTCGAAAAACCCTTCAACGACAACCACATCGTCGATATCGCGCTGGCCGCGATCGCGGCCCACGCGGGCCGTCTGGCCGAGGTGCAGGCGCGCGAGGCGGTGGCGGCGCGGCAGGCCAGCCTGTCCGCGCGCGAGGCCGAGGTGATGGGGCTGATGCTCGAAGGGCTGATGAACAAGCAGATTGCCGAACGGCTGGGCATCGCGATGCGGACGGTCGAGGTGCATCGCTCGCGCGTGCTGGCGAAGATGGGGGCGCGCAACATCGCAGACCTTGCGCGGATGACTTGATTTCGGCAAGGCGTGAACATAATGTGAACATATGGTTCAACGCACCCTGCCCGAGAAACTGTCGATTCTGGCCGACGCCGCGAAATATGACGCCTCCTGCGCGTCTTCGGGCGGCGAGCGGCGCGGCTCGCGCGATGGCAAGGGGATCGGCTCCACCACTGGCGCGGGGATCTGCCACGCCTGGGCGCCCGATGGCCGCTGCATCTCGCTGCTGAAAGTGCTGCTGACGAATTTCTGCATCTACGACTGCGCTTATTGCATCAACCGGGTGTCCAGCCGGGTCGAACGGGCGCGGTTCAGCGTCGAAGAGGTCGTCAGCCTGACGCTCGAATTCTATCGTCGCAATTATATCGAGGGGCTGTTCCTGTCCTCGGGCATCATCCGCTCGCCCGACGAGACGATGTCGGACATGGTCCGCGTCGCCCGCACCCTGCGCGAACGCGAGCATTTCCGCGGCTACATCCATCTGAAAACCATCCCCGATGCCGCGCCCGAGCTGATCGCCGAGGCGGGGAAATGGGCCGACCGGCTGTCGATCAATGTCGAACTGCCGACGGAAACCGCGCTGACGCAGCTGGCCCCCGAGAAATCGGTGCAGACGATCCACGGCGCGATGGCCGAGGTGAAGGCCCGCGGCGAGGCCGCCAAGGATCGCACAGCACGCGGCACAAGGGCGCCGCGCTTTGCCCCGGCCGGGCAGTCGACGCAGATGATCGTCGGCGCCGATCCCGCGACCGATGGCGAGATCTTGCGAAAATCCTCAAGCCTTTACAATACTTTCGCGCTGCGCCGTGTCTATTACTCGGCGTTCTCGCCGATCCCCGATGCGTCAAGGATGCTGCCCCTGATCAGCCCGCCGCTGGTGCGCGAACACCGGCTGTATCAGGCCGATTGGCTGATGCGGAATTACGGCTTCGACGCCACCGAGATCGCCCCGCCGACCGGCATGCTCGATCTGCAGATCGACCCGAAACTGGCCTGGGCGCTGGCGCATCGGGCGCTGTTTCCGGTCGATGTGAACCGCGCGCCCCGAGAGATGCTGTTGCGCATCCCGGGCATCGGGCCGCGCAGCGTCGAGCGGATCCTGAAAGCCCGCCGCCACCGCAGCCTGCGCTACGAAGACCTGCTCGCCATCGGCTGCGTGCTGAAACATGCCGAGCCCTTCATCACCCTGCCCGGCTGGTCCCCCCGCGCCCTGCCCGACGACGCCAATCTGCGCGCCCGCTTCGCCCCCGCCCCGGAACAGCTGAGCCTGTTCTGATGCAGATCACCCTGCCCCGCATCGGCACCGTGGCCGCCTGGCGACAGGAGGTGCGCCGTCTGGCCGCCGCGGGCACCGATCCGGCGGCGGTGATCTGGTCGGTGGGCGAAACGGCGCCCGATCTTTTTGCCGCCGCGGCCCCTGCCGCGGGGCCCCCTTCCGCGGGGCCGTCAACGCGGCTCATGCTCTCGCGCGAAGCGGTCGAGGGGATCGAGATGGCCTTGGTGCATTCCGACCCCGAGCGGTTCGCCCGCGCCCATGCGCTGGTGCTGCGGCTCTCGCGCCGGGAACTGCGCTGGGGGGATCGATCCGACCCGGCCTTGCGGCGGCTTCTGGATCAGCAAAAGGCGGTCGGGCGGGACATCCACAAGATGCATGGTTTCGTGCGCTTTCGCGAGGTGACGCCGCCCGGGGCGAACCGCCGCGCCTTTGCCGCCTGGTTCGAGCCCGACCATCACATTCTGGAAGCCGCCGCGCCGTTCTTTGCCCGCCGCTTTGGCGACATGGACTGGCTGATTGCCACGCCGACGCTGACCGCGCGCTGCGAGGCGGGCGCGCTGCAGATCGCGGAAACCACGGCCCGCCAGCCGCCGCCCAAGGACGCGACCGAAGAGCTGTGGCGGGTCTATTTCGCCGCGATCTTCAACCCGGCGCGGCTGATGGTGCGCGCGATGAAATCGCACATGCCGCAGAAATACTGGAAGAATCTGCCCGAGGCCGATCTGATCCCCGGGCTGATCCGCGCCGCCGAAACCCGGGTCCGGGCGATGCATGATCCGGGCGCCGCCGTGCCCGAAGGCCCGCCCGGCGGTCGGCTGCGCCGGAAAGCGCCTGCGACCAGGGGCTAACGCCCCCGGATCAGGTCGGAAAAGGGTGTCGTGGCATCGTCACGTTGCCCGAGCGGGGTGATCAGCGCCGCCGCATCGCGCACCGCGGCCGGGGCGGCGGCGATCACCCCCAGATCGGTCAGGTAATCGGGCAGGCGGCCGGACAGGACCAGACGCCGGTCGAGCGGCAGATCGGGTTTCAGCCTGCGCGCCAGCTGCCAGACCGCGGTGGTGCAATTCGAGGTCAACGTGTTGTAAAATCTGGGTTCCTTCTCCAGTTCCTGCGCCAGCTCAAGATAGGACAGGAACATTCCCCGGATCTGCGCGGGCGTCAGATCGACCGGGTAAAGCCGCACCTGTTCCTTGCGGTAATTGGTGCGCAGCTTGACGATGTCCGCTTCGGTCGCGGCGATCAGCACCTGTTCGAACTGCCGGAAGAAGCCGCCGATCTCGTTGAATTTTTCGCCCTTCTCGCGGCGGATCTCGACCGAGAACACGACATGCTGGCCGCTTGAGAACCCGAAGCTGACCAGCAGATGCGCGATATCCGGGCGCGACCAGACCGAGGTGATCATGTCAAGGCTGTCAAGCTGGCGCAGGTCATAGTCCTGCGCGATCCAGCGCGGTGTCGCCTCGGTCTCCGAGGTCCAGTCGAAATCGCGGATGTCGTTCAGCGTGACCCGGTCGCCGTCGATCCGCGCGGTCACCCCGCGGGCGACGTCGATTTCCCAGTCGCGGTCCTGGCGCGGCGTGATCGTCTGATACCAGCCGCCGACCGTGACCGCCGCCAGCGCCACCAAAGCCAGCGCCAGCCCGCGATGATCGCCGAACCAGAGCCCCAGCGCGGCCAGCGCCGTCAGAGCCAGCAGCGCCAGCGCGATCAGGCGCACAGGGCCGGACAGCTGCAGCCAGACCGCGGTGACGGCCCAGGCCGCGCCCGCGAAGATCAGCGCCACAACAAGGACATGGCCCAGAACATGCAGCAGACGGATCATCACGTTTCTCCCAGGCGGCGGCGGTGACAAGCCTCCACGCAGACATCGCATGATCGCCCGCGGCGGAAAAGCCCGGTTTCAGCGATGGCATGCCCCCGGCCGTCATCCCCGCGGCGATGGCGGCCTGACAAGGGCGAAGATCTTCCAGAGGTTCGAAACATTCGGCGCATCGGCGGGCATGATGTCGGAACCCGGTTGAGATTCGGTGTCTCGGAGCCGGGGAAAAGGGTTTTTCCCGCCGCCCTGACAGGTTCGCGCCTAGGCGCGGACGGGACGGATCTTCGGCGCGGCCGCGATCACCAGCGGATCAAGCCCGGGGCTGTTTTCCGCGACATGCGCCAGCAGCGCCGCCCGCATCGGCGCCGACCAGTTTTCCGAAATATGCGCGGCGACGGGTCCGGCCCCGTCCCCCGGCTGCACCGCGAAAAAGGCGGCGATCTGGTTCGCCATCCGGATGATCTTGTCGTCGCTCATTCTGCCTCCGTGTCCGTGTAGACGGTCAGCCCCCCGGGGCCGCGTGCAATCACCGCGATGCCCGCCGCCTGCGCTTCGGCCACCGCCAGCGCGGTCGGCGCCGAAGGCGCGATCAGCACCCGCGCGCCGATCATCGCCGCCTTCTGCACCAGATCGACCGACAGCCGCGAGGTCAGCACGATGGCCCCCGCCCCCGCATCGGTCCCGGCGCGCGCCAAGGCCCCCGCCAGCTTGTCCAACGCATTGTGCCGCCCGACATCCTCGCGCAGCGCCAGCATTTTCGCGCCGTCCCAGAACCCCGCCGCATGCACGGACCGGACCGCATCCTGCAAGACCTGCCCCGCCCCGGGGCGCCCGCGGCAGCGGGCGCAACACAGCCGCAAGGCTGTCGAGGCCACAAAGCCCACAGCCGACCGGACCGGCCATCGCCCGCCGCCGCGCGGCAAAGCGTTGCCCGGCCGGGGCCGCCAGCCAGCCCCGCACCTCGATCCCCTGAGGTTGCCGCACCACCTCATGGCGCAGAAGGTCCGAGCGTTCGGCGATCATCCCCTCGGTCAGCGCGAAACCCAAAAGAAAATCCTCAAGATCGGTGGGCGTGGCCATCATCACCGCCTGCGTCACGCCCTCAAAGACCAGCGCCACCGGCACTTCCTCGGCCAGAACCGCCCGGCCCCCGCCGGGCAGGCGGACCGTGACCGCGCCGGCGGGCAGGCTCATTCGGCGGCCTCGATCCGCCGCGCGGCCGCCGCCTGCGCCGCATAATCGCGCTGCCAGTCCGAGGGCCCGTTCGACGCCGCCACCTGCACCGCCGTCACCTTGTATTCCGGGCAGTTCGTCGCCCAGTCGGAATTGTCGGTGGTCACCACATTCGCCTGCGTGTCGGGGTGGTGGAAGGTGGTGTAGACGACCCCGGGGCTGACCCGATCCGTCACCGTCGCCCGCAAGGTCGTTTCCCCCGCGCGGGACGCCAGCCGCACCCAGTCGCCGTCATGGATGCCGCGGGTTTCGGCGTCGGTCGGGTGGATCTCCAGCCGGTCCTCGCCATGCCAGACCACATTCTCGGTCCGACGCGTCTGCGCACCGACGTTGTATTGGCTCAAAATCCGCCCCGTCGTCAGCAACAGCGGATAGCGCGGCCCGGTCTTTTCATCGGTCGGCAGATAGGCGGTGCGGATGAACCGCCCCTTGCCGCGCACGAACCCATCGACATGCATGATCGGCGAGCCCTCGGGCGCGCTGTCGTTGCAGGGCCATTGCACCGAGCCGCGGGCCTCGAGCATCTCATAGGTGACGGAGGCAAAGCCCGGCGTCGTCGCGGCGATTTCCGCCATGATTTCCGCGGGATGGGTGTAATGCCAGCCCGCCCCCAGCGCATTCGCCAGCATCTGCGTCACCTCCCAATCGGCAAAGCCCGCCTTCGGCGCCATCACCCGGCGCACCCGGTTGATGCGGCGTTCCGCATTGGTGAAGGTGCCGTCCTTTTCCAGAAAGGTCGAGCCGGGCAGGAAGACATGGGCGTAATTCGCGGTCTCGTTCAGGAAAAGATCATGCACGATCACCAGATCCATCGCCGCAAGCCCCGCCGAGACATGCCGCGTATCGGGGTCCGATTGCAGGATGTCCTCGCCCTGAACGTAAAGCGCCTTGAACCGCCCCGCGACCGCGGCATCAAGCATGTTCGGGATCCGCAATCCGGGTTCGGACGACAGCGTGACGCCCCAGGTGCGCTCGAAAAGCCCCCGCGTGGCGTCGTCGGACACATGCCGATATCCCGGGAATTCATGCGGGAAGCTGCCCATGTCGCAGCTGCCCTGCACGTTGTTCTGCCCCCGCAGCGGGTTCACGCCGACACCGGGCCGCCCGATATTGCCGGTCATCATCGCGAGGTTCGCGATCGCGATCACGGTGGTCGAGCCCTGGGAATGTTCGGTCACGCCCAGCCCGTAATAGATCGCGGCGTTGGGCGCCGCCGCATAGGCCCGGGCGGCCGCGCGCAGCAGTCCCGCCGGAACGCCGGTCAGGCTTTCCACCGCCTCGGGCGCATAGTCGGGGTTGGCGACGAAGTCCGCGTAATCGGCCCATTCGTCCCAGTCGCACCGATCCTTGATGAAGCGGCTGTCGAAAAGCTGCTCGGTCACGATCACATGCGCCATCGCGGTCATGACGGCAACGTTCGTCCCGGGCTTGAGCTGCAGATGCCAGGCCTCGCCCCGGTGCGGCGTCTCCAGAAGATCGATCCGGCGCGGATCGACGACGATCAGCTTCGCCCCCGCCCGCAGCCGCTTGCGCAGGCGCGAGGCGAAGACCGGGTGGCCATCGGTCGGATTCGCCCCGATCACCAGCGCCAGATCGGTCTGTTCCACAGAGTCGAAATCCTGCGTGCCCGCAGAGGTGCCGAAGGTCTGTTTCAGCCCGTAGCCGGTGGGCGAATGGCAGACCCGCGCGCAGGTGTCGGTGTTGTTGGTGCCAAAGACCGCGCGCGCAAGCTTTTGCACCAGATAGGTTTCCTCGTTCGTGCAGCGCGAGGAGGTGATGACGCCCAGGGCATCGGCGCCATGGCTTTCGCGGATCGCCCGCAGCCGGGTGGCGGTGAAGTCGAGCGCCTCGGTCCAGTTCACCTCGCGCCAGGGGTCGGTGATCTTGTCGCGGATCATCGGCTTCAGAATCCGGTCCTTGTGCGTCGCATAGCCGTAAGCGAACCGCCCCTTGACGCAGCTGTGGCCCCGGTTCGCCGCGCCGCCCTTCCAGGGCACCATGCGGACAAGCTGATCGCCCAGCATATGCGCCTCGAAGCTGCAGCCGACACCGCAATAGGCGCAGGTGGTGACGACCTTGCGTTCCGGCGTGCCGATCTGTTCGACCGATTTTTCCACCAAGGTCGCGGTCGGGCAGGCCTGCACGCAGGCCCCACAAGAGACGCACTCCGAGGACAGGAAATCGGGCGCCGCGGGCGAGATCCGGGCGTCAAAGCCGCGCCCCATCACCGTCAGCGCGAAAGTGCCCTGCACTTCCTCGCAGGCGCGCACGCAGCGCATGCAGACGATGCATTTCGCCGGATCATAGCTGAAATAGGGGTTCGAAACGTCTTTCGGAATGTAGCGCGGGTTCGGCCCCGTCGCGTCGCGGCGGGCAAAATGGGTGTCCTTCGCCTGATAGCGGACCTCGCGCAGGCCCACCGCCCCGGCCATGTCCTGCAATTCGCAATCGCCATTCGCCGCGCAGGTCAGGCAGTCGAGCGGATGGTCCGAGATGTAAAGCTCCATCACGCCGCGGCGCAGTTTCTGCAGCTGCGGCGTCTGCGTATGCACCCGCATCCCGGGCGCAACCGGGGTGGTGCACGACGTCGGCGTGCCCCGCATCCCCTCGATCTCGACCATGCAGAGCCTGCAGGAGCCCACCGGCTCCACACTGTCGGTGGCGCAAAGTTTCGGGATCGAGATCCCGGCTTCCGCCGCCGCGCGCAGCACCGAGGTGCCCGCGGGCACGGTGATCTCGACGCCGTCGATGGTCAGATGCACCGGCGCGCCCTCGCGTTTCGGCGTGCCCATGTCCTGCGTCCAGTCCAGCGGGGGAATGATCAGGTCCTTCATTCGGCGGCCTCGCGTGAGCAGGGGAAGTCGGCGGGGAAATGGCGGATCGCGCTTTGCACCGGATAGGGGGTGAAGCCCCCCAGCGCGCAGAGCGAGCCCAGTTTCATCGTCTGGCACAGGTCATCGAGCAGCGGCATCGCCGCGGCATCGCCCGCCGCGATGCGGTCGATCACCTCGACCCCGCGCACGGCGCCGATGCGGCAAGGCGTGCAGGTGCCGCAGCTTTCGATGGCGCAGAACGCCATCGCGAAGCGCGCCAGTTTCAGCATGTCGGCGGTGTCGTCATGCACGACAAGCCCGGCGTGACCGACCAACCCGCCCTGCCCCGCGAATTGTTCGTAGCAGAACGGCAGATGGTAATCAGAAACGGGGTGATAGGCGCCCAAGGGCCCGCCGACCTGCACCGCCTTGACCGGGCGGCCGGTGGCGGTGCCGCCGCAGATGTCCTCGACGAGGTCCCCCAGCGTGATGCCAAAGGCGGTCTCGAAGAGCCCGCCGCGCTTGACATTGCCGCCGATCTGCAAGGGGATCGTGCCGCGGGAACGGTCCATGCCGAAGCTTTCGTAAGCCTTCGCGCCATGGGCCAAAATCCACGGCACGGCGGCCAAGGACAGCAGGTTGTTCACCACGGTCGGCTTGCCGAACAGCCCCTTCAGCGCGGGCAGCGGCGGTTTTGTCCGCACCGTGCCGCGCTTGCCCTCCAGCGAATTCAGAAGCGAGGTTTCCTCGCCGCAAACATAGGCGCCCGCGCCGACGCGGACCTCCATCTCGAAGCCGGCTTCCGCAAGGAAGGGTTTCGCCATCGCGATCGCTTCGCGCATCACCGCGATCGCGTCCGGATATTCCGAGCGGATATAGACATAGCCGCGCGTGGCGCCGACCGCGTGACCGGCAATCGCCATGCCCTCGACCAGGCAAAAGGGGTCGCCCTCGATCAGCATCCGGTCGGCAAACGACCCGCTGTCGCCCTCGTCGACATTGCAGACGATGTATTTCTGATCGGCCTGCGCCGCGGCGACGGTGCGCCATTTGATGCCCGTGGGAAAGCCCGCGCCGCCGCGGCCGCGCAGGCCCGAGGCGAAGACCTCCTCGACCACCTCGGCGGGGGTCATCTTCAGCGCCTTGCGCAGACCGGCCCAGCCTTCGGAGGCGGCGAATTGCGCCAGCGACAAAGGTTCGATCCGGCCGCAACGGGCGAAGGTCAGCCTTGTCTGGCGCTTGAAGAAGGGGATGTCTTCCACCAGCCCCAGGGCTTTCGGATGGCGCTCGGGCGCCTCGAACAGCGCGGGCACATCGGCGGGCGTCATCGGGCCGAAGCCGATCCGGCCTGCGGGGGTTTCAAGTTCCAGCAAAGGTTCGAGCCAGATCATCCCGCGCGAGCCGTTGCGGGCCAGATCCAGCGCAACCCCGCGCTTGTCCGCCTCAAGCCGCAGCGCGGCCAGAACCGCCTCGGCGCCACAGGCTTTCGCGGCGGCATCACAGGGCAGCCAGATCTTCATGCGCCCAGCTCCGCCACGATGCCCGCGACCGCCGCCGCATCGAGCCGCCCGACCAGCCGGTCATTCACCATCGCCGCCGGGGCACAGGCACACAGGCCCAGACAATAAACCGCCTCCAGCGTCACCTCGCCCGTGCTTTGCCCAAGCCGCAGCCCCAGCGCCGATTCGAGCCGCGCCTGCACCGCATCAGAGCCCATCGCCTGACAGGCCTCGGCCCGGCAGAGCTTGATCACATGCCGCCCCGCGGGCGCCTTGCGGAAATCGTGGTAGAAGCCGACCACCCCCGCCACCTCGGCCCGCGTCAGCCCCAGATCGGCGGCGATGGGCGCATGGGTGTCGTCAGGGATGAAGCCAAAGGCCGCCTGCACATCATGCAGGATCGGCAAAAGCGCCCCCTCCCGGCCACGATGGGCCGCAAGGATGGCGCGCAGGCGCGCGGTATCGGTCATGTCGTCCTCCCGCCTTCAGCCTGCGACGAAGGGGCGCACAAGGCAATGCGGTTTCCGACAGGTGATGGCGGTTTTGCGAAGGATCAGCCCTGCCAGCGGCTCAGCGCGTCTTCGTCGGCGTCCTTGGCGGCGACCCAGGCGGTGCCGTCGCGGCTGATTTCCTTCTTCCAGAACGGCGCGCGGGATTTCAGATAATCCATCAGGAATTCCGCCGCCTCGAAGGCCGCCACCCGGTGCCGCGCGGCGGTGGCCACCATCATGATCTGCGCCCCGACCGCCAGCCGCCCGTGTCGGTGGATCACCAGCGCATCGGCCAGATCCCAGCGCGCCCGCGCCTGATCGACCATCGCCGCAATCGCGCTTTCGCACATGCCGGGGTAATGCTCGATCTCCAGCGCCTCAAGATTGCCGGTATCGTCGCGCACAAGGCCAAGGAAGCCCACGACCGCCCCGACGTTTTCGCGGTTTTCGGAAAAGGCCGACATCTCGGCGCCAAAGTCGAAACCGGCGTCCTGCACCCGAACCTGCATCTCAGCCCCCTGTCATCGGCGGAAAAAAGGCAACCTCGCGCACGCCTGCCAAAGGCGCGTCGAACCCGGCCAGTTGCTGATCGAGCGCCACCCGCAGCGCCGAGGTATCGGCAAAGGCGGCCTCATAGCGCGGTTCGCGGGCGCGCAGTTCGGCCACAAGGTCAAGGACGGTGGCGGCCGAGGTCTCGACCCGCTCGCGCGGCAGGCCGATGCGCTCGCGCACCCAGGCGAAATAGACGATGTCGAGCATGTGCCCCCCGGTGGTGGTTCGGGGCTAGGGTAGCGAGGCCGGGAGGCAGAGGCAACCGGGGGGACGGCGGGTCAGAGGGAGTACGGCTCAGAGGGAGTAAAGGTTTCCCGCGATGTAATGCTATCGTGCGGAACAGAGCACACTCAGCCAATCACGGATAGTTGCGCCGAATCGGCGGAATTAGGACCTCATATCCACCATCACCAAAAGTCGCCCACCTTGACGCAACGCGTTCAAACCCAGCGATCATCAAACTCTCTGAGAGCTTAGCGTCAATCATCTCATCTGGCCAACGAGAGAAGTTATCCGGCGGCCAGCATCTCTTGTATTGGCGTGGCATAGCCCCGATACTTCCGACCAGATTGGAATTCGAAAAATAGACAATTGAAAGCCCATTCACGACATAGTTTGCGCAATAGCACTCAAAAGTCCCGATAGCATCGCGCATAAATCCGGTTACCAAATTGGCAGAAACATGCATACTAGTTGTATCCCACAGGCGAGCGCAATACATTGCAGATTCTACGGGTAGATTTTTCTCACGAAAGTATCTCTCATTCTCCCTCGCACGTTGCATGTGCATGCGTCTCGAAAGCCAACCACCTTCGTCACTTGATGAGCCAACCAAAGGATGCTGATAAGTATTTAAATGCAACAAGAACCGCGTATAAATCCATCGCGCCAAGGCAATAAAATTTAAGCCATCGCCCCCACCACGATCGCCTTTTGAATAATTTAGAATACACTTGATAGCAGGGGACTGGAGATCATTCAACCAACCGCTATTGCAACCAACACAGACCGAATCTTGTATTGTCAGGAAAAGACGATGTCCTTTTTGAACAAAAGCAGGGTTAGCCTTCAGGTCAAGACGACCATTGCTTGAGACATGATTTTCGTAATGTTTCTTGATCCCCTTCACGTTCGGAGGTGCCTTTAGCGCCCTCGCAAGTTCTTTACTCCAAAAATGCTCGGCCGAACTTTTACTGCGGGCACCATTCGAGCCGAATTCAACTCCGCAAAAGATGCAGTTTCCAGCCATCCGTAACACCTATTTCAAACTGGCGTCCGTCCTCGCTTGCGCTCGGCCGTTCGGCGCTGGAAACGCTCCACGGGAGCGTTTCCACCCCGGACATGCGTCCGGGGCCGCGCCTCATCCCCACTCCTCCACAAATTCCCGCCACTCGCCCTTGCTCATGCCAGAGGTCTCGGCCGTCACCACCTCGCCCGCAAGGCGGCGTTTCAACACCTCTTTCGACTTCGCGGACACACTCACCGCGCCCAGACGGTAATCCTCGAAGGCCTCGTAGGCCTGCGGCACCCAGTCCTTCACGATGTCGCACATGATCTGCGCATAGACCCGAATTTCATATTGCGCATGCACATCCGCCCGCAGCCGCAAGAAGTGGAACAGATTGTGCAGGTCGATCTTCCAGTACCACTGCGTATAGACATTCGCGGGCAGGTTCATCCGCGCCAGTTCCCGCGCCAGACCCAGCTTGCCCGCCTCGGCATCGGGGGTCAGCATGTCCTCGTAATGGTCATAGGCGCGCATCGCATCTTCGCGCAGAAGATCCAGCACCCGGGCCGCCTCGGCGCCTTGCAGAACCTGACCGCGGCCCTGATTGTTCACCACCGATTGCGCCGCCAGCTGCTCGGGCGCGGGGATGTAGAATTCGCGGTCCATCACCGAATAGCGCGCGGAATATTCGTTCACATTCGCGGTGCGGTGGCGGATCCACTGCCGGGCGACGAAGATCGGCAGCTTGACGTGGAATTTCACCTCGCACATCTCGAACGGGGTCGAGTGCCAGTGCCGCATCAGATAGCGGATCAGGCCGCGGTCATCCGAGACCGCCTTGGTGCCGCGGCCATAGCTGACACGCGCGGCCTGACAGATCGCGGCATCGTCGCCCATGTAGTCGATGACCCGGATCAGCCCGTGGTCCAGCACCGGATGGGGCTGGTAAAGCCGCGCCTCCATCCCCGCCGAGGTGGCGCGCAGCGTGGTCTGGTGCGTGGAACGCTGGGCGTCGATCTCGGCGAGCTGGTCAGGGGTAAGCGACATGGGGGCCTCCGGGCATAGAATCGCCGCGACTATATCTGGCAAAGACAGCCGCCGAAACCGCGAGATACGGTGGCGCGGCGGACAGCACTGTCGCAGCCGGGGCACGCTTGCCCGGGGCACCGGCTGCGGGGCCGTTGCAAATTGACTTTTTTGCGATTTTTCGTCAACTTTGGGCCAACGAGCAGTCAACGAAAGACGAACATAATGATCAGACGGGTTTGGCCGCTTGCGGCACTCCTTGCGGTTGCCGCGTGCAGTGGCGCTGCGATCGTCACCCCCAAGGATGACGATGATGATGGCGGCGGGGGCGGCGAGACGACGGCGATCCCGGCGGCGCTGAGCAACAACCTGAAGGCGGTCCGCTATGACGGCACGACGATGAAGGTGACCATCGACCTGCTCGATTCCACCCCGGCCGAGGTGACCTATGACCGCGATGCCCGGCTCGATGTGCCGGGCTATACCGCCTACCGCATGCAGGAGGATTCGCTGGACCGGCTCTTTGTCGCGCTGGGGGCGATTTCGGACGACGGATCGGTGCAGGCGGTGACGGTGGGCGACGGCGGGCAGTTCAACCGCTATTTCGCCGGCGGCAGCTATGACCGCGCGGGCGGTTTCGACCGGCCCGAGATCGGCACCGGCCCGGGGCGGGGGCAGGTCTCCTATGCGGGCACCTATGCCGCGGTGACGAACGTCGATGCGCCGCGCGACGGCGGGCCGGATGATGTGGCGCTGCCGATCAGCGGCACGGTCGATCCGGTCAACGTTCCGGCGCAACCGGGCCGGATCACCGGGGATATCTTCCTCAACGCGAACTTCAGCGACAACACGGTGAACGGCGCGATCTCGAACCGGGTGCTGGTCGATACGAATTATGCGCTGGCCGATGTGATCCTTGTTCCGGGCACGATCGCCGCCGACGGCACCTTTACCGGCAGCGCCGAATACCCGGACCTGAGCACGATCGGCAGCTATGGCGGCATCTTCGGCGGCACCGATGCGAATTCGGTGGCGGGGCTCGTGCATCTGACCGAGTTCAACAAGGATTGGGACGGCGAACAGGAACACGGCGTCTTCGTGCTGACGCAATGCGGTCCGAACAACACGCTGCCGATCTGTGACAATGTGGCCCCCTGAAACGGGACGCCGCGCCGCCGCGGGGCTGGTGCTGGCGCTTGGCCTTGCGCTTCCGGCCGCGGCCGAACCGCCGCACCGCCTGCCGCTTTCCGCGGCAAGCGCGGCGCAGATCGGCGCGGCGGCGGTGCAGGCGCTGGCCACGCGGCAAGGCCCCGAGGCGGCGGCGCTGGCCAGCGAGCTTTTGCGCCGCGATCCGAAGGATCCGCTTGGCCACTATATCTTCGCCCGGCTCTCGCTGGCCGAAGGCAATATCGCCACCGCCCGCAAGGCGGCGCGGCGCAGCTTTTTCGCCGCGCAATCGCCGCGCCAGCATTACGAGGCCGCCCGGGTCGCCGGTCAGGCCGCCATCGCCGAACAGCGCTTCGGCGCAGCCGCCTTCTGGGCGCGGCAGACGGTGCAATATGCCCCCGACGCGCGGGCCCGCGCGGTCGGCGTGCAGGATCACCGCCGCCTTGCCGCGCTCAACCCGCTGGCCTTCAGCCTGAAACTGGGTCTGCGGCCCTCGAACAACGTCAACGGCGGCGCCGACGACCGCACCAACGTGATCGACGGCTTCGACGCGGTGGGGGTGCTCAGCGACGAGGCGATGGCGCTGGGCGGGGTGGTCGGCACCGCCGATGCCTCGGCCAGCCTGCGGATCGCCGAAGGGGCGCGATCGCACACCCGGATCGGGCTGAAGGGCTACGCCCGGCTGGTCGATTTCTACGGCCGCCCGAGCACGACGCCGCCTTACTGGTGGGGCACCACCCGCCCTGCCCCGGTCGAGATCCGCAATTCCGACTATTCGACCGCCTCGCTGGCGACCCATCTGCAGCACAGCCGCAGCTTCGGCGCGGGGCTTTTCGGCGCGGCGCAGATCGAGGCCGGGCGGCTGTGGCAGGGCGGTCAGCCCGCCTATGACTGGCAGGGGCTCGACCTGTCGGGCAGCAAGGCGCTGAACGACCGGCTGCAACTGACCTTCGGCGCCGCCTATGAGCGGCGCGACTGGGTCGCGCGCGCCCGGATCGACCGGCGGCAAGAGCTGGAATTCGGCCTGCGCGGGGCGGTGGCCAAGGGGACATGGGGCCTTGGCCTCTCGGCCAGCACCCTGCTCAGCCCGGCGTCGCAGGCGCGGCTCTGGTCGCTGGCGGGCAGTGCCAGCTTTCAGCCCAAGGCGCAGCTGGGCCCGGTGGCGCTCAGCCTGGCCGCGGGCGCCTCGACCACGGTCTACCCCGATTACATGGTGGCAACGATGCATCCCGAGGGCGGGCGGCAGGATGACGCGATCTTCGCCGAGCTGGGCATGACGGTGCCGAAGCTGGGCATCGCCGCCTTTGCGCCGGAACTGAAGCTGCAGGCGGTGAAGGTGGAGAGCAATGTCTCGCGCTTCAGCCGGACCGAGCTGTCGGTGGCGGTGGGCTGGCGCTCGACCTTCTGAGGCGCTTGCCCCCGCCGGTGGTTGCGCTATCGTGGCGCCGGAAACGGAGACCTCCCATGCAGATACGCTACCTTCACACCATGCTGCGCGTGCTTGATTTGCAGCGCACGATGGATTTCTTTGCGCTTCTGGGCCTGCGCGAAACCCACCGGATCGAGAATGAACAGGGCCGCTTCACCCTGGTGTTCATGGCCGCGCCGGGGCAGGACGACACCCCGGTCGAGCTGACGTATAACTGGGATGGCGACCCGGCCCTGCCGTCGGACAGCCGCCATTTCGGCCATCTCGCCTATGGGGTCGAGAATATCTACGACATCTGCGCCCATCTGCAGGCGAACGGCGTGACGATCAACCGCCCGCCGCGCGATGGCCGCATGGCCTTCATCCGCAGCCCCGACAATGCCTCGGTGGAGCTGTTGCAGATCGGCGCGGCCCTGCCCCCCGCCGAGCCCTGGGCCTCGATGCCCAACATCGGGCATTGGTAAGCCTGCGCGATTATCACCCAGCCGCGGGGCGTTTCGCTCTGCGGCAACTTCGGCTAGATCGGGGCGGCGGGGCCAAGCCCGCCCAAGACCGAGGATGCCATGCCTGCCGAAGACCCTGCCACCGCCGATCTGATCCGCCGTCTGGACGCGCCCGATGCGCCGCTGCCGCTTGTGCAGGCGCTGGCGCAGGATTTCGCCACCGGGCGGTTTCCCGACCCGGAACTGGCGTTGAACGGGCTGCGCGCGGCCTTGGCGGCGGCGGCGGAAACCGCCGCTCTGGCGAGGGAAAACGAGACCCTGCGCGCGGTGGCGGCGCGGAATGCCGCCGGCGATCGCGCCGAGGCCGCCGCGCTGCTGGAGGGCGCTTCCGAGGAGCCCCTGCTGTCGGCCGCGCTTCGGCAGGACCGGATCTGCGCCGCCCCCGAACAGGCCGCCGCGCGGCACATTGCGCGGCTCAAGGCCGCCGCCCCCGCGGGCGGGGTGTTCCGGGCCACGGTCGATCTGCTTTATGAAAAGCTGGAAGCCGGGGAAAAGGCGGGCGATCCCTTTGACATGCTTTTGGCGCTGGAACTGGCCAAGGCGCTTTACAAGCGTGCCAAGGGCGGCGAGCTGGGGCAGGCACAGACGAGCCTTGGCAATTGCCATCAGATCATCGGCCAGTTCCGCCCCGGTCGCAAGCATCTGGACCTTGCGGCCGAGCTGTTCACCGCCGCCGCCAAGGCCGTCGCGCGGACGAAACAGCCGGAAAACTGGGCCTTTTCGCAGCACAATCTGGGCGGCATCCATGAGCTGATCGGCCTGCGCCACCGCGACGGCGCGATGCTGAAAAAGGCGATCAAGGCCTATGCGGCGGTGCTCGAAGTGTTCAATTCGCAAGCCGCGCCGGTGGAATGGGCGAACAGCACGGCGGCGCGGGCGAATGTGCGCGCGGCTTTGGGTCGGATGACCGGGGACAGCACGCTGATCGACACCGCGCTGGCCGATCTTGATGCGGTGCTCGAGGTGCTGAAACAGGCGGATCACCCGGCCGAATGGGCCTCGGCGCTGGCGACGCGGGCACTGGCGCGGCGGCATCTGGCCGAGGTGACGGGCGATGCCGCCCCCCTGCCCGCCGCGATCGCGGAATTCGAGGCGGCGGATGCGGTTCTGGCCGGGCTGGATGCGCCCGCCGAACGGGCGCGGCTGCAGCACAATCTGGGCCTGACGGCGCTGGCCCTGCCCGAGGGCGCGGGGCTTGACCGGGCAGAGCAGGCCTTCGCGGCGGCGCTGGCGCTGGGCCGTCGCGATCACGCCGATTACCGCTGGGCGGAAAGCCTGACCGGGCTGGGCGAAGTGGCGCTTTTGCGCGGCGATACGGCCACGGCAAAGGCGCATCTAACCGAGGCGCAGGCGGTTTTGGCGCTTGATCCGGCCAGCGCCGCGCTGCAACATTGCGCGGCGCTGCTGAAACAGATCGGGGCCTGAAGGGTCAGGCGTTGAACAGGAAGTGCAGCACGTCGCCGTCCTGCACTTCGTAAGTCTTGCCCTCGACGCGGAACTTGCCCGCCTCTTTCGCGCCGCTCTCGCCGCGGTATTGCACGTAATCGTCATAGGCGACGGTTTCGGCGCGGATGAAGCCACGCTCAAAGTCGCCGTGGATGACGCCCGCGGCGGCAGGGGCCAGCGTGCCCTTGCGGATCGTCCAGGCGCGCGCCTCTTTCGGGCCGACGGTGAAATAGGTCTGCAGGCCCAGAAGGTCGTGACCGGCGCGGATCAGCCGATCCAGCCCCGCTTCATGCAGGCCCAGTTCCTCAAGGAACATCGTCGCTTCGTCGGCGGCGAGCTGGCTGATCTCTTCCTCGATCTTCGCCGAAATCACCACCGTCGCCGCGCCGCTTTCCCGCGCCATCTCGGCCACGCGCGCGGATTGCGCATTGCCCGAGGCCGCGTTTTCTTCCTCGACGTTGCAGACGTAAAGCACCGGTTTCGCGGTCAGAAGCTGCAGCATCCCCCAGGCCTTGCGGTCATCTTCGACGATCTTGACCGTGCGCGCCGGGCGGCCCGCTTCCAGCGCCTCTTTCGCGGCGAGCATCAGCCGCGCGTCTTCCTTGGCCTGCTTGTCGCCCGCATTGATCTTGCGCGCGATGTTGTTCAGCCGCTTTTCCAGGCTTTCCAGATCGGCAATCATCAGCTCGGTCTCGATCGTCTCGGCATCGGCCAAGGGATCGACGCGGCCTTCGACATGGGTGACGTCGCCGTCTTCGAAACAGCGCAGCACATGGGCGATGGCGTCGGTCTCGCGGATGTTGGCGAGGAACTGGTTCCCCAGCCCTTCGCCCTTCGAGGCGCCCTTCACGAGGCCCGCGATATCGACAAAGGTCATCCGCGTCGGGATGATCTGCTTTGAGCCTGCAATCTCGGCCAGGGTGTCCAGGCGCGGATCGGGCACGGCCACCTCGCCGACATTCGGCTCGATGGTGCAAAAGGGGAAGTTCGCCGCCTGCGCCGCGGCGGTTTTCGTCAGCGCGTTGAACAGCGTCGATTTGCCGACGTTGGGAAGACCCACGATCCCCATGCGAAAGCCCATGGCACACTCCTGAATTGTTTCGCGCCTCATACGCGGCCCGCGCTGTGCGCGCAAGCTTGCAGGCCGCCAAAGCAGGCCGCGGCCCTTTCGCCATTGATTTTCCGCGCCGCTTCCCGCAAACCCGCACGGACATCCGAAGGGGACCGCCATGACTCGCATCGACGCCAAATTCGCCGCCCTGAAGGCCGAGGGCAAGAAAGCCTTCGTCGCCTATATCATGGCGGGCGACCCGGATCAGGCGACCTCGGCCGAGATCCTGAAAGGCCTGCCCGCGGCGGGGGTGGATGTGATCGAACTGGGCCTGCCCTTCACCGATCCGATGGCCGATGGCACGACGATCCAGCTGGCGGGGCAACGCGCGCTGGAGGGCGGGCAGACGCTGCAGCGGACGCTCGAGATGGTGGCGGCGTTTCGCAAGACCGATGACACGACGCCGATCGTGCTGATGGGCTATTACAACCCGATCTACAATCGCGGCGTTCAGACGTTTCTGAAAGACGCGAAAGAGGCGGGGATCGACGGGCTGATCGTCGTCGATCTGCCGCCCGAAGAGGATGGCGAGCTGTGCATCCCGGCGGCCGAGGCCGGGATCAACTTCATCCGGCTGGCGACGCCGACGACCGATGACAAGCGCCTGCCGAAGGTGCTGCAGAACACCTCGGGATTTGTCTATTACGTGTCGGTCACCGGCATCACCGGCTCGCAAGCCGCGCAGGTGAATGATGTCGCGCCGGAAGTGGCGCGGATCAAGGCGGCGACCGATCTGCCGCTGATCGTCGGTTTCGGCATCGCGACCCCCGAGGCGGCGCGGACGATTGCCGCGGTGGCCGATGGCTGCGTCGTCGGCTCGGCCATCGTCAAGGAGATCGGCGCGGGGAAAAGCCCGGCCGAAGTGCTGACCACCGTCGCGGCGCTGGCCGCGGGCGCGCATTCGGCCTGAGCGCCCCTTCTGCCAAGGCGCGGGGGGCGCTGCCCCCCGTCCTGCGGACTCCCCCCGGGATATTTGCCCCAAGGTGAAAGCAGGCCGCTTTTCGCCCGGCTTTCGCTTGACCAGTTGCTTGCAATCTTCCTGAAAATTGGTAAGTTCACTTGACCACTTGGAGGAGGGACCCCGTGACCGTCATCACCTGCATTGACGATCTGAAGGCATTGCACCGCAAGCGCACGCCGAAGATGTTCTATGATTACTGCGAAAGCGGCTCTTATACCGAGCAGACTTTCCGCGAGAACACGACGGATTTCGCGCAGATCCGGTTGCGGCAGAAGGTGGCGGTGGACATGTCCGGCCGCTCGGTCGCGACCACGATGGCGGGGCAGAAGGTGGCGATGCCGGTCGCCTTGGCGCCGGTCGGACTTCTGGGGATGCAGCGCGCCGATGGCGAGATCAAGGCGGCGCGGGCGGCGGCGAAATTCGGCGTGCCGTTCACGCTTTCGACCATGTCGATCTGTTCGATCGAGGATGTGGCGGCGCAATCCCCCGATCCGTTCTGGTTCCAGCTTTACGTGATGCGCGACGAGGATTTCGTCGATGCGATCCTCGAGCGGGCGAAGACGGCGCGCTGTTCGGCGCTGGTGCTGACGCTGGATCTGCAGATTCTGGGCCAGCGCCACAAGGATCTGAAGAATGGCCTGACCGCGCCGCCGAAGCTGACGCCGGCGAACCTGCTCGACATGGCGACGAAGCTGACCTGGGGCCGCGAGATGCTGGCCACGCCGCGCCGGTTCTTTGGCAATATCGTCGGCCATGCCAAGGGGGTGGGCGATGCGGCCTCGCTGATGAGCTGGACCTCGGAGCAGTTCGACCCCTGTCTGGATTGGAAAAAGATCGCGCGCATCCGCGACCAATGGGGCGGCAAGTTCATCCTGAAAGGCATTCTGGATGCCGAGGACGCCCGCGCCGCCGCCGATTTCGGCGCCGATGCGATCATCGTCTCGAACCATGGCGGGCGGCAGCTCGATGGCGCGCTATCCTCCATCCGCATGCTGCCCGAGATCGTCGCGGCGGTGGGCGACAAGACGGAAGTCTGGCTCGACAGCGGCATCCGCTCGGGTCAGGACATCCTGAAGGCCTTGGCGCTGGGCGCCACGGGCACGATGATCGGCCGCGCCTATGTGCACGGGCTGGGCGCGATGGGCGAGGCGGGGGTGACCCGGGCGCTTGAGGTGATGCGCAAGGAGCTCGACATCTCGATGGCGCTGTGCGGCGAGAAGCGGGTGCAGGATCTGCGCCGCGACAATCTTCTGGTGCCCGAGGGGTTCTTTACCACCTATCGCTGACAGACTGCGGCCCGGGGTGCGCCCGGGCCCTCAGGACCGCCGGATCCGCCTCAGCGCCCAAAGCCCGGGCAGGATCGCCGCAAGGATCAGCGCCACCGCGACAAAGGCCGCGCGCAGACCGAAGCCCTGCGCGAGCGCCCCCATCACCACCGGACCGATGAAGAAGCCGGTGAAGCCGATCATCCAGGCGCGCGAAATCGCCAAGGCGCGCTCTGAAGGCGCAACCCGTTGCCCCAGAAGCGAATTGGCCGAGGGCACGACGACCGCGACGCCCATGCCGATCATGCCGATGCCCAGAACGGCAAGCGCCTGCACCGGGGCCGCAGCGGTGACGAGCGCGCCAAGGCAGCCCAGCACCGCGGACAGCGCCACCAGACGCGCCTCGCCCAGCCGCGCGGCCAGCAGTTGCCCGCCAAAGCGCCCCGCCGCCATCGTCAGGCCGAGCATCGCCGGGCCAAAGGCGCCCTCGCCCGGGGCACCGCCCAGATTGCGCTCGATATGCAGCGCCGACCAGGTCTCGGTGGCGTTCTCGGCGACGAAAGCCGCGAACAGGATCGCCGCCGCCGCCAGCGCCGCGGCCCAGGGCGTGCGGGCGGCGGCCTTGGCCTCGGCGTCCTCGGCACTGGCGGGCGCCCGCCGCGCCTCGAGCATCGCCGCGGCCATCGCGACAAGGACAAGCGCCAGCACCGGCTGCACCGCCTCGGGCGCAAGGCCCGCCCGCCGCGCCATCCCGGCCAGAAGCGCCGAGACCGCAAAGCCCGCCGAAAACAGCGCATGGTTCCAGTTCATCAGCGGCAGGCCGGTGTCGTGCTCCAGCTCGGAAATCCGCACATTCGCCGCCAGATCAAGGCTCGACATCGCCACGCCCATGACGACCAGCGCCAGCGCAAGCGTCGGACCCGACTGGATGAGAAGCGGCATCAGCGCCGCGAGCGCCAGAAACGCCCCGGCCAGCGGCAGGATGCGCAGGCCAAGCCAGCGGCCGATCTGCGGCGCCAGCGCCATCGCCGCCATGCCCCCCACCGCCGAGCCCAGCAAGAGCACGCCGAAAAGCCCGTCCTCGACCCCCGCGCGCATCTTGAATTCGGGCATCTGCGCCGCGAAAGCGCCCCAGAACACCCCCAGCGCACAAAGCCCGATCCCCGTCGCCCGGCTGACCCGGGCCACCTGCCGCAATGCCATTCCCGTCCCCTCAAACCGCTTTGAAACCGGGTAACACAGCCTGCGGCCCGCGCCCACTCCCCGGGGGGCAGGCATCGGCACGGTTTCGCCGGGGCTGTTACCAAAGCGTGATGAAACCCCTGCAAAACAAGGCGCGAATCTTCTGGACAAGCGCGGGCTTCCGCTTTACTTCCACGCGCTCATGGGCCCCACCCTTGGAGGGGGCCCCATTTTGCATTGGAGATACGCAAATGGCGAAAGAGATCGAAACTCTCGTAGCCGAG
The DNA here is from genome assembly GCF_005144475.1 of Rhodobacter capsulatus. Classification (GTDB taxonomy): domain Bacteria; phylum Pseudomonadota; class Alphaproteobacteria; order Rhodobacterales; family Rhodobacteraceae; genus Rhodobacter; species Rhodobacter capsulatus_C. The sequence continues at coordinate 36,011 of NZ_SWJZ01000041.1, read as the reverse complement.
GTGCGCACGGGGACGGGCAAGGGGGCCGCTCGCGCAGCACGTCGTGAGGGCAAGGTTCCCGGGATCGTTTATGGCGACGGCAAGGAGCCGCTGGCCATCAACCTCGACTACAACAAGCTGCTGACCCGCCTGCGCAAGGGTCGGTTCCTGTCGACGCTGTTCAACCTGCACATCGACGGGCAGGACGACGTCCGCGTGATCTGCCGCGGCGTGCAGAAAGACGTGGTGAAGGATCTTCCGACCCACATCGACTTCATGCGCACCCACCGCGCCTCGCGCATCAACCTGTTCATCCACGTGAACTTCGACAACGCCGAAGCCTCGCCGGGGCTGAAGCGTGGCGGCACCCTGACCATCGTGCGTCCGGAAGTCGAACTCGAAGTGCTCGCCGGGGACATTCCGGATCACATCACCGTCGACCTGACCGGCCGCAACATCGGCGACGTGATCCACATCCAGGACATCCCGCTGCCGGAAGGCTGCAAGCCCACGATCGACCGCAACTTCGTCGTTGCCAATATCGCTGCGCCCTCGGGCCTCGTTTCGGCCGATCACGCCGAAGAGTGATCCTTTCCGCAAGGAAACGGGAAACGCCGGGCCTTTGCCCGGCGTTTCACTTTGAGCCTCCGGCGGGGATATTTATGGCAAGATAAATCGGCCCCCCTTTATCTTGCCATAAATATCCCGGGGGTGCGGGGGCTGGCCCCCGCCCGCTCGGGCCGGGACGCGCGACAGGAGCGATGCGATGCAACTTTGGGTCGGCCTTGGCAATCCGGGGGCGAAATATGCCGCGAACCGGCACAACATCGGCTTCATGGCGGTCGACCGCATCGCCGCCGATCACGGCTTCGCGCCTTGGAAAAAGGCGTTTCAAGGCCATGTGAGCGAGGGCCGCTTCGGCGCGACCCGGGTGATCCTCCTCAAGCCCGAGACCTTCATGAACCTCTCGGGCCAGTCGGTGCGGGCGGCGGCGGATTTCTACAAGATCCCGGTCGAGGCGATCACCGTCTTTCACGACGAGCTTGACCTTGCCCCCGGAAAGCTGCGGCTGAAGCAGGGCGGCGGCCATGCGGGCCACAACGGGCTGCGCTCGATCCATCAGCACATGGGCGAGGCCTATGCGCGGGTCCGGCTTGGCATCGGCCATCCCGGCGACAAGGACCGGGTGGCGGGCTATGTGCTGAGCGATTTTGCCAAGGCCGAGGCGGTCTGGCTGGACGATCTGATGCGGGGGATCTCGGACGGCGCGGCGGTGCTGGCTGCGGGCGACGGGGCGAAATTCCTCAATGCGGTGGCGCTGCGCACGGCGCCGCCGCGGCCCTCGACCGGAACCAGACCGGGGGGCACTCCGGCCCCGGCCGCAAAGCCGACCCCCGCCGCCGAGCCCGACACGCGAAGCCCGATCGAGAAGCTGGCAGATCGCTTCAAGCGCTGATCGCGGCGGCCCGCGCCCGGCTCAGGCAGAGATCCGTGCCGCCATGCCCTTGCGGCGGCCCTTGAGCACCGACAAACTGGCGGTCATCACCTCGATATGCCGGGCGTCGGGGCCGGGCCGGTTCGTCGCCTGCATGTCCTGCGCGCCCATCGTCTTGCGGATCGCCTCCATCCGCGCGAGATGCTTGGCGAAATGTGCCTCCACCCCGCCATCAAGGGCGATTTCGCGGCGGATCAGATCGACCGCCGCATCAAAGGGCAGCGCCGCGACCTCGGGCAGATGGGCGAGGGTGTCATGCGGGTCCAGATCGGCCCAATCGTCGAACATCGAGCCGATATCGCACAGCATCACCGCGCCGCGGTCGGTCACCACCAGTTCGGGACGTTCGAACAGGAAGCGATACAGAACCGCCTTCGGCCCCGGGTTCACCGTGGTCACCTGCGGCAGCAGTCCCATCACCTTGGCGGGCACCAGCAGCAGGCTTTTGCCCAGTTCGCGCGCCGCCAGATCGCTTTGCAACAGCAGGCATTGCTCGGGCGCGACGAAGCGATTGCGCAGATTGCCAAACAGACCCGCAGGCAGGTTGAGCGGCCAGAACCGATGCGGCATCGGATGGCGCAACCGCGCCAGCGGGAACCGCTCGACCGTCACCACCGGGGCCAGACCGCCGGTGAAGGTCCGCATCTTCTCGCCTTCAAGGATCGACGACACCCGGCGCAACCCGCGCGAGGTCTGCAGCACGGTTTCGCCATAGAACCCCTGCGCCAGATCGAGAAACTCGTCCGTGCGCCGCATGTTCTGCCCCGTCGTCGCCATGCGGTCATCGAAATGAAACACATCGGCGAACGTATCCCGAAACATAGTCATCTTGCGCCCTCCATCTCCCACCGAGTCCAGTCTGGGACAAGAATGTTAAGGCGCCGTTGACGAAATCCGAAAAGCAGGTGTGAAATGTATCTAATCAACCGGGGCTTGCAAAAAAGAAGATGCGCCCGAAAGGGCGCATCGGCAGACAGGCGGGACGGACCGCTCACTGATCCAGGAAGCTGCGCAACTTCCGCGACCGGCTCGGATGTTTCAGCTTGCGCAGCGCCTTCGCCTCGATCTGCCGGATCCGTTCGCGGGTCACGCTGAACTGCTGGCCGACCTCTTCCAGCGTGTGATCGGTATTCATGCCGATGCCGAAGCGCATCCGCAGCACCCGTTCCTCGCGCGGCGTGAGCGAGGCCAGAACCCGCGTCGTGGTTTCCTTGAGGTTTTCCTGAATCGCGGAATCCAGCGGCAGGATCGCGTTCTTGTCCTCGATGAAATCGCCCAGCTGGCTGTCTTCCTCGTCGCCGATCGGCGTTTCAAGGCTGATCGGCTCCTTGGCGATCTTCATCACCTTGCGGACCTTTTCCAGCGGCATCTGCAGCTTTTCGGCCAGCTCTTCCGGCGTCGGCTCGCGGCCGATTTCATGCAGCATCTGCCGCCCGGTCCGCACCAGCTTGTTGATCGTCTCGATCATGTGCACCGGAATCCGGATCGTCCGGGCCTGATCGGCGATCGAGCGGGTGATCGCCTGCCGGATCCACCAGGTCGCATAGGTCGAGAACTTGTAGCCGCGGCGGTATTCGAACTTGTCCACCGCCTTCATCAGACCGATATTGCCTTCCTGAATGAGGTCAAGGAATTGCAGCCCGCGGTTGGTGTATTTCTTGGCGATCGAGATCACGAGACGCAGGTTCGCCTCGACCATTTCCTTCTTCGCCTGCCGGGCCTCTTTCTCGCCCTTCTGCACCTGGTTCACGATGCGGCGGAATTCCGAGATGTCGACGCCGACATATTGGCCGACCTGCGCCATTTCCGAGCGCAGATCCTCCAGCTTGTCGCGGCTTTTCTCGAACAGCGTCGTCCAGGCGCGGGCGGGTTTCGCCGCCATCCGGTCCATCCAGGTCGGATCAAGTTCATAGCCGCGATATTCGTCGATGAACTCGCGCCGGTTGATCCGCGCGGCATCGGCCAGCTTCACCATGCCAGAGTCGATCGACATGATCTTGCGGTTGATGCCGTAAAGCTGGTCGATCAGCGCCTCGATCCGGTTGTTGTGCAGATGCAGCTCGTTGACCAGCAGCACGATTTCCGAACGCAGCTTCTGATAGGCGGCCTCTTCGGCGACGGTGAAGGTGCCGTCCTCGTTCAGCGTCGCCGACATCCGCAGATCCTGCATCTCGGCGAGCTTGGCATAGTCGCGCGCGATCAGTTCCAGCGTCTCGAGCACCTTCGGCTTGAGCGCGGCCTCCATCGCGGCAAGGCTCATGTTCGAGCTGTCGTCGTCGTCCTCTTCCTCGTCGATGCGCGAGATCGGGTTGCCGTCGGCGTCATATTCGGGCTCGTCCGAGGCCGGACGGCGCGGCGCGGCGGCGGCCCCTTCGGCGCCCTCCAGATCCAGCCCCTCGACGACCGGGCCTTCGATCCCCTCCATGCCTTCCAGACCCTCGTCGCCATCGAGCGAGCGGCCGAAAGTGGCTTCAAGGTCGATCACGTCGCGCAGCAGGATTTCTTCGGACAGAAGTTCGTCGCGCCAGATCGTGATCGCCTGGAAGGTCAGCGGGCTTTCGCACAGCCCGGCGATCATCGTGTTGCGGCCGGCCTCGATGCGCTTGGCGATGGCGATCTCGCCCTCGCGCGAGAGCAGCTCGACCGAGCCCATCTCGCGCAGATACATCCGCACCGGGTCGTCGGTGCGGTCGAGCGTCTCGCCCGCCGCGCCCGCCACCGCGATCTCGCGCGAGCCGGAGCCGGTCTCGACGACCTCGCCGCCTTCGCTTTCCTCGACTTCCTCGCCCTCGACGACGTTGATGCCCATTTCGGACAGCATCGACATCACATCCTCGATCTGCTCGCCCGAGACCGTTTCGGGCGGCATCACCGCGTTGAGCTGGTCGATGGTGATGTAGCCGCGTTCCTTCGCCTCGCCGATCATCCGCTTGACGGCGGCCTGGCTCATGTCAAAGGAAGCGTCCTCGTCGGCGGCGGTGTCGGGCTTGGTGTCGTCGATGTCCTTGGCGGCCATGGGCGCTCCTCGTCGGGCTGCATCGGGGCTGCGCACGGGGTGGCGCGCAGCGGGTCGAATCGTTTCTCGCCGTTTTATCGAATCACGGCGACGAATCACAGGGGCGAATCAAAGGCGGAAATTCTCACCCGCCGCCGTGCTTGTCGAGCAGGGACTGCAGGAAATGTGACATCGCGGCCCGGTCCTCGCCAAGGTCGCTGCTGTCTTCAAGTTTCGACTTTCCGGCACGGTGAAAGGCTTTCGTCGCTTGGCTGATCCGCCAGGTCACGCCCTCGTCGGCCAGGCCTTCAAGAGCTTCCACGGCTTCTTCGGTTTCCGCCCGCACCGCCCGCGTCGCCTGCAACTTGGCCAGTTCCTCGGCCAGACACATGCGGGCAAAGTCACCGTCGTCGCGGCGCAGCACCGGAGGGGCGGAGCGCACATGGGGATGCGACATCAGGGTTTCAAGCACCCCCGGGTTTTCGCGCGCCAAAGCTTCGGCCAAAGCCGCGGGCGGCCGGTCGGCCTGCATCAGCATCGTGTCGCGCAGCGTGGCAACGCCGGGATCGGACAGGCGCAGCCGCTCGATCTGGCTTTCGAATTCGGCGACCAGCGCGGGATGGGCGCAGAGGATCGCCATGATCATCGTCTCGCGCAGCTGTTCGGCCACCGCCTCGCTGCCCGCCGAGGCCAGAAGCGAGGCCCGGGTGGCCGAAAGCGGCAGGGCGGGCGGCTTCGCGCCGCGGGGGCCCGCGCCCGGGTTGCGCGGCATGGTCCAGCGCGGCGCCTGCCCGCCGCGGGCCAGACCGAACAGATCTTCGCGCAGCCGCTTGATATCCTCGCCGTAATGGGCGCGGATCGAGGGATCGGCGATCTTCTTGAGCGCCGCGCGCAGGGTCTTGTCGAGCGCCGCCTTGCGTTCGGGGCTGTCGAAGACCTTGCCCTCGGTTTCGCGCTGCCAGAGCAGATCGACCATCGGCCTGGCGCTGGCCAGAACCTTTTCCATCGCCTCGCGGCCCTCGGCCTTGATCAGCTCGTCCGGATCCTGCCCGCCGGGCAGGATGGCAAAGCGCAAGGCCTTGCCCGCTTCCAGCAGCGGCAGGGCCAGATCGACCAGCCGCAGCCCGGCGCGCAGCCCGGCCGCATCGCCATCAAGCGCGATCAGCGGCTCGTCGGCGATGCGCCACATCAGTTTCAGCTGGTCTTCGGTGATCGCCGTACCAAGCGGCGCGACGGCGCCGGTGAAGCCCGCCTCGACCAGCGCGATCACATCGACATAGCCCTCGGCGACGATCAGCGGCTTGCCCTTGCCGCAGGCCTCGCGCGCGGGGCCAAGGTTGTAAAGATTGCGGCCCTTGTCGAAGAGCTCGGTTTCCGGGCCGTTGAGGTATTTCGCCCGCGCATTCGGGTCCATCGCCCGACCACCGAGCGAAATCGCCCGCCCCCGCGCGTCGCGAATCGGAAAGATGATCCGGCCGCGGAAGCGGTCATAGGGGGCGCCGCCGTCGTCGGGGCGGATGCACAGCCCCGCATCGACGATCAGATCCGGGGCGATGCCCTTGCCGGTCAGGGCCTGAAACAGGCCGTTGCGGCTGTCGGGGGCAAAGCCGATCTCGAAACGTTCGAGCGCCGAGGCCCCGAGCCGCCTGCGCGCCAGATAATCCCGCGCGCCCGCCCCCGCCTGGGTGTTCAGCTGCAGCCGGAACCACTTCACCGCCTCTTCCATCACCCGCACCAGTTCGGTGCGCCGGTCGGCCTTTTGCGCCGCCTGCGGATCGCGGGCGGGCATCACCATGCCTGCTTCGCGCGCCAGGATCTCCACCGCCTCGATGAAGCCGACGTTTTCGGTTTCCTTCACGAAGCCGACGGCGTCGCCCTTGGCGTGGCAGCCGAAGCAGTAATAGAAGCCCTTGCGGTCATCGACGTGGAACGAGGCCGACTTTTCGGTGTGGAACGGACAGGGCGCCCAGAAATCGCCCTTGGCGCGGTTCGACTTGCGCGGATCCCAGATCACCTTGCGGCCGACCACCTGCGACAGCGGCAGGCGGTTGCGCAATTCGTCAAGGAAACCGGGAGGCAGGGACATGGCACCTATATCGGGATTTGAAACGCCGGTGTCGAGAGGCCCAAGGCCGAATCATTACGCCTGACAGATTAACATCTCCCTAACGGCGGCGAGAAAATCGCTGTTCCCCGGAAACATTGTCCCGATCGGGGCGACACCGCCACCGCCGCCGCGCAGAGTGTCTCAAATCCCTGCACAATCAACGCCCTGCGCCACCGATGCGCCACATTTCCGCCCGGTTCCGGCGCAAGAAGAAAGATGGAACAGTCCCCCCTGCGCGAGTCGGGGGCGGGACGGGCACCGGATCGGAGACACGCGATGAAACTGGGCAGTCGGGACGGGAAGGCTCGGGGCGGGAAGGCCTGGGGCGGCGGAATGCTGCGTCGGCTGGTGCGCAACGAGGAGGGCGCCCTGATCATCCTGTCGCTGCAGATCTTCCTGTTCATGCTGATCACCACCGGGATCGCGATCGATCTGGTCCGGGTCGAGGAACGCCGCACGCTGATCCAGAACACCATCGACCGGGCGGTGCTGGCCGCCGCCTCGCTGACGCAAAAACGCGACCCGAAGCTGGTGGTGAAGGATTACCTGACCAAGGCCGGGCTGGACTACATCGCCAATGATTCGTCCTTCAACCCGAAGGTCGAAGGCAGCATCGCGCTGGGATGGCGGCGCGTCACCGTCGAGGTGGACGATGACATGCCGACGATCTTCGGGCCGCTGCTCGGGGTGAACAGCCTTGCCGCCACCGGCGACACCCAGGCGATGCAGGCGGTCGGCAACGTCGAGATCTCGCTCGTGCTCGACCTGTCGGGCTCGATGACGGAATACGTCAAGGACGACCCTTCCTGCACCCGAAGCTGCACGAAGTCGAAGACCCGGTTCCAGCACCTGCAGGTCGCGGCGAAAACCTTCATCAACACGGTCTTCGCCTCGTCGAATGACGGCGTGGCCGCCGGACGCACCAGTGTCAGCGTCGTGCCCTATTCCACGAATGTCTATCTGGGCTCGGAAATGCAGGCAGGCTACACCCTGTCGAGTGATTTCAGCGTCACCGGAAGCGGCTTCGCGATGCCGCAATGCGCCGATTTCGTGGCTGGCGACTACAACACGATGCAGATCGACGGCGCCGGGCCGCTGACCCGGACGATGTACGGCAGTTCCTATAGATACGCCGACAGCCTCTCGACCGTCGTCAGCAACGGTTCGACCTCGAACAATCCCTCGCAGGATTGGCACAATTGCATGAACAGCCCGCAGAACCGCGTGATTCCGCTGTCCAGCGACCCGAAATTTCTGGCCGCCGACACCACGGGCCTCATCGACAAGCTGACCGCGGGCGGCTGGACCTCGATCGACGTCGGCACCAAATGGGGCCTGGCGCTGCTCGACCCTTCGGCACGGGATGAAGTCGCCAAGATGACCTCGGTCAGCAGCGCTTTCCGGGAAACCAAGCCGCGCCCGATCGACTATGACGGCGACACGATGAAGGTGCTGGTGCTGATGACCGACGGCGCGAACACCGCCAACTTCTCGACCCTGCCGGGCTATCGCACCGGCGCTTCGGGGATCATGTCGACCCTCGGGGTCAACAGCCTCGGCAGCTTCGGCCCCTCGGCCACGACGGCAAGCGGGATCTATTATTACGACGCCTCGAAAACCAGCGCGCCCTATTACAAATACGAGACCGGCACCTGGGTCGCGCGCAGTGCGATCACCAAGACCACCTCGGAACAGCAGGTCCAGACCGCGACCTGCACGCAATACAAGAACGCCTACGGCCAATGGAAATGGAACAGCTGCTCGGTGGGTACCAGCGACTGCACGATGACCAGCTCCACCTCGTCCCAGCGCACCTACACCTGCAGGAAGACCGTCACCGTCAGTGTCACCACCGAAGCGCCGATCTATGACGTGAGCTATGATTATCTCTACCAGACGAAAAACTGGAACCTGAACACCGTGGCGGGGCTTGTCGGCAAGGCCTATGCCCGCAGCGCCGGGGCGCAATATGACCTGATGGCGAATGCCGTCTACGATACCGGCGTCAAGGACGCGCGGACGAAGAAGCTTTGCGACATGGCGAAGGGCAAGGGGGTCTACATTTTCTCCGTCGCCGCCGATGCCCCGAGCGAGGGCAAGGCGCTGCTGGAATACTGCTCCAGCGGGCCGAGCTACTATTACGCGGTTCAGGGCAGCAACCTGTCGACGGCCTTCGCCTCGATCGCCGCCTCGATCTCCTCCTTGCGGCTGACGAACTGAGGCCCGCGATGACACACCTGCGCCTCAGCTTGCGGCCATTCCGGGGGATCGGTGCCCGGCTGCGCTCCGAAGAGGGGGCGGCCTCGATCCCGGCCGTGTTCTGGATGCCGTTCTTCGTGATGATGATGGTGGCCTCGGTCGAGCTGTGCGTGCTGGGCGTCCGGCAGACCCTGCTGGATCGCGGCGTCGATCTGACCACGCGGATCCTGCGGCTGGGCGTGGCCGAGATGCCGAGCCACGACCAGCTCAAGCGCTCGATCTGCGGCAACATCGCCTTCCTGCCCGATTGCATGGAGGATCTGACCGTCGAGGTGTTTCAGGTCGACAGGACCACGTGGTCCTCGGATATCAACGGCCGGGGCGTGCTCTGTTCCGATGCGATCACCGAAACCGAAACGCCGGTCATTCAACCCGGCGTCTCGGGCCAGCTGATGATCCTGCGCGCCTGTCTGCGCGTCGCGCCGATGGAGACGCTCAACCCGCTGTCGCGGGCCTTGGCCCATGATATCGGCGACAAATACGCCCTGATCGCGACCACCGCCTTTGTCAACGAACCGCAGTAGGGCCCGCCATGACCGCAGCTTCCGCAGTTCAGAACGATTGGTGCCGAACCGGCGAGGCCCGGCCATGCTGATGCGGCGTCTGCGCAAGCTCCTGCGCGAGGAGCGCGGCTCGATCCCGATCGAAGGGGTGATGGGCGCCCTGCTCATCCTGGGCTGGTATGCGATCGCGTTTCAGTTCCTCGACGCCTTCCGCACCAAGTCCGAGGCGCTGAAGGCCAGCTACACGATCGCCGACATGATCTCGCGCGAGGAGGCGCCGATCGGGCCCACCTACATGGCGGGGGCCAAGCGGATGCTGGATTTCATGCTGAACAGCGATGCCAGCCGCAGCTGGCTTCGGGTCACCATCATCTATTGCCCCAGCGACAACAACGCCAATACCGTGATCGATTGCGACGGGAACGGCAACAAGTTCGCGCTGGAAAAATCCTGGGCCACGGCGCTGACCCCGGTGCACACGGTCACCACGATCAATGCGGAAAAAGACCGGATCCCGCTGATGTCCGAGGGGGATTACGCGGTGATTCTGGAAACCTCGCTCAGCTACAACCCGATCTTCGACATCGGCCAGAAATCCCTGACGCTGGACGGCGGGAACACCTGGACACGTCAGGGCCTGTCCTCGCAGCTCCGGTTTTCGAATTTCATCATCACCCGCTCGCGCGGGGTGCGCAACACCTGGAGCGACGCCAGCTGATCCGGCCCCCGGCGCTCAGGCGCCGACCGCCTTGCGCACCATGTCCCAATAGATCGTCTCGATCCTCTCGCGGCTCAGCCGCCCGCCCTCGCGATACCAGGTATTGACCCCGGTCAGCATCGCGATGATCGCCAGGCTCGCCAGTTTCGTGTCGGGCAGGGCAAAGACCCCCTCGGCCTGACCGGCCTGCAAGATCGTCTCCAGCTCGGTCTCATAGGCCCGGCGCAGCGCCTCGATGACGGCGAAATTCCCCTCCGAGAGATTGCGCAGCTCCATGTAGCTGAGGAACACCGCCTCGGCCCGGGGCAGGTTGTGACGGATGTGAAAGCGCACGAAGGTTTCCAGCCGCGCCAGCGCCCCCGGCCCGCGCGGCGCCGCGGCCCAGGCGGCCAAAAGCTCGTCCATATGCGTCTTCAGCAGCTCGAAGAGCAGCGCTTCCTTGTCGGGGGTATACAGATAAAGCGCCCCCGCCTGCACCCCCACCGCCGCCGCGATCTGCCGCATCGAGACCGCGGCAAAGCCGTGCCGGGCAAACAGCCGGCTGGCCTCGGCGCGGATGCGCGGCCCGGTGATTTCGGAATGAGACCCTGTCTTGCGTGCCATGCGCCCAGATTATCTGAACACATGTTCAATATCAAACCGGCTCTGGCGGCGGACGGCCGGGCTCCTTATGCTGGCGCGACATCACCCGGAGCCCCCATGCTGCGCCCTGCCCTGATCCTGCCGCTTGCCCTTGCCGCCTGTTCGGCCGCGCCCGGGGTGGATTTCCCGAACCTGGTGCCCGCCGAGACGCTTCTGGTCGAGGAACCGCTCTCGCCCTCGCCCGCGCCGGGGCTCGAGGCCCGGGCCGAAGCCCTGCGCGCCCGCGCCGAGGCCCTGCGCGCCGAGACCCCGTGACGCAAGCCGCGCGTTGCTTTGCGCGCCGCGAAAGGCTAACAGGGCGCATCTGATCGCCAACTGCATGAGGTTCCCATGACCGCCGCCGCCGCTCAACCGCTTCGCCTTGGCATCGCGGGGCTTGGCACCGTCGGCATTGGCGTGGTGAAGATCGTGCAGCGTCACGCCGATCTGCTGGCTGCGCGCAGCGGGCGCCCGGTGGAGATCACCGCCGTTTCCGCCCGCGACCGCAGCAAGAACCGCGATGCCGATCTGTCGGGCTACGCCTGGGAAACCGACCCGGTGGCGCTGGCTTTGCGCGACGATGTCGATGTGCTGGTCGAGGTGATGGGCGGCCACGAAGGCGCGGCCCGCGACGCGACCGAGGCCGCGCTGAAGGCGGGCAAGGATGTCGTCACCGCGAACAAGGCGCTTTTGGCGCATCACGGTCAGGCTTTGGCCGAACTCGCCGAGGGTCTGGGCCGGGTGATCCGCTTTGAAGCCGCCGTCGCGGGCGGCATTCCGGTGATCAAGGCGCTGACCGAGGGGCTGGCGGGCAACCAGATCCGCCGCGTCATGGGCGTGATGAACGGCACCTGCAACTACATCCTGACGCGGATGGAAACCGCGGGCCTGCCCTATGAGACGGTCTTCGAAGAAGCCCGGCAACTGGGCTATCTGGAAGCCGACCCGCAACTGGATGTGGGCGGCATCGACGCGGGCCACAAGCTCTCGATCCTCGCCGCGATCGCCTTTGGCACCAGGGTCAGCTTTGCCAATGTCGTGCTGGAAGGCATCGGCTGCATCTCGATCGACGACATCCGCCGCGCCGGTGACATGGGCTACAAGATCAAGCTTTTGGGCGTGGCGCAGATGACCGGCCGGGGCCTCGAACAACGGATGATGCCCTGCCTTGTGCCCGCGGCCTCGCCGCTGGGCCAGCTGCAGGGCGGCACCAACATGGTGGTGATCGAGGGCGACTCGGTCGGCCAGATCGTCTTGCGCGGCGCGGGGGCGGGCGAAGGCCCGACGGCTTCGGCGGTGATGGGCGACGTGCTCGACATCGCGCGCGGGCTGCGCCTGCCGACCTTCGGGCAACCGGCGGCAAGCCTGGCCGATCCGATCCCGGCCGCGGTTTCGGCCCCCGCGCCCTATTACCTGCGCCTTGAGCTGATGGACAAACCCGGCGCGCTGGCCAAGGTCGCCGCCGTGCTGGGCGAGGCGGGCGTCTCGATTTCCCGCATGCGCCAATACGGCCACGAGGACACCTCGGCCCCGGTGCTGATCGTGACGCACAAGACCACCCGCGATGCGATCGACGTGGCGATCGCGGCCCTGCCCGCCACCGGCGTCGTGCTGGGCGATCCGGTGGCGCTTCGGATCGAAGAAGTCTGACCGGACCCGCCCCGGCGCGGTGCATCTGCGCACCGACCCGGGCGGGGATCCGCCACCGCTCTCGACAGATTGAACGTGGTTTCAGATCGTTAGCGCTGTCAGACTTGTCAAGGCGGCGCGTCTCTGGCCTAGCTGTGCCAACCCAAACGCACAGGAACTGCCATGACCACCCCCACCGATTTCAATGATCGCCTGCTGTCGCTCGGCCTTGCGCGCGTCTCCGAAGCCGCGGCCCATGCCTCGGCCCGGCTGATCGGCCACGGCGACGAAAAGGCCGCCGACCAGGCCGCCGTGAACGCGATGCGCGAGCAGCTCAACATCCTCGACATCCGCGGCGTCGTGGTGATCGGCGAGGGCGAGCGCGACGAGGCGCCGATGCTGTTTATCGGCGAGGAAGTCGGCACCGGCGAAGGCCCGGCGGTGGATATCGCGCTTGACCCGCTCGAAGGCACGACGCTGACGGCGAAAGACATGCCGAACGCGCTGACGGTGATCGCGATGGCGCCGCGCGGCACGCTGCTGCACGCGCCCGACGTCTACATGGAAAAGCTGGCGATCGGGCCGGGGTTCGAAACGGACGTCGTCAGCCTCGACATGTCGCCGTCCGAGCGCATCCATGCGCTGGCCAAGGCCAAGGGCTGCGCGGCGCATGACATCACCTGCTGCATCCTGGAACGTCCGCGCCACGAAGAGCTGATCGCCGAGGTCCGCGCCACCGGCGCCTCGATCCGGCTGATCACCGATGGCGACGTCGCGGGCATCATCCACTGCGCCGAACCCGACGTGACCGGCATCGACATCTACATGGGCTCGGGCGGCGCGCCGGAAGGCGTTCTGGCGGCCTCGGCGCTCAAATGCATGGGCGGGCAGATGTGGGGCAAGCTCTTGTTCCGCAACGACGACGAACGCGGCCGGGCGAAAAAGGCCGGGATCACCGATCTCGACAAGATCTATGCCCGCGACGACATGGTCCGCGCCGACGTGATCTTCGCCGCGACCGGGGTGACGAACGGCTCGATCCTGCATGGCGTCAAGCGCAACCCGAAATTCATCGAGACCGAAACGATCCTGATGCGCTCGAAAACCGGCTCGGTGCGCCGGGTGATCTATCGCAACCCGATCCGCTGACCCCGGCCGTGGGGGGCTGTCTGCCCCCCACACCCCCCGAGGATATTTCGGCCAAGGTGAAAGCAGATCCGTTTCACCTTGGCCGAAATATCCCGGGGGTGAATTTGCCGTCAGGCAAAGAGGGGGCGGCGCCCCCGTCCGCCCGCCACTGGCGGGCGTTGCGGTTTTTCGCTAGAGCTGCGCCATGAGCAGTTTTCTCGATGTCGATACGTCGCTGACCGGACGGCGCTGGGTCGGCCCCAGCCTGGAAGCCGACCGTCTGGCCGAGGCGATGGCGCAAGCGACCCGTCTGCCCTTGCCGCTCGCCCGGGTTCTGGTCGCCCGCGGCGTGACGCCCGAGGAGGCGGCGGGGTTTCTGGAACCGACCCTGCGCGATCTGCTGCCCGATCCGCAGCGGCTGAAGGACATGGAAAAGGCCGCGGCGCGGTTTTTGCGGGCGGTGAAGAGCCGCGAGAAGATTGCGATCTTTGCCGATTACGATGTCGATGGCGGCGCCTCGGCGGCGCTGCTGATCTGCTGGCTGCGCGCCTTCAACCAGACCGCCACGCTTTATATTCCCGACCGCATCGACGAGGGCTACGGCCCGAACGTCCCCGCGATGCAGGCGCTTGGCCGCGATCACGGGCTGATCGTCTGCGTCGATTGCGGCACGCTCAGCCATGAGCCCGTCGCGGCCGCCGCCCCTGCCGATGTGGTCATCCTTGATCACCATCTGGGCGGCGAGACCCTGCCGCCCGCGGCAGCCTGCGTGAACCCGAACCGGCAGGACGAGACCGGCGATCTGGGCCATCTTTGTGCCGCTTCGGTGGTGTTCCTGATGCTGGTGGAAGCGAACCGGCAGCTGCGCGCCGAGGGCGTCAAGGGCCCCGATCTGATGGCGATGCTCGATCTGGTGGCGCTGGCGACGGTGGCCGATGTGGCGCCGCTGCTGGGCGTCAACCGGGCGCTGGTGCGGCAGGGCCTCAAGGTCATGGCCCGGCGCGAGCGGCCGGGGCTGGTGGCGCTGTCCGACGTTGCCCGGCTCGACAAGGCGCCGACCGCCTATCACCTTGGCTTTCTGTTCGGGCCGCGCGTCAATGCGGGTGGACGCATCGGCGCGGCCGATCTGGGCGCGCGCCTGCTTGCGACCGACACCGCGACCGAGGCGACCGCGCTGGCCGAGCGGCTCGATCGGCTGAACACCGAGCGGCGCGAGATCGAGAACCGCGTCCGCGACGCCGCGCTGGCGCAGGCGGAGGCCCGGGGGCTGGACGGCCCGCTCGTCTGGGCCGCGGGCGCGGGCTGGCATCCGGGCGTCGTCGGCATCGTCGCCGCCCGGCTCAAGGAGGCGACGAACCGCCCCGCCGTGGTGATCGGGCTTGATGGCGGCATCGGCAAGGGCTCGGCGCGCTCGGTGGCGGGCGTCGATCTTGGCGCCGCGGTGCAGCGCGTCGCGGCCGAGGGGCTGCTGATCAAGGGCGGCGGGCACCGCATGGCCGCGGGTCTGACGGTGGCCGAGGCGCAGCTGGAGCCCGCGATGGCGCGGCTCTCCGAGCTTCTGGCGCGGCAGGGCGCGGGGGCGGGCGGCCCGGCGGATCTGCGGCTGGACGGGCTCTTGATGCCCGGGGCGGCGACACCCGCGCTGATCGAGGATCTCGACCGCGCCGGTCCCTATGGTCAGGCGGCGCCCTCGCCGCGCTTCGCCTTTGCCTCGATGGCGATCCTGAACGCCCGGCGGATCGGCGAAAGCCACCTGCGGCTCAGTTTCGGCGACGGGCTTGGCGCGAAGCTCGACGCGATCGCCTTTGGCGCTTTCGATGGTCCGCTGGGCCCGGCCCTGTCCGCAGGAGGGGCGGGCCGGTTTCATCTGGCGGGCAAGCTGGAACTGGACAGCTGGGGCGGCCGGTCCAAGGTGCAACTGCGCCTTGATGATGCGGCGCGGGCCTGACCCTGCCGCTTCAACCCCCTGTTTTCCTGTTCTTTTTGAAGTTTTTTCCGGGATCGCGCAGAAAGTTTGGAAAAACTGCAAAATCCCTCTTGCGAGTCACCGGCGCCTGGCCTAAACACCCCTCACGCCGCGCAGCACAGCGCTGAAGCGGCAACGGTGGTCCGTTCGTCTATCGGTTAGGACACCAGGTTTTCAACCTGGGAAGAGGGGTTCGACTCCCCTACGGACTGCCAAATCTACCCCCCAAACATCGCCGCGATGACTTGCTTCCCCGAAGCAAGTCTTGTCGTTTTGTATCCGGATTTCGATGATCTCGGACCCGGCCGCGCCGCAAGCGTGCCTGCGCCGCAAAACTCCCCCATCCGGCCCGGCGACAGGATTCCCCCCCGCCCTCCCTCCGATGGGCGCAAAAGATGTATCTTGACTATTTTTATCGCCCCGCATATCCGACAAAATAAATAAGGATATGAGAGACCATGCTTGCCCCGCTTCTGATCATGTTGCGCGAAGGGCTCGAAGCTGCCCTTGTCGTCGTCATCATCGCCGCCTATCTGCGTCGCACCGGCCGCGGTGCCTGGATCGGGGCGATCTGGGTGGGCGTGCTCTTTGCCGTCGCGCTGTCGTTGTTCGTCGGCGCGGGGCTGCAATTCCTGCACGCGGGCTTCCCGCAAAAGACGCAAGAAGGCTTCGAGGCCGCGGTGGCGCTGATCGCCGTGGCCGTGCTGGTCTGGATGGTGTTCTGGATGCGCGCCGCCGCCCGCTCGATCCGCGCGACGCTCGAAAGCGGCATCGACGCCGCTTTCGACACCGCCCCCGGTCAGGGCACGGTCTGGGCGCTGATCGCGATGTCCTTCTTTGCCGTCGCCCGCGAGGGCCTCGAATCGGTCTTCTTCCTGCTGGCGATCTTCCAGCAAAGTCCCGGCCCGGCCGCCCCCCTCTCGGCGCTGGCGGGCATCGCGATCTCGGTGGCGCTCGGCTTCGGGATCTATTCCGGCGGCATGCGGCTGGATCTGCGCCGGTTCTTCCGTTTTTCCGGGCTGTTCATCCTGTTCGTCGCCGCGGGGCTGCTGTCGGGGGCGCTGCGCAGCCTGCATGAAGCCGGGCTCTGGAATGCGTTGCAGACCCCCGCCTGGGATCTGAGCCAGACCCTGCCGAATGCCTCGATCCCGGGCACGGTGCTGTCGGCGCTGCTGGGCTATCACGACAGCCCGACCCTGGGCGAAGTGGGCCTCTGGGCCGGTTTCCTCGCCGTGACGCTGCCGCTGTTCCTGCGCCCTGCCCCCGCCCTTCTTCCGCAAAAGGCCTGATCCGATGACCATCCCCGCGCAAGCGCCCTCCGGGCGCCTCCTTCCGCTGCTTCTGGGCACCGGCGGCCTGCTCGTCCTTGGCGGCGTCGCGCTGTTCTGGCTCGCCTCGGCACAGAACCAGCCGCAGACCGAGGGCGCCGTGCCGGTGACCGTCACCGCCACCGCCTGCGAGCCGATGGCGATCGAGGTGCCCGCGGGTCCGACCCGCTTCCTGATCCGCAACGCCTCGGACCGGCCGGTGGAATGGGAAATCCTGAACGGCGTCATGGTGGTGGCCGAGCGCGAAAACATCGCCCCCGGGTTTTCCTCGGTGCTGAGCGAGCGGCTGAAACCCGGCGTCTATGACATCACCTGCGGGCTGCTGTCGAACCCGCGCGGCACGCTGACCGTGCTGGCGACGGCCGAAAGCGCCGCGGAAACCGCCGCGCCGCCGCTGCGCGAGCTGATCGGGCCGCTCTCCGAACGCAAGGTGCAGCTGATGAAGGCGGCGGGGAAATTCGCCCGCGCCACGCAGGCGCTGGAACAGGCGATCACGGCGGGCGATCTGGCGGCGGCGAAGACCGCCTGGATGCGGGCCGCGGCGGAATGGGCCGGCCTTGGCACCGTGGCGCCACAGGCGGCCGATCTGCAAAACCGCATCGCACCGCAGGCGGCCTGGCTGGCCGGACGCGAGACCGACCCGGCCTTCACCGGCCTGCATCGGCTTGAATACGGGCTGTTCGCGCGCTCCTCGCTGGCGGGCCTTGCCCCGGTGGCCGCGGCCCTGACCAAGGATGCGACGGCGTTTCAAAGCCGCGTCAAGGCCTTCGACGGCACGCCCGCGGGCATCGCCGCCGATGCCGCCCGCTATGCCCGCAGCCTTTCCGATGCCATCGCGGCGGGAAACCTGGCCCCCTATGCGGGCGAGGATCATCTGCTGCTCGCCGCCGCCCTCGACACGCTGGACCGCGCCCGCGCCGTGCTCGACCCGCTGCTGAGCGCCGCCGATCCGGCGCAGGCGGTCCGCGTCACCGCCCGCCTCGCGGCCGCCCATGCTGCCGCCGCGGCCGTTCCCCTCGACCGGCAGGCCAATGCCGCAGCCCTTGCCGCCGCGGCCGAGGCCCTGGCCGGGATCAATGCCACGCTTGGACTGGAGCCCTGAGATGACCCATTCCCCCTCGCGCCGTGCCGTTCTGGGCGGTCTTGGCCTCGGCCTTGCCGCCTGCCCCTTCAGCCTTGGTCTGGCCCGGGCCGAGACCGCCCCGCAGGCCTCGGCGCTGACCGCCGCGCCGCAGGCGGGCGCCAGCTCGGCCGCCGACCGCATCGCGCCCTTCGGCCGGTTTCAGGCCGGGATCGTCACGGCCCGGCCGGCCTGGGGTCTGGTCGCCGCCTTCGACGTGATCGTCGACACCCCCGCCGATCTGGAGCGGCTCTTTCGCCGCTTGACCGAACGCATCGCCTTTCTGACCAGCGGCGGCAAGGTGCCCGAGCTGGACCCCGCCCTGCCGCCCGCCGACAGCGGCATCCTTGGCCCCGAGCTGCGCCCCGATGCGCTGACGGTGACGGTGGCGCTGGGGGCGTCGCTTTTTGACGCGCATCCCTGGCTGGCCCCGCTGCGCCCGGCGCAGCTGACCCGGATGACCGGCTTTCCGAATGACGCGCTCAACCCCGATCTGTGCCACGGCGATCTTGCGATCCAGATCTGCGCCAACACGCAGGAAACCATCATCCATGCGCTGCGCGATCTGATCAAGAACCTGCCCGATCAGCTGGTGCTGCGCTGGAAACAGGAGGGCAATGTGCCGGTGATTGCGCCGCAAGCCCCGGGCGTCGTGGAAAGTGCGCGCAATTTCCTGGGCTTCCGCGATGGCTCGGCGAACCCTGACAGCACCGATGCGGCGCTGATGGAGCGCGTGCTTTGGGTGCATGACACCACCGAGCCCGCCTGGGCGAAGGACGGCAGCTACATGGCGGTGCGGCTGATCCGCAATTTCGTCGAACGCTGGGACCGCACGCCGCTTGCGGAACAGGAGCGCATCTTCGGGCGCACCCGCATCACCGGCGCACCGCTCGACAAGCGCGACGGCACCGAGGCGGACGTGCCCGATTACGCCGCCGACGCCGAGGGCGCGGCGACGCCGCTGGACAGCCACATTCGCCTTGCCAATCCGCGCGACGCGGGCGAGCGGCATCTGATGCTGCGCCGTCCCTTCAACTATTCGAACGGGGTGACGAAATCGGGCCAGCTTGATCAGGGGCTTCTGTTCATCGCCTGGCAGGCCAGCCTGACCGATGGTTTCATCGCCGCCCAGACCCGGCTGAATGGAGAACCCCTTGAAGAATATATCAAACCCGTGGGCGGGGGCTATTTCTTCGCCCTGCCGGGCTTCGGCCCCGGGCCCGACGATCACCTCGGCCGTCAGCTGATCGACGCCATCGGCCACGCCCCGCAGAAGACGTAAGAAAGGACGAACCCGATGAAAATGCTGTCCCTGGCCGCCACGCTGGCCGTGCTGGCCACGCCCCTTGCCGCCGCCGATGCGACGCTGGATCTTGTGGCGCCGATCGCCGAGTACAAGCTTTACGTGTCGGAAAACACCGAAGCTCTGGTGACCGACACCCAGGCCTTCGTCGCCGCGGTGAAGGCGGGCGAGATCGACAAGGCCAAGGCGCTGTTCGCGCCGACGCGGCTGTCCTACGAAAAGATCGAGCCGGTGGCCGAGCTGTTCGCCGATCTGGATGCGCCGATCGACGCCCGCGCCGACGATTACGAAAAAGCCGAGGCCGATCCGGCCTTTACCGGCTTTCACCGGCTCGAATACGCGCTGTGGGTCGAGGGCAAGACCGATCACGTCACCGCCATTGCCGACAAGCTGGAAGCCGATGTGACGGAACTGGCCAAGCGCATCGACGGGCTGACCTTCCCGCCCGCGGTGGTGGTCGGCGGCGCCTCGGTGCTGATGGACGAGGTCGCGGCGACGAAGATCTCGGGCGAGGAAGACCGCTATTCCCGCACCGACCTGTGGGATTTTCAGGGCAATTTCGACGGCGCGAAGAAGATCGTCGATCTCTTCGGCCCGATGGTCGAGGACCGCGCTTTCGTCGCCTCGGTCGAGGGCAATTTCGCCAAGGTCTACGAAACGCTTGGAAAATACCGCGAGGGCGAGGGCTTCGTGAGCTATGAGAAACTGACCGACGCCGACCGCAAGCGGCTTTCCGCGCTGGTCAACACGCTGGCCGAAGACCTGTCCACCCTGCGCGCCCGGCTTGGCCTGAGCTGACCGACCGGCCCGATGCGAAGCGCCCCCCGACCGGCTCGGGGGGCGCTTTTCCTTTTTGCGGCCATTTTCCGACGCGGCGGACGGCTGTTCAGGGAATCGGAAACAGATCGGACTATAACGGGACGAATCGACCGAACCGGGACACCCGTGATGGCCCAGATGACAGCAGAAAAGCCGGGCCCGCCCCCCCCGGCCACAGGCGCGGTGCCGCTCAAGGCCTGGCTCTGGCGATCCTATGTCAAGGCCGCGCTGATCCCGCTTTTGCTGATCGAATTCGGCTTTGTCGCGATCTACTGGGGCACCAGCCAGGTGGTCTATGACCGCTCCGCCGCCGCGATCACCCGGATCTCGACCGATACCGTCCGCGACGCCGCCCTGCGCGAGGCGAATATCATCGCGCATCGGCTCGCCTCGATCTCGGCGATGACCCGGATCTTTGCCGAGGAAACCGGCCGCGCGCTGCAGACCCCGGCCACGGTCTCGCAGGCGGAAAAGGACAATCACGCGCTCAGCCCCGATGGCGCCTTTCACAGCCTGCGCGACACCGGCGGCGCGGCGGTCTTTTATTCCGGCATCGTCCCGGTGGGCGCGGCGGAACGGGACAAGGTCTGGCGCACGGCGCGGCTCGACCCGCTGATGCGCGCGATCAGGGACAGCGACCCCTTGATCGCGCAGCTTTATCTGAACACCCGGGACAGCCTGAACCGGATCTATCCCTGGCTCGACGTGCGCGCGATCTATCCGCCGAAAATGGATATCCCGAGCTACAATTTCTATTACGAGGCCGATGCCGCCCATAACCCGGACCGCAAGCCGGTCTGGACCGACGCCTATGTCGATCCGGCGGGCGGCGGCTGGATGGTCTCCGCAATCGCGCCGGTCTACGGCGCGGACCGGCTCGAAACCGTCGTGGGCATCGATGTCACCATCGGGACCATCGTGCAGCGCGTGCTGGATATCCGCATCCCGGGCGAGGGCTATGCCGTGCTTGTCGGCCGCGACGGCACGATTCTGGCGCTGCCGCCAAAGGGCGAAGCCGATCTGGGCCTGAGCGAGCTTCTGGCGCACAGCTACAAGGACGCGATCCTCAAGGACACGTTCAAACCCGCGGAATTCAACATCTTGCAAAAGCCGATGCTGACCGAACTGGCCGCGGCGATGCGCGCCACGCCCGAGGGCGTGCGGCGCGTCGACCTTGGACGGCCGATGATCGCCTCCTGGGCGCAGGTGGCGGGGCCGAACTGGTCGCTTCTCGTGCTGGCGAGCGAAGACAGCGTGCTGGCCGCCTCCAGCGATCTGCGCAGCCAATTGGCCTTCGTCTCCAAGGGGATGGTCGGGATCCTGCTGGTCTTCTATGCCGGGTTCTTCGCCTTTCTGTGGCGCCGGTCCGCGACGATGAGCGACCGGGTGGCGCAGCCCCTTGGCGATCTTGAACGCCGGATGGCGGTGATTTCGGATGGCGGCACCCTGCCCCCGACCCCGCCCTCGGCGATCGAGGAATTGCAGAAGGTGGGCGAGCATCTGGTGCGGATGGGCGACAAGATCGATGCCGCGAATCGGGCCAAGGCGAATTTCCTCTCGGCGATGAGCCACGAGCTGCGCACGCCGCTCAATGCGATCATCGGCTATGCCGATCTGCTCGAAGGCTGCGAGGGCGAGCGGCTGGAGGGGGCGCGGCTCGATCAGCTGCGGGCGATCACCGCGGCGGGCTGGGATCTGGTGCGGCTGGTCGATGTGGTGCTGGATCTGAGCCGGATCGAGCGTCAGGATCTGGCGTTGAGCAATGAACCGCTGGCGCTGCGGCCGCTGCTGGAGGCCGCGCTGGAAAGCCACCGCGCCGAGGCGGAGAAACGGGCGATCACGCTGGATCTGGCTTGGCCCGAGGGCCCGCTGCCGCCGTTGCGGGGCGATGCGAAGATCCTGCGCCGCATCCTCGACGAGCTTGTGTCGAATGCGGTGAAATACAACCTGCCCGGCGGCAAGGTGACACTGCGGATCGACCCGCAGGACGACGGTTTCCTGCCGCTGCGGATCATCGACACCGGCGTCGGCATCGGCGCCGAGCATCGCGACAGCGTGTTCAAGGCCTTCCACCGGCTGGGCCATGAAAACAGCACGATCAGCGGCGCGGGCATCGGCCTTGCCATTGCGAAGCGCTTCGCCGAGGTCTCGGGCTGCGGCCTTGATTTCGACAGCGCGGCGGGCGCGGGCAGCACCTTCACCCTGCGCATCCCGTGCCGCCCGCAGTGACGCGCGGCGCGACGCCCCGGAAGACATCGGCAAAAGAAAACCGCAGATCCTGCGGCGATCGTGTCATTCTCTTTTCGGGGAGTGGTACCGCCTCCCCGGCTCGAACGGGGGACCTCTGGATCCACAATCCAGCGCTCTAACCAACTGAGCTAAGGCGGCACTGAGGGGGCATTTAGCGGGCGGCGCGGCGGAATGCAAGGGGGGAAACGACCTCTTTCCACCTCCGCCGCTTGCCCCGCCGTCGCAGTTTGGCTAGGCACGGGCAAAATGGAGGCTCCGATGGGCATCAACGACGAAAATGACATGGCCGGCGATCTGCAGATCGGCCCCACCGATCAGGGAATGGTGCGAATCTTCGTCTCGGGCGAGGGGTTCGAGCTGCCCTTCGACTTCGACCCCGAAGAGGCCGAGGAAATCGCCCGCGAATTGATGGACGCGGCCGAGATGGCGCGGTCGATCACCGAGGGCGCCGCGAAGGGCGGCAAACCCAGGGGCAAGCGCTAGGCCTGAAACGACAGCCCGGGATCCGTCTGCCCCGCCAGCCGCAGCGCGGCGGTGCGGGCGAATCCCTGCAGCACGAGCTTGCGCCGCGGCGCGGCCAGCTTCGTCTCGGGCGCCATGCGCAGGATCTCGGCGCCGAAGCGGTCGGCCAGAATCAGCCCCGTCTCCCCGGGCAGGATCTCGACCGGGAAATCGGTGTCGACCGCCCAGAAAAACCGGTCGGCATAATCCAGATAGCCCTGCCATTTCCGGTCCGAGGTGAAATCCGCGCGCGAGGATTTGCACTCGACCACCCAGATTTCGCCCTTGCGGCCCAGCGCCATCACGTCTACCCGCAGACCCGGACGGGGCACGACCTCGGGCAGACAGGCGAAGCCGTGATCCATCAGGCAGCGGCACACGCCGCGCGCCAGAAGGTGACCGGGAGAAAGATCGTTTGCCATGCGCAAGCTATGAACGAAGCATGAACACCTGTCGAGAGGGTTGACGCGCCCGTTCCGCACGGCAAACATGAACCGCAAAACCATCAAAGGTTGCACCATGGAAGACTACCAACGCCGCCTGGCCGCCGCTCGGGCCGAACTCGAAGCGCTCGGATTGCGGGGCTTGCCGCATCCGATCCAGGACCGGGTGATGCGGCTTTTCGGCGGTGAGGCGCGGCCCTGGCCCTATCTGCCGCTCGGCGTGCGGATGAGCGCCTATGCGATCCCCTATGCCTTCATCTGGACCACGGCGAATTTCTTCCTGCGCTGGAAAGACCGGCCGATCGAGCCGGGCGAGGCCGTCGTTTCGACGGTGATGACGGTGGCGCTGTTTTCGATGCTGATGCTCGGCTATGAACTGCGGCGCTGGCAATCGGTGAAGCTGAGCCGCTGGGAAGATCTGTAACCGCCCTTGCCGCCGCGGCCCCCTGCCCCTATCTTGGCCTTGGCGGTTACTGCTCTTCGCGTGAACGGGGCCTTTTTCCAGTGGCCGATAACTATTTCCGAGGGAGCTGGCTCTGCTTTGGCCCTGGCCTCTGTATCTGGCACCCACCTGACTTGTCAGGCTCTCGGGAAATCTCGCCCCCACGGTTGCTGCGGTTTCCGCCACCTCATGACAGCCGGAAATGGAAAACCCCCCGCCTTGCGGCAGGGGGATTTTCGTCGTCCGGAGGTCTTCGAGAAACTGTCGCCAGGAAACCTCAGCGCGGGTTGCGACCCAGCTGGCGGCGGGCGCGGCTTTCGGCGCGCACGGGCACCGGAATCGCGATCAGCTCGGCCGCCATGTCAGCGCGCAGGAGCGCATCGCGCTTGCCGCCCCCGGGGGGCAGATCGTCTTCGGCCATGTTCATCACGGAGATGCCGAACTGCACCCCCGAGAAGACCACGGTGTTGAAGACGAACAGCAGCCCCGCGGCGATATAGCCGATGTCGGAGCCAAGGATCAGATGCCGCAGATGCGCGACATCGAAGCCCAGCAGCAAGGCGACAAACAGCGCCGACAGCCCGGCCCCGACGATCACGTTGCGAATGTAAAGACGAACGAGTTCCGGCATGACGATTCCTCCGTCGTTGGAATCATTCTAGCGCAGTCTGGCGGAATTCAAACCGCAAATTTGCCGTTTTGCCGCAGTTCCGTCACAAAATATTGGCGAAAGCGGCGCTCACGGCGCCGCGACTCGGTCAGAACGCCTCGGGGCGGACGTCGCGCGCCATGTGATCAAGCACGGCATTGACGAATTTCGTCTCTTTGCCCTCGGGGAAGAAGGCGCGGGCGACCTCGACGAATTCGTTGATCACCACCTTGATCGGCGTCGCCGGGTTGACCATTTCGGCCCCCGCAGCGCGGAACAGCGCGCGCAGCACCGGGTCGATGCGCTCGATCGGCCAGGCGGCGACCAGCGCGCGGTCGGTGGTCTGGTCGATCTTCGCCTGCCACATCACCGCATCATCCAGAAGACGGCGGAACAGGTCGTAATCGCCCTCGGCCAGTTCCTCGCCCTCGTCGGTGGTCATGCCGAACCGGAAGCTTTCGAATTCGCGGGCGACGCGATCCACCCCCTGCCCCGCCGCTTCCATCTGGAAGAGCGCCTGCACGGCATAAAGCCGGGCGGCCGAACGCATCCGGCGTTTTTCTTCCGGGCTCGGCTTGCGGGGCGTCTCGGGGGTGGTCTCGGTCATGATATGCGATCCTTCGGTGGCCCGGTCAGACGGTTTCGCCCGCGGGGCGGAAGCCGATTCCCTGCGTCCGGGTGGCCCATTTGCGCGAGAGCGCGATCAGATGCAAGGCCGCAGCAGCCGCCCCGCCGCCCTTGTCCTGATCTTCGGGCTTCGCCCGGGCCTCGGCCTGCGCCCGGTTTTCCACCGTCAGGATGCCGTTGCCGATGCACAGCCCCTGCAGGCCCAGCATCATCAGCCCGCGCGAGCTGTCATTGCAGACCGTGTCGTAATGCGTGGTTTCGCCGCGGATCACGCAGCCCAGCGCCACATAGCCATCGTAGTCGCCCAGCCGCTCGGCCATGCCGATGGCGGTGGGCACCTCAAGCGCGCCGGGCACTTCGACGATCTCGACCTCGGCCCCGGCCTTGGCCGCCACCGCCTGCGCCCCCGCGATCATCCAATCGGCGATATCGCGATAATAGGGCGCGACGACGATCAAAAGCTTCACCGGCTTGTCAAAGACCGGCAGCGGCAGGGTGTAGTGGTTCTCGTTCGCCGCCATCTCAATACCCCCGGGTTTCGTCGATCGAAAGCCCGTAGCCCTCGATGCCGATCACCTTGGGTTTCGGCGAATTCGTCAGAAGTTTCAGATGGCTGATGCCCAGCGCCAGCAGAATCTGCGCACCCAGACCATATTGGCGCAACGTCTGCGGCGAGGCCTCGCCCGGCATCGGCATCTTGGCCGAGGTTTCGCGCAACAGCACGACGACGCCGCGGCCCTCGGCGGCGATCGCCTCCATCGCGCGGCCCAGATCGTTCATCTTGCCCGGACGCAGCCCCAGCACATCCGACAGCGGATCCAGCGCATGCATCCGCACCAGCACCGGCTCGGGGCCGGAAATGTCGCCCTTGGTCAGAACGATATGCTCGGCGCCCTCGGTCTGGTCGGCAAAGATCCGCATCGACCAGTCGCCGCCGAAGTCCGATTGCACCGCCCGCTGCGCGGTTTCCCGCACCAGATGGTCGTAGCGGCGACGATAGGCGATCAGATCGGAAATCGTGCCGATCTTCAGCCCGTGTTTCTGCGCAAAGGCGATCAGATCGGGCAGACGCGCCATCGTGCCGTCTTCGTTCATCACCTCGCAGATCACGCCCGAGGGGTTCAGCCCGGCCAGACGCGAGATGTCGACCGCGGCTTCGGTATGCCCGGCGCGGACCAGCACGCCGCCATCGCGGGCGCGCAGCGGGAACAGATGGCCCGGCGTCGCGATGTCCTGACGGCCCTTGCCCGGATCGATCGCCACGGCGACGGTGCGGGCGCGGTCATGCGCCGAAATCCCGGTCGAGATCCCCTCGCGCGCCTCGATCGAGACGGTGAAGGCGGTTTCGTGGCGGCTGGAGTTCGAGGACGCCATCAAGGGCAGGCCCAAAGCCTCGATCCGCTCGGCGGTCAGCGCAAGGCACACCAGCCCGCGGCCATGCATCGCCATGAAGTTGATCGCATTGGGCGTGGCCATCTGCGCCGGAATGATCAGATCGCCCTCGTTCTCGCGGTCTTCGTGGTCCACCAGAATGAACATCTTGCCGTTGCGGGCATCCTCGATGATCTCCTCGATCGAGGACATCGCATCGCGGTAGCTTTGCTCCACCGGACCCGGGGTTTCGTGATTGCCAGCTTTGTCCACCGGGTTCGTCATGCCTTCCACTCCGTCAGCCGGGCCACATACCGGGCCAGCGTGTCTATTTCCAGATTGACCTTGTCGCCCACCCGGGCGGTGCCAAAGGTGGTCACCGCCTTGGTGTGCGGGATGATATTGATGCCGAAGCTGCAGCCGTCCACCTCGTTCACCGTCAGCGACGCCCCGTCGAGCGCGACCGAGCCCTTGGGCGCGATGTATTTCGCCAAAGCCTCGGGGGCGCGAAAGCTGAAGCGGGTGCTTTCGCCCTCGTCGCGCAGCGCGGTGATTTCCGCCACGCCATCGACATGGCCCGAGACGATATGGCCGCCCAGCTCGTCGCCCACCTTCAGCGCGCGTTCGAGGTTGATGCGCTTGCCGATCGTCCAGCCGCCCAGATTGGTCTTGCTGACCGTCTCGCCCGAGATCTGCACGTCATACCAGTCCGCCCCCGTCGCGATGACGGTCAGGCAGACCCCCGCATGGGCGATCGAGGCGCCGATCTCGACCGAGCCCATGTCATAGCCGCAACGGATCCGCGCGCGCAGATCGCCGGTGTTTTCAAGGGCGACGATCTCGCCCAGATCGGTGACGATTCCGGTGAACATGGCTTTCCCTACCGTGATTTCTTCCTGCCTAGCTTGCACGGGCCCGGCACGCAAGGCTTGCTCCCGACGCTTGGGTGCACAGCCGCGGCGCGAAAATGCGGCCCGCCGTCGCGGTGCCGCGGTTTTGCCGCCAAAACGCCGGGGCGGCACGCAATTTGTCGTGACACCCTGCAAGCGAGGGGCCAAAAGGAGGCGTCTTCACCGTGAGCCCGATGACCAGCCTTCGCCCCCGCACCTTCCTTCTGCTGCAAGGTCCGCACGGGCCGTTCTTTCGCCAGCTGGGTGCGATGCTGCGCGCCGCCGGGGCCGAGGTCTGGCGGGTGGGCTTCAACCGCGGCGACGAGGTATTCTGGGCCGATCCGGCCAGCTACATCCGCTTTGACGCCCCCCCGGACCTCTGGCCCGCGCGGATCGCACGGCTGATCGGGGAAAAATCCGTCACCGATCTGGTGCTTTACGGCGACACGCGGCCCGTCCATGCGCAGGCGATCGCCGCCGCGCGGGCCGCGGGCGTCACCGTGCATGTCTTCGAGGAAGGCTACCTGCGCCCCTACTGGATCACCTATGAACGCGGCGGCGCCAATGGCCATTCGCGGCTGATGACGCTCTCGGTCGCGCAGATGCGCGCCGCGCTGCGTGAAAGCGAGATCGACTTCCCCGAGGCCCCGCCGCGCTGGGGCGACATGCGCCAGCATGTGTTCTATGGCGCGCTCTATCATTTCCTCGTCATGGTGCAGAACCGGCGCTATCGCAATTTCACCCCGCACCGGGGCGTCACGGTCTTTGACGAATTCCGGCTTTACCTGCGCCGTCTTGTGCTGATGCCGGTGCAGGCGCTGGAACGGATGCGCGCCACGCGGCGGGTGCGGGGCTCGGGCCATCCGATCCATCTGGTGCTGTTGCAGCTCGAACATGACGCCTCGTTCCGCATGCATTCGCCCTTCGCCAGCCAGACCGAGTTCATCGATCTGGTGATGACCGGCTTTGCCACCGGCGCGCCGCGCCACCATCACCTTGTCTTCAAGGCGCATCCGCTGGAAGACGGCCGCGCGCCGATCGCGCAGACGATCAAGGCCGCCACCACCCGGCACGGGCTGCAGGGCCGGGTGCATTTCATCCGCGGCGGCAAGCTGGCGGAACTTCTGGCGCAGGCGCGCTCCGCCGTGACGGTGAATTCGACCGCGGCGCAACAGGTGCTCTGGCGCGGGCTGCCGCTCAAGGCCTTTGGCCGGGCCGTCTTCGACAAGCCGGAATTCGTCTCGACCCAGCCGCTGCCCGAATTCTTTGCCAGCCCGCAAAGACCAGATACGCGGGGCTATCGCGATTATCGCCACTACCTGTTGGAGACGTCGCAACTTCCGGGCGGCTTCTATTCCGCGCGCGGGCGGCGCATCCTGTTGCGGCAGGTGGTCGACATGATGCTGTCGCCCGAAGATCCCTATGACAGCCTCAGCGCGGGCAAAGCGGCACCAAGGCAACAGTTGCGCGTGGTGACGTGATCGCGCTGGAAATTTTGCCGCCACACCGCTATCGTGGCGGAAAAACAAGGCAATCCCCAGAGGAGCCCGAGCAGTGAGCGTGACTTTTCCCCGCAGGACCCTGTTGCTGGGTCTTTCGGCGGTGCTTCTTGGCACTGCCTCCTGTGGCCTGCCCCGGCCCGGCCCGAACAAGCGTGAAATCTTCGCCGGTTCGGTGATGCGGCGGGGCGATGCCTTCGTCGTCACCGTCGATGACCATGTGGCGCGGGCGACCGCGGTTCAACCGGCGCTCGGCTTTTCCTCCAGCTTCCAGACTGCGGGCGTCGTCGGGTCGGACACGATCAACCCGGGCGACACGCTGCAGCTGACGATCTGGGAAAACGTCGATGACGGACTTCTGGCGCAGCAGGGCACCACCGCAACGCAATTGACCGAGGTGCAGGTCGATGGCGCGGGCTACATTTTCGTGCCCTATGCCGGCAAGATCAAGGCGGCGGGCAATTCCCCCGATGCGCTGCGCAAGATCATCACGGAAAAGCTTGACGCGCAGACCCCCGATCCGCAGGTGCTGATTGCCCGCACGGCGGGGGATGGCTCCACCGTCTCGGTGATGGGCTCGGTCGGCGGGCAGGGCGTCTATGCGATCGAACGGCCGACGCGGACGCTCTCGTCGATGATCGCCCGGGCGGGCGGCGTGACGATCAAGCCCGAGATCACCAAGATCACCGTCAAGCGCGGCGGCAAACAGGGCACGGTCTGGCTGACCGACCTTTACAAGAACCCGAAGATGGACATCGCGCTGCGCGCGGGCGACGTGATCCTGGTCGAGGAAGACACCCGCGCCTTCACCTCGCTGGGCGCCACCGGGGCGCAGGCCCGGGTGCCCTTCGAGACGCAAACGCTGTCGGCGCTCGAGGCCATCGCCACGGTGGGCGGCCTGTCCTCGAACACCGCCGATCCGAAGGGCGTCTTCGTCTTCCGCAACGAACCCGCGGAAATCGCCCGGGTCGTGCTGGGCCGCAACGATCTCGTCGGCGATCAGCGCATGGTCTATGTGCTCAACCTGACCGAGCCGAACGGCATGTTCCTGGCGCGTGATTTCGTGATCCGCGACGGCGACACCGTCTATGTCACCGAAGCGCCCTTCGTGCAGTGGCAAAAATCGCTTTCGGCGCTGACCGGCTCGGCCACGGCCGCAAGTTCGCTGGACAACGTCGCCTCCGGGAACTGATGCCCGCGGAAGATCCCTCCCGGCGGCTCTTCCCCTATACGGCCGGGTTTCTGTGGCAACCGCGGCTGCGCGCGATCCTGCGCGCGGCGGGTTACAGCCTGCATCTCGGCCTGCCGGGGCCCCGCGATCGCGTCGTGGTCTGGGGCCGCTCGCCCCATTCCACCCGCGGCGAGGCGGTGGCGGCGCGGCGTCGGCCTCGTGCGGCTTGAAGATGCCTTCCTGCGTTCGGTCCGTCCGGGGCGGGCGCGGGGCGCGGGCGGGCCGCTTGGCCTGTTCATCGATCCCTTCGGCGTGCATTTCGACGCCGCGACGCCCTCGCTTCTGGAGCGTCTGCTGGCGCGGGATCCGCTGGACGACACCGCGCTTCTGGATCGCGCCCGCGACGGCATCGCCCGGCTGAAGGCGCTGAACCTGTCGAAATACAATGACTTCGACGAAGCCCTGCCGCCCCCCGCGCCGGGCTATGTGCTGGTGATCGACCAGACCCGGGGCGATGCCGCGATCGCGCATGGCGGCGCAACCGCCGCCACCTTCCGCGAGATGCTGGCCGTGGCGCAGATCGAAAACCCCGGCGCGCGGATCGTGATCAAGACCCATCCCGAGACCCGCGCGGGCCTGCGCCCGGGCCATTACGGGCCCGCGCATCAGGACGCCCGGACCCGGCTTCTGACCGATCCGGTCTCGCCCTGGGCGTTGCTTGAAGGCGCCATCGCGGTCTACACCGTGTCGTCGGCCCTGGGCTACGAGGCGATCCTGGCCGGTCACAGGCCGCGCGTCTTCGGCCAGCCCTTTTATGCGGGCTGGGGGCTGAGCCTTGATGAAACTCCGGTTCCGCGGCGCAACCGTCGCCTGACCCGGGCGCAGATCTTTGCCGTCAGCCACATTCTGGCGCCGACCTGGGTCGACCCCTGCCGCGGCCGGCTCTGCCGCTTCGAGGAGGCCGTCGATCAGCTGGAGGCCGAGGTCCGCGCCTTCCGCGCCGATCGTGCGGGCCATGTCGCCACCGGCATGCGGCTGTGGAAACGCCGCCCGTTGCAGCAGTTTTTCGGCACCGAAAAGCCCTTGCGCTTCGTCGATCCGCCTGACCGCGCCGCCGCCGTGGCGCAGGCCAGCGGCCGCAACCTGCTGATCTGGGCGGGCAAGGAACCACCCGGGTTCACCGCCCCCGCGCTGCGGGTCGAGGATGGGTTCTTGCGCTCCAAGGGGCTTGGCGCCGATCTGGTGCCGCCCTTGTCGCTGGTCACCGATGCGCAGGGCATTTATTTCGATCCGACCCGGCCTTCGGATCTGGAAGATCTGATTTCGCGCCCCCCGCCCCCCGGCGGCCTTGCCCGCGCCGAGCGTCTGATCGCGGCTTTGCGCAGGGGCAAAC
Organism: Rhodobacter capsulatus; assembly: GCF_005144475.1. Lineage (GTDB taxonomy): Bacteria > Pseudomonadota > Alphaproteobacteria > Rhodobacterales > Rhodobacteraceae > Rhodobacter > Rhodobacter capsulatus_C. The sequence goes on along the minus strand of NZ_SWJZ01000041.1, from coordinate 4,805 downwards.
TGTCAAAATACAACCTTGACGGAGATAGTCCCGATCTGCCGCCGGGCCACCGTATTCTGGTTCCGGGGCAAGTCGAGGACGATGCCTCGATCCGCCTTGGCGCGGGCGAAACTTGCACAAATCTGACCTTGCTGGCCTTGGCACGCCACCACAACCCTGACGCGATCATTCTTTTCAAACCTCACCCTGATGTGGAGGCCGGGTTGCGGCCGGGCGCCGTTCCCGAAGCCGAGGCCCTGCGCTTTGCCAACAAGGTCTTGCACAAATCGAACCCGGTGACGTTGATCGAGGCCGTGGACGAGGTCTGGACAATGACCTCGCTTCTGGGCTTCGAGGCCCTGCTTCGCGGCAAGAAGGTCACGGTGACCGGAGCGCCCTTTTATGCGGGCTGGGGGCTCACCCGCGACCTCGGCCCGGTGCCCGACCGGCGCAAGGCGCGGCCCACGCTGGCGCAGCTGGTGCACGCCGCGCTGATCGCCTATCCGCGCTATTTTGACCCGGTGACCCGCCGCCCCTGCCCGCCCGAGGTGGTGCTGGAGCGTCTCGCCCATGGCCCCCTGCCCCGCCCGGGCCCGCTGAACCGGAGCCTTGCAAAACTGCAGGGGCTGTTTTCGGGGTTTGCGTTCCTCTGGCGTTAGGCGCGCAGCCAGCGCGCCAGCACATCGCCGCCGATCGGTTGCAGGCTGTCCAGCCGATAGCGTGGCGCCGCGGCCAGCCGCGTCAGACCGAGATCGCCGATGCCGGGCGTCGCATCGCTCCCCAGCACCACGCCCGCGGTGAAGCCGATCAGTTCATCGACCAGACCTGCCGCCATCAGACTTGCCGCAAACTGCCCGCCGCCTTCGCAAAAGACCCGGGTCAGACCGCGGACCCCCAGCGCCGCCAGCAGTGCCGCCGGATCCAGACCCGGAGCGCCCATCGGCACCTCGATCAGCTCCGCCCCGATCCCGGCCCAGAACGCCCGCGCCTCCGCCGGGGCCTCGGCCCCATGCAAGAGCCATACCGGCGCCTGCCCGAGCGATCCCGCCAGCCGCCCGCGCGGCAGATCCAGACGGTGCGACGCCACCACCCGCACCGGCGCGCGCAAGGGCGTGAAATGGCGCACCGTCAGCAGCGGATCATCCGCCCGCGCCGTGCCGCCGCCGACCAGAACCGCATCGAACCGCGCCCGCAAGGCCTGCACCTGCGCGCGCGCCTGCGGCCCGGTGATCCACTGGCTTTCGCCACTCGCCAAAGCGATCCGGCCATCGAAACTGGCGCCCAGCTTCAGCGCCAGCCAAGGCCGCCCCCGCTCGATCCGGCTTAAAAACCCCGCCTGCGCCGCCCGCGCCTCGGCCGTCAGCACCCCGGTCGTCACCGCGATCCCGGCCGCGCGCAGCATCGCATGGCCGCGCCCCGAGACCCGCGGATCGGGATCTTCCAGCGCCGAGACCACCCGCACCACCCCGGCCGCGATCAGCGCCTCGGCACAGGGCGGGGTCTTGCCATGATGGGCGCAGGGCTCCAGCGTCACATAGGCGGTGGCCCCGCGCGCGGCGTCGCCCGCCTGATCCAGCGCCCGGCGTTCCGCATGCGGCCGCCCGCCCGGCTGGGTCCAGCCCCGCCCGACGATGCGCCCCCCTTGAACGATCACGCAGCCGACGGCGGGATTGGGCCAGACATTGCCCAACCCCCGCCCGGCCAGCGTCAGCGCCAGCCGCATGAAGCGGCTGTCGGCCTCGGTCACTCGGTATCTCCGGGATGCGGACGCAGCTCCGACACGAATTTGTCGAAATCGTCGGCCGCCTGGAAGTTCTTGTAAACGCTGGCGAAACGCACATAGGCCACGGTGTCGATCCGGGCCAGCGTCTCCATCACGATCTCGCCGATCGCGCGCGAGGGAATGTCGGTCTCGCCCAGACTTTCCAGCCGCCGCACGATCCCCGAGATCATCTGATCGATCCGCTCGGGGTCGATCGGGCGTTTCTGCATCGCGATGCGGATCGAGCGTTCCAGCTTGTCGCGGTCGAAATCCTCGCGCCGCCCCGAGGTCTTGATCACCACCAGATCGCGCAGCTGCACGCGTTCATAGGTGGTGAAGCGACCGCCGCAGGCCGGGCAGAACCGACGCCGCCGGATCGCCACATGATCCTCGGCCGGACGGCTGTCCTTCACTTGCGTATCGACATTGCCGCAAAACGGGCAGCGCATGGCGTCCCCCCTCTCATGTTACCGCCTCATTTGGGGTCTGTCGCCCCGGTTATCCACAGGACTATAGGGGGAGGCCGAGGGATCGGGTAGCGCAAATCTGCCACTACCAGATCCGGGGCCGGAACTGTGGCGGCGCGGACTCAGCCCCCGCCGCGGCGGCTCAGGCCTTCGGCGCCGCCGGAACCGGGGCGGTCGTCAGCGCGGCCGGTTGCGCGGCGGACCGATCCCGGGCGTAGACGGCCAGACATTCGGGCATGATGCCCAGAACCTGCACCTCTTTCGCGAAGGCCGCATCGACCGCCGCAGCCGCCATCGGCTTCGACTTCTGCCCCACCGGCGCCAGCGTGCCATCGCCCTTGCCGCTCACCAGCGCGAAAAGCCCCCCGGGCTCGGCCGTGACATAGGCGAAACAGGTGCCCTTTTGCGACATCCGCGGCGCCTTCGGATCGGCGGGCAGGCCTTCGACACAGGCACTCAGAACAAGCGGCAGCAACAGCAGACAGGCAGGGCGGAGGGAAGCAAACGGCATGGCAACCTCGTGAAAATCCTGGCCCACGGTAGCAGCCTGCACGACGGGGGCAAGGGGCAATGCGGTGCGGTTGCCCCGGCCCGCGCGATGCGGCATCCTGTGCCGACTCGTCCTTGCGCAGGCCCCATGCACCGCCCCGATCCCAGCGACAGCGAAACCCGCGCCCTGCGCGAGACCGGGCGGCTGCTGGTGCAGATCCGCTGGCTTGCGATTGCCGGTCAGATCGCCGCCACGGTCTTTGCCGCGCGGGTGCTGGGACTTGATCTGCCGCTGGCACGGATGGCGCTGGTGATCGCGGGGCTTGGGGGCTTCAACCTGATCATCGCGCTGGCGGTGCGCCGCGACGCCCGGCTGCCCGATGCGGTGCTGGCGCTGCAGCTGGGCATCGACACGCTGACGCTGGCGGCGCTGATCGCGCTGGCGGGGGCGGCGGCCAGCCCGCTCTCGATGCTGCTGCTGGTGCCGCTCTTGCTGGCGCTGTCGCTTTGCACGCCACGCTCGGCGCTGCCGATCCATGCGCTGGCCAATCTTTGCGTCGCGGCGCTGGTCGTCCTTGGCCCGGTGACGGGGGCGGCGCTGGTGCCGGCCTTCGGGCTGGCCTCGACGCTGATGGCCTGGTTCGTGCTGCGGCTGCGCCTGACCGTCGCCGCGCGCGACCGCGCCATCGAGGAGCTGCGCCGCGCCAAGGTCGAGGCGGATCAGCTGGCGGGGCTCGGCCTTCTCGCCTCGGGCATGGCGCATGAGCTGGGCACGCCGCTGACGACGCTCGCGGTGACGCTCGACGACTGGGCCGAGGTCGGCCTGCCCGAGGGGGCGGCGCGGCAAAAGGATCTGGAAACGATGGTCGCGCAGACGCGCCGCTGCCGCGCCATCGTCACCCGCACCCTGCAGGCGGCCGGGCGCGAGCGGCTGGAAACCGCCGCCGCCGTCCCCGCCGAAGCCGAGATCCGCCGCATCCTCGCGCTCTGGTCGGGCGCACGCGGCCGCGCCCGGGTGCCGGTGCAGAGCGATCCCGGCCTGCGCGGCGGGCAGATGCTCTCGGCCTCGATCCTGGAAGCGGCGCTGATCAACCTGCTCGACAATGCCGAAAGCGCCGCCCCCGGCACCGTCACCGCCATGCTGGCGCGGGCGGGAAACCGGCTGATCCTGCGCCTTGCCGATCGCGGCCCGGGCTTTCCGGACCGCGTCCTGTCGCAGCCCGGCACCCCTTTCGCCTCGGGCACGGGGGCGCCCGGCCGCGGTCTTGGCCTGTTTCTCGCCCGCAATGCCATCCACCGCCTCGGCGGCCGGATGCGCCTGCGCAACACCGCCACCGGCGCCGAGGTGGAGATCGCCTTTCCCCTGCTCGACCGCCCGCAGACCGAGGAGCCCGCCGATGCCCGCCCCTGACCGCTGCCTGCTGATCGTCGAAGACGACCCGCATCTGGCCGAAACCTTGGCCAGCGCCTTCACCCGGCGCGGCTATGGCGTGCACATCGCGCTGCGCGAAGACAGCGCCATCGCGCTGGCCGCGCGGATCAAACCGACCCATGCGCTCGTCGATCTGAAACTGGCCGAGGGCTCGGGGCTGGGCGTCGTCAAGGCGCTGGCGGCGCTGGATCCGCCGCCCGCCATCGTCGTGCTGACCGGCTTTGCCGCCGTGGCGACGGCGGTCGAGGCGATCAAGCTTGGCGCCACGCAATATCTGGCAAAACCCGCGACGGCGCGGGAAATCGAGGCCGCCTTCGCGCACAAGGCCGGCATGGCGATGCCGGAAATCGAGGCGCCGCAGATCGGCGTGAAGGCGCAGGAATGGGAGCTGATCCAGCGCACGCTGGCCGAGACCGGCTTCAACGTCTCGGAAACCGCGCGACGGCTCGGCATGCACCGCCGCACCCTGGCGCGCAAGCTCGCCGCCCGCAAGGCCGCGGGCGAAGACCTCGGCGGCATGGTCGATTTCGAGGACTGATCCGCTTCGAACCCCGTTTCTTCTTGGCCAAAATACGCTGGGGGTCCGGGGGCGAAGCCCCCGGCGGGTCGGCGGCGGGGGGCCCCCCCGGGGCAAACCCCCCCCCGCCCCCCCAACCGGCGGGGGGGGGACACCCCC
>NZ_SWJZ01000040.1 GCF_005144475.1 Rhodobacter capsulatus | reverse complement strand
TCGCCCGAGGAACGCGACACCTTCCTTGCCACCGAACCACAGGCGGCACCCTATCTGCGCCCCTATATCGGCGCGCGCGAGTTTTTGCAGGGCGGACTGCGTTACATCCTCTGCGCCTCGGAAATCCCGCCGCAGGACCTGCGCGCCATGCCGCTGGTGCGGGCCACGGTGGGCCGGGTGCGCGATTACCGGTTGGGGAAGATCCCGGCCAAGGGCAAGGAGGCCGACAGCATCAAGTCGCCCGGCATGTCGTCCCTGTCACTGGCTGAAACCCCTACAGCCTTTCATGTTACCGTCCTGCCTGACACCCCGTTTCTGGTGCTGCCAGAGGTCAGTTCCGAACGCCGCGAATACGCCCCGATTGGCTGGCTGGAACCGCCAACCGTGCCCAGCAATCTGGTGCGCGTTCTGCCGGGTGCCACGCCGGGCCTGTTCGCCGTCCTGACCTCGGCCATGCACATGGCATGGCTGCGCACCATCGGCGGCAGGCTGAAAAGCGATTACCGCTATTCCATCGGGCTGGTCTACAACACCTTCCCGATGCCGCCCGCAAAGGACCTGTCAGCCCTTGCCCCTCATGCGCAGGCGATCCTCGACGCCCGCGCCCGCCATCCGGGTGCCACGCTGGCCGACCTCTACGACCCCGACCTGATGCCCGCCGACCTGCGCCGCGCCCACCGCGACAATGACCGCGCCGTTGACCGCCTGTATCGCCGCGCGGCCTTCGCCTTGGAAGGCGACCGGGTGGCGCATCTGCTCGGCATGTATGAACAGCAGGTGGCCGGGATGTTGGCCGCACAGAAGCAGAAGAAACCGCGCCGAACAACGAAGCCGAAGGTGGTCAAAGCCTAATTCCGAAGCAAGCATATACCATAAGCAATTTTCATGCTTGCTTGAAACCAGCAAGCATGAAAACATAGCACAAGCAAGCATTGGGATTCGGATGACAGACACACCACAGCAGAAGGGCGGAGTAGCCCGCTCGCGCGCGCTATCGGCACAAGAGCGCTCACGGATCGCAAAAGAGGCCGCACAAAAGCGGTGGGGAAACCAGCCCCTGAAAGCGGTCCATGGATCACCAGACAAGCCGATCCGAATCGCTGATATTGAGGTCCCTTGCTACATTCTTGCCGATGAACGCCGTGTCGTCGCGACGAATGGTGTTTTGGATGCTTTTGGCTTGGCTCGTGGCGGAGCGATGATCAAAGGGATGAATCGCCTTGAGCTTTTTGCAGCACAAGACCGCTTCAAACCCTATGTCTCCGATGATCTTTTGGCTCGCATATCAACTCCCATCCGCTTCAAGGTGGGTTCTCAAGAAGCCAATGGTTTCGATTCCGACACGCTGATCGAGATGGCGGAAGCGGTCGTCGCAGCAGACGACGATGGCGTGTTGCAGGCTCAACAGGTTCACATAGCGCACCAATGTCGGGTGATCACACGTAGCCTGACACGCATCGGCTTGATCGCTCTGATCGACGAGGCAACGGGCTACCAGTCCAAACGTGAAGCCGACGAACTACAGCAGATTCTGACCGCATATATCAGGCCAGAACATCGCCCTTGGGTGCAGACAATCCCTGTAGAGTTCACGAACGAGCTTTACCGAGTTTATGGATGGAAGCGTCAGGAACAGAACCGTGGGCCGCGCTACGCGGGGAAGCTGATCCGAGAATTGATCTATGAGAAGATGCCAAAGCCTGTCCTGCCCGCACTCGATGAGGCCAACCCAACGGATGAGAACTATCGTCGGAAACGGAAGCACCACCAGTTTCTGACGGACAAGCAGGGGCTTGATCACTTTCGTAGCCAAGTCATTACCATGATGACCGTTCTCCGCATTTCCAGCAGCAAAGACGAGTTCAGACGGAACCTACAAAAGCTGTATGGTGACCAACTAGAGTTCGATTTTTGACCTTAAGTCAGCAAACCTACATTCCGTGATCCATACCTCTGTCGCGGTGACGCACCTCGCGTTCCTGCTCCTTCAGGCGCTCGGCCTCCTGCACCCGCTGGCGTTCCTCGGCCTCCCGGCTCTGCTGCAATTCGGCGGCGCGCTCGGCCATTGCGCCCCGGTCGATCCCCTGCGCCGCCTCCCGTAGCCGCTCGGCCAAGCTGCGGGCGGATTCCGGCTCCGGGGTTTGACCAGGCACGGCCACCGCCTCGACCTCGGGGCGGCTCTGGCGGGCATCCCATGCCGCGCGCAACCGCGCGGCCAGGTCCTGCCCCCTCTCCCGGCCATCGCCCCGGCCTGCATCCCGATCCGCTGCGCCGGCATAGGCCAGCCCCTGCGCCGGCCCCTCCTGCGTCAATGGCCCGAGGCGATCCACCGCCCGCCCGATCCAGTCCCGCACATGACCGGCCAGAACCTCGGCCACCCGTGCGACCTCGGCCGCCTGCGCCTTGACCTCGCGCCACACCCGGACGGCCGCGACCTCGATGCCGCGTTCCTTCATCTGCCACGCCCCGGCAGACAGTTGCGGCAGCGGATCCCGGTCCAATTCCACCGCCCGCACCGTCTGGCGCAGCGCCTCGGCCTCGTCGCCGCGATCATGCGCCGCGGTGGCCCGCTCCTGCGCCTCGATCCGCTGCGCCTCTAGCGTCCGGTGGTCGATCCGTTCATCAAGGCCGCATCGCTCAAGGGCGCGGTTGCTGTCCCGCGCCCATGCCTCACGCCATCCTTCCAGCATCTCCACCGCGTTCCAGTCGCGGTTCTTGGTGGTGAACCCCTCGGGGCCAATCTCGCGGGTGGTCAGCAGGATATGGGCATGGTGGTTGCGATCATCGCCTTCGCGCCCCGGCGCATGAAGGGCGATGTCGGCCACCATGCCACGGGCCACGAACTCGCGCTGGCAGAACTCGCGCACCAGCTCGACGCGCTGCCCGTGGTTCAGCTCGGCGGGCAGGGCCACCCGGATTTCGCGGGCAACCTGCGAATTCTTCCGGGTCTCTGCCGCCTCGACCGCGTTCCACAGCGCCGCCCGGTCCTGCACCCATGCGGGCGCATGGGCAGGGGCGAGGGTCTCGACGTGATCGACGCCGCCGCGCGCACGGTAATCGAAGGTCAGCCCGGTGCGGTGATCCTCGATCCGTTCGCCCACGCGGTAGGCCGCTGCCGCCGTGGCGCTGCGACCGGCGGAGCGGGAAATCATCGTGGCCCGAAGGTGGTAGATCGCCATTTCCGCGCGCGCTCTTGCTTGGGGTTCAAAGGGGAATGCAGTTGCCCCTTTGCCCACACAAACGCGCAGCGTTTGTATAAGTGGGCACTTCGTGTTTGACACGCTATCCACTACACGGCACAAATTCAACTGTTGTAATGAGGAAAGGCGGCAGGATGGCGCGCACCATCGACCAGCAGATTGCAGATGCGCAAGCAAAGCTGGCGCGGCTCAAAACCCGTCAGAAAGCCAGCGATACCCGCCGAAAGATCATCGTCGGCGCCATCGTCACCACCGAGGCCCTGAAAGACCCCAAGATTTCCAGGTGGCTGGCAACCACCCTGCGAAAGAACGCAACCCGGGACGTGGATCAGAAGGAAATCGCCGGGCTGCTGGCCGACCTCGATGCCAGGGCGCAAAGCGCCGGGGCAGGTGAAGCATGAGCAACCCGGACACGTTCGAGATTCTGGCCGAGGAAATCGGTGTCATCCGCCGCCAGATCGAGACCCTGCAGCGCACCAGCCTGAACAAGGACGAGGCCGAAGCCTTCAACAAGACGATCACCGACTTCCTCGGCAAGCTGACACACGTTCCCCAGAACCTGCAAAAGGCCATGCAGCGCGATCTGGCCCAAACCGCCCTCGATGTGCGCGCCTTCGCCGTAGAGGCCGCCCAAAGCGCCGCCATAGAGGCAATCGAGAAATCCCATGCCGAGAGCCTTAAGGCCGCGAAAGACCTCTCACGGGCCGCAGGAGAGGCTCGCAGAGAGGCATGGCGCTATTTCGGAGGGTTCTGGGTATGGCTGGCCTCGATCGGGGCCGCAGGGGCGCTTGTCGGCGCGCTGGCGGTGTTCTGGCTGCAAGGCCGCGCCGATGCCAAAGCCTTCGGCCAGTATCCCGGCATCTACTGCCCGACCGCAGGCGGGCAGGTCGTCACAAATGCCGAGGGCCGCAGGTTCTGCGCCTTCTGGATCGACCAGCCGCCACAGACCGGGAACTGAGCCGAGCCTCCCGACACACAAAACCGGACCATCACGCGCCGGGCTGGATCGAGACTTTCAGCCCGAGCGCCTTGGCAACCTTCATCACCGTGGACAGGGTGGGGTTGCCGTCCCCCGACAGCGCCTTGTTCAGCCCTACCCGGCTCATGCCAACCTCACGGGCCAGCGCGGTCATATTCCGGGCGCGGGCCACCACCCCGAGGGCGCGGGCGACATAGGCGGGATCGTCGCCCCCATCTTCCATGACCGCTTCGAGATAGGCCGCAATATCTTCCTCGGTCTTGAGGTAGTCGGCGGAATCGTAGCGGGCGAATTTTTCTTTCGGCATCGCTTAGCCCTTCCACTCTGCGGCCAGCACCTTGGCCTGTTTGATGTCTTTGCTCTGCGTGGACTTGTCGCCGCCACAAAGCAGGATCACGAGAACCGGCCCGCGCTGGATGAAATACACCCGGTAGCCCGGCCCGTAGTTGATCCGCAGTTCCGAAACACCCTCTCCGACCGGCTCCACATCGCCGGGATTACCCGCAGCAAGGCGGTCCAGTCTGGCAGCGATGCGGGCAACCGCTCTGCGATCCCGCAAACCGGAAAGCCAGGTATCGAAGGTTCCGCTTCGGATTAACTCGATCATCCGACAACTATAGTTATCATTCGAGCCACTGACAACCAGAGTTATCACTTCCTTGTTCTAAGCAAATCCGAGGCCAGCCACGGGCATTGCCGGTGCATGTTCCCCTCGCCCGCACCCCCACCCGTCACGCGCGCACATGCGCGGAATCGTCCGTTCGGCCCACAAGGGGCCTCACGTCCGATGGTCAAAAACTACACAGGCGGTCGGTCGCCAGCGCTTTGATCCGCGCTCCCGACCGCCTGTGCATTTTTTTCCCTTAAATAAGAGTGAGAAAGAGAAAACACCTAAGCCATTGATTTCTATAGAACCACATCGAGTAACTTTACTCGATACATCGAGAAACCTTACTCGATACATCGAGTAAAAATGATGCCAAAACTTCTTGATCGTTCAAGAATCGGCCTCTAGAATGATCCACAAGAAGTGATGCCGAAACCTCTCGATTGACCGACCATAATCCACCCGCAGCAACACGGGAAATCCCTTGTGAAACAAGAAGAAAAACCCGTTCTCGACACGAGAAATGACCGGGTCAAAACTCAAGTGACGGAGTTTGACCTACGATCCCTGCCGTTCAAGCCAGATTCCAACCCCTTCATGGAGAACGGGGCAGAGATCAGAACGAAGACAAAGACCGTGCGCACGCGCAGCACTCCCCGCGACATGCTGGACCCGGACACAGGCGAGGTCGTGGGATCGTCCATCATCCATACCATCGAAGAGCGCGACGAAGCCCACTTCGTGAAGGTCTTCGCTGAGGGGGTCAGGGCAGCGTTCGACCTGACGAAAACCGGGTTCCGTGTCTTCCACGCTGTGTTGCTGGAATACCAAAAAGCCAAGATGACGGGGGGTTTTTCGGACAGCGTCCGCCTCTACTGGTTCGGAGAGGGCCTTGAGGGTCGCTCTATCGGCATGTCGAAATACACCTTCAACAACGGCCTCAAAGAGCTTCTGGAGAAGCAGTTCCTGTTTCCTCGGTCCCCGAACGAATACTGGGTTAACCCTGCTCTGTTCTTCAAGGGTGACAGGGTTGCCTTCCTCAAGGAATACAGGCTTCGTCCTGCCCTGCCCCCTCCTGACATGTAACCTTACGAAACCCCACCAATATTAGAACATGAAATAGGGATCGTAACCCCATGAAACTAAGCGCAAATGAGGCGGCGAAGAGGACGGGGAAAAGCGTCCCCACAATCACTAGAGCCATAAAATCAGGTAAGATTTCAGCAGAGAAGACTGGAAAGGGTGGCTATCTGATCGAGCCATCCGAGCTTTTCAGGGCCTTTCCAGCCATTACAGAGCCTAACGACGAAACCCCACCAATGTTAGATTCTGAAACCCACAAACGTTACCCACATGAAACCCTGTCACTGCAAGAAAAGGTAAGCAGTCTGGAAGTTGCTCTGGCTGACGCCAAGGCCGAACGTGACGAATGGCGCGATCAGGCAAAACGGCTGGCGATGGCCTTGCCCGCACCAGAGGCCGCTGAGCCGGAGAAGGCGGGGCAGAAACATGGCTTCTGGAAGAGACTTTTCGGATAGGAAACAACACATTGCGCTTAAGCTTCAACGAGATCAGGGCGCGGGCCTCCCGCTTTGCGGCAGACTATGCGGATGCGACCTACGAGAAGGGCGAAACCCAGACCTTCTACAACGACTTCTTCCAGATTTTCGGCGTCCAGCGGCGGTCGGTCGCCCGCTACGAGGAACACGTCAAGAAGCTGAACAACAAGACCGGCTTCATCGACCTGTTCTGGCCGCGCGTCCTGCTGGTCGAACAGAAATCCGCCGGGCGCGATCTGGCCAAGGCCGAGGTTCAGGCAGGCGAGTATTTTGACGCCATCAAAGAGGCTGACCGCCCCCGTTTCCAGCTTCTGTGCGACTTCCAGACCTTCCAGCTTCTGGACCGTGATACCCGCGAAACATCATCGTTCGCGCTGGCCGATCTGCCGAAGCACGTCGAGAGGTTCGGCTTCATCATGGGGATGGAGAAGCGCAGCTTCAAAGACCAGGACCCGGTCAACATCAAGGCTGCGGAACTGGTCGGGCGGCTGCACGACAGCCTTGAGGCCAGCGGCTACAAGGGCCACCAGCTTGAGGTGTTCCTGACCCGGATCGTGTTTTGCCTGTTCGCGGACGATACCGGCATTTTCGAGCCACGCGACATCTTCTTGGACTTCCTCGAAACCCGCACCAAGGAAGACGGGTCGGACATCGGCCCCCTGCTGGCGCAGCTTTTCGACGTTCTCGACACCCCCGAGGACCAGCGCCAGACCACCCTTGATGAAGACCTTGCCCGCTTCCCCTATGTGAACGGCGGGCTGTTTTCGGCCACGATCCGCACCCCGGCCTTCAATGCCGACATGCGCCAGCGCCTGCTGGAAGCCGGTCAATTCAACTGGTCCGGTATCTCGCCCGCGATCTTCGGTTCGCTGTTCCAGTCGGTCATGGACAAGCAGGAACGCCGCGAGGCGGGGGCGCATTACACCACCGAAAAGAACATCCTCAAGGTGATAGGTCCGCTGTTTCTGGACGACCTGCGGGCCGAGTTCGAGGGGTTGAAAGCCCGTAAAACCAACCGCATAAAGCTGCTGCAAGCCTTCCATGACCGCCTTGCCAAGCTGACCTTCCTTGACCCCGCCTGCGGCTGCGGAAACTTCCTCATCATCACCTATCGCGAATTGCGCCTGCTGGAAATCGAGGTGCTGCGCGAGATTCACCGTGCCGACCTTGCCCGCATGAAGGGCGGTGCGACCGAACTGCCGCTGCAATCCCTGCTGAAAATCGACGTGGACCAGTTCCACGGCATCGAGTTTTCCGAGTTCCCCGCCCGCATCGCCGAAACCGCCATGTGGATGATGGACCACATCATGAATACGCAGGCCAGCCTTGAGTTCGGCGCGGCCTTCCTGCGCATTCCCCTGCGCAAATCCCCCGCCATCACCCATGGCGATGCGCTGGAACTGGACTGGCAGGCGCTGCTGCCAGCGGCGAAATGCGGCTATATCATCGGCAACCCGCCCTTCGTCGGGGCGAAATACCAGTCCGAGTTCCAGCGCGCCCAGGTGCGGCGGATCGCCGGTCTGGGGAAAAGCGGCGGAACGCTGGATTATGTCGCAGCATGGTTCCTGAAAGCCGCCCGTTACGGGCAGGGCCATGACGTGCCTTTCGCCTTCGTCTCGACCAACTCCATCACCCAGGGCGAACAGGTGGCCCAGCTATGGCCTACGCTGCTGGACCGGAACGGGATGGAGATCGCCTTTGCCCACCAGACATTTGCATGGGGGTCAGAGGCGCGCGGCAAGGCGGCGGTGCATGTCATCGTCACCGGGATGGAACCGAGCGCCAACGCCCGCCCGGTCAAACGCCTGTTCAGCTACCCCGACATCAAGGGCGAGCCGGTCGAGACGCAGCCAAAGGCGATTTCACCCTATCTGACCGATGCCAGTGCCCTGACAAATCCTCATGTCGTGGTGGGCGAGGAAAGCCGCCCGATCAACGGCCTGCCCCGGCTGGTCATCGGCAGCAAGCCAATCGACGGCGGGCATTTCATCTTCTCGCCCGAGGAACGCGACACCTTCCTTGCCACCGAACCACAGGCGGCACCCTATCTGCGCCCCTATATCGGCGCGCGCGAGTTTTT
>NZ_SWJZ01000003.1 GCF_005144475.1 Rhodobacter capsulatus | reverse complement strand
TCGCCTCGGCGTCAGCCGAGGCGAAACACCCCCTCAGCCCTTCATCTTGAAGCCCTTGCCGATCTGGTCGGAAGGCTTCACCGGATAATCGCCCGAGAAACAGGCGTCGCAATATTGCGGGCAGGCATTGTCGCGCCCGGCCTCGGCGCCCGCGGCGCGGTAAAGACCGTCGAGCGAGATGAACTCGAGGCTGTTCACCCCGATCCAGTCGCGCATCTCCTCGACCGACATCCGCGCCGCCAGGAGCTTGTTCCGGTCGGGCGTGTCGACGCCGTAGAAGCAGGGCCAGGCGGTGGGCGGGCTGGCAATCCGGAAATGCACCTCGGCCGCGCCAGCTTCCAGGATCATCTCCTTGATCTTGCGGCTTGTCGTGCCGCGCACCACCGAATCGTCCACCAGCACCACCCGCTTGCCCTTGATCAGGCAGCGGTTGACGTTCAGCTTCAGCCGCACGCCCATGTTGCGGATATGCTCGGTCGGCTCGATGAAGGTGCGGCCCATGTATTGGTTGCGGGTGATCCCGAGCGCGAACGGGATCCCCGATTCCTGGCTGTAGCCGATCGCCGCGGGGGTGCCGCTGTCGGGCACCGGGCAGACCAGATCGGCCTCGACAGGGGCTTCGCGCGCCAGCTCCACGCCGATCTGACGGCGCGTCTCATAGACCGAACGGCCGCCGATGATGCTGTCGGGCCGCGAGAAATAGACATGCTCGAAGATGCAGAACCGCGGTTGCGCCGCATGGAAGGGCCGGGTGCTTTCGATCTGGCCTTCGTGGATGATCACCATCTCTCCGGGTTCGATCTCGCGCACCAGCTCCGCGCCGATGATGTCGAGCGCGCAGGTTTCGGACGAGAGCACATAGCCGTTCTCGCCCAGCCGGCCGAGGACAAGCGGCCGCACGCCCAAGGGGTCGCGCACGCCAATGAGCTTCGTGCGCGTCATCGCGATCACCGAGAAGGCGCCTTCGACCCGGCGCAGCGCATCGGCGATGCGCTCGGCATGGTTGGTCTGGATCGAGCGCGCCATCAGATGGATGATGCATTCGCTGTCCGACCCCGACTGGAAGATCGCGCCGCGGTCGATCAGCTCGCGGCGCAAAGCATCGGCATTCGTCAGGTTGCCGTTATGCGCGATCGCACAGCCGCCCATCGAGAACTCGCCGAAGAAGGGCTGGATGTCGCGGATCACCGCCGCCTTCGAGCCCGCCGTCGAATAGCGCACATGGCCGATCGCCAGCGGCCCCGGCAGCGTTTCCATCAAGGAGGCCTTGGTGAAATTGTCGCGCACATAGCCGAAACGATGCGCCGAGTTGAACCCCTTGGCCGGATCATGCGCGACGATCCCCCCCGCTTCCTGACCGCGGTGTTGCAGCGCGTGCAACCCCAGCGCCACGAAATTCGCCGCATCGGCGACGCCGATCACGCCGAAGACGCCACATTCCTCCTTCAGCTTGTCGTCGTCAAAGGGATGCGACAGGAAGGTCTTTTCGGCAACGGTCATGGGAAGGCTCCAGGGATCTTGGGCTTGGCGCGGCTTTAACGCGAAACGGGAGGGGTGTTAAGCCCTCCCGCTCGGAATTCCTTACAAAGGCGTCACGATTTCGCGTGGGCCATGGCTCAGTTGGTGGCGGGGGGCGTCACGCCACCGGGCAGAACCGCCGCCGGTGCCGCGGCGCAGCTCGCCACCAGATCCTCGTAGCGCGCAACGATCCAGCCGGGCGCATCATCGGGCATGGTGTCATCCATCTGCCCGCTCAGCTTCGAAAACACCTTGGCGGCGCGCGAATTGTCCACCACCGGCATCGCCTGCGCGGTGACCAGCTTGTCATAGAC
Organism: Rhodobacter capsulatus; assembly: GCF_005144475.1. Taxonomy (GTDB): domain Bacteria; phylum Pseudomonadota; class Alphaproteobacteria; order Rhodobacterales; family Rhodobacteraceae; genus Rhodobacter; species Rhodobacter capsulatus_C. Next base: position 20,013 of record NZ_SWJZ01000003.1, on the reverse strand, counting down.
GACGAAGGCCACCGCCACCAGGATCACCCCGCGCGCGACCCCGAAGAGAAAGCCGAGGCCCTGATCGAGCCCGCCCAGCACCGAGCGTTGCACCAGCGTCGCAAACAGCGGCGTCAGGATCGAGAACAGCACCAGCGACAGCGCAAAGACCGCCGCGAAACCGCCGATCGTCGCCAGCTCGCAGCTGTCGGCCAGAAACTTGTTCAAGACCGGCAGCTGCGCGATCAAGGGCTTGGCGGCCCCGGCAAAGGTATAGGCCAGCACCGCGGCGCCGATCCAGCCCATGATGGCCAGCCCCTCGCGCACGAAACCGCGGCTGTAGGCGAGGATCGCCGACAGGATGATGGTGATCGCCACGATGGCGTCGACGATGGTGAACCCTTCCATGGTTCCAAACCCCCTGTGACGCTAGCCTGCGCCGAACATGTCCCCAACGAATGTCACGAGGTCGGGCAGCTTGCGCAGCGCCATCCCCGCCCCGCCCTCAAGCTTGGTGCCCACCGGCAGGATCGCCTGTGAGAAACCAAGTTTCTCCGCCTCTTTCAACCTGTTTTCCGCCTGTCCCACCGGGCGCAGCGCCGCCGAAAGCGAGATTTCCCCGAAAATCACCAGATCGGCCGGAAGCGCCACATCCTCGCGCGCCGAAAGCAACGCAGCCGCCAAGGCCAGATCGGCGGCGGGTTCCAGAACCTTCAGCCCGCCCGCGACATTGAGAAAGACGTCCAGCCCGGCAAAGGGAATGCCGCAGCGGCTTTCAAGGACGGCAAGAATGGTGGACACCCGCCCCGAATCGAGGCCCACCACGGTGCGGCGGGGGCTGGCGAGCGAGGAGGGGGCGACGAGCGCCTGAATTTCCGTGAGCACCGGCCGGGTGCCCTCAATGCCGGCAAAGACCGCCGAGCCGGGGGCGGGCTGGCCGCGCTCGCTCAGGAACAGCGCCGAGGGGTTGGCGACCTCGGCCAGACCGCCGCCGGTCATCTCGAAGACGCCGATTTCCGAAGCCGGGCCAAAGCGGTTCTTCACCGCGCGCAGGATGCGGAACTGATGGCCGCGCTCGCCCTCGAAATAAAGCACGGTATCGACCATATGCTCGACGACGCGGGGGCCGGCGATCTGGCCCTCCTTGGTGACATGGCCGACCAGGATCACCGAAACGCCCCGCGATTTGGCAAAAGTCACCAGCTCATGCGCGGCGGCGCGGACCTGGCTGACCGAGCCCGGCGCGGCCTCGACCATGTCGGCCCACATCGTCTGAATGGAATCGATCACCACGAGATCGGGGCGTTCGGCCTCGAGCGTCGTCAGGATGTCGCGCAGGTTGGTCTCGGCGCCAAGGCTGACGGGCGCATCGGCCAGACCCAGCCGCAAGGCCCGCATCCGCACCTGCGCAGACGCCTCCTCGCCCGAGATATAAAGGCATTTCAAGCCCTTGCGGGCAAAGGCCGCGACTGCCTGCAAGAGCAGCGTCGATTTCCCGATCCCCGGATCGCCGCCCACCAGGATCGCCGAGGCGGGGACAAGCCCGCCCCCCAGCACCCGGTCGAATTCCGCCATGCCGCACAGGGTGCGCGGCGGCGGCGCCTCTTCATGGGCAAGGGTGGTCAGGTCGATGCGCCGCCCCTTCGCCCCGCCCAGACTTTTGCCCGCCGGGCCGGTCGAGAGCGGCGCCTCCTCGACGATCGAATTCCACGCGCCGCAGGCGTCGCAACGCCCCGACCATTTGCGATGAACGGCACCACAGTCGGTGCAGGTGAAGTTTGCGGATGCCTTGGCCATGCGCCCTTGTGGCAGAGCCCCGCGCAGCCTGCAAGCGGCAGGCGGGGAAGGGGGGCGCTGCCCCCCTCGGCCTGGCGGCCTCACCCCCCGGGATATTTGGACCAAGGTGAAAGCAGATCCGGGTTTCGTTTCACCTTGGCGCAAATATCCCGGGGGGAGTCCGAAGGACGGGGGGCAGCGCCCCCCCTTCGCCGCAGCCTGTCTCAGCGGATCGCGGCGATCGGGCCCTCGGCCCGGCCATGGATGAATTGCGTCACGTAAGGGTCTGAGGTTTCATCCATTTCCGCAATCGTGCCGTGCCAGCGGATGAGCCCGTCATGCAGCATCGCGACCCGGTCGGCGATGGCCCGGACCGAGGACATGTCATGGGTGATGGTGATCGCGGTCGCCCCCATCTCGCGCACGACCGAGTTGATCAGATCGTTGATCACCCCCGACATGATCGGATCAAGGCCGGTGGTCGGCTCGTCGAAGAAGATCACCGAGGGCTCGGTGGCGATGGCGCGGGCCAGGCCGACGCGCTTTTGCATGCCGCCCGACAGTTCGGCCGGGAACAGATCGGCAACCTCGGGGCCAAGGCCGACGCGGGCGAGTTTTTCCACCGCGACCGCGCGCGCTTCCGTCTTTGAGCGTTTCTGTGGGCCGCGCAACAGCCGGAAGGCGACGTTTTGCCAGACGCTCAGGCTGTCGAACAGCGCCGCGCCCTGAAACAGCATGCCGAAGCGGGACAGGAACTCCTCGCGCGCCTGGGCGACCGGGACATTGTTGACCCGGATCGTGCCTGCGTCGGGGGTCACAAGGCCGAGGATGCATTTGAGCAGCACCGATTTCCCGGTGCCCGAGCCGCCGATGACGACAAGGCTTTCGCCGCGTTCGATGCGCAGCGAGACACCGCGCAGCACCTGTTTCGACCCGAAGGATTTGTGCAGGCTTTCGATCTCGATCATTTGGAGAAGAACACCTCGGTCAGCAGGTAGTTGGAGGCGAGGATCAGCACCGAGGCCGCGACGACCGCGGATTTGGTGGCCCGGCCCACGCCCTGCGCGCCGCGGCCCGAATTCATCCCGTAATAGCAGCCCATCAGCGCCACAAGGAAGCCGAAGGCCGCGCCCTTGACCAGCCCCGAGCCGACATCCCAGAGTTCCAGATATTCCCAGGTGTTGCGGATATAGGTGGCCGAGTTGAAGCCGAGCCGCTCGGTCCCGATCAGCCAGCCGCCCATGACGCCGATCACATCGCCCACGGCCACCAGCAGCGGCACCGAGAGCGTCGCCGCAAGCACCCGCGGAACGGCCAGATATTTCAACGGGTTGGTGGAAAGTGTGACAAGCGCGTCGATCTGCTCGGTCACTTTCATCGTGCCGATCTCGGCGGCGATGGAACTGGCCACGCGCGCCGCGACCATCAGGCCGCCGAGCACCGGGCCGAGTTCACGCACCATCCCGATCGCGACGATCGAGGGTACGACGCTTTCGGCCGAAAACCGCGCCCCCCCCGCATAGATCTGCAACGCCAGCGCTGCCCCGGTGAACAGCGCGGTCATGCCGACAACCGGCAGCGACAGCCAGCCGATCTGCAACAGCGCCTGCAGGAATTCGCGGCGGTAAAACGGCGGGCGCAGAATGTGGCTCAGCACCGCGCCGGTGAACAGGCTGACCCGGCCTGCCCCCGCAAGCGCGGCAAGAACGGTGCGGCCAAGGCCGGCCAGGGCGGTCAGGATCACGCCAGCCCCCCGACATAGCTGCGCTGATAGCGCTGACCCAGCGCGGTCAGGATTTCATAGCCGATCGTGCCCGCGACCTCGGCCAGGGCATCGACGCCCTGATGCGGCCCAAGGATATCAAGGCTTTGCGGCACCTCGGCCAGATCGGTGACATCGACGGTGATCAGATCCATCGAGACCCGGCCGATCAGCGGGCAGGGGGTGTCCCCGGCCCAGAGCGTCGCCTTGCCCGACAGCCTGCGCGAGAGCCCGTCGGCATAGCCCGCGGCGACGGTGGCGATGCGGCTTTCCCGCACCGCGGTCCAGCTGTTGGCATAGCCCACGGTCTCGCCCGGCGTGACGGTGCGGATCTGCACCACCGGCAGCGAGAGCCGCACCACCGGACGGGCCGACGCAAAAGGCAGGCCGCCGTAAAGGCCGATGCCGGGGCGGGTGACGTCGAAATGATAGTCGGGGCCAAGCAGGATGCCGCCCGTCGCCGAGAGTGCGCGTTTCAGCCCCGTCCCGTCGGTCATGGCGCGAAAATTTTTAAGCTGCAGCGCGTTCATCGGATGGTCGGGCTCGTCCGAACAGGCCAGATGGCTCATCGCGAGCTTCGGCCCGGCGGCCAGCAGCTTGGCCGAAACCGCGGCCCAATCGGCGGGCTCAAGCCCAAGCCGGTTCATCCCGGTATCCAGCTGAACGCCGAAAGCTGCGCCGGGCAGGGCGTCGAAATGGCGCTTCACCTGCTCGACCGAGTTCAGCATCGGGATCAGGCCCAGATCGCCGATCATCTCGGTGTCGCCCGCCATATGGCCGGAAAAGACGAAGATCTCTGGGCCTTCGCCCAGAGCCTGGCGCACGGCGGCGCCCTCCTCGGCGGCGGCGACAAAGAACTTGCGCGCCCCCGCCCGGGCCAGAACCCGCGCCACCCGCGCGGCGCCAAGGCCGTAGCTGTCGGCCTTGACCACCGCCCCGGTTTCGGTGGCGGCGGAAGTCATTGCGTCAAGCGCCCGCCAGTTGGCAAGCACGGCGTCAAGATCGATGCGGAGCGATGCTGTGGTCATGCGGTTTTCTTGAGCCTGAGGGGCGGAAGGTCAAGCGCAAACATCCGTGAGCGGGCGCACCCGCAACAGATGTGGCAGGGGGGCTCTGCCCCCCGTCCGCAAGCGGACTCCCCCCGGGATATTTGTGGCAAGATAAAACCAAAGGCTTCCCTTTATCTTGCCACAAATATCCCGCGGGGGTCCGGGGGCGCGAAGCCCCCGGCTTCGGTTCAGAACCCGTCCGAACCGTCGCCCTGCCAGGGCCGCGCGAGGTCCGAGAACCGGGTGAAGCGGCTTTCGAACGCCACTTCGACGGTGCCGATCGGGCCGTGGCGCTGCTTGCCGAGGATCACCTCGGCCTTGCCATGCACGCGCTCGGCCTTTTGCATCCATTCGGCGAATTTCGGATCGTCCTCCGGCGGCTTCAGGCGTTCATGATAATATTCGTCGCGATAGACGAACATCACCACGTCGGCATCCTGTTCGATCGAGCCCGATTCGCGCAGGTCGCTCAGCTGCGGCCGCTTGTCTTCGCGGCTTTCCACCGTCCGGCTGAGCTGCGACAGCGCCATCACCGGAATGTTCAGCTCTTTCGCGATCGCCTTCAGCCCCATCGAGATCTCGCCGATTTCCTGCACCCGGTTGTCGGTCCGCCCGGAGCCGCGCAGCAGCTGCAGATAGTCGACGATCACCACATCCAGCCCATGCGTGCGCTTGAGCCGCCGACAGCGCGCCGCCACCTGCGCGATCGGCAGCGCCGGGGTGTCGTCGATGTAGAGCGGGCAGGTTTCCAGCGCCTTCGCGGCCTCGACGAAGCGGCGGAATTCCGATTCCGTCATGTCGCCGCGGCGGATCTGTTCCGAGGGTACTTCGGAGGCTTCCGAGAGCACCCGGGCGGCCAGCTGTTCGGCCGACATCTCGAGCGAGAAGAAGCCGACCACGCCGCCCTCGACCGCGCCTTCGGTGCCGTCATGGCGCGCGCCGCGCTTGTAGGCCTTGGCGATGTTGAACGCGATGTTGGTGGCCAGCGAGGTCTTCCCCATCGAGGGGCGCCCGGCCAGGATCAGAAGGTCGGAAGGGTGCAGACCGCCCAGCTTGCGGTCGAGATCGCGCAGCCCGGTCGAGACGCCCGCCAGCCCGCCCTCGCGCTGATAGGCCGCGTTCGCCGATTGCACGGCCTCGGTCACCGCCTTGAGAAAGCTCACAAATCCCTTGTCGGCCGTGCCCGATTCCGCAAGCTTGTAAAGCGCCCCCTCGGTCTTCACGATCAGGTCTTCGGGCTCCAGCCCGACCTCGACCTTCTGCGCGGAAGCGGACAGGTCCTTGCCAAGCCGGATCAGTTCGCGCCGCAGCGCCAGATCATGGATCATCTGCGCATAGTCGCGCGCCGCGTAAGACGAGATCGCCGCCCCCGCGAGCCGGGCAAGATAGGTGGCGCCGCCCAGCGCCTTGAGCCCCTCGTCGTCCTCCAGATAGGCCTTGAGCGTCACCGGCGAGGCGAGCGCGTTCTTCTGAATCCGCGCCGCCGCCACTTCAAAGATCGTCCGGTGCACGGGTTCAAAGAAATGCTCCGCCCGCACCACCGAGGCGATGCGGTCCATCACGTCGTTGTTGGTCAGGATCAGACCCAGAAGCTGTTGCTCCGCCTCGATGTTATGCGGAAGGGCTTCTTCCTCGGGCAAGGCGGGCATCTCGGATTTGATCGGTGCAAGCGTGTTCATTTCTGCCTCATGACCCCATCCCCCGGGCTGTTCTAGCGACGGGCGGGGGAAAACGGAAATCCTCCGCAGGGTGGGATAACCCTGTGGACAAAAGCGCAACCGCGCCGCAGTTTAGCGCATTTTTTGGGGAATTTCCACCGGCGACCACAAGATATTGAGGGTGTTCCCCCGGGCAGACGAGTCGCCCAGGGTTGTCCCCATTTCATCCACAGGCGTATCCCCGGTTTTCTCCCCGGAAATCTCAGCCCTTCTTGTGGGCGTCCTGCCAGGCGCGCGGCGCGCCGAGGAAGGCCTCGACCTCGTCCAGCGTCGCGGCGTCAAAGGCGCCCTGCGCGCGGGCCTCGGCCAGCACGTCCCACCAGGTGCAAAGGTGGTGCAACTGCACCCCATGCGCGGCCAAGGTCGGCACGGTTTCCGGGAAGATGCCGTAATAGAAGATCACCGCCGTATGGGCGCAGGTCGCGCCGGTCTCGCGGATCGCATCGACGAAGCTCAGTTTCGAGCCGCCATCGGTGGTCAGATCCTCGACCAGCAGCACGCGCTGCCCCTCGGTCATCGCGCCTTCGATCCGGGCATTGCGGCCATAGCCCTTGGGCTTCTTGCGCACATAGGTCATCGGCAGCGCCAGCCGTTCCGCCACCATCGCGGCAAAGGGGATCCCCGCCGTCTCGCCACCCGCGATGTTGTCGAAGGCCTCGAAGCCCGCGTCGCGCAGCACGGTGACGGCAAGGAAATCCATCAGCGTCGAGCGGATGCGCGGATAGCTGATCAGCTTGCGGCAGTCGATATAGGTCGGCGACGGCAGGCCCGAGGCGAGCGTGAAGGGCGTCTCGGCGTTGAAATGCACCGCCTTGATTTCCAGAAGCATCCGCGCGGTCAGACGGGCGATTTCTTCCTTGGCGGGATAGGAGGAGGGGATCATGTGGGTGTCCTCATGCTGTTTCTTCTTGGCGCAAATACGCCTCTTTTCGACCGTGGCGCCCGGGGCGCGGGTGGAAAAGGGCGTATTTTGGCCAAGAAGAAGGATCAGTCGGTTACGTGCCAGAAAACCGGGAAGCCCGGGTCAAAGACGGTGACGGGACCGGCGCCGGTCTCGATCTTGGCGGGCCAGTGTGCGGCGGTGGCGGTCTTTTCCAGCGTCAGCGTTGCGCCGTTCACCGGCAGACCATAGAAGCGTGGCCCGTTTTCCGCGGCGAAGGCGGAAAGGGTCGCCAGCTTGCCCTCTTCCTCGAAGACATGGGCGAGCAGTTGCATCGTGTTCGTCGCGGTGAAGCAGCCGGCGCAGCCACAGGCGCATTCCTTCAGCGGATCGATATGCGGGGCGGAATCGGTGCCAAGGAAGAACCGCGCCTCTCCGCTGGTCGCCGCCGCGCGCAGGGCAAGGCGGTGGTGTTCGCGTTTCGCCACCGGCAGACAGTAGTAATGCGGCTTGATGCCGCCCACCAGAATGTGGTTGCGGTTGAGGATCAGGTGATGCGTGGTGATCGTCGCGGCCAGCGTGTCGTCTTGCGACCGGGCATAGTCCACGCCGTCTTGCGTCGTGATATGCTCCATCACCACGCGCAGCCCGGGCGTCGCGCGGCGGATCGGATCGAGCACCGTCTCGATGAACACCGCCTCGCGGTCGAAGATGTCGATCGCCGGATCGACCACCTCGCCATGCACGCACAGCGGCAGGCCGATCTCGGCCATCTTGTCCAGGACACCGCGGACCTTGTCAAAATCGCGCACGCCGGAATGCGAATTCGTCGTGGCGCCCGCCGGGTAAAGCTTCACCGCCTTGACCAGCCCCGACGCCGCCGCCGCCGCGACATCGGCGGGATCGGTGGTTTCGGTCAGGTAAAGCGTCATCAGGGGCTCGAAGGCCGCGCCAGCGGGCAGGGCGGCCAGGATGCGGTCGCGGTAGGCCGCAGCCTCGGCGGCGGTCACCACCGGCGGCACCAGATTGGGCATCACGATGGCGCGGGCGAAATGGCGCGTGGTTTCGGGCAGGACACCCGACAGCATCGCGCCGTCGCGCAGATGCAGGTGCCAGTCGTCGGGGCGGGGAAGGGTGATGCGGGTCATGCGCCCCGGTTACACCCAAGGCCGCGGCATTTCCAGTGCCAGCTTCTTGTCCCCCCGCCACGCAGGCGGCTTCTTGTCCCCCGCCGCGCAGGCGGCTTCGCGCTTCCGCCGCGCAGGCGGCTTCGCGCTCATGTGACCGTGGGGCTCTGGACGTCGGTCGGCCCATGCGTCACCCTGCGCGGGCCTCGGGGGAGGATGGAGAGACACATGACGACACGGTTCATCGCCTTGGCGGGCCTTGCCGCCGCCACCACCGCCCTTGCGGGCTGCAACGACCCGGGCTTTCGCGGCGTGCCCGAAGTGCGCATCGCCTCCGCGGCCGAGGTGGCGCAATGCCGCCTGACCAGCACGATCACCAACGAGCCCGGGCTTTACGGCCCCGTGGTCGGGCGCGAGGCGGAACGCTACGCCCGCAACAAGATCCTCGACATGGCGAAAGGCGATGGCGCCAACACCGTCGTCTTCGATCCGGTGATGCCGGGCGAGCCGGTCTATCTGCTGACCGCCAAGGCCTATCGCTGCTGATCCGCTCACGGATTGTTTACGCTGCATTGCAGAAAATGCAGGGCGGGGTTTCGGCAAACGTTCTTGTCGGGTCCCCGCCCGCTGCCTATATCCCGGCTCAGGGAGGAAACATTCTGCACCCTGTCAGGAGGTTTCCATGAGTTATGCCGAACTGTTCGACGCGCCCGCCAAGACACCGATCAAGGGCGTGGCGGCGCGTCTGTCGCGATTGCCCTCGGCCTTGGGCGAGGGGCTGGTGGAGGTGCTGGAAACCGGCGCGCGTCTGCGCGAGGTGACCCGGCTGCGGGCGATGTCGGATGCCGAACTGGCGCTGCATCACATCACCCGCGACGAGATCGTGCCGCACGTCTTCCGCGACCGCTACTGCTACTGAGACTGCTACCGCCGAGAGGCCGGTGAGGCCGCCGCGGGTCCGGACCTGCGGCGGCCCATCCTCTTGCGCCGGGCGCTGGCGCGGTCGATACTGGCCGTGTTGAAGTTTGCCGAAGGAGCGGGCGATGTCGCAAGAAACCCTGACCGAAGTGCGCGGTGATCTGGTTCTGGCGGCGCTTTGCGTGGGGCAGTTCCGGGCGCCCTGCCAGATCGAGGCGGAACGGCTGCTGGTGCGCGCCGACGAATCGCTGATGCAGGCGCTGCGGGCGCTGGGTCTGGAGATCACGGCGGTCGTCGAGGTCTTCACCCCCGCACCGTTGTTCGCGCCCGAGGATCTGATCCTGGATCAGGTGGCGCGGGGCATCATCCGCCGTCAGGTCACCACCCATGTCTTCCGTCCGCATGACGACGAAACCGCCGAGGAAGACGGCGATTCCGTGGCCGCCGCGGTCTGATCCGGCGGACGGGCAAGCGCCCCGCCGCGGCCCCCGCCGTCAGGCGGCGGTGCCGCCCGTTGCGGGTTCGGGCGGGGCATGTCCGGGCCGCGGAGAGCCGGATTTCTCCAGCTGATCTTCCAGCACCAGCAGCCGGTTGCGGAACCGTGGCCAGCCCAGCCGCCGCACCACGTTGCGGCACAGCATCGCTTCAAGCCGGGGGCGGCCCGAACTGTTCAGATAACCCGCCAGCCGGCGCAGATAGCGCGTCGCATCGCGCCGCCCGCGCCACAGCCGCCAGAACAGCGCGGGCGTGAGGGTTCCGGCGCAGGCCTGCGCCAGCATCGGTTCCAGCGCGTCGATCTCGGCCAGGGCGGTTTCGGGCGTGCTGCCCAGATTGCGGCAGGGCAGCAGCGTCACATGCGGGCGGGCCATCAGCGCCGCATGCATCGCATCCTCGGTGATCAGCGGATCGTAGATCACATGCACCGCCCCGGCGCCATCCAGCATGTCGGGGGCAAAGCCGTAGCGGTCGGTGAAATTCTGCCGCCGCCGCCGCCGGAAGCGGTCGTCCCAAGCGGTCAGCCGGGCGTCCAGCGTCGCCTGCGGCGCCAGCGTGATCACCGTGGCCCCCGGCGCCGCGACCGAGAAGGCCGCCGCCGCATAGCCGCAGCTGCCCGCGCCGTAAAACACCACGCGGTCGAAATCCTCGAAAAACGCCTCGTCGACCAGGCGGTCGACATAGGCATAGACGGCGGGATCGCGAAACCAGCTTTCGTCATGGCCGATCAGCGTCAGGCTGGAATGGCCGCCCGCCTCGGCCAGGGTGAAGCCCAGCGGCAGCTGATCCTCGGACCGGGCGCGGATCGCGGCGCGGATCTCGAAACTGACCAGAAGCACCGGACCACGGTCGGCAAAAAGCACCGAATGGTCCGCGCCAAGCGGTTCCCAATAGCCCTCAAGCTCGCCCAGTTCCTCGATGTGGTGCAGCCAGTCGCTGTCGTTCAGATCGCGCATCGTGCTGATTTCCAACTTTCCCCCGTCCATCGCCGCCCTCCTGCCGTTGCAACGGAAGACTGCCCGAACAGGGTTAATCTATCATTCCCGCCGCCTGCCGGAAATGCGCAGGCGGCAAGAAAATACCTTGGATTGTAGGGAAAGGGGCGTCAATCCGCCGATAAGCGGGGCAGTGTTTCCCCGGCGGTTACGCCCGGGGCGGCTTTGCCGCGGCGGCAAGGCCAAGCGCCCGCATCCGCGCGGCCAGCGGCGGCGGCAGCGGCCGCGAGGGCGGCGTCAGCATCAGCCGCCCGAACAGCGCGCGAAAGGGCTCCTCGGCCATCAGCGCGGCAAAGCGGCGCTGCCGCCAGGCGACCCCCGCGCGGTGCAGCCGGTCCAGCTCCGCATCGGCGCGCAGCCGGGCGATCTCCGCGGCGGTGGCCGGGGCGTACCGGCGGATCGTGCGATCTTCGATGTCGCAGAAATTCCGCTCGACCCAGTAGCTGAGATCGAAGGCCGAGGCGTCCCGGTTCGCACGCCCGCGGTCGCATTTGAGCACGTAACTCTGCATCGCGCCCAAAGCGTAATGGTTGAGCTGCACCAGCTGCCAGGGGTTTTCGCCCAGCGGCGTGAACAGCCGCCCGCTGCGGTAGCTGTCGGGCAGGCGGCGGCCGCTGCCATCGACCCAGAGCGTCTGCGCGATCCGCGCCGGATCTGGGGCGCGGGGGCGATGCACGCCGAGCTTGCGATAGGCGCCATCGTTGCGAAACATCGTCTTGATCAGGCTTGCCCGCCAGGGCCAGGTCATGCCCGCGGGCGCGGCGCGGGGGAATTGCTCCGTCACCGGCGCATCGGCGAAATCGACGACGCCCGCATTGCCAAAAAGCCGCCAGGTCAGCGCGATCGCCGTCGCCTCGGGCAGGGTGGCCAGCAGCGCAGACAGCGTGCCGTCGCCCGCATGGATGTTGACGAATTCGTCGATGTCGAGGACCAGAACCCAATCGGCGGCGCGCATCAGCGGGTGCTTGTCCGCCGCCTTCAGCGCCGCCCATTGCGGCCCCTCGCGCCAGGGGCCGGGGTTGCGGAGGTGGGTCAGCGCGCCCAAAGCCTGCAGCCGGTCCAGCATCTGATCGGTGCCGTCGGTGCAATCGTTGGAAAAGACAAGGAAATCGGTGAAGCCCACGGCGCGGTGATGGGCCAACCATTCCAGCAGGAAGGCCGCCTCGTTCTTCACCGTCAGAATGGCCAACGCCCGCATCAGTGGTTCGCCTCGCCCTCGTGGTCCACGGTGAAGAAGAAATCCGGCGGCAGGTCGCGCAGGTGCAGATCGGCCGGAATGACCCCCGGACCGGCGTTGAAGACGGCCGAGCCGAAGACATGCAGCAGCCGCGACAGCTTCTCGAACCGGTCCGAACACAGCTCGGCGTAGAAATTCGCGTAAGCCTCGGTCGCGCGCAGCTCTGCGATCTTTGCCCGATGCGCGGCGACCGAGAACTCATGCGCGGCGCGGATCTCCGGATCCGCCAGCAGCCGGTCAAATTCCGCCCCCGCCCGCGGGATCATCCGCTGGATCGAGCGATCCTCGACCGCGTTGTGATTCATCCGGAACCAGTAGTTCAGCCCTTGATCGCGATCGACATGGTTCACCCGGCCGCGGTCGCGCTTGACCAGAAAGCTCTCGGCCGAGCGCACGGCGTAATGATTGAGCTGCACCCAGTCATAGCCATAGGTCGTCGCGGTCGAGCGCCAGCCGTTGCGATACAGCTCGCGCGGCATCGGCCGCCCCGAGCCGTTCAGCCAGATCACCTGATCCCAAAGGTCGGGCAAAAGCCCCTTCGGCCGGTGCACGCCCAGCTTCTTGTAGATGTCGATATTGCGAAACAGCGTCTTGAAGCCCCAGGCCTGATGCGGCTTGCGCACGATCTCGGGGGCGCAGCGGGTGAATTGCTCCAGCAGGAAGCGGTCCTGGTATTCGTGCACATCCGCATTGCCGAAAAGCCGCCAGGTCAGCGCGATCATGTTCGCCTCGCCCATCGCCTCATACAAAGCGCGAAGCGTGCCGTCGCCGATCTTCACATCAATGAATTCATCGACATCCATGCAGATCGCCCAGCCGCAATTCCGGATCAGCGGCTCTTTTTCCGCGCTTTCCAGCGCCGCATGCTGGGGCGGCATGTCCATGGTGCGAAACGGGTTGTCGCGGTGCTGGCAGATCCCCTTTCTTTGCAGCAGGTCCAGCATCGTGTCGGTGCCGTCGGTGCAGTCGTTGGTGTAGATCAGGAAATCATCGACGCCGATGGCGCGGTGATAGGCGATCCATTCGAGGATGAAGGGGCCCTCGTTCTTCATCGTGGTGACGATGCAGGTGCGCCCCGCTTCGGTCGCGCGCACGGGGGCGGGGCGCGGTTTCGAGACCGGCGGGCGGATCGGTTTCGCGCCCCAGACCTCGGTCGCCAGCCGCAAAAGCTCCGGGTCCTCGATCAACGAGGTTTTCGGCGCCAGTTCCGAGGCCGCCCGGCCCGGCACGCGCAGCCCCATGGCGCGCCAGAACGGGATCAGGCTGGCCGGATCGGGTTTCGTATAGGCGATGCGCAGCAGCCGCCAGGTCGCATCGAGCCCGACCTTGCCCGGTGCGACGCCCCAACGCGCAATGCCGCGCGTCGCGTCGAACTGCCGGCACAGGTGATCGGAAAACCGCGCCTCGGCCCCCGCCCGCACCCGCCAGGGATAGATCCGCCGCCCGACCAGCGTCACCATGCCGGTGGGCGCGGCAAGGCAGCGTTCAAAGGCCGAAGGCGCGCCGTCGGGGCGGGGTTGCAGGATATCGGTCACATCGAGCTGCAGCACGACGCGGGCGCGGGCAAGGAAGCGCCATTTCACCAGCTCGAGCACGATCCCCTGACCCAAGGGCGCCCGCCAGGGATCGTTCGGCGGCACCTCCATCCGGTCCTTGCCCGGCGCGTCGGGGGCGTGAAACGGGTGGTTCTCCGGCCCGTGATCGGGCTTGCCCAGCGGCACGGGGGAATGCAGCACGACAACCGTCATCGTCCGATCGCGCGCCGCAAGCCGTTGCGCAATCGCCGCGGCCAAAGCCGGGCCGTGCAGCGCATCGCTGTCGGGCGGCGAGCGGTCAAGGATCAGCGCGGCTTCGGCCCCGTGCAGGTCGTGGTGCCAGACCAGCCAATCGGCGATGCCTTGCGCGCTTTCCTCAAGCCGTTGCGCGAAAAGACAGAATTTGCCCGCGAAGAGATCGGTCTCGGCGGGTGCGGGGGCGATCTCGACCGTCACGACCGGGCCTTGCGGGGTCTCGGCCGCATCCTCGCTGTGGATCGCCTCGGGGCAAAGGCCAAGCCGCAGCGGCCCCTCGGGCGCGGCGCGGCCATGCACCATCACGCCGCCCGCCACCTCGCGCCGGTCGATCACCTCGAAACCGCCCGCGGACGGATCGGTCGCGATCTGCCCGGCAAAGGCGGGATGGGCAAAGAACAGCCGCAGCGTGCGGCCGGGGCGGCCGTTGCGGGCCTCGGGCCAGATCACGGCATCCAGCAGAAGCAGCCCCGCGGGCCCCTGCGCAAAGCCTTTTCCCTGCAATTGCCGCGCGACGACCGTCGATCCGTTCATGCTGCCCCCGTTTTGACCAGTCCTAGCAGGGCCCCGGCCCGCTTTCAAACGGGCGCTGGTTTTCCGGGGCGATTGTTTCGCTGGCGGTGACAGGGGCGGTGGATCGTTGCCAGATCCGCCTGCCCGGAAATTGCCCGAAATCCGCTGCGAAATCGGCCAAAGCCCGTGATTTCAGGGGCGCTTGCGGGCTTTCGGGCGCGATCCTTGCCAAGGCACCGATTGCGGATAGAATGCCCGGAGGTGATCAAAAGGGTGGGCAGATGGACGAGCAAGACGGCAAGGTGGGGTTGCGGCGCAATCCCGGGCAGAAATACAGCCTGTTTCTGGACGAGCTGCACAGCCGGATGGTGTTTGACTGGTACATGGAAATCGGCTGCCGTGCCGGGCGCAGCTTTGCCCCGGTGGCGGGCAAGACGATCGCCGTCGATCCCTTCTTCAAGGCGGAAACGAACATCATCGGCGCCAAGCCGCAACTGCTGATCTTCCAGCAGACGAGCGACGATTTCTTCGCCTCGGGGATGCTCGAGCGGATGGGGATCAAGCTCTCGCTGTCGTTCCTTGATGGCATGCATCTTTTCGAATATCTGCTGCGCGATTTCATGAACACCGAGGCGCTGTCCAACCCCGATGGCGTGATCGCGCTGCATGACTGCCTGCCCTTCAACGAACGCATGCTGACCCGCGATCTGCAGAACCTGCCCAAGGGGCCCTGGACGGGCGACGTGTGGAAACTGATCCCGATCTTGCGCAAATATCGCCCCGATCTGCAGCTGACGGTGCTGAACTGCCGCCCGACGGGGCTGGTCCTCGTTTCGAACCTCGACCCGGCGAACACCGTGCTGCGCGACGATTACGAGGCGATCCTGGCCGAATGGACCACGGTCGATCTGGTGCCCTATGGCGTCGGGCGCTTCTACGACTGTTTCGAAAGCACCGATGCCGAGGCCTTCGCCGCCGCCGATTACCCGATCTTCGCGAAGATCCGCCAGGCCCCCGCGACGATCCGCAAGCCGACCAAGGTCACGAAATAACCCCGGAGGGTCCGATGTCGGCACCTGAAGACGATCCCGCCCGCGCCCCGCAGCCGCAAGGCGGCTGGTCCACAAGGATCGTCTCCGTGCCCGGCGCGCTGGTCGTGCCGCCGACCGAGGCCGACATGGTGCAGGCGATGGGCATCCATGACGCGGCGGGCGCCTATGTGCACGAGGGGGTGCTCTGGCGCGGCCGCCGCCTGATGGTCGAGCCCGATCCGCGCCCCGAGCCCTTGGCCGATCTGCCCGGGCGCTGGATCTGGGGCGGCATCCTGCTCAATCACTTCGGCCATTTCCTGGTCGAAAGCACGCCGCGGCTTTGGGCGCTCGACGCGGTCGAGGGGCCGGTCGATGGCCTCCTCTTCACCGTCAAGCGCGAGACGATCGAAGAGGCGGGGGAGCTGAAGCTGCAACCGTTCCAGCGGCTGTTCTTCGACCTGCTGGGGATTGACGTGCCGATCCGCATCCTGGCACAGCCGACCCGGGTCGAGCGGCTGGAGGTGCCGGGGCAGGGCTTCGGTCTGGGCACGATCGCCGCCGGGACCGCACCGTTCCGGGCCTTTTTTGCGACCCGTTTTGCCCGCAACATCGCCCCGCAGGGCGCTGAAAAGCTTTACATTTCCCGTTCTGCGCTGGGGGCTGCGCGGGGCGGCGTTCTGGGCGAGGACCGGATCGAGACGGCGCTCGCCGCGGCGGGCTACGAGATTTTCCACCCGCAAAAACACAGCCTGCAATCGCAGATCGCCCATTACAAGGCGGCGCGGCAGGTGGTGGCGCTCGATGGTTCGGCGCTGCACATGGTGGCGATGGTGGGGCGGCGCGATCAGCAGGTGGCGATGATCCGGCGCCGGGTGTCCGACGTCTCGGACAGCATCGTCACGCATCTGACCGCCTTCACCGGGCGGGCGCCCCTGGTGATCGACGTGATCGAACAGGATTGGGTGCGCTCGGACCGCAAGCGGGCGGACCGGCATTCGGTCGGCCAGCTCGATCTGCCCGCGCTGGGCCGGGCGCTGGTCGCGGGCGGCTTCCTGCCCGAGGGGGCCGAAATCGCGCCGATGAGCGAGGCCGAGATTCAGGCCGGGGTGCATGTCTTCGAGGATGCGCTGAGCGGCAAGCTGAGTTTCGAGCCGCTGGCCCGCGGCGCGCGGCGCGCGCTGTCCGAAGCGGCGCCGGTGGCGCGGCGGCGCAAGGACAAGCCCGGCGCGAAACCGGGCAAGGAAGACAAGCTCAAGGGCGAGGAGCGCCGGGCGGCACGGATGGCGCGGCGGGCGGAAAAGACCGAACGGCGGGAAAAACGCGCGGCGGCCGAGCCGAAGGGCTGAGACCGCCGCGGCTGACTTATTTGCCGCGCGCGGCGCGGCGGGATTCGCGGGCGGCCTTGCGCTCCTGCCGTTCGGCGCGGCGGGCGGCGCGGTTTTCGGGGGTTTCCTCGGCGGGCGTCGCTTCGGGTTCAAGGGGGACGGCCGCTTCGCCCAGATGCGCCCGGGTAAAGACCGCCATCACCTGCGCCACCGCGGCTTCGCGCACCGAGCGCAGGTTCGGCTCGAACCAGCCCGCCCCGGCCTTGACCGAGGTGACAAGTTCATAAGAGGGGAAATAATCCACCTCCGGGTGATCGGCCTGCATCTCGCCCGCCACCGCGCGCAGCACGGATTTCGACAGCACCGTCGCGGGCAGCACATGCGCCTGCGACGCCGTCGCGGTCAGCGGCACCGGCGAGACGGTGAGCAGCACCCGCAGCGCCGGGTTGAGCGCCTTGAGCCGCGCCAGCGCCGCTTCCAGATCGGCCTTCACCTCGGCGGTGCGGAAATTCGCAAAAGCATGGATCTCGGGGTCGAAACTGCCCGCGATCGTGCCCGGCGCCGTCGCATAGACCTGACCCGAGGGCGTGTGAACCCAGGCCTCGGTCAGACCCAGGGTGAAGATGAAGACATCGGCCTGCGTGAAAACTTCGCGCACCTTCTCAAGGTGTTGCGCGCGGGCGGCCTGGAGCGCAGCGGCGGTCTCGAACCCGCCCGGCTCGATGTTCGGACGCAGCGCGTCGTAAAACCGGCCGTCCTTTTCCCAGATCGCGTCGAAATCCGGGGCCTTGCCCCAGGCCTCCTCGAGCAGCTGGCGCAGCTGGCGGGTGGTGTAGATGTTGCCATAGCGGGCCGAATACATGTCATAGCCATGGCTTGGCCCGTCTGCGGCGGCGATGCCCGCAGGGCGCGGCTCGGCATCGAGCACGTTGAAACCGTTCTTGCGCAGGGCCCGGCCGACATGCTGGGCAAAGCACGACCCCGCGGTGACGATCCGGTCGCTTTTCGTCAGCCCCCAGCGCGGGCGGTAAAGATCGGGCGGCGGATAGGCGGCCTCGGCGAGGCCCGTGCGCCAGAAGGCGCGGGCGTCGATGCCTTGATAGGGCGAACGGGTCATGCGGACACTCCTTCGAGGGGACAGGCAAGGCCAAGGGCGGGCTGGATCGCCGCCCAGCAGGCCAGCCCGAAATCGGCGTTCATATGCGAGGCGTCGGTGCCGCCGCCTTCGCCGGAAATCAGCCGCGAGGCTTCCTTGTTATAGGCGCCGCGGGTGGTGATGCCATCGGCCACGGTCGCCGCGGGCTGGGCGATGAACCGCGCATGGGGGGCCAGCGCCGCGCTCACCGCGGTTTCGAACATCTGCCCCAGCGCCGGGCCGTCGCCCGCGGTGATCGCCGCGTCCCAGCCGTAATCCGAGGTGCCCTCGGGCGCCTGCCGGGCCCAGTCGGCCCAATGCGGTTCGGCCAGCGCCAGCACCGGCTTGCCCGTTGCCTGCGCAATCGTCCGGGCGTGCTCGACCAGCTGGGTCGTGCCGTAACGTTCGGTCAAAAACGCCGCGGCAAAGGCCGGATGCACCAGCGTCTTGCCCGCGGTGCCGCACAGCCCGACCCAGGCGTGGCTTTTGTAAAACCGCAAGATGCGCTTTGACGAGACATTCAGCCCCACCAGCAAAAACGCATCGAACCGGGCAAGGTCGATCCGGTCATAGCCGCCCGAAAGCTGGCGGAAATGGCTGGCGATCTTGGGCCGCGTCGGCACCAGCGCCGTGCCCTGCAGGCCCACATGGCGCATCCCGTCCGAGGGCGCGCCGAAAAACACCGGCTCGACCGCTGCCCAGCCGGGCACGGCCTCGGCGATCAGCCGGTCCCAGCCCAGTTTCAGCGCCGCGATATGGGAATTGCCGATCACGCACAGCCGCAGGGTCATTTCGAGAACGCCTCCAGCAATTCATCCTCGCACATCACTTTCGCGGTCTTGCCTTTGGCCTCGGCCCTTGCCTTGCGTCTGGCCCGCCGCTCGGGGTCTTTCGCCCGCTGCTTGCGGTCGGTCGCGGCGGCGGCGGGCGGCGGCGCGGCCCCGCCCGCGAGCAGATCCAGCAGATCGGCGCCGCCGCACAGCCGCACGACGAGCGCCGCCAGAGGGTCGGGGTCGGCAGCCTCGCCCCCCTGGGCCAGAAGCCGCCCGACCAGCGCATCCAGCACCGGATCATGCCGCACCCGCGCCGTGCCCCGCGCCCAGTCGGCGGCGCGGGCGGCCAGAAGCGCATGGCTGGCCCGGGTCTCGGCGCGGGCGCCGGGCGGCGCGGGCAGGACGATCAGGCAAAGCCGCAGCGTCGGGTTCAGCGCCTGCAGCCCGGCCGAAAGCCGGGCAAAACCGGCGTCCAGATCTTTGGCGCTCATCCGCGCCTCGGGCCAGTCGGGGGCATGGAGGCCCGCGGGCGGGCGGGGAAAGACCTGCCCGCTGGCCGGATCGGTCAGCAGCGTGGGCGCGCCAAGCGGCAGCACCAGCGTTTCGGCTTCGGCCAGCAGCCGCGCCAGCGCCGTCAGATGCGCCTGCCGGTAGGCGGTGGCGGTGGCAAGATCGGGCAGGCCCGCCGGATCGACCTCGGGGCGGGCGGCATCGACCAGCGTGCCGTCGGGCTGCGGCCAGAACACCGGCGCGGCCTCGCCCTGCGCCGCCGCGATCAGCTGCGCGAGCAGCCGCACATCGCCCAAAGCCCCGGCCCGTGCCGAGGCAAGCCCGTAGTGAAACTGCGCCAGAAGCGCCGCCGAGGCCTGTTTCGGCCCGGGTTCGGCATCGGCCAGCAGCGCGCCGCCGCGGCGCAACGCCTGCGACACGGCCGGATCGCCGCCCAGAACGGCCAGCCGGACCGCGCCTTGCGGCACGGGCGGGGCGGAAGCGGTGTCGGCCTCGGTCGTCGTCGTCGTTGTCGTCGTCTCTGCGTCGTGCATGCTGTCCCGCCTTCCTTCCGGCGCAGAGTATGCGCCGTGGCCGCAGTTTGAAAGCCAATCATGGACATTTGAGGGCAGCCCGGGATTTTGCCTGTCGGTCCGAACGGGGGCGGGTCCGACGGAGGGGGCGAAGATTGGCGCCGCCAAAATGTCGCACCGGGCCCGAAGGCCGGGTTGACCTATGTCAAAGTGGATCCGCGCGCAAAGCCGCTAGAAGAAACGCATCAGGTTCCCGATCTCCCTGAAACGGCGCAAGCCAGCGGAACCTGAAACAGAACCCGGACGTTCTCCCTCGTCGGGTTCCAAATAACGCGCTGCGGGCCTCCCTCCCGCAGCGCTTTATTTTTGGGCCGGTCGTATCTGCTGTTTCGCCTCGGCGCAGCCGAGGCGACCCGGGGGGGGGGGGGGGGGGGGGGGGGGGGGGGGGGGGGGGGGGGGGGGGGGGGGGGGGGGGGGGGGGGGGGGGG
>NZ_SWJZ01000039.1 GCF_005144475.1 Rhodobacter capsulatus | reverse complement strand
TTTATTCTATAACCGCGGGGGGGGGGGGGCCCCCCCCCCCCCCCACCCTTGTCTGAAAGCACCGCATGACCGAACCCGATCCGACCCTCCGCCCCGACCGCCTGCCCGAGGACGCCGACCGCGCCCTGCGGCCGCAGGTGCTGGAGGATTTCGTCGGCCAGGCCGAGGCGCGGGCGAACCTGCGCGTCTTCATCGAAAGCGCGAAGATGCGCGGTCAGGCGATGGATCACACGCTGTTTCACGGCCCCCCGGGGCTTGGGAAAACCACGCTGGCGCAGATCATGGCCCGCGAGCTTGGCGTGAATTTCAAGATGACCTCCGGCCCGGTTCTGGCGCGGGCGGGCGATCTGGCGGCGATCCTTACGAACCTTGAAAACCGCGACGTCCTTTTCATCGACGAGATCCACCGGATGAACCCGGCGGTCGAGGAGGTGCTTTACCCCGCGATGGAGGATTTCGAGCTGGATCTGGTGATCGGCGAGGGCCCGGCCGCGCGCACCGTGCGGATCGAGCTGCAGCCCTTCACCCTGGTCGGCGCGACGACGCGGCTGGGCCTGCTGACGACGCCGCTGCGCGACCGCTTCGGCATTCCGACGCGGCTGCAATTTTACACCGAGGACGAGCTGGACCTGATCGTCTCGCGCGGGGCGCGGCTTCTGGGCATTCCCGCCGACCCGGACGGCACGCGCGAGATCGCCAAACGCGCCCGCGGCACGCCGCGGATTGCCGGGCGGCTTTTGCGCCGCGTCGTCGATTTCGCGCTGGTCGAGGGCGACGGGCGGCTGACCCGGAAACTGGCCGACAATGCGCTGACGCGGCTCGGCGTCGATCATCTGGGGCTGGACGGGGCCGACCGGCGCTACATGATGCTCATGGCCGAACATTACGGCGGCGGGCCGGTGGGGGTGGAGACGCTCTCGGCCGCGCTTTCCGAAAGCCGCGATGCGCTCGAAGAGGTGATCGAGCCTTACCTTTTGCAGCAGGGGCTCATTCAGCGCACCCCGCGCGGCCGGATGCTCGGCCATCGGGCCTGGCGGCATCTGGGGCTGGAGGCGCCGGTGCAGCCGGTCGCGCAAACTCCGGTCCAGACCGACCTTTTCGACGCGGGCTGACTGGACGCGCCGCGGTGGCGGTGTATCCTTGGCCCATGTCCACGCCCCCGCCCCCCCGTTTCCCCGTCACCGAGGCCCAGATCGAGGCCGTGGTGGCCGAGTTCTATGCCCGCGTCCGCGCCCATCCCGATCTGGCGCCGATCTTTGCCGCGCATGTGACCGACTGGGCGCATCACGAGGCGAAGATCGCCCGGTTCTGGAAAGGCTCGATCCTGCATATGCAGGGCTACGAGGGCAGCCCGATGATCTCGCATCGCCGCGCGGGCGATGTCGAGGGCGGGCATTTCCCGCTTTGGCTCGCGACCTTTGACGCGGTGCTGCACGACACGCTTGACCCGGTGGCGGCGGCGGGCTGGTCGGCGCTGGCGCATCGGATCGGCAAGGGGCTGCGGATGGGGGTCGAGGATGTGGGCCGCCCTGCCGGGGCGGTGCCCAATCTGCGCTGAGCCGCCCCTTCCCGGCCGGGGAAAGGGCGTATTTGGACCAAGAAGAAACGAAGGCGTCAGTCTTCGTCTTTCGATCTGGTGAAGACGCCTTTCAGCGCGCCGCCGGTCAGCTGCGTGACTTTCGGGCGCGGCAGGGCCGCGAAGGGCATCGGGCGGCAGACCTCCATCGCGGCGATGCCGACGCGGGCAGTCAGCGCGCCGTTGATCACGCCCTCGCCGAAGCGGCGCGAGATTTTCGCGGCCAGATGGCCCCCGGTCATCGTCTCGATCAGATCATCGCCCGCGGCGACGGCGCCCGTCGCGATCACATGCGTCATCACCGTGCGGGCCAGCCGCAGCGCGCCAAGGCTGCCCGCGCGGCCGCCGTAGATTTCCGCCACGCCGCGGATCATCCGCAGGTTGGCAATCAGCGCGGTGGCCACATCGGCCAGCGCCAGCGGCACCAGCGCCGTCACCGTCGCCACCGTGCGCGCGGCGGCCTCGATTTCCAGACGCGCGGCGGCATCGAGCGGCGCCATCAGCTCGGTTTCGGTCAGGCGCAGCAGGGTTTGCGTATCAAGCTGCTCGGGGGCGCGTTCGCGCAGGCGGGCGAGCGACCATTTCATCTCGGGCCGGGCGGAATAAAGCTTCGCCATCCGGTCCACCGCCTTGCGCGCGGCGCGCAGATCATCGCGGTTGCCCGCCTCGATCACCTCCTGATGCAGCTTGTCGAGCCGACCAAGCTTGGCGAAGGCGGTCAGTTCGCGCAGGGCCACCAAGGCGCAGGCAATCAGGAACAGGATCAAAAGGCCGGTCGCCACCCAGCCCAGCATCGGATTGGCAGCGAACAGCCCGGTGACGAAATTCCAAAGCGCGACGCCGATCAGGAAGCCCACCAGCGCCCCGGTCGCCTGCCAGAAGAACCGCGTCAGGCGCGAGCGCGGCCGGGCGGCCAGTTTCGCCGCGATCTGCATGGCGCGGCCTTGCGGGGCGGCGTCGAAAGCGGGTTGATCGATCACCGGCGGCGCCTCGGCGGGCGAGGCGGGCGGGGCGTCCAGTTCCAGAATGACAGGTCGTTTCACAGCTTGTCCCCGATCAGGAATTCGGCAGCGCGGTCGATGCGGATATGCGGCGGGCCCTCGCCCGGGCGAAGCACACCCGGCGCGGGCGCAAAGTTCATCAGGCCGAAATCGGCATCGAGCCACTCCTCGGCGCCGTCGCGGGCGGCGGTCAGGAGTTCGGCCGGATCGGCGGGCAATTCGCCGGGATAAAGCGCGACCGAGCGGCCATCGGCCAAGCGCCCGCGCACCGCGGGCAGGTCCTCGCCGCCATGGGGGATGATGTCTTCGGTCGTCGTGCGCAACGAGGCCAGCGACATCGCCGCGGTCTCGGCCCCGGCAAAACTGGCGCGGTCCTTGGCCTCGCGCAAAAGCGCCTCGGTGATCGCGGTCAGTTTCGCATGCTGGATGTGATGCAGATGGTCGGCCTTGGTCGCAGCGAACAGGATCCGTTCGACCCGTTTCGCCCCCAACAGCGTCAACAGGAACCCGGGCACGCCGGGGCGGAAGGCCGTCAGGATCGCCGCCATGGATTGACGCAGATCTTCCAGCGCCGCGGGCCCGGCATGGATGGCGCCGAGCACATCGACCAGCACCACCTGCCGGTCGATGCGGGCGAAGTGATCGCGGAAGAACGGCCGCACCACCTCGCGCTTGTAGGCCTCGAACCGGCGCTCCATCTCGCGCCCCAAGGAATCGCGCGGATAGGTGGCGGGCGGGATCGGCGCGAAGGTCAGCACGGGCGAGCCCGCCATTTCGCCCGGCAACAGGAACCGCCCCGGCGAGCAATCGGAAAACCCGGCCTCGCGCGAGGCGATCAGATGCGCGGTGAAGGCTTCGGAAAGCGCCTTCGCCGCGGTTTCGCTGAAGCGGGCGTAAAGGTCGATCTCATCCAGCGTTTGCAGGAACGCATCCGATCCGGGGCGGCCGGGCAGACGGTCAAGCACGCCCGCCGACCATTCCTCGAAGGTCTTGTCGATCAGCCCAAGGTCCAGCAGCCATTCGCCGGGATAATCGACGATATCCAGATGCACGGTGCGCGGCTTGTAAAGCGCGCCCAGCATCCCCGAAGGCTGCAGCCGGAAGCTCAGCCGCAGTTCCGAAACCGCCCGCGTGCCCTCGGGCCAGGCGGGATGGGCGCCGGTCATGCTGGCGAGATGGCTTTCATAGTCGAACCGCGGCACGGTGTCGTCGGGCTGCGGTTTCAGATAGGCGGCGCGGATCCGCCCCGCCCCGGTCAGCGCGGGCATCCGGCCGCGGTCGAGCAGATTGGCCACCAGCGAGGTGATGAAGACGGTCTTGCCCGCGCGCGACAGCCCGGTGACGCCCAGCCGGATCACCGGCTCGAACAGGGCTTCGGAAACCGAGGAGCCAAGCCCCTCGATGCTGCGGCCGATGTCCTCGGCAAGGTCGCTGATGCCCACTGCGCTGCCTTTCCCGGTCGTTCTGGTTGCGCCGAAGATAGGCATTGCCCGAAGCGATTCACAGAGGGGAAAGCAGCGCACCCCCGGGGGCATTGCGCAAAGCCCAAAGCCGCGCTATCGCCGGGACATGCCCAGATTTGCCTTCAGGATCGAATATGATGGCGGCCCCTTTGCCGGGTGGCAAAGGCAGGCCGTGTTGCCCTCGGTGCAGGGCGCGGTGGAGGCTGCTCTGGCGCGGCTCGAACCCGGCGATCACACGATTGCCGCCGCCGGGCGGACCGATGCCGGGGTGCATGCGACGGCGCAGGTGGCCCATGCCGATCTGACGAAGGACTGGGACCCGTTCCGGCTGTCCGAGGCGCTGAACCACCATCTGCGCCCCGCTCCGGTGGCGATCGTGGCCTGCGCGCGCGTGGGTGACGATTTCCACGCCCGGTTTTCCGCGCGCGAGCGGCGCTATCTGTTCCGGCTGGTCAGCCGCCGCGCCCCC
This sequence comes from Rhodobacter capsulatus, assembly GCF_005144475.1. Taxonomy (GTDB): domain Bacteria; phylum Pseudomonadota; class Alphaproteobacteria; order Rhodobacterales; family Rhodobacteraceae; genus Rhodobacter; species Rhodobacter capsulatus_C. The sequence continues at coordinate 17,671 of NZ_SWJZ01000039.1, read as the reverse complement.
GTGGTGCATGAGCGCGGCAAGGTCTGGCAGGTGCAGACCCCGCTCGATGTCGCGGCGATGCGGGAAGGTGCCGCCCATCTGATCGGGCTGCACGACTTCACCACCTTCCGCGCCGCGATGTGTCAGGCGAAATCGCCGGTGAAGACGCTCGACGAAATCACGATCGAGGAAATCGCCCTGCCGACCGGACAGGAAGTTCGGTTTCATCTGCGGGCGCGCAGCTTCCTGCACAATCAGGTGCGCTCGATCGTCGGCACGCTGGAACGGGTGGGGACAGGCGCCTGGGCGCCCGAGGATGTCAGGCGGGCGCTGGCCGCGCGCGACCGGGCCGCCTGCGGGCCGGTCTGTCCGCCGCAGGGGCTTTACCTTTGCGGCGTGGGCTACCCGGAAGATCCGTTTGCCTGAGTCATTCGGCGGGCAGGTCCGCCGCCTGCTCGTTGCGCTGCGCCTGCACGACCTGACATTGCAGCGCCGAAGCGGGCAGGCTTTGCGGCGCATATTCCGGCACCGCCCGCGCCACCACCGCGATCACGTCGGTCTCCGAGCCGCGGTCGATCGCCTCGCGCAGATCGCGCAGCGCCGCCGCCGTGGCCAGTTCCGACAGGTGATCTTCCCGCACCGAGATGATCTTCGGATGCGCCGTCGTCTGCGCGCCCTTGCGCACCATCAGCTCCTCGTGCAGCTTTTCGCCCGGACGCAGCCCGGTGGTGACGATCTCGATATCGCCATCGGGGTTGCGCGCATCGCGCACGGTGAAACCCGAGGTCTCGATCAGCCGCCGCGCCAGATCGATGATCTTCACCGGCTTGCCCATGTCCAGCACGAAGACCTCGCCGCCCTCGGCGAAGGAGCCCGCCAGCAGCACCAGCCGCGAGGCCTCCTGGATCGTCATGAAATAGCGCGTCACCCGTTCGTCGGTCAGCGTCACCGGACCGCCGCGGGCGATCTGTTCCTGAAACAGCGGCACGACCGAGCCTGAAGAGCCGAGCACATTGCCAAAGCGCACGATCGAGAACACCGTCCGCCCCGGCCGCGCCGCCAGATCCTGCACGATCAGCTCGGCCAGCCGCTTCGAGGCGCCCATCAGATTGCCCGGCCGCACCGCCTTGTCGGTGGAAACCAGCACGAAGCGCTTGACCTGCGCATCCCGCGCCGCCCGCGCCAGCACGGCCGTGCCCAGCACATTGTTCGCCATGCCCGCCCGGGCATTGATCTCGACCAGCGGCACATGCTTGTAGGCGGCGGCATGCAGCACGATGTCGATGCCATGCCGGTCGAGCACCTGCATCACCTGCACCCGGTCGGCGACCGAGCCCAGAACCGAGACGATCTCGACGCCGGTCGCTTCGGCCAGAAGCCGCATCTCGGCCTCGGCGTTGTAAAGGGCAAGTTCCGAGAGTTCGTACAGCACCAGCGTCTTCGGACGGCAGGCCACGACCTGACGGCACAGCTCCAGCCCGATCGAGCCGCCGGCGCCGGAAATCAGCACATTGGCATCGCGATAGGCGTTGCGGCCCGCGGTCAGCTCATGGTTGAGAGGGTCGCGGCACAACAGCGCCGCGGTGCCGACCGGGCGCATCAGGTCGAGCAGTTCCTGACCGCCGTGGATCTGGGTGAAGGCGGGCAGGCTGTGCACCTGCAGCCCCAGCTTTTCCAGCCGTTGCGACAGGAAGGTCTGCTTGTCGGTCGAGACCGAGGGCATCGCAAGGATGACCTGATTGATCTTGTATTGCTCGATCACCCGCGCCGCGTGCACGCCGGAATGGATCGGCACGCCGTTCATCGTCATGCCCGCCAGCGTGGCGTTGTCGTCCAGAAAGGCGCAGACGACGAAATCGTCGCTGTTGCGCAATTCGCGCGCCAGCGCCATGCCGGTGCGGCCCGCGCCATAGATCGCCACGCGCGAGAGGGTGCGGGAATTGCGATAGATCGCCGTCAGGATCCGCGTCAGCGCCAGCCGGGTGAAGAAGAAGGCGGTGAAATAGAGCAGGCCGAAGACCACATGCAGCCCGGGCGACTGCTCGACCGCGGCCAGTTTCGACTGCACCGCCGAGCTGACCGCCAGCACCGAGGCAAGGATCGCCGAGCGCACCACCGCCTCGCCCTGATATTCGCGCAGCTTGATCCGCGACAGGCCCAGAAGCCCGCTCAGCACCCCGGCTTCGGCGATCAGCAGCGGCTGCTCCAGCGCATGCGCCCGCAAAAGCGGCAGCAGGGCGGCGCCGTCATTGAGCAGCACCAGCGCAAGGCAAAAGCTCAGCGGCACCAGCATCAGATCGATCGCCATCAGGATCGACGACTTCTGCCTGCGGCTGAGCGAGATAATGGACTTCAAGAGCACCGCCAGCCCCGCTCCGATATATGTATTGCGACTGCAGCATACCCTGTGCCCCGCATCGGTCAACGGGATGCATCCGAAAACAGCGCCTGCCAGCTAAACCATTGCAAAAAGGACGCGCCATCGGCGGCAATCAGCTTATCATCCGTGCAATGGTGCGCCCGATCAGCCGCAAATCATGGCAGACCGAGGCATGACGCGCATAAATCAGGTCCAGCTTCGCCTTGGCCGGGATGCAGATGCGGCAATAGAGGCGGTCGGTCTCCTCGGCGCTGCGCGAGCGGGCCAGCAGCCATTCCTCGTGCCGGTGGTAGTGGATCGAGGCCAGCCCGGTCACGCCGGGACGGGATTTCAGCACTTCGGCATAGATATCCGGGAAGCGCTCGACATAAGAGCGCAGCGGCGGGCGCGGCCCGACAAAGCTGATGTCGCCGCGCAGGATGTTCCAGAGCTGCGGCAGCTCATCGAGCCGGAAGCGGCGCAGCATCCGGCCGACCGGGGTGATCCGCCCGGCCTTGTCGCCCCCTGAAACACCCGCATCGGTGGCGACCACGGTCATGGTGCGGAACTTCCACAGCCGAAAGGCGGTGTCGGGCGTCTTCATCCGCTCGGCGGCGTAGAAATAGGGGCGGCCCTGGGTCAGCGCCAGCGCCAGCAGCACGAAAGCCGCGATCAGCGCGATCACCGGCAGGATCAGCAGCGCAAAGCCGATGTCGAAAAGCCGCTTCGTCAGCGTCATGCCCGTTCCTCCTCGAACCGCAGATCGGCGATCAGCCCCGCCGCCGTGACCGGCAGATCGGGCACGAGGCCCAGCGCCAGCGCCCGCGCGACCGCCAGCTCCACCGTGGCGATCGCCTCGGGGGGGGCGGGATCGGCCTGCCAGCTTTCCCCCGCCGCGCGCAAAAGCGCCTCCATGCCCACGGCCCCGGGCAGCGCCAGATTGATCACCCCGGGCAGCGCCGCCCCGCCGCCCGCCGCCCCGCCAACCGACAGCCGCACCAGCCGCGCCAGCGCCCGCGCCAGCGCCTGCGGCCCGATGTAGCTGCGCCGCGGCGCAAGACCGTCGGCAAAGACATGCAGCCGCCGCCCGCCCGGCGGCGCGGCCTGACCCAAAAGCGCATCCGCCCCCGCGACATTGCCGATGCGCAGCACCACCGCGCCCGGCCGCCCCGCGGCCACCGCCTCCATCGCCACCTTGGCGCGGCCGTAGTCCGAGACCGGCGCGGGCGGGTCGTCCTCGTGGCAAAGCCGCCCGGCAGGCCGCCCATAGACCGCCGCCGAAGAGGCCAGCAAGACCGGCCGCCCCCCGGCGCAGTCCAGCACCGCCGCGGCCAGATCGCGATGCGCCGCCATCTCCGCCGCCGTGCCCCGGGTCGGCCCGGCCAGCAGCAGCACCGCCGCGGCCGACGCCACCGCGCGGGCCAGCGCCTCGGGCTCTGCCAGCGGATCGAACACCACCGTCGGGCCGCCAAAACCGGCGAAATCCCCGGGCCTGCGCGCCTGCCACACCGCCTGCGGCGCGGCGCTGCCGGGCAGGCTCCAGACCCGGCGCAACAGCCCGCCCAGCCGCCCGGATCCGCCCAGAACAAGCAGGCGCGGAAACTCTGGCTTGAGGTTTGACATGAATGACCGCATAGACTTGGTTGCCGTGGATCTGCTGACTCGTCGCTGCAACGAGCCTTAGCACCCGATGCGCGGCGCGGAAACGGGGGAACTTGAATGGCTTCGAAACCGGGACTCGTCCTCGCCGTGGTGCTGGCTGTGGCATTTTCGGGCTGCACCTTGCCACGCGGCGCCGCGATGCAAAGCGAGATCCTGAAGAACGCTTCCGACAAGACCCCGGAATTTTCGCATTACCCCGTCGATTCAAAGCTGCTCGCCGATCTGCCGCACTGGCCCGCGGGCAAGGTCGCGTCGCACCGGCGGTCCTGGGTCAAGGGCGGCAGCGGCGGCGCCGGGCAGGTTCTGGCGGCGGGCGACACGGTGTCGCTGGCGATCTGGGAAGGCGGGCAGAACAAGCTGCTGACCAGCGAGGGCGCCCCCACGACGCAGATCGCTCCCACCACCGTCTCGAACAGCGGCCAGATCTTCGTGCCCTATGTCGGCGCGGTGAAGGTCTCGGGCCTCAGCGTCGAGGCGGCGCGCGAAAAGGTGCAGCAATCGGTCACCGCGCTGATCCCCGAGGCCCAGGTGCAGCTGGCCGCCACGCCCGGCAAGGGCAATGCCGTCTCGCTGATCGGCGGCGTGTCGAACCCGGGCACGATCCCGCTGATCGACCGCTCGCTGACCGTGCTCGGCGCGATTTCCGAAGCGGGCGGCGTGCAGGGCGCGATCGAGAACCCGCAGCTGCGGCTTTACCGCGGCGGCAAGGTCTATGAAACCTCGCTTTCGCGCGTGCTGGACGATCCGGCGCTGGATGCCGGGCTGCGGCCAGGCGACAAGCTGATGGTGCTCAAGGACGATCGCAGCTTCCTGGCGCTCGGCGCCTCGGGGGTGGAAAAGATCATCCCCTTCCCGAAGGATCACGTGAACGCGCTGGAAGCCGTGACGCTGGCAGGCGGCATCAGCGACACCCGCGCCAACCCCAAGGGCGTGCTGATCTTGCGCGAATATCCGGCCAGCGCGGTGCGCAGCGAGGTCGCGCAGGGGCCACAGAATGCCCGGGTGGTGTTCTCGATGGATCTGACCTCCTCCGAGGGGCTGTTCTCGGCACAGAATTTCGAGGTGCAGTCGAACGATCTCGTGCTGGCCACCGAAAGCCCGCTGGTCAACACCCGGACGATCCTCGGTCTCTTCGGCTCAACGCTGGGTCTGGCGCGGACGGCGGACACGATCACGAACTGATCCGTGTCCCCGATACAATCCGGTCTCTGGACCTTTGGGCGCGGCTGTGGCTAGGGTCGCGCCCGACAAAGGAGACCGTCATGGCATTCGGAACGAACATCCGCACCTGGTTCGAGGGACGCTGGCACGAGGGCGACATCGCCGTCATGCGCGCGGCCGATCACGGCATCTGGCAGGGCTCGTCGGTTTTCGACGGCGCGCGGCTGTTCGACGGGCTTGTGCCCGACCTTGACCTGCATTGCGCGCGGGTGAACCGCTCGGCCGCGGCGCTGATGATCACGCCGACGATCGATCCCGCCGAGATGGTCGAGATCGCCCGCGAAGGCCTGCGCAAATATGCGAAAGGCGCGGCGGTCTATGTGCGGCCGATGTATTGGGCGCTCGACGGCTCCGATCTGGGCGTGGCCCCGCAGGAGGGCGCGACGGGGTTCGCGCTCTGCCTCGAAGAGGTGCCGATGCCGCCCGCCGACAAGACGACGACCCTGACGACGACGCAATTCCGCCGCCCGGTGCTGGCCGACAACGTCTGCAACGCCAAGGCGGGCTGTCTTTATCCGAACAACGCCCGGATGCTGGTCGAGGCGAAGCGCAAGGGTTTCGGCAATGCGCTGGTGCAGGACGCCATGGGCAATGTCGCGGAATCGGCGACGGCGAACGTCTTCATCGTGCGTGACGGCGTGGTGCTGACGCCCGTCGCGAATGGCACCTTCCTGGCGGGCATCACCCGGGCACGGCACATGGCGAACCTGCGCGCCGCGGGGGTCGAGGTGCGCGAAGCCGTGCTGACGCTGGACGACGTGCGGGCGGCCGACGAGGTGTTCCTCTCGGGCAACTTCGGCAAGGTGACGCCGGTGACGGGCTTCGATGACGTGACCTATGCCCATGGCCCGATGACGAAACGCATCCGCGAGATCTACATGGACTGGGCGCTGTCGTCCCCGCTTTGACCCGGTTGCCAAACACGCCGGTTCCGGTCCATGATGCCCGCAATCCGGAGGACAGGATGCGCAAGTTTCTCGTGGTGCTGGACCAGACCCGCGAATGTCTGAATGCGATGCGCTATGCCGCGATGCGGGCGGCGCATACGGGCGGGGGCGTCACCATCCTGTCGGTGATCCCGCCCGACGACTACCAGCACTGGATCGGCGTCGCGGAAATCATGCGTGCCGAAGCCCGCGAGACGATCACCGCGCATTTCGAGGTCTTCGCGAAATGGATGCGCGACAAGCAGGGGGTGAACCCCGAGCTGGTGATCCGCGAGGGCGATCCGGTGACCGAAATCATGGCGCTGGTGCGCGAAGACCCGGAAATCGGCGTTCTCGTGCTGGGCGCGGGAACCGACAAATCCGGGCCCGGGCCGCTGGTGACGCAGCTGTCGCGGTCCTCGGGCAACCTGCCGATCCCGCTCACCATCGTTCCGGGCGACATGTCCAAGGAACGGCTGGAATCGATCACATAGGGCGTCAATCTTGACGGTTTCGGTCGGCAAGCGCATATAAGGCGCAAGCCAAGGAGGCATCCGATGTTCATCCAGACCGAGACCACGCCGAACCCCGCCACGCTGAAATTCCTGCCGGGCCTTGACGTGATGCCCGAGGGGGTCGCCGATTTCACCAGCCCGGAGGCCGCGCAGGTCTCGCCGCTGGCGGGCCGGATCTTCCGCGTCGCGGGGGTGAAGGCGGTGTTTCTGGGCTCGGATTTCGTCACCGTGACGAAGGACGAGGACACCGAATGGGCCCATGCCCGCCCCGCGATCATGGGCGCGATCATGGAACATTATCAATCGGGTCAGCCGGTGCTGATGGGCGCGGCCGCGGGCGGCCACACCGAAAGCGGCGCCGAGACCGGCGAAGACGGGGCGATCATCACCCAGATCAAGGAATTGCTGGATACACGGGTGCGCCCGGCGGTGGCGCGCGACGGCGGCGACATCACCTTCCACGGTTTCGAACGCGGCGTGGTCTATCTGCACATGCAGGGCGCCTGCGCCGGCTGCCCGTCCTCCACCTACACGCTGAAGATGGGGATCGAGAACCTGCTGCGCCACTACATCCCGGAAGTGAGCGAGGTCCGCGCCGTTGCGCAGTGAGCCGCTCGTTCTGGGCTTCGACACTTCGGCCGCGCATTGCGCGGCCGCTTTGGTTCGGGGCAACACGGTTCTGGCCGCCCGCGTCGAAGACATGGCCAAGGGGCAGGCCGAACGGCTGATGCCGCTGCTGGAAGAGCTGCTCTGTGACGCGGGTCTGGGCTGGAAAGACCTTGACGCGCTTGGCGTCGGCACCGGGCCGGGCAATTTTACCGGCGTGCGGATTTCCGTCGCCGCCGCCCGCGGTCTGGCGCTGGGGCTGGGGATCCCGGCGGTGGGCGTTTCGGTCTTCGAGGCGCTCGCCGAGGATGCCCCCCGCCCGGTCGCGGTGGCGCTGGATGCGCGGCGCGACGAGGCCTATGCGCAGCTTTTCACCGCGACGGAGGCCGAGGCCCCGACCCTGAGCCCCGCCGCCGATCTGGCCGAGAGTCTGGCCGGGGTCCCGGTGATCGGCCTGGCCCTGCCCCATTCGGCGCCGCTTGCCCCCCGCCATCCGCTGGCCGTGGCGGTGGCGCTGGTCGCGGCCGCGAAATGCGGCACGCCGCAGCCCCGCCCCGCACCGCTTTACCTGCGCGGCGCCGATGCCGCGCCGCCCTCGGACCCGCCGCCGGTGCTTCTCGACTGATGACCCCCGATGCCCTGGCCGATCTGCATGCACGCTGCTTCACCACGCCCCGGCCGTGGTCGGCCGCGGAATTTGCCGATTTTCTGGGCTCTGCGCCCTGTTTCCTGCTGACCGAACCCGCCGGTTTCCTGCTTGGCCGGGTGATCGCCGACGAGGCCGAACTGCTGACCGTCGCCGTCGATCCGGCGGCGCGGCGGCAGGGCATGGGGGCGCGGCTTCTGGCCGGCTTTGCCGCCACCGCCCGGGCCCGCGGCGCCACGACCGGCTTTCTGGAAGTCGCCGCCGGAAACCTTCCGGCGCAGGCGCTCTACCGGCAGGCGGGCTGGGTCGAGGCCGGGCGGCGCAAGCGCTATTACCACGCCCCCGACGGCACGGCGGAAGACGCGCTGGTGCTGGGATGCGACCTGTCGCGCGGCTGAGGCCGTGCCGCGAAGTCCCCCTTGACCCCCTGCCCCGGTTCTGGCCCTATCGGCGGCGGGTTGCCCATCCTCGCCGGGCGGACCGAAACGGACAGAGGCCGCCAGAACCGGCGGCCATAGTCGACAGGAGAGATGTCATGAAGAACGTTTTGCTGGGAACCGTCGCTTTCCTCGCGGTGGCTGCGGTCGGTGGGTATGCCCTCTTCCTCAAGCCCGGAGCGTCTTCCGCCCCGCAACCCGCCCCCGCCACCGAAGCTGCTCCGGCCGCCGCCGCCCCCGCCGCGGATGCCACCGCTGCGGCCGGTCCGGCGCTGATCTTCGATCTGGGCGGCAAGTTCGACAAATCCTTCAACGAAGCCGCCTTCAACGGCGCGCAGAAATGGGCGGCCGAGACCGGCGCGACCTTCAAGGAACTGGAAATGCAGTCGGAGGCCCAGCGCGAACAGGCGCTGCGCCGCTTCGCCGAGGCGGGCGCGAACCCGATCGCGATGACCGGCTTCGCCTTTGGCGACGTGCTCAACACCGTCGCCCCGGACTATCCGAACACCAAATTCGTCATCGTCGATGCGGTGGTCGATCAGCCGAACGTGCGCTCGGTGGTGTTTCAGGAAGAACAGGGCTCGTATCTGGTCGGCATGATGGCGGCGATGGCCTCGAAGACCGGCACCGTGGGCTTTGTCGGCGGCATGGACATTCCGCTGATCCGCAAGTTCGAATGCGGCTATGCGCAGGGCGCGAAAGCGGCGAAACCCGAGATCAAGGTCGTCTACAACATGACCGGCACCACCCCCGCGGCCTGGAACGACCCGGTCAAGGGCTCGGAGCTGACCAAGGCGCAGATCGCGCAGGGCGCCGACGTGGTCTTTGCCGCCGCAGGCTCGACCGGGCTTGGCATCCTGCAGACCGCCGCGGATGAAAACATCCTGGGCATCGGCGTCGACAGCAACCAGAACTTCCTGCATCCGGGCAAGGTCCTGACTTCGATGATCAAGCGCGTCGACGTGACGATCTATGACGCCTTCAAGGAAGGCGCCGCGATGCAGACCGGCAAGGTCGTCGCCGGGCTGAAGGACGACGGCATCGGCTATGCGCTGGATGACAACAACGCCAAGCTGGTGACGCCGGAGATGAAGGCCGCGGTCGATGCCGCCGCCGAAAAGATCAAGTCGGGCGAGATCAAGGTGCACGACTACATGACGGACAACACCTGCCCGGTGAACTGATGGCATCGGCAACCGAAACGGGGCGGCAGGCAACTGCCGCCCCCACGGCCAGACCGCCTGCGATCGAGCTGCGGGGGGTTTCGAAATCCTTCGGCGCGGTGCAGGCGAACAAGGACATTTCCATCCGCGTGATGCCGGGCACGATCCACGGCATCGTCGGCGAGAACGGCGCGGGCAAATCGACGCTGATGTCGATCCTTTACGGCTTTTACCGCGCCGATGCCGGGGAAATCCTGATCGACGGCCGCGCCACCGTGATCCCCGACAGCCAGGCCGCGATCCGCGCGGGCATCGGGATGGTGTTCCAGCATTTCAAGCTGGTGCCGAACTTCTCGGTTCTGGAAAACGTCATCCTGGGCGCCGAAGACGGGGCCCTGCTGCGGCCCTCGCTGGCCAAGGCGCGGAAAACACTGGCCGATCTGGCGCGGGATTATGAGCTTGACGTCGATCCCGACGCCCTGATCGAGGCGCTTTCGGTCGGGCATCAGCAACGCGTCGAGATCCTCAAGGCGCTCTATCGCCACGCCGACATTCTCATTCTGGACGAGCCGACGGGGGTTCTGACCCCGGACGAGGCCGACCATCTGTTTCGCATCCTGCGCGGGCTGAAGGCGCAGGGCAAGACGATCATCCTGATCACCCACAAGCTGCGCGAGATCATGGAGATCACCGACGCGGTTTCGGTGATGCGCCGCGGCGAGATGGTGGCGACCGTCCCCACCGCCGAAACCAGCCCCGAGCAGCTGGCCGAGCTGATGGTGGGCCGCAAGGTGCTGTTGCATGTGCCGAAGGGCCCCGCCACTCCGGGGCGCGAGGTGCTGCGGGTCGATGATCTGCACGTCACCGATGCGCAGGGCGTCGACCGGCTCAAGGGCGTCAGCCTGACGATCCGCGCGGGGGAAATTCTTGGCATCGCGGGGGTTGCGGGCAACGGCCAGTCGGAACTGCTGCAAGTTCTGGGCGGCTTCGCCAAGGGCAAGGTCGGCGGCACGATCGCGGTTGATGGCGTGCAGATCCCCGCCGCGGGCAAGGGGGCGACGGGCCAGACCCGGCGGCAGATCGGGATTTCGCACGTGCCCGAGGATCGCCACCATCTGGGCCTGATCCTGGATTTCACGGCCTGGGAAAATGTCGCCTTCGGCTACCATGCGGCGCCGGACTATCAGGCGAATGCCCTTTTCATGGACAATGACGCCATCCTGCGCGACACCCTGGGCAAGATGGACCGCTTCGACGTGCGCCCGCCCGATCCGATGTTGCCCGCGAAAAGCTTTTCCGGCGGCAATCAGCAGAAAATCGTGCTGGCGCGGGAAATCGAGCGCAATCCGGTGCTGCTGCTTGTCGGTCAGCCGACGCGCGGGGTCGATATCGGCGCCATCGAATTCATCCACCGCCGCATCGTCGCGCTGCGCGACGCGGGGGCGGCGGTGCTGCTGGTCTCGGTCGAGCTGGACGAAATCCTGTCGCTGTCGGACCGCATCGCGGTGATGTTCGACGGCCAGATCATGGGCGAGCGTCTGCCCGCCGAGACGAACGAACGCGAACTGGGCCTTTTGATGGCCGGGGTCGCCAGCACCGCGGGGGCGGCGTGATGGAGAAACTTCCGGCTTGGGCCGATCTGGTGCTGGTGCCGCTGATCTCGCTGGCGCTGGCCGCGCTGATCTCGGCGCTGGTCGTCCTGGGCATCGGCGGCGACCCGATCGAGGCGGTCTCGGTGATGGTCAAGGGCGCCTTGGGCTCCGCCTATGGCTGGGGCTACACGCTTTACTACACCACCTCTTTCATCTTCACCGGGCTGGCGGTCACCGTCGCCTATCACGCCAGCCAGTTCAACATCGGCGGCGAGGGACAGGCGCAACTGGGCGGCCTTGGCGTCGCGCTGGTGCTTTTGGCGGTCGACTGGCCGCATTGGTCGGTGGCGCTGATCGCGGCCAGCCTGGGCGCGGCGGCCTTCGGCGCGGCCTGGGCGGCGATCCCGGCCTGGCTGCAGGCGAAACGCGGCAGCCATATCGTCATCACCACGATCATGTTCAACTACATCGCCGCGGCGCTGATCGTCTATCTGCTGGTCGAGGTGCTGCGCCCCGTGGGCCAGATGGACCCGGCCACGGCACGGTTCCCGGCCGCAGCGCATCTGCCAAGCTTCGGCGAGATCCCGGGCCTGTCGCTGATCTTCTCGAAACAGGTGCCGGCGAATGTCTCGTTCTTTCTGGCGATCGCGGCCTGTTTCGCGGTCTGGGCGCTGTTGTGGCGCACGAAGCTTGGCTATGAGATCCGCGCCTTCGGCAAATCCGAAAGCGCCGCGGTCTATGCCGGGATCTCGCCCACCCGGGTCATCCTTGTCTCGATGCTGATTTCGGGCGCGCTGGCCGGGCTGATGGCGGTCAACAACGTCATGGGCGAGGCAGAGCGGCTGATGCAGAACGCCTCGGAAGGGGCCGGGTTCATCGGCATCGCCGTGGCGCTGATGGGGCGCAACCATCCGCTGGGGGTCTTTCTGTCGGCGCTGCTGTTCGGCGTCCTCTATCAGGGCGGCGCGGAAATGGGGCTTTGGACCACGATCCCGATCGAGCTGCGCACGCTGTTGCAGGGGCTGGTGATCCTGTTCACCGGCGCGCTGGACACGATGGTGCGGATGATGCTGGCCCCCGCCTTCCGGCTGGCCGCGGCCAGACGCATCGGGGGGGCGGCGTGATGGACTACATGACGCTGATCGAGATCCTCGGCTCGACGCTGCGGCTGGGCACGCCGCTTCTGCTGGCCTGCATCGCCGGGCTTTATTCCGAACGCGCGGGCATTTTCGACATCGGGCTGGAGGGCAAGATGCTGATGGCCGCGATGGCCTCGGGCGCGGTGGCGGCGCTGACCGGCTCGGCCTGGATCGGGCTGGGCGCGGGCATCTTCGCCTCGCTCCTTTTCGCGGCGATCCATGGGCTGGCCTCGATCACCTTCCGCGGCAACCAGCTGATTTCCGGCGTGGCGCTGAACTTCGTCGCCTCGGGCGCGACGATCCTGATCGCGCAGACGCTGTTCGGCCAGGGCGGCCGCACGCCGCCGCTGATGGGCGAGGCCCGGTTCGGCGCGATCACCCTGCCCTTTGCCGAGGCGCTCTCGGGCGTGCCCTTCCTTGGCCCCTTCTATGCCAAGGTGATCTCGGGGCAGTCACTGCTGGTCTATCTCGCGCTCGCCACCGTGCCGCTGACTTGGTGGCTTTTGTATCGCACCCGCTTCGGGCTGCGGCTGCGCGCGGTGGGCGAGAACCCGGAATCGGTCGATACCGCCGGGGTTTCGGTGGTGCGGCTGCGCTATACCGCCGTGGCGCTGACCGGGGTTCTGTGCGGCATCGCCGGGGCCTATATGGCGACATCCCTGCAGGCGGGCTTCGGCCGCGAAATGACCGCGGGGCGCGGCTACATCGCGCTTGCCGCGCTGATCTTTGCGAAATGGCGGCCGTGGCAGGCGCTGTGGGCGACGATGCTCTTCGGTTTCCTGCAGGCGCTCGCCCTGCGCCCCGACGTGATCGACGCCGCGCTGCCGGGCAGCCTGACCATCCCGGTCTCCTTCCTTGACGCGCTGCCCTATCTTCTGACCGTGATCGTGCTGGCGGGCTTCGTCGGCCGCGCCATCCCCCCCCGTGCCGGAGGCCAACCCTATGTCAAAGAGCGCTGAACTTGCCGATCTGATCCGCGCCCGCGCCGGGGCGGAACCGCCCGCGATCGGGCTGATCCTCGGCTCGGGCCTTGGCCATATCGCCGAGGAGGTGGAGGGCTGCGGCATCGATTACGCCGAGCTGCCGGGCTTTCCCCATGCGGGGGTGTCCGGGCACAATCCGAAGCTGGTGATCGGCCAGCTGGAGGGCGTGCGCGTCGCGGTCTTTGGCGGGCGGGCGCATTATTACGAACGCGGCAACCCGGCCGAGATGCGGCTGCCGCTGGAAATCCTGCGCGATCTGGGCTGTTCGGAACTGCTTTTGACCAATGCCGCGGGCTCGTTGCGCGACGACATCGGCCCGGGCGATCTGATGGCGCTTTCGGACCACATCGCTTTCGCGGGCACGAACCCGCTGATCGGCGAGCCGAGCGATGCCCGCTTCGTGCCGATGACCGAGGCTTATGATCCGCAGCTGCGCGCCGCGCTGCAAACCGCCGCCACCGCGGAGGGCATCGCCCTGCCCGAGGGCGTCTATTGCTGGTTTTCGGGCCCCTCCTTTGAAACGCCTGCGGAAATCCGCGCCGCGAAAGTGCTTGGCGCCGATGCGGTCGGCATGTCGACCGTGCCCGAGGTGATCCTGGCCCGCTTCCTCGGCCTGCGGGTGGCCGCGGTGTCGATCGTCACCAACATGGGCGCGGGGTTGTCCTCCGAAGCGATCAGCCATGACCACACCAAGGCAATGGCCCCCCTTGGCGCGGCGAAATTCGAGCGGATCCTGCGGCGGTTCCTGCAGTCTCGATAACGTTACGGTAAGCCCCTCTTGCTACGCTATGCCGCACGGGGCATGGTGGGGCAACCAAGCCGTCGGACACCCATGCAGATCTACCTCCCCATTGCCGAGGTATCGGTCAACCTCTTCCTGTTGCTGGGTCTGGGCGGCCTTGTCGGGCTGCTTTCGGGCCTTTTCGGCGTCGGCGGCGGCTTCATCATCACGCCGCTTCTGTTCTTCATCGGCATCCCGCCCACCGTCGCCGTGGCCACCGGCGCCAATCAGGTCGTCGCCTCCTCGGTCTCGGGGGTGCTGGCGCAGTTCCGGCGCAAGGCGGTCGATGTGCCGATGGGGATGGTGCTGCAGGCGGGGGGGATCCTCGGCTCGGGCCTTGGCATCCTTGTCTTCAACTGGCTGACCCGGCTTGGTCAGGTCGATCTGGCGGTGCAGCTGGCCTATGTCGTGTTTCTGGGCGGGATCGGCGCGATGATGCTGCAGGAATCGATCCGCGCCCTGCGCCGCGCCAACCGGCCCGGGGCGGTGCGGTCGCGCGATCAAAGCCGCAAGCTGGTGCACCGGCTGCCCTTCAAGATGCGGTTTCGCACCTCGGGGCTGTACATCTCGGTCATTCCGCCCTTCGTCATCGGCATGGCGGTCGGCGTTCTGGCCGCGGTGATGGGGGTGGGCGGCGGCTTCATCATGGTGCCCGCGATGATCTACCTGCTCGGCATGCCGACCAAGGTGGTGATCGGCACCTCGCTGTTTCAGATCCTGATCGTTTCGGCCTTCACCACGCTTCTGCATGCGATCACCAACCAGTCGGTCGATGTGCTGCTGGCGCTGCTCTTGATCGTCGGCGGCGTGGTGGGGGCGCAGATCGGCACCCGCCTCGGCGCGAAGCTGAAGGCGGAACAGCTGCGCATCCTGCTGGCGCTTCTGGTGCTGGCCGTCGCGCTGAAACTGGGCCTTGATCTGGTCTTGCCCCCGACCGAGCTTTACAGCCTGCAGACGGGGGCCTCGCGATGATCCTGCGCGCGCTCCTGCTGCTGCTGCTGCTGGCCCTGCCCGCCCGGGCCGAGCGCGTCGTGGCGGGCATCAGCGCCGACAACATCGGCATCACCGCCGCTTTCGACGGCTCCTCGATCCTGATCTTCGGCGCGGTGAAACGCGACGCGCCGGAACCCGAGGGGCCACTGGGCGTCATCGTCACGCTGGAAGGCCCGCCGCAAAAGGTCACGGTGCGGCGCAAGACCCGGGAAATGGGGATCTGGGTCAACAGCGACAAGATGGTGATCGACTCGGTGCCCAGCTTCTATGCCGTCGCCTCCTCGGCGCCGCTCGACCGCATCCTGTCGCCCGAGACCGATGCGACGGAACGCATTTCCGTGCCCGTCGCGGTCGAGGCCTATGCCGGGCCGCTCGGCCGCAGCGACGGCCGCCCCTTCGCCGAGGCGCTCTTGCGTCTGCGCGAGGGCTCGGGGGCCTATTCCGTGCTGGAACGGTCGGTGACGCTGGCGGCGGACACGCTGTTTCGCGCCGATTTCGATCTGCCCGCGA
The DNA here is from genome assembly GCF_005144475.1 of Rhodobacter capsulatus. Lineage (GTDB taxonomy): Bacteria > Pseudomonadota > Alphaproteobacteria > Rhodobacterales > Rhodobacteraceae > Rhodobacter > Rhodobacter capsulatus_C. The sequence goes on along the minus strand of NZ_SWJZ01000039.1, from coordinate 2,159 downwards.
ACCTGATCGAGGGCGATTACACCGCGCGGATGTATCTTCTGCGCGAGGGCAAGGTGATCGACCAGACCTGGGCGCCGATCAAGGTGCGCCGGATCGGTCTGGAACGCTTCACCTATGTCCTGTCGCGCGAACAGCCGCTGGCCTACGGGCTTCTGTCGCTGGGTCTGGCGATCTTTGCGGGCTGGGCGGCGGCGGCGGCGTTCCGGCTGATCCGCAATTCCTGACCGCTTCAGAACGCCCGAAAGGTCATCGTCGTCAGGGTGCGGGCGATGCCCTCGATGCCGAACAGCTTTTCGTTCAGCCAATGGCCGACATCGGCCTCTTCGGGGATATAGACCTTGGCGATCAGGTCGAACTCGCCCGAGGTGGAATAAAGCTCGCTCACCACCTCGCGTTCATAGATGGCATCGGCCACGGCATAGGTCTTGCCGGGCTGGCAACGGAACTGGACGAAAACGCAACGCATCGCGGGCCTCCATGGGGCGGGGCAGATTGGGGTTGCGGCCAGATTAGGCGGCGGCAACGAAAAGGAAAAGCCTCACTCTTCCTCGGGGGCAAGCGTCAGCACCGCGGCGGCACTGGGCAGATCGTCGATTCCCAAGGGCGCCGAGGGCCGCGCCAGCATCGCCTTGGTGATCCACAAAAGCCGGTGTTCGGCCCGGGTGATCGCCACATAGGCCAGCCGCTTCCACAGCGGAATGCCCGCCTCGGACCGCCCGGTGCGGAAGGCGGCATAGATGTCGGGGGCGAAGACCTGCACATCGGGCCATTGGCTGCCCTGCGCCTTGTGGATGGTGACGGCGGCGCCATGCAGGAAGGTCGCCCCCATCCGCGCGGCAAAGGGGATGAAGGGCTCTTCCTCGTCCGGCATCTCGATCTTCACGATCGAGGCGGCGGACAGCCGCGGATCCTCGGCGCCGATCACATGCAGCCGCGAAAAGCCGGGCTTGCGGCCGGGACCAAGATAGATCACCTGCGCCCCCTTGATCAGGCCGCGGGCTTCCAGATCGATGCGCTTCTTGCGATGCTTCAGCGGCAATTCGATGCCGTCGCAGATCAGCGGCTCGCCGGGCAAAAGCGCATCGGCGGGGGCGCCATGGGCATTGCGGAAGGCCTGAATGAGCCGGATCCGCGTCGCATTGCGCCAGACCAGCACCGGCGAGCGCGCCATCAGATCGCTTTCGACCCGCTCGGCCCGGACCACCCGCGGATCGCGCCGGGCGGCCTCTTCGACCATCCGCTCGAAAGTGTAGAAATCAAGGCGCTCGTCGGCCAGGGCATGCGCCAGATCAAGGATCGGGTTGTCGTCGGCCTGGCGGTGGATGCGGTGCAGCGCATGCACCGAAGCCTCGGGCAGGCGTTCGAACGACATGTGGCCGGACTGGTTCACCGGGGCCAGCTGCGCCGGATCGCCGAACAGGACCAGCGTCGGGAAGATTTCCTTCAGATCGTCGAACTGGCGCTCATCCAGCATCGAGGCTTCATCGACAAAGCCGATATCCAGCGGATCATCGCGCCGCTTCCAGCCCGAGATGAAATCCGACCCGCGCAGCCCCGCCGCGGCCAGCGCGCCGGGGATCGACTTGTTCGTCTCGTAGAACGCCTTCGCCCGATCCAGCGCCAGATCGGTCAGCCCCTCGATGCGCAACAGGTCCAGATTGGGCCGCTCGCCCTGCCCCGCCAGCCATTCGGCGATGCGTTCATATTCCGGGTGATAGACCGGGGTGTACAGGATGCGGTGAATGGTGGTCGCAGGCACGCCGCGCGAGCGCAGCACCGAGGCAGCCTTGTTGGTGGGCGCCAGAATCGCCAGCGTGCGCCGGTCCTTGCGCCGCTTGCCCTCCCAATCGCCCGAGACCAGCTCGACCCCGGTCGCCTCCAGCGCCTTGTAAAGCTCGGCCAGAAGCAGGGTCTTGCCCGAGCCCGCCTTGCCGATCACCGCCATCACCGAAGGCTCGCCGCCCTCGGGCATCACCGTGCCATCGACAAGATCGACCCCCGCGCGTTCCAGCGCGGCAGCGACGGCATCCCAGGCTTCGGCCTGATCTTCGGAAAAGGTGACGGTGGCGGGCAGGCTCATGGCGGCGACCCTACACGGCACGCCCGGCTTTCGAAAGGCGCGAAATCACCCGCGGTGGGAGCCTCCGGCGGGGATATTT
>NZ_SWJZ01000038.1 GCF_005144475.1 Rhodobacter capsulatus | reverse complement strand
GGACCCGACCGATCCCACGGACCCGACCGATCCCACGGACCCGACGGACCCGACCGATCCCACGGACCCGACCGATCCCACGGACCCGACGCCGACCGTTGATGATCGCGATCCGGCGACGCTGACCACGAATACCGAAGCGGAAGCGACGGTTTCGGGGACGGCGCAGGCGGGCTCGACCGTGGTGGTGACGCTGGGCGGCGAAACCATGACGGCCACCGTCGGCGCCAGCGGCACCTGGTCGGTGACCTTCGCCGGCTCGACCTTCCCGGCGGATGGCGATTATTCCTCGAGCGTGGTGGTCACCGCGCCCGGTGGCACCGTCTACAATCTCGACGGCCCCGATTACCTGATCGACATGACGCGTCCGCCGGTGGAAATCACCGATGGCACGCAATCGACCGGCGACATCGAAAACGCCGCCGAACATGCCGATGGCGTCACCATCCGCGGCACCAGCGAGCCGGGGGCGACGATCCGCGTCGTGATCAGCGGTCACGAACAGACCGCCACCGTCGGCGGGGATGGCACCTGGAGCGTGACCTTCCCGACCTCCGACGTGCCGGCGGGCACCTACAGCCAGGGGATGGTGGTCACCGCGACCGACATCCACGGCAACGTGACCACGCTGAGCGACACGCTGGTGGTGGACACCGAAACCACCGTCCGCTTCGACAACGGGCTGGCGGGCGGTGACGATCTGGTCAGCGGCGCCGAACGCGCCGCGGGCGATCTGGTGCTGACCGGAACGGCCGAGGCCGGAGCCTCGGTGGTGGTCAGTTTCGGCACCGGCTCGCGCAGCGTGACCGCCGATGCGAATGGCCGCTGGAGCACCTCCTTCAGTTCCAGCGAATATGCCGCGGGCACCTATACCGCCGAGGCCAGGGTCACCGCGACCGACCTTGCGGGCAATACCGCCACCACGACGCATCTGATTGATGTCGATACCGAGGTCTCGCCGATCTCGCACTGGACCGACACGCCCGGCACCGATGGCGTGGTGAACGGCGCCGAGGCCGCGAGCGGGCTGCAGATCGAAGGCACCGTCGAAGCCGGATCCGTCGTCACCGTGCAACTGGCCTCGGGCCGGATCGTCGTCGCCTCGGTGAATTCGGACGGCACCTGGTCGGCTCAGATCCCGGCTTCGGACCTGCCCACGACCGAGACGAACAACCTGCCGCTGACGGTGAACGCCACCGATCCCTATGGCAACACCACGACCCAGACCAGTCTGATCGACGTCGATCCGCTGGTGCGCAACTTCCATGCCTTCAGCACGGTGACGAACGACAACGTGGTGAACCGGACCGAGGCGCAGAGCGGATTTGCGATCTCGGGCACGGTCGAAGCCGGAGCGACGGTGGTGGTGACGCTGGAGAATGGCGCCACCCGCACCGTCACCGCCCAGGGCGACGGCACCTGGACCGCGGTCTTCACCACGACCGATCTGCCGGGCGGCTCCGGCGCGATGGGTTACACGGCCGTGGCCACCGATGCGGCGCAGAACACCGCGACGACCTCGGGCAACTTCAGCTATGATCTGGTGGCCCCGGATGCGCCGGTGATCGGCGACGTGACCAACAACGGCAACGGCACCCGCGGCCTTTACGCCGATGTCAGCGAAAGCGATCATTACGTGATCCAGACCGTGACCGCGGATGGCACCGTGATCCTGATGCGTGACAGCGAGCCGATGAGCACGCCCAGCGACGACGAATACTATTCGTTCAACCGGGTGCCGGATGGTCAGTTCCTCGTCGTCACCGACAGCGACACCGCCGGAAACGAGATGTCGACCCTGCTGGTCGTCAGCCCGAACGGCAGCGTGACGATGGATCTGAACAACAGCGGACTGACCCAGTTCGACTTCGGATCGATCGACCTGCATCACGCCTCGGTCGATCTGACGATCACCGCCGAGCAGCTGCAGACGCTGACCGGCGGCGACAACGACCTGATCGTCCGCGGCGATGCCAACGACCGCGTCACCGCGCTGGGCGCCACCGACACCGGCGAGACGGCGTCGCTCGACGGCCACAGCTACAGCATCTACACGCTGGGCGACGAGGGACACCGCATCCTGATCGACGACTCGATCACCAACGTCACGATCTGACGGTGCCCCGATGACCCGGAATGGCAGCTTCGCGCCGCTTTTCCGGGCCTCCACCGTGGCCCGGATGTCGGCGGCGGCACTGATTGCGATGACGACGAGCGGCTGTCTGGAAGGAACCCCCTTCCCCACCGGCCGCTCGGCCTTCTCTCCTGCGACGGCCGGCCTCGTGGCGGGCAAGCCGGGGACGACGGCCGAGACCTCTGCGATCATCGCCGAGCTGGCGGGCCGGGTTTCGGTTCTGCCCGGCGCCGGCCCCTATGCGCAGGTGGCCGAGGCGGTGCTGCGCGACGCCAAGGGCACGGCCAAGGCCGAGCTGCGGGTGGCGCGGCTGACGGCGCAGGCGACCTCGAAGAACTGGTTGCCGCGGATCGGGCCCAGCCTCAGCCTGACGCGGCTGGGCGATCTGGCGGCCGAGCTGCTGATCAGCCAGACCTTGTGGGACAATGGCGCGAAACGGGCCGAACGCGAGGCGGCGGCGGCCGATGTCGAAGTGGCGGCCGTGTCGCTTTCGGCCGAGATGAACGATACTGTGGCCGAGGGGCTGCGGGCCTACATCAACGCGCTGAAGGCCCGCGAACAGGCGGCGGTGGCCGATCTCTCGGTGGCGAAACTGGGCGATTTCAACGAGATCATGCAGATCCGCGTCGAAGGCGGGCTGTCGGATGGCACCGAGGCCCGGGTGCTGGCGCAAAAACTCTCCGAGATGCGGGCGACGGCGCAAGCCGATCGCGACACCGCCACGGCGGCGATGGCGCAGCTGCGCGCGATGACGTCGGCGCCGCTCGACGGGCTTGCCGGGATGAACGATCTGGCCCTGCCCGAGCCCCTGCCCGGGGCGCTTTCGGTGACGAAATCGCGCGCCGAGGCGGAAAGGGCCGAGGCCGAGGCGCGGATCGGCCGCGCCGGGCATCTGCCGAAGCTGGGCGCCGAGGCCAGCACCGGCAGTGGCGACAGCGACATCGGCCTGACGCTTGGCATCGACCAGATGCTGGGCTTCGGCACCAGGGCGCAGCTGGAAGCGGTCGAGGCCGCGCGCGAGGCGGCCACGGCCCGGGTGGCGCGGACCGAACAGACCGAGGCGCAGGAAGTGGCGTCGCTGCGCGCCAAGATCGCCGCGCTTGCCGCGCGGGAGGCCCGCGACGGCGCGGTGGTGGCGGAAACCGCCGCCGGGCTGGAGATGTTCACCGAACAATACAAGATGGGACGGCGGTCGCTGATGGATCTGGTGAGCATGTATGAAAGCCATGCGCAGATGGCCCATGCGCAGGCCGGGCTGAAGTATGACATCGCGCTGATAGAGCTGGAAATCGCGCGTAAACACGGGATATTGGTGGACGGCAGCAATATCTGAAACGGTGCGGGAGCTTGGCAGACCGGGTGATAGCCTTCGATCTGAACGCGGCCCGTGTCAGCGGGGCGTCCGATGGCGCTTTGCCCAAAGCCGTCCCCGCCATGCCCAGCGCGCCGAGGGCCCCCGGACGGGCACGGGCGCGGGCGGAACTGGCCTCGGCCTATGCCGCGCTTCTGGGCGCGCAGGTGCCCGCCGCCGACATTCTGGAACAGATGCTTCTGGCCGTCGGAGAGGCCACCGCCGCCGTCACCGGCGCCGAAGCGGGGGAAGTTCAGCCCGAACATATCGCCGCGGTGCTGCGGGTCGCGGGGATGACCGCCGCGGTCGAGGAGATCGCCCGGCTCTCGCCCGGGCAATGGCCGGCGCTGGCGCAGATGACCTCGGGGCAGCTCGTTCTGGTGATCCGGCAGGAAGCCGAGCTGCTGTTCGTCTATGACAAGACCTGCCCCGATCAGCGCGCCGAAGTGGCGCTGGCCGAATTCGCGCCGTTCTTTTCCGGCAAGATCATCCGCGCCCGCACTTCGCTGCGCCAGCTCGAACAACGCCACGCCCCCGACACCTCGCCCGAGCACTGGTTCTGGGGCGCGTTCAAGGCGCAACGCCGCGCCTTTGTCGAAGTGGCGCTGGGCTCGCTGTTTGCCAATATCCTGGCCGTCGCGGTCTCGATGTTCTCGATGCAGGTCTATGACCGCGTCATTCCGCACAAGTCCGAGGCGACGCTCTGGGTGCTGGCGCTGGGCGCGCTGCTGGCGCTTGTCCTTGAAATGGCGCTGAAACTCGCCCGGTCGGGGTTGATGGATCTGGCCGGGCGCAAGATCGAGCTGACGGTGCAGGGCCTGCTGATGGACCGGCTTCTGGGGATGAAGGCGGCGCCCGGGCGGCGCTCGCCCAGCCAGCTGTTTTCCGCGATGCGGGAATTTTCCTCGGTGCGGGAGTTCTTTACCGCCTCGACGATCGGCACGATCGCCGACATTCCCTTCATCTTCATCTTCCTCGCCCTTGTCGCCTCGATCGGCGGCAATCTGGTCTGGGTGCTGCTGGCGGGCGCCATCCTGATGGTGGTGCCCGGCTTCCTGATGCAGGGCAGGATGATGAAGATCACGCAATCGACGCAGGGCGCCTCCGCCCGGGCGGCGAAGCTTCTGCACGAGGCGATCTATGAACATGAAACGGTGGCCACCCAGCGCGGCGCCGACCGGTTCAAGCGGGTCTGGGAAGAGCTGACGACGCTTTCGGCGGTGAAATCCTCGGAAAGCCGCAAGCTGGCCTCGGCCCTGACCTATTGGGCGCAGATGGTGCAGCAGGCGACCTATGTGACCGCGGTGATGGTCGGCGCCTATATGGTCTTCGAGGGCGAATTCACCGTGGGCGCGATCATCGCGATCGGGCTTTTGACCTCGCGCACGCTGGCGCCGCTGACGCAGCTGGCGGGAACGATGGCGCGCTGGGCCAATGTGAAGGCTGCGCTGCAGGGTCTTGAGGAAATCGCCGGGGCCGATCAGGTGCAGGCCGCCAGCCGCAGCTATCTGCGCGCCGAGCGGATCGAGGGCGAATACGAGCTGCGCGGGCTGGAATTCAAATACGATCCCGAGTCCTCGGCGACGGTGGACATTGCCGCGCTGCGCATTCCGCCCGGGCAGAGGGTCGCCATTCTGGGCTCGAACGGCTCGGGGAAATCGACGCTGCTGAAGCTGCTGGCCGGGGTTTACGAACCGACGGCCGGGCGGATCCTGCTGGATGGTGTCGATATCGGCCAGCTGCATCCGCGCGATCTGCGCCGGGCGGTGGGGTATCTGTCGCAGGACGTGCGGCTGTTTTCCGGCACGTTGCGCGACAACCTGAACCTGACGCAGCTGGAACGCGACGAGGACCGGCTTTACCGCGCGCTGGATTTTGCCGGGCTGGGGCCGTTCCTGCGCGGCCATCCGAAGGGCCTTGATCTGCCGATCCGCGACGGCGGCGAGGGGCTTTCGGTCGGGCAGCGCCAGTCGATCGGCTGGGCGCGGCTCTGGCTGCAGGATCCGACGGTGGTGATCCTTGATGAACCCACCGCGGCGCTGGACACCACGCTCGAAACCACGCTGGTGAGCCGATTGGAAACCTGGCTGGACGGGCGCACGGCGATCATCGCGACGCATCGGGTGCCGATCCTGGCGCTGACCGCCCGCACGCTGATCTTGCAAAACGGCCGGATGGCGGTCGATGGCCCGCGCGATGCGGTGCTGGCGCATCTGACCAAGGCGAAGGCCGGGGGGCCGAAATGAGCACCGTCGATCCTGCGGCGGTGACCACGGCGGCGCGGCGGATGAGCTGGACGATCTGGCTGATCGGCCTGTCGATCCTGGCCTTTCTGGTCTGGTCCGCCTATGCCCGCATCGACCAGATCGTGCGCGGCCCCGGAGAGATCGTCTCCTCCTCGAAGCCGCAGATCATCCAGAACCTGGAAGGCGGGATTCTGGCGGAACTCAATGTGTCCGAGGGCGACGAGGTCTCGCCCGGCACGGTGCTGGGGCGGCTGCACGAGACCTCGTATCGGACCCAGGTCGATGATCTGCAGGCGCAGATCGCGGCGCTGGAAATCCGGCAGCTGCGGCTCGAGGCCGAGATGAACGGGCTGGATGAATTCGTGCCGAGCGAGGAGCAGGATCGGCTTGTCCCCGAGATCGTGAAGTCGGAAAGCGCGCTGCTGCTGGCGCGGCTGAGCGATTTTTCCTCGCGCAAGAAGGGTGCCGCGGCGATCCTGAAACAGGCCAAGGCCGAGCGCGACATGCTGGAAAAGATGTTCGAACGCGATGTCGCGCCGCTGATCGAGGTGACCAAGGCGCGCAAGGCCTTTTCCGATGCCGAGGCGCAGCTGAACGACATCGTCACCAAGGCGGAGCTGGAACGCGCCTCGGACTATTCCGAGACGCTGGAAAAGCTGGGCACGTTGCGCCAGCAGCTGAAACTGTCGGAAGATCAGCTGACGCGGACCACGCTGACCTCGCCGATGCACGGGATCGTCAACAAGCTCTCGGTGACGACGATCGGCGGCGTCGTGCGGCCGGGCGAGGAGATCCTGGAAATCATCCCGCTGGATGAAGAACTGTTCATCGACGCCCGGATCGCGCCGCAGGACATCGCCAACGTGAAGCTGGGACAGGCGGCGACGATCAAGCTGTCGGCTTATGATTACACGATTTACGGCAGCCTGCAGGGCGCGGTGCATTTCGTTTCGGCCGACACGTTCAAGGACGAACAGAAGCCCGATGCCGAACCCTATTACAAGGTGACGCTGCGGGTCGATCTGGCGCATATGACCGAACGGCAGCGCCGTCTTGAAATCCGGCCCGGGATGCAGGCGACGGTGGAACTGCACACCGGCGAAAAGACCGTGCTGCACTATCTGCTCAAGCCGCTTTACAAATCGCGCGAGGCGCTGCGCGAGCCTTAACCGACGTTTTCCTTGGCGCCGTAGAATTCGAACAGCACCGCCGACACATCGTCGGCCAGGTTGTCCGAGGTCATGCGCTGCAATTCCCAGTAAAGCGCATCCAGAAAGGCCGGGCCGCGCAGCAGGTTCAGCCGCTTGAGCAGCATCGCCAGCCCCTCCTCGCCGATCTGCGGCCGCCGCGGCGGTTCCGCCTCGGTGATGCCGTCCGAGCCCAGAAACAGCCGGTCCCCGGGCGCAAGCCGGGTGGTGACGGTTTCGTAGCTCGCCCCCTCGATCAGCCCGACGGGCAGGCCGCCATCGCCCAGAAATTCCACCGAGCCATCGGCGCGCAGCACCGCCGGATGCGGATGGCCCGCCTGCACCAGCGCGACCTTGCCGGAAATCAGGTCCACATCGGCATAGATCAGGGTGAAATAGCTGTCGGTCTGCATTTCCTCGAGCACGAGGGTGTTCAGATAAGCCGCCAGATCGGCCGGGTCGCGGCCGTCGTAAAAGCCGAATTCGGTCTGGATCAGGGCGATGTTCTGTTCGGGCGAGGTGCCCGACAGATAGCCCGCCAGCCGCGCCGTCATCAGCGCCGAGGTGATGCCATGCCCCGAGACGTCGATGCCGTAAAGCCCGACGCGGCGGATGTTGATCGGGAAGAAGCCGACCAGATCGCCGCCGACATGGCCCGAAGGCCGCAGCGTCAGCGACACCTGCGCATTGCCGAAGCTGCGGTGGCGTTCCTTGACCAGACTTTGCTGCAGCTTGCAGGCCTCGACCAGATCCCGGTTGATCGAATCGTAAAGCGACTGCAACTCGCCCAGCGCCGAGGAAAGCTGCCGGTTCTTCTCCTTCATCGCATGTTCCATGGTCAGGATGCGTTCGCCCGCCATCAGCCGGGCCCGCAGCTCGTCACCATTCACCGGCTTGGCCAGAAAATCATCGGCGCCGCTTTGCAGCCCCTCGGCCACGTCATGCTTTTCGGTCTTCGAGGTCAGAAGGATGAAATAGCCGTAGCCCTCGCGCGGCATGGCGCGGAACTTGTGACAGAATTCGATCCCCGACATGCCGGGCATCATCCAGTCGGACAGCACGAAATCGGGCTCGATCCGGTCGCAGATTTCCAGCGCCTCTTCTGCCGTGCCCGCCTCCAGCACCTCGTAGCCCGACCGCGAGAGCAGGGCGGACAGGATGCGACGCTGCATCTTGCTGTCGTCCACGACCAGAACCCGGCGCGGCACGGGGGCGGGCTCGGAAGCTGAGGTCGGATCTGGACGGTCTGAAATCGGATCTGTCACGGGCTCACCGGCACTATGCATGGCGCACCTTGCGCGATCGACCTTAAGAACAGGTGAATCGCCGTAATCCTGATCGGGGGTTAAAGCTTCCGCAAGGAATGGCCCGTAGCCTTTCGCTGTGGTGAAGAAAAGGGCTCTGTGGAGGGAACTATGATCGATTGGGAACGGGTCGCCGAGTTGCGATCCGAAATCGGCGCCGAAGGGTTTGCCGAAGTGCTCGAGCTGTTTCTCGACGAGGTCGAGAATGTGGTGATGAACCTGGGCCGCAAGCCGGACAAGCTGGGCGACGAGCTGCATTTCCTCAAGGGGTCGGCCTGGAATCTGGGCTTTCGCGACTTCGGGGCGATCTGTCAGGACGGCGAACGCCGCTGCGCCGCGGGCAATGCCGCGACGGTGGACATTCCCGCCGTGCTCGACTGTTACGGCCGCTCGAAGGACATCTTCATGGGCCGGGTCGACGAATTCCTGTCCGCCGCCTGAGGCTCAGATCAGGAATTCGGCGATCGCGGAATCGTCGGTGATGTCGCGGTAATCAAAGCCCGCGGCATCCAGCTTTTGCGTCAGCGCATCGAAGGCGCCCGCCTGCTTCGTCTCGATGCCGATCAGCACCGAGCCGAAGTTGCGGGCGGATTTCTTCAGATATTCGAACCGCGCGATGTCGTCTTCCGGCCCCAGCATCGACAGGAATTCGCGCAACGCCCCCGGCCGCTGCGGCATCCGCAGGATGAAATATTTCTTCAGTCCGGAATAGCGCTGCGCCCGTTCCTTGACCTCGGGCAGCCGCTCGAAATCGAAATTCCCCCCCGACGTCACGCAGACCACGGTCTTGCCGCGGATCTGCTCGGCCAGTTCGGGCAGCACGTTCAGCGCCAGCGCCCCGGCCGGTTCCAGCACGATCCCCTCGTGGTTCAGCATCTCGAGCATGGTCAGGCAGATGCGATCTTCCGGCGCCAGCAGGATTTCTTCGGGGGTCACCCAATCCAGCGCCGCAAGCGGCAAGGCCCCGATCCGCGCCACCGCCGCGCCATCGACAAAGCTGTTGACATGCTTGAGCGTCACCGGCGTTCCCGCCGTCACCGCCGCGGTCAGGCTGGCGCCGCCCTGCGGCTCGACGAAGCGATAGCCCGTCTGCGGTGCCGTCGCGCGCAGATAGCCCGTCACCCCCGCCGCCAGACCGCCGCCGCCCACCGGCAGAATGACCAGATCGGGCGCGCGGCCAAGCTGATCGAGGATCTCGACCCCCACCGAGGCCTGGCCCTCGATCACGTTCTCGTCGTCGAAGGGCGAGAGGAAATGCGCCCCCGCCTCGGCACAGAATTTCTGCGAGGCCGCCAGCGTCTGATCGAAATAATCGCCCGTCAGCACGATCTCGACCGCATCGCCGCCAAAGGTGCGGGTCTTGTCGATCTTCTGCTGCGGCGTCGTCACCGGCATGAAGATCGTCCCCTGCACGCCGAAATGGCGGCAGGCAAAGGCCACGCCCTGCGCGTGATTGCCCGCGCTGGCACAGACGAACTGCCGCGCCTCGGGGGTGATCTCCAGCAGCTTGCGCATCGCGGTGAAGGCGCCGCGCAGCTTGTAGCTGCGCACCGGCGTCAGGTCTTCGCGCTTCAGCCAGATCTCGGCCTCGTAGCGTTTGGACAGGAAATCGTTGCGCTGCAAGGGCGTCGGCTCGAAGAGCGTGCGCAGGGCGCGGGTGGCGGCAAGGGCGGCAAGGGCAAATTGGGTCATGCGCCGATTAGACCCGTCCTTGCGCGCTTGGCAAGCACCGAGCGACAGGATCGCGCCGAGACCGGCCAAGGTTGGCGCCGAAACGGACCGTTTCCAGATTGGCGATTTGCGCAAAATTGCGTCCAAGAGTCATAATTTCGCCGTGATCGCGACACGGCCGGGACGACGCGACGGCAGAGCCTGCCCCTGCTCATCTTGGGGGGTGTGCGATGCGGATTGCTTTCACAAGACGGGTCGAGTCCGGGTTCTCCCTGCTCGACACGAATATCGAACGACTCGAAATCGTCGCGACGGCTTCGGGAACCTTCCTTTACAGCGTGACCGGCAGCAATGGCGGCATCCTGGCCTGGCGGATCGGCGCCGGCGCCGTGCCAAGCGTCGCCGACAGTTTCTACTTCCCGGGCAGCCTTGCCGGGATGGCGGCGCTGGATCTGTCCTGGGCCACGTTCAACGGCTACACTCGGATCATCTTTGGCGTCACCCAGGGCGGCGATCTGCTGAGCAGCAATTCCGACGCCTCCGGCGATCTGGGCCGCCAGACGACGATCCGGCTGAACGACGCGCATTCCCCGTGGCTGCAAAACGGCCTGCTGACGGCGGAAATCGCCAGTGGCGCCGACATGATCTATGTTTCCGACGCGATCAGCGGGGTGTTGAACGGCTATGCGATCGACGCCGACGGCATTCCGCGCTGGGTTTCGGGCACCGCCAGCCCCTCGGGCGGGACGGTCGGCGGGCAGGTGCTGCTCGAGATGGTGGCGGTGGCCGGACAGGAGTTCCTGCTGCGCGCCGATTGCGGCTTCGACGGTGTCGCCAGCTATCGCGTCGGCGCCAATGGCGCGCTGGTGCAGGTCGGCACGCTCGGGGCGTCGAACGGGCTGGGCGTGAACGACCCCACCGTGATGACCACGATCGCCGCCTTCGGCAAGACCTTCGTGCTTTTGGGCGCGGGCGGCAGCGGCACGATTTCGGTGATGGAACTGACCGCGACCGGCAGCCTGCGCCCGACCGATCACCTGATGGACACGCTCGACAGCCGCTTCGGCACGATCACCGCTCTGGAGGCGATCGCCGTGCGGGGCCGGGTCTTCGTGGTGGCTGGCGGCGGCGATGACGGGCTGACCCTGTTCACGCTTCTGCCCGACGGGCGGCTGGTGCAGCTGCAGACCCTGGAGGACGGCACCGGGCTTGGCCTGCAGGACATCACCACCGTGGCGATGACCCTGGTCGGCACCGAGCTGCAGATTTTCGTCGCCTCGGGCGCCCAATCCGGGCTGAGCCTGTTGCGCATCGATCTGGCCGCTCTGGGCGTGACGGTGAACGGCGCCCCCAGCGGCAGCCTGCGCCGCGACGGCTCCGCGCTTGATGATCTGCTGGTGGCCAACACCAGCGGCGGCGACACGCTGATGGGGCTCGCGGGCGAGGACGTTCTGGTCTCGGGCCCGGGCAGCACGGTGATGTTCGGCGGCGCGGGCAACGACACGTTCGTGATCCGCAGCTCCGTCAATCGGCAATATGTGATGGATTACAGCCCCGGCGACCGCATCGATCTCAGCGGCCTGCCGATGCTGCGCTCGACCGCGCAGCTGATCGCCACGCCCACCGACCGCGGCCTGCTGCTGTCCTTTGGCGGCACCGAGATCGAGATCGTTTCCGCGACCGGGCGGCCGCTGGCGCTGAGCGACATCTGGGCCGGGCTGAGCTTCGGCCTGCCCGACCGGCTGCTGATGCTGGGCGAGCTGCAGGGCGAGCGGATCGTGGCGGGCAGCGGCGGCGGCGCGTTGTCCGGCACGATCGGCCGCGACACCCTGATCGGCAGCAGCCGGGCCGACACGATCCGCGGCCTCGAGTCAAGCGACATGATCCAGGGCGGTGGCGGCAATGACGTGATTTTCGGCGACAGCGGCAATGACACGATCGCGGGCAATGACGGCGACGATTCCCTGGTCGGGGGCGAGGGCGCGAACCGGATGAACGGCGGCAACGGCAATGACACGCTGACCGGCGGCGAGGACATCGACGTGCTCAACGGCGCGACGGGCGACGATTCCCTCGTCGGCGATGGCGGCGCCGACAGGCTGCTGGGCGACATCGGCCGCGACACGCTGCTGGGCGGGGCGGGCAACGACAACCTGAACGGCGGTGGCGACGACGATCGGCTTTCGGGCGGCGAGGGCAACGACTTCCTTGGCGGCGGCGCGGGCAATGACACGCTTTTGGGCGACGCGGGGGACGACACGCTGCGGGGCGACGCGGGCAACGACCGGATCGAGGGCGGCGCCGGGGTCAATCTGCTCAGCGGCGGCGCCGGGGCCGACACGCTTCTGGGCGGATCGGGCAATGACAGCCTTTATGGCGGGATGGAAACCGGCACGCCCGAAGATCTGGCCGACAGCCTGTCGGGCGGCGGCGGCGATGACGCGCTTTGGGGCGGCGCGGGGGCCGACACCCTGCGCGGCGACAGCGGCAACGACACCCTGCGCGGCGGCAGCGGCGCCGACCTGCTTGACGGCGGCGACGGCGACGACTGGCTTTTCGGCGAGAGCGGCAACGACCTGCTGACCGGCGGGCTGGGCAAGGATGTCTTCCTGCATGACGGCTCGGCCGGGGCGGGCACCGACTGGATCTCCGATTACGGCGCCGACGACCGGCTTGTCTTCACCCGCGCCGGGGCGCAGATCGGCGAGTTCGGGCTCCGATGGGTCAATCTGGGCGGTGACGCCGCGGTGCGGGACGTGCAGCTCATCCATCGCCCGACCGGCGCCGCGGTCTGGACGGTGGTGGATGCCGAAAGCCTGCAGCGGCTGACGATTCAGATCGGCGGCGAGACGCATTACCTGCTGGTCTGACGACGGGGCTTGCGACAGGCCGGGTGACTTTGGCGCAAGCAATTGTTAAGCAGGCGCGGAACCCATCTTGCAACGAGGACCGCGATGCTCGTCGAAGACACGCCGCTTGCCGGTGTCAAACTGATCACCCCCCGCCGCTTCGGCGACCACCGGGGCTTCTTCTCCGAAAGCTACTCGGCCAAGGCGCTGGCCGAGCACGGGATCGACACCGTCTTCGTGCAGGACAACCATTCGCTGTCGATGACCGTGGGCACGATCCGCGGCCTGCATTTCCAGACCCCCCCGCATGCGCAGGACAAGCTGGTGCGCTGCGGCAAGGGCTGTCTTTTCGATGTCGCGGTCGACATCCGCAAGGGCTCGCCCACCTACGGGCAGTGGTTCGGCGCCGAGCTGAGCTTTGAAAACGGCCGTCAACTGCTGGTGCCCAAGGGCTTCGCGCATGGCTTCGTCACCCGCGCGCCGGAAACCGAGATCATCTACAAATGCTCGGATTACTATCACCCGGAAACCGAGGGCGCGCTGATCTGGAACGACCCCGATATCGGCATCGACTGGGGCATGGGCGATCTGGAGCCGGTGCTGTCGGCCAAGGATGCGGTCGCGGGGCGGATCGCCGATTTCGACAGCGCCTTCACCTGGCAGGGCTGAGACCACACCGACAGGATTGCAAAGGTCGGTTGTCCTTTGCAATCTGCGCAAGTAAGCCTGTTTCAAACCAGAAGAAATGGAATTTGCCATGAAGATTCTCGTGACCGGGGGGGCAGGGTTCATCGGCTCCGCGGTGGTGCGTCTGGCGATCGCGCGCGGTCATGCCGTGGTCAATGTCGATGCCCTGACCTATGCCGCCTGTCTCGACAACGTCGCCTCGGTCGCCAGCGCGCCGCTTTATGCGTTTGAACAGGCCGACATCCGCGACGGCGCCGCCATCGCCGCCATTCTGGACCGCCATCAGCCCGATGCGGTGATGCATCTGGCGGCGGAAAGCCATGTCGACCGCTCGATCGACGGGCCGGGCGTCTTCATCGAGACGAATGTGATGGGCACCTATCAGATGCTGCAGGCCGCCCGGCAGCATTGGGAAGGCCGCGGTCGTCCCGAGAGCTTCCGCTTCCATCACATCTCCACCGACGAGGTCTTCGGGTCCCTGCCGCATGACCCCGCGGTCAAGTTCACCGAAGACACGCCCTATGATCCGCGCAGCCCCTATTCGGCCTCGAAGGCGGGCTCGGATCATCTGGTCCGCGCCTGGCACGAGACCTATGGCCTGCCCGTGGTGCTGACGAATTGCTCGAACAATTACGGGCCGTTCCATTTCCCGGAAAAGCTGATCCCGGTGATCATCCTGAACGCGCTGGCGGGCAAGGCGCTGCCGATCTATGGCGACGGCTCGAACATCCGCGACTGGCTTTATGTCGAGGATCACGCCGATGCGCTGCTGACCGTGGTCGAAAAGGGCGCGGTCGGGCGCAGTTACAACATCGGCGGCGAGAACGAGCGCACCAACCTCGAACTGGTCCGCACCCTCTGCGCGATCCTCGACCGCAAGCGCCCGAAGGCCGCGGGCAGCTATGCCGATCAGATCACCTTCGTCACCGATCGCCCCGGCCATGACGCCCGTTATGCGATCGACCCGACGCGGATCCGCACCGAACTGGGCTGGCGGCCCTCGGTCACGGTCGAAGAGGGGCTGGAACGCACCGTCGACTGGTATCTGGCGAACGAAAGCTGGTGGCGGGCGTTGCAGAACCGCGACGGCGTCGGCCAGCGATTGGGGGTCAAGGGGTGAACCACGCGGGAACGGGCACGCTCTGGCTGCATGTCGGCACCCACAAGACCGGGACGACCTCGATCCAGCGGGCGTTGCAGCGTTCGACCGGCCCGCTGCGGGCGGCGGGTATTGCGGTTCATTCCAAATCGAACGCCTGGTCCCTGGCGAACACCTTCCTGCGTCCCGAGATCCGCTCGACCCCGCGGGTAAGCCTTGGCGAGCCGCTGCCCGATCTGGCCCGGCTTGCCGCGGTTCCCGCCGAGATCGCGGCGATGCGCGGGACCGCCCCGGACATGATCATCAGCAGCGAGGAATTCTGCCTGCTGCGCACGCCGCTCGAGGCCTTTGCGCTGCAAAGCAGCCTTGCCGCAGGCTTTGCGCGGATCGTGCCGCTGATCGCCCTGCGCAATCCGGACGACTGGCGGGCTTCGCGCGCCGATCAGCTGCGCAAGACCGGCAACTGGGACCTGCAAAAGGCGCTGCCCGACGATCACAGCACCGATGGCGCCTGGTATTACGACACCGCGGCGATCCTGGCCTTCTGGCAGGGGATCGGCACGCCGGTGGTGCTGGATTACGACCGGATTTGCGCCGAAGAGGGCGACATCCTGCCCGCCTTCGCGCGGGCGATCGGTCAACCGGGTCTGTTCGACGGGCTCGACATGCGTTTCAACACTCGGGTCAGGGGCTGAAAATGAAGGTTCTCGTGTTTGGTCGGACGGGTCAGGTCGCGACAGAATTGCAACGCCAGCTGCCGCAGGCCGTGTTTCTGGGACGCGAGCAGGCCGATCTTGCCGATCCCGAGGCCTGCGCGGCCGCGATCCGCGACAGCGACGCCGCGGCGGTGATCAATGCCGCCGCCTGGACCGCGGTGGACAAGGCCGAGGCCGAGGAAGCCGCGGCGACGGTGGTGAATGGCGATGCCCCCGCGGCGATGGCCCGGGCGGCGGCGGCAAGGGGCATCCCCTTCCTGCATGTCTCGACCGATTACGTCTTTTCCGGCGCGGGCAGCGCGCCCTGGGTCGAGACCGATCCGGTGGCGCCGCAAAATGCCTATGGCCGCAGCAAGCTGGCCGGGGAACAGGGCGTCCGCGCGGCGGGCGGCGCTGCGGCGATCCTGCGCACCTCCTGGGTGTTTTCCGCGCATGGGGCGAATTTCGTGAAGACCATGCTGCGGCTGAGCGAGAGCCGCGACGCGCTGAACGTGGTCGAAGACCAGATCGGCGGTCCGACCCCCGCGGCCGACATCGCGGCGGCGCTGGTCATCATGGCGCAGAAGATGGTCGCCGGACAGCCCGGCGGCACCTATCATTTCGGCGGCAGCCCCTGGGTCAGCTGGGCCGATTTCGCCCGCGAGATCTTTGCCCGGGCCGGGCGCAAGGTGGCGGTGACGGGCATTCCGACCGCGGCCTATCCGACGCCTGCGCTGCGCCCGCTCAACAGCCGGATGGACTGCACGGCGCTGACGCGCGATTTCGGCATCGCCCCGCCCGACTGGCAGGTCGGTCTTTCCAAAGTTTTGAAAGAACTGGAGATTTGAAATGACGACACGCAAGGGTATCATTCTGGCCGGGGGCTCGGGCACGCGGCTTTATCCGATCACCATCGGCGTCTCGAAGCAGCTTCTGCCGATCTATGACAAGCCGATGGTCTATTATCCGCTCTCGGTGCTGATGCTGGCGGGGATCCGCGAGATCGCGATCATCACCACGCCGATCGATCAGGAGCAGTTCAAGCGCACGCTGGGCGACGGTTCGCAATGGGGTCTCAGCCTGACCTATATCGCGCAGCCCTCGCCCGACGGTCTGGCGCAGGCCTATATCCTGGCCGAGGAATTCCTGGACGGCGCCCCCTCGGCGATGGTGCTGGGCGACAACATCTTTTTCGGCCACGGGCTTTCGGCGCTGCTGGCCGAGGCCGATGCCCATGCGACCGGCGGCACCGTCTTCGGCTATCGCGTCGCCGATCCGGAACGCTATGGTGTGGTGGATTTCGACACCGAGGGCAAGGTCCGGGCGATCATCGAAAAACCGCCGGTGCCGCCGTCGAACTTTGCGGTGACCGGGCTTTACTTCCTCGATGGCAGCGCCCCCGAACGCGCCCGCAAGGTCACGCCCTCGGCGCGGGGCGAGCTGGAAATCGTCACGCTTCTGGAAATGTATCTGGCCGAGGGCAGCCTGCGGGTCTGTCCGATGGGCCGCGGCTATGCCTGGCTTGATACCGGCACGCATGGCAGCCTGCTGGATGCGGGCAATTTCGTCCGCACGCTGGAAAAACGGCAGGGCCTGCAGACCGGCAGCCCGGACGAGATCGCCTTTGAACGCGGCTGGATCGATGCCGAGGGCCTGCGCGCCCGGGCGAAGCTGTTCGGCAAGAACGATTACGGCGATTATCTGCGCAAGCTGCTGGAAGGGTGAGGGGCGGTGGCCTCGGTCACGATCCTGATGGCGACCTGGAACGGGGCAACCCGGCTGGT
The DNA here is from genome assembly GCF_005144475.1 of Rhodobacter capsulatus. Classification (GTDB taxonomy): domain Bacteria; phylum Pseudomonadota; class Alphaproteobacteria; order Rhodobacterales; family Rhodobacteraceae; genus Rhodobacter; species Rhodobacter capsulatus_C. Next base: position 43,224 of record NZ_SWJZ01000038.1, on the reverse strand, counting down.
GCCGCAGCTCGACAGTTTCGCCGCGCAAAGTCTTGTGCCCGCAAGGCTGATCGTCAGCGATGACGGCTCGACCGATGCGACGGTGCAGGTGCTGACCGACTGGGCCGCCGCCCATCCCGAGATCGCCGTCACGCTGCGGGCCGGGCCGCGGGCCGGGGCGGCGCAGAATTTCCTGTCGCTGCTGCGCCTGCCGGTCGAAACCGATCTTTGGGCGATTTCCGATCAGGACGATGTCTGGCTGCCGGAAAAACTGCAGGTCGCGGCGGCGGCGCTGGCGCCTTTGCCCGACGGGCAACCGGCGCTTTACTGCGGCCGCTCCTTCGAGGTGAACGAGGACCTGACCGGGCACCGGCTCTCTCGCGGCGCCCCCCGGCCCGCCTCTTTTGCGCATGCTTTGGTGCAGAACATCGCGGGCGGCAATACGATGGTGCTCAACCGCGCCGGGGCCGAGGCGATCCGTGCCGCCGCCCTGCGCACCACCGATACGGTGATCCATGACTGGTGGATCTATCAGGTGATCACCGGCATCGGCGGCCGGGTGATCTTCGACAACACGCCGCATCTGCTTTATCGTCAGCACGAGGGCAATGTGATCGGCGCGAACCGCGGCGCGCTGGCCACGCTGATGCGGGCGCATATGCTGGTGACGGGGCGGTTTTCCGACTGGTGCAAACGCAACATCGCCGCGCTGCGCACGATCGAGGATCTGCTGACGCCGGAAAACCGCGCCCTGCTGAGCGCCTTTGAACAGGCCCGCGCCCTGCCGCCGCTGCAAAGCCTTGCCGCGATCCGCCGCGCGGGCTTTTACCGGCAAGGCCTGCGCGGGCAGCTTTCCCTTTATGCCGGGGCGCTGCTGCGACGGCTTTAGACCCAGCGGCCGAGGGCGATCAGATCGGCCTTGAAGACATCGGCATTGGCCGCACCGCCCAGCCGCACGACATGGATGCCCGCCGCCGCCGTGGCATCCAGATCGCCGACGCAACCCGCGCAGCTGCGCCGGTCCTGGGTCAGGCCGGTCGGCGCCACGCCGCGGCAGATCACCACCGGCGCGGCGACGAAGACCTTGGGGTAGGTCCAGCTGACATCGGCGGTCCTGTAGGGCGCGGCAAAGGACCCCGCGCCCTGCGCGATGATCGAGCCGAGCGAGCGCTGCGCGAAACAGATCTGCGTGCCATCGGCGAAACGGATGTAGTCGCCGTTCGTGGTGGTGCCGCGCTCCAGCACCGCCCCCGTCGGCACGCCCGCGCTTTGCGCCACCGTGCCCAGCAGATTGCCCGGCCCGTAGCCCCAATCCGCCCGCATCAGCCGCCCCGCCGTCACATCGGTCCGCGACTGCTGCACCGCCAGGCCCGACACCAGCCCCGTCGCTCCGGCAAAGCTGAACGCGGTCTTCCAGGCCGTGCCATCGGCGCTGACCTTGATCGCGAAACTGTCGCTGCCCGTCGTGCCCATCTCGGCCCGGCCCGACCAGGAGGTCTGGAACAGCAGGCTTGCGGTATCGGTGGGCAGCGCCTTGTTGAGCTTCAGCTGATGCCCCGCGCCCTCGTGACTGAGCAGCGTCGCCGCGGCCTGGACCGCCAGCCGGTTCGTGGCGTCATGGCTGGTATTGATGCCCAGCCCGGGCAGGTTGTCGGTCTCGACCGGCGCCAGCCCCCAGGCGCTGCCGTCGAACATCAGCAACGCCCCGTCGGACAGATCCCGCGCCGTCCAGCCCGGCTGCGGCACCGCGAAGAGCCAGCCGCTGCCGGTCCAGAGCGCTACCGCCCCGTCCTGCCCGGTCCAGGCCGCCGCCCCGCCCGCGGCGACGATGTGGCGGTCGCCGGTCTGCGGCGAGGCGGGCGGCACCGTCAGCGTCCGGTCCAGCACCGCAAGCTGCACGATCGCATCGAGCAGGCTCAGCGCCTCGTTGTGGGTGACATGCTTTTGCGCCTGCGACGGCAGGAGGAGGGGCAGCCCCAGAAGCGGGGTTTGATCGGCCATGGTGATCTCCGCGGGTGATGAACGGCCCCAGCTTTCCCGCGGGAAGGTAAAGATGCCCGCACAGCGGCGCGCGCCCGGGACCGCGGATCGGCAACGGATCTCAGACGCCGCCGGGCGTCCGGGCGGCGTTGCGCTGCATCGCCTTCTGGTAATGCTCGATCGCCTGGCCGACCTCGGGGTAGTAATAAAGCTGCCCGCCCTCCAGATAGACCCCCGAGGCGCAGAGCCGCTTGAGTTCCCCGAACTGGTGCGAGACGATGATCGCGCTCGAGGTCTTCAGCCGCTCCTGCATGAAGGATTGGCACTTCGACTTGAACGAGGTGTCGCCGACCGACATCACCTCGTCGATCAGATAGGTGTCGAAGGGCACGGCCATCGACATGGCAAAGGCCAGCCGGGACCGCATCCCCGAGGAATAGGTCCGCGTCGGCAGGTGGAAATGCTGGCCCAGATCGGCGAAGTCGCGGCAGAAGCGGATCGCCTCGTCGGTGTCGATGCCGTAGACCCGGGCGATGAAGCGCACGTTCTGCGCCCCGGTCAGATCGCCGTGAAAGCTGCCGGCAAAGCCGATCGGCCAGGACACCGACCCGTCCGAAAGCACCTCGCCGCTGTCCGGCTCGACCGTGCCCGCGATCATGCTGAGCATGGTGGATTTGCCCGCGCCATTGCCGCCCAGAAGCGCCACCGCCTCGCCCGTCGGAAAGACGAAGTTGATGTCGCGCGCGACCGTTTTCGACACCCCGTTCAGCCGGAAGGTCTTGTTCAGGCTCCGCAGCTCGATCATCGGCTCAGCGCCTGTCGCGCAGACTGTAGAAGATCAGGACGCAGATCGACCAGGCCAGCGTCAGGAACACCGCCGTCAGCCCGGCAATCAGACCGCGCCGCGGATAGGTCGAGGCCTCGGCCATCGAGGGCGTCGTGTAGCTGGCCAGATAGCGGCTTTGCCGCTGCGCCTCGGCCTTGGCCGAATCGAGCGAGGCCATCGCCGCCAGATAGGCCGAATTCGCATATTCGACATCGACGCTCAGCCGTTCGTATTCGGCCATCAGCGTCGGGTAATCCTCGGTCGATTCCACATCGGGGTTTTCCGTGTCCCCCATGCCGAACTTGCTTTTTTCCTGTTCGATCAGCGTCTGGATCACGTCGATGCGGCGGCGCGACTGCGACACCCGCGGATCGTCGCCCGAGGAGGTTTCCAGCGTCAGGTTCAGGTCGATATAGGCCTGCGCCAGCTGCTGCTCGAGCGAGGTCATCAGCCCCATCTGCCCCTGCACATCCGCCGCCGGATCGATCAGCCGGGTCTTCGAGCGGAACCGGGTGCGTTCCTCGCGCGCCTGTTTCAGCCGCTCGATCGCCACGGCCAGTTCTTCGCGCGCGTAGCGGGTGGCATCCTCGCGGGCGATCGCCGACATCTCGTTGATCACCGCGGTCGATTCCGCGACGATCTCGCGGGCGATCGCCAGGGCATCCTCGCGGGTGAAGGCGCGGCTCTCGACTTCGATCAGGCCGCTGTTCGAGGCATAGGAAATCCGCACCATCCGCTGCCAGTAGTCGACCAGATCCTCGATCGTGCCGTCGGGGTCATAAGTGAAGACCGGATCGAAGGCGGGACGCGAAAACACCTGCGCCAGATCGATCTTGCGGTTGATCCGCTCGACCAGGGTGCGGCTCTGGATGAATTCGTAGACCACCTCGGCATCCGAGGAGCTGCTTTGCGTCAGCATCGACAGCCCGCCCAGCAGCGCACCGGCGGAACTCATGTCTTCGGAATGGACGGTGAAGCCCACCTTCGAGGCATATTGATCGGCGGCGATCAGATACAGATAGACGACGGCCAGAACGGTCGGGGCGACGACGCCCAGGACAAAGCTGGACAACAGAACCTTGTGCCGGAACCGCGGCCTTGCCGCAGCCGGATTTGGGATCGGCTTCGGTGCGCGTTTGACCGCGGCATCGGCCGCTTCCGACAGCTGCTTGTTAATCGCCCTTACTCCCGTCGCGCCATCGAGGTGACGCAACTCATGGTTATTTGTCCCTCGCATTGCAAGCAAAAAAGCACTAGGAAATTCTCGCTGAACCCCCCCTCGGAGGCCCGTTTCCATGGCAAAAGCCGCAGTTTCCGTCCGGACCAACCGGGGCAGGCTGATCGGCGCCCGCGCCGTCTTCGCGCTGATCCTGCGCGAGATGACGACGACCTACGGCAAGTCCATCGGCGGCTATTTCTGGACCGTCGCGGAACCAGTGGCGGCCATCGCGCTGCTTTCGGTGGTGTTCTCGATGATCGTGCACAAGCCGCCGCTGGGGCAGAGCTTCATCCTGTTCTACGCCAGCGGGTATCTGACGCTGACCGCCTACAACGCGATCTCGATCAACGTCGCGATGTCGATCCGCTTTTCCAAGGCGTTGCTGGCCTATCCAAGCGTGACCTACATCGACGCGATCGCGGCGCGGCTGATCCTGACGACGCTGACGCAGCTGCAGGTCTTCGCCATCGTCATCGCCGTCGCCATCGCCATGCAGCACAGCCAGATCAACCTCGATTTCCTGGCGCTTGGCCGCGCCTGGGGCATGCTCATCGCGCTGGGCACCGCGGTCGGATTGCTGAACTGCTATCTGATGAGCACCTTTCCGGCCTGGCAGATGGTCTGGGCGGTGCTGAACCGGCCGATGTTCCTGGTGGCGGGGGTGCTGTTCCTGATCGACAACATGCCCGAACCGGTGCGGATCATCAGCCTGCTGGTGCCGCCGACCCATGTCGTCATGATGATGCGCAAGGGCATTTATGACACTTATGACGCGGTCTATGTTTCCGAAACCTACGTCTACGGGGTTTCGCTGCTGATCGGCGCGCTGGGGATGATCCTGTTGCATCGTCACCACCGCAAAATCCTCTCGGAACGCTGAAACTCAGGGCAAGCAGCGCGGAACGGCGCTGCAATGACGCAAACAGACTTGACGGCGTGCCCGGTCCCGTTACACCCGATTTTCAGCCGGACACAGTTGCCGCACGCCCGAATATCGGAATTACAGCAAAGGCAAAGCATGAAAAACCTTGGGCCAAAGAATGTCGGAAACGCTGCAAGTCCGGTAAAAGCCTCCACGTCGCGTCGGCCCGTGCAGGCAAGCAGCTCTCCGGCAAGCACGTCTTCGGCAGGACGCAAGCGCAAGGCCCAAAGCACGACGCCGATCTGCCTGCTTGTGCTTGGCATGCACCGCTCCGGCACCAGCATGCTCAGCCGCCTGCTGAACATCGCGGGCTATGCCCTGCCCGCCGAGCTGATCGGCGCGAACGAGAGCAACCCGACCGGCCATTGGGAGCCCCTCGTTCTGAACACGCTCAACGAGGACTTCCTGACGAAGATCGGCAGCGCCTGGTCCGACTGGTCGCATGTCGATCTCGAGGCCGTGCCCGAAGATGTCCTGGCGGCCTATCGCAGCGACCTGCGCGGCTGGCTGCGGACGGAAAAGGGCAGCCGCTACAGTCTGGTGCTCAAGGAACCGCGGGTCTGCCGACTGGCGCAGCCGATCCTTGACGCGCTGTCCGAGGAAGGGTTCGAAACCCGCGTCATCCTGCCTTATCGCAACCCGCTGGACGTGGCGCGGTCGCTGGAAAGCCGCGACCGGATTCCGCTGCGGCGCGGCGTGCTGCTCTGGATGCGCCATGTGCTGGATGCCGAACTGTTCAGCCGCGGCCTGCGGCGCAGCTTCGTCGATTATGCGGGCCTGATGGCGGACTGGGCGACCGAGACGGAACGGCTCAGCCGGGATCTCGGGCTGGAGCGTCTGGGCCGGATCGACGAGATCGCCGAAGAGGCGGATTCCTTCATCTCCGAGGAGCACCGCCACCATCAGGGCGAAATCGACACGCTTGCAGCGATCGATTTCACCTCGGGGATGGCGCTGACGATCTACCGCGCGCTGGCCGATCTTTGCGCCGATCCGAACAAGGCCGAGGTGATGGAGCGCTTCGACGGGCTGCGCGCGCAGCTCGACGAGATGGAGCGCCTGACGCTGCCGACCCAGCGCGAGGCCGACCGGCTGCTGGCGCAGGTGCAGACGACGCTGCGCACGCTTGAGACCGAGCATCTCGACCTGCAGGTCCGGTACGAGGACATGACCCGCAATGTCGGCGGCATCTGGGAGCTGCACAGCACCGTTGCCGAGCTGAACCGCAAGAACGAGTCCTTCATCTCGGATCTGAGCGCGCGGCTGGCGGAACGCGAGAATGCGGTGCGGATGCGGACCGAAGAGCTGATGCAGGCGCAAAGCCTGCTGAGCGAAAAGGTCACCGAGATCAACGCCCTGAATGCGCGGCTGGCGGAACTTGGCAACACTGGCCAGATGCTGCAGCAGCGTCTTGACGATGCCACGAAGCGGCTTGAGGAAAGCTCTGCCGAGCGGACCGTCCAGGATGAGGCGACGCAGACCCGCATCGCCCAGCTCGAAGAACAGCTGTCGCAGGCCCGGGCGAAGCTGGAGGCCGGTCTGGCGGAACGCAGCCGCATCGAGACCGAACGCTGGCAGCTGGAACAGGATCTGATGCTGCGTCTGGCCGATCTCGAGGCGAAGCTGGCGGCCAGCCAGACGCAGATCGAGCATCTGCAAGCGGAGCGCGACGATCTGGCGTCCCGGCTGAACACGGCCGAACAGGCGCTGACCGAAGCCGCCGCCGACAAGGCCGAGACGACCGCGCAGCTGGCGGCGGTGTCCGGGGCTCTGGACACCGAACGGGGCGAACGGCTGGCGGTCGAAACCCGCCTTGGCGACGTCCATCAGCATCTGGCCGGCACCCGCGAGGAGCTGACCGAAACCCGCGGGCGGCTGACCGAAACCCGCGACCAGCTGACCGAGACCCAGGACCGGCTGATCGAAACCCGTGACGCGCTGACCGAAACCCGCGTCAAGCTGTCCGACACCTCGGCGCAGCTGTCGGAAACCCGCGACCAGCTGGCCGGAACCCACGGGCTGCTGACCGAAACCCGGGCGGCGCTGACCGGCACCCGCGAGGAGCTGATCGAAACCCGCGGGAAATTCACCGAAACCTTCGACCAGCTGACCGACACCCGCGAGCAGTTGCTGGATACCCGCGGTCAGCTGTCGGAAACCCGCGGCCTGCTGACCGAGACGCGCGGGCTGCTGACCGAAACCCGCGAAGAGCTGACCGGCACCCGCACGAAGCTGTCCGAGACCTTCGCGCAGCTGACCGGCACCCGCGAGGAGCTGAGCCAGACCCGCACGAAACTTTCCGACACCTCCGGCCAGCTGGTCGAGACCCGCGAGCACCTGAGCGAGACCCACGGAGAGCTGATCGAGACCCGGAGCCAGCTGACCGAGACGCTGGGCCAGCTGACCCAGACCCGCGGGCAGCTGTCGCAGACGCGCGAACATCTGGCCGAGGCGCATGGGCAACTGACCGAAACCCGCGGCCAGCTGACCGAGCGGAGCCTGCGGCTGGACCAGACCCTGGCCGACCGCACCGACATTTTGCAGCAACTGCAGGCCCGCGCCGGAGAGCTGGCGCATGTGCAGGCGCTGCTGCATGAACGCGACACGCAGCTGATCGGCGAGCGCGAGCAGAACCATGTGCAGATGCAGGCGCTTTATCACCACATCGCGCATCTGGACCGGGTGATCGCCCAGCACGAGACGACGATCGCGATGCTGCGCTCCAGCACCTCGTGGCGGATCACCGCGCCGATGCGGGTGGTGGTGACCGGCGCGCGCTGGATCCATCGCAACAGCCGCCGCTCGGCCTCGGCGACGGCGCGGTTCGTCTGGCATTACCTGCCGGTGCCGATGGCGCGCAAGCTGCGCTTCAAGGACAAGGTGCTGAGCAAGACCGGCTTCCTTCTGGGCAGCACACAGTTCTATCAGGCTTGGCAAGAGGCGAAACGCGAACGCGAGGCGGTCGCGGCGCAGCTGCAGGCGATCCAGCGGCAACAGGCGCAGTTCCAGCCGGTGGCCCAGCCCGTGCCCCCCGCCCCGGTCGCGATGCCCGTCGCTATGCCCGTCGCGGCGCCCGTCGCCGCCGCGGACCCGGTGCAACCGGTCGCCGCCGAAGCGGTGCCCGCGCCCGCAGCCCCCGCCCCGGTGGCGCCCGAACCGATGCCGCCCGCGCCGGTTCTGATCGCCGAGACGAACACCTTCGTGCCCCGCCGTCCGACCACCGATCTGAGCCATCCGAAGGCGCGGCTGATCGCCTTTTACCTGCCGCAGTTCCACGCCATCGCGGAAAACGACGCCTGGTGGGGCAAGGGCTTCACCGAATGGACGAATGTCGGCCCGGCGCAACCGCAATTCCCCGGTCATCACCAGCCGCATGAGCCGGTGCCGGAACTGGGCCAGTACAACCTTCTGGATACCGATGTGCAGCGCAAGCAGATCGAGCTGGCGCAGCTTTACGGCATCGGCGGCTTCTGCTTCTACTGGTACTGGTTCGGCGGCAAGCGGCTTCTGGAAAAGCCGGTGCGGAACTGGCTGGACACCCCCGATCTCGATTTCCCCTTTTGCATCTGCTGGGCGAACGAGAACTGGTCGCGGCGCTGGGACGGGCTGGATCAGGAGCTGCTGATCTCGCAAAACCACAGCCCCGAAGACGATCTGGATTTCATCATCGAGCTGGCGCCCTATCTGCGCGATCCGCGCTATATCCGCATCGACGGCAAGCCGCTGATCCTGCTGTATCGGCCCAGCCTGATGCCGAACGTCGCCGAGACCTCGGCGCGCTGGCGCGACTGGTGCCGCAAGAACGGCGTCGGCGAGATCTATCTGGCCTATCCGCAAAGCTTCGAAACCGTCGATCCGGCGGAATACGGCTTTGATGCGGCGGTGGAATTCCCGCCCAACAACTATGCGCCCGACAATCTGACCGACCGCGTGCCGGGGCTCTCGCCCGAGTTTGAGGGCATCATCTATGACTGGCGGTCCTATGTCGAACGCTCGCGCAATTATCCGATGCCCGACTACAAGCTTTACCGCTCGGTCTGCCCGTCCTGGGACAACACCGCGCGGCGCAAGAACAAGGGCGCGATCTTTGCCAATTCGAACCCGGCCGAGTATCGGGTCTGGCTGGAAAACGCCGTCACCCGGACGCTGGCCGATGCCCGCACCCCCGACGAGCGGGTGATCTTCGTCAATGCCTGGAACGAATGGGCCGAGGGCGCGCATCTCGAGCCCGACACGAAATATGGCTATGCCTATCTGGACGCCTCGCGGGCGGCGCTGAACCCGGTCGAAGTGCCGCGGATGGTGACGCTGGTCGGCCATGACGCGCATCCGCACGGGGCGCAGATCCTGTTGTTGAACCTGGCGCGGAACTACGCGCAAAACGGCTTCAAGGTGACGATCCTCCTGCTGCAGGGCGGGCAGATGGTGACGCAATATGCGCAATATGCGCAGGTCGTCGTGCTCGACGATCCGGCGCTGGCGGGCGAGAACAGCATCCGCCTGCTGCGGCGGCTGCGCACCGAAGATGCGCAGGTGGCGATCGTCAACACCACCGTCAGCGCCGAGATCCTGCCGATGCTGCGCGAGGCGGGCTATCGCACCGTGGCGCTGATCCACGAGATGGCCTCGGTCTATGATCAGATGGGCCTGCGTCATCAGATGACGCTGGCGGCCGATCATGCAGATCAGATCGTCTTCCCGGCGCCGCTGGTGCAGGCGCAATTCGAAGCCTATCTGGGCCGCGCGCTGGCGCAGGCGCAGGTCCGGCCGCAGGGGCTTTACCTGCACGAGCTGGCTTCCTCGGACGCGCTGGCGCAGCATCGCGCCCGGCTGCGCGCCGAACTGGGCCTCGACGCCGACACGACGCTGCTTCTGGGCGTGGGCTATGTCGATCACCGCAAGGGCGGCGATCTGTTCGTGCGCGCGCTGGCGCGGCTGCGCGAGGTCGGACGCAAGGTGCAGGGCATCTGGATCGGCCATGCCGACGTCCCCTTCCAGATGCAGATCGAGGCGCTGGCCCGCGAACTGGGCGTGGCCGAGCACATGCGCTTCCTGGGCCGGCAACAGGATCCGGTTCCCTTCTATGCCGCCTCGGACGTGTTCCTGCTGTCCTCGCGCGAGGATCCCTTCCCCTCGGTCGTGCTGGAGGCGATGGCGGCCCGTCTGCCCTGCGTGATGTTCTCGGGCACCACCGGCTGCGAAGTGCTGGCCGAGCGCGGTCTGGCGCTGGCCGTCGGCGGTCAGGACCCGGCCGGGATGGCCCGGGCCGTCGAAAGCCTGATCGACCACCCCGAGCGGCGCGGGCAGATGGTGACGGCGGCGCGCGACTACATCGAGGCCGAGGCCGATTTCACCAAATACACGCTGGATCTGCTGCGGCTTTCGGGGCGGCATGTGCCGCGGGTCTCGGTGGTCGTGCCGAACTACAACTATGGCCGCTACATCGAGGACCGGCTGCAGTCGGTTCTGGCGCAGGATTTCCCGATCTACGAAATCATCGTGCTTGACGACCGCTCCACCGACGACAGCCTGGAGCGCATCCGCGCCTTTGCCGCGCGCTGCGGACGGCCGATCCGCATCGTCCCGAACGCGGTCAATTCGGGCAACGTGTTCCGGCAATGGATCAAGGGGCTGGAGCTGACGCAGGGCGATTACGTCTGGATCGCCGAGGCCGACGATCTGGCCGAGCCCGATTTCCTGACCACCGCGATGCGCGGCTTCGAGAAACCGGGGACGGTGCTGTCCTATACCGACTCGGCGCAGATCGACGAGAACGGCACGCCGCTGGCGGCGAATTACCGCTACTACACCGACAAGATCAGCCCGACGCATTGGGCGCAGAACTATTGCCGCGACGGCGCCGAGGAAATCTCCGAGGTGCTCTATCTGAAGAACACGATCCCGAATGCCTCGGGGGTGGTGATGGCGGCCGGGGCGCTGCGCGCGGTTCTGAGCGAGCATCGCGCCGAGCTGGAATCGGTGCGCTTCGTCGGTGACTGGCTGGTCTATCTGTGGCTGCTGGAACGGGGCGGGATCGCCTTCAACACCGCCTCGAAGAACATCCACCGGCGGCATCAGAACAGCGTCACGATCTCGAATTTCGACGCCAGGCAACTGGCCGAGATCGAAGCGGTGCAGCGCGACATCCTGACCCGGCACGGGCTTGGCGCCGCGCAACAGCAAAAGGCCGCCGACTACATTGCCGAGCTGGCGGTGCAGTTCGGCCTGACGGGAACGGGAAAAGCATGACCCCTCTCGCGGCTTTTCCGCACTCGCCCCGCGCAGAAACCGCTGCGCCCTCTCTCCTCAAGCACGGTCTCCCGGCCGCCGGGGGGCAGACCGGCCCCCGGGCCGTCAATGTCGCCGTGGCAGTTTAAGGCAATAGAAGCATGACCCAGATCATCAACCGGCCCGACATCTTCATCATCGGCACGATGAAGGGCGGGACCACCGCCTTGCACCGCATCCTGACCGAACATCCGCAGATCCATTCCGGCACGCAGAAGGAAATCCACTATTTCTCGCTGAACTATGCGGAAGGCGACGACTGGTATCACCGCCATTTCGAGGGCCTGCCCGCCGGGCAGCATTATGTCGATGCCAGCCCGACCTATTTCGATGCCTGCAACACCCCGTTGCTGCCGCGGCTGATCGACCGCTACAACCCGAAGGGCAAGCTGATCCTGATCACCCGCAACCCGGTCGAGCGCGCGATCTCGCATTTCCGGCACCTGCAGGTGGTGAACAAGGTGCCCGCGCTGCTGGACATGACCCCGGACATGTTCTTCAACCGCGACCTTGCCAGGATGATGCCGGGCATCGGCGCGATTCAAAGCAACTACATGCATATCATCGGCTTCAGCCTGTACATGGCCAAGGCGCAACGCTACGCGGGCATCTTCGGCGACCGGCTGCTGGTGATCGACAACACGCAACTGCGCAACGATCCGAAAACGACGGTGCGGCGGATGTTCGAACATGTCGGCGTCGATCCGATCTGGAACGACAGCTTCGTCGAGATCAAGCACAGCAACAAGTCGACCCTGAAGGACATCTCGCAGGCGACCTATGACCGGCTGTTTCACATCATGCAGCCGGATTACGAGCGCTTCTGCACTGCCTTCGGGATCGACTGCGTCTGGCCGGAACTGGGCAAGTAAGCGCCGCCGTCGCGCAACCGGATCGACCGGTTGCCGACAGGCCCTGAACGGCAGGACAGGGGGCATGAGCCTCGGCCCGGACCTTGGAAGAGGTCGGATCGGCATGGCCGTCTGACACGCCCAGTTTGACACGCCCAGGGGGCAGTCTGCGTTGCGGGCGCGGCGTCGCGCGGGGGCTTGCGTCGGGACCTTGCGGCCGGTCGATCGGGGGCGGCAGTCGGCCCCGTCCTGCGGCCCGCAACGGTCTTTTCGCAGCCGACAGAGCCGGTCGAAACCATCTTTGGAAAGGCAGGGTGACCTGCGCTCGGGATCCGCCGCGATCCACTGCACGACAGCCGGGCGCAGAAAAACAGAAAGCCGTGCATCTCATTGAGATTGCACGGCTTGCCGTAGGAATGGTGCCCAGAAGAGGACTCGAACCTCCACGCCTTGCGGCACTGGTACCTGAAACCAGCGCGTCTACCAATTCCGCCATCTGGGCGTCTTCGTGAGCCGGGGTTTAGCCGGGCCCGCGGGGAGTGTCAACAGGGGTCCGCAAGAAAAATTTGACCGACCTGTCAGATGCCCTACCCTCTGACCACGCAGGGCTTGTTTGACCGGGGTCCTGCGGCTAAATCAGTGCACGACGGTATGCAATGAGGACGGAAACGATGTCGAAGCTTGTCACCATCTACGGCGGTTCGGGATTCGTGGGGCGTTACATTGCCCGACGCATGGCGAAAGAGGGCTGGCGCGTCCGCGTCGCCGTGCGCCGTCCGAACGAGGCGCTGTTCGTCAAACCCTATGGCGCCGTGGGTCAGGTCGAACCGGTTTTCTGCAACATCCGCGACGATGCCTCGGTGCGTCTGGCGATGCAGGGCGCGGATGCGGTGGTGAACTGCGTCGGCATCCTGGTCAACGAAGGCCGCAACACCTTCATGGACGTGCAGGCCGATGGCGCCGGGCGGATCGCCCGCATCGCCGCCGAGCTGGGCGTCGCGAAGCTTGTTCACATCTCCGCGATCGGCGCCGACAACGAATCGGACAGCGCCTATTCCCGCACCAAGGGCTGGGGCGAGCTTGCGGTGCTGAAATCCTTCCCCAAGGCGGTGATCCTGCGCCCCTCGGTGATCTTCGGGACCGAGGACGGGTTCTTCAACCGCTTCGCCGCGATGGCGAAATTCGGCCCGTTCCTGCCGATCACCGCGCCTTTGACGAAATTCCAGCCCGTCTATGTCGATGACGTCGCCGCCGCCGCGGTGCAGGGCATCCTGGGCGAGGCCGAGGGGGTCTATGAACTGGGCGGCCCCGATGTCGAGACCTTCGAAGACATCATGAAGCTGATGCTGAGCGTGATCGGGCGCAAGAACATCGTCATCGGCCTGCCGCATGTCGTCGCCCGCACCACCGCGGCGCTGGGCGATACCGTGCAATGGCTGACCGGCGGGCTGATCACCAACCGCATCCTGACCACCGACCAGCTGAAGAACCTCGGCCGTCACAATGTGGTGGGCAAATCCGCGAAGACTTTCGCCGATCTGGGCTTCACGCCGACGCCGATGGCGGCGGTGCTGCCCGATTACCTCTGGCGTTTCCGCCCGCATGGGCAATATGAGGCGATCCAGGCTTCGGCCAAGAACGTGAAAAAGGTGTAAGTCTTGTCTTATCTGGCCGATGTCGTCCTGGGGGTGATCGAGGGGATCACGGAATTCCTGCCGATCTCCTCCACCGGGCATCTGCTGCTGGCCGAGACCTGGCTGGGGGCACGGTCGGACACCTACAACATCGCGATTCAGGCGGGCGCCATCCTGGCTGTGACGCTGATCTACTGGCGCCGGATCACCGGGCTCTTTCTGGGCCTTGGCCAGCCGGAAAACCGCGATTACCTGATCAAGCTTGCCGTGGCCTTCGGGATCACCGCGGTTCTGGGGCTGGTGGTGAAGAAGCTCGGCTTCGAGCTGCCCGAAACCGTGATGCCGATCGCCTGGGCGCTGGTGCTGGGCGGGGTCTGGATGATTGTGGCCGAATGGCTGGCGGGCAAGAAACCCGATTGCGCCACGATCACCCTGCGCGTCGCCATCGCCGTGGGGGTGGCGCAGATCATCGCCGGGGTGTTTCCGGGCACCTCGCGATCTGGCGCGACGATCTTTGTCGCCATGCTGATGGGCACGACGAACCGCGCCGCTGCCACCGAATTCGCTTTCCTCGTCGGCATTCCGACGATGTATGCCGCCACCGGCTACGAGCTGCTGAAGACCCTCAAGGGCGGCGGCCCGGCCGAGGACTGGACCGCGCTCGGCATCGGCTTTGCCGTCTCCACCGTGACCGCCTTCGTCGCGGTGAAATGGCTGCTGACCTACATCCAGTCGCATCGCTTCACCTTCTTCGCGATCTATCGCATCGTCTTTGGCGGCGTGCTGTTGGCACTGGGCGCGGCGGGCGTTCTGGTCTGAGCTTTCCAAAAGAACCGAATCACCCCGATTTTGCACAAGATCCTTATCGGTTTTTCGCGTTAGGTAAGCATAGCTGCCGCATTATTTCCCCTTCAACCCCCATCAAGGGGCGGTTGCGACGATAAATCCCCATTTAAGGTCATAGCTGCTGACTTTTATTTTGATCGGGCCGGGTGTAACAAGGCCTCCCGAATTGACCCCAGTGGGAGGCGCAGCCATGGCTCAGCAACGCATGCTCAAATTCGTCACGACGGCGAAAGAGACGCCGGAAAAACGCGATGCCACCGCGCGCACCCATGACTTCGACGAGATCTACGCCGAATTCGCCGATGCGAAGGCGGCGGAACAGGCGGGCCGGTGCAGCCAATGCGGCGTGCCCTATTGCCACGCGCATTGCCCGCTGCACAACAACATCCCCGACTGGCTGCGGCTGACCGCCGAGGGCCGTCTGGAAGAGGCCTATCAGGTCAGCCAGACCACCAACAGCTTCCCGGAAATCTGCGGCCGCATCTGCCCGCAGGACCGTCTGTGCGAAGGCAATTGCGTCATTGAAAACTCGGGCCATGGCACCGTGACCATCGGCGCGATCGAGAAATACATCACCGACACGGCTTGGGAGCGCGGCTGGGTGAAGCCGATCGCCCCCGCCATCGAGCGGCCGGAATCGGTCGGCATCATCGGCGCGGGCCCCGGCGGTCTGGCCGCGGCCGACGTACTGCGCCGGGCGGGCGTGCAGGTGACGGTCTATGACCGCAACGACCGCGCGGGCGGGCTGCTGACCTATGGCATCCCCGGCTTCAAGCTGGAAAAGGATGTGGTGATGAACCGCGTCCGCCAGCTGGAACAGGGCGGCGTCGCATTCGTGCTGAACTGCAATGTCGGCACCGACATTTCCTTTGACGCGATCCGCGGCAAGCATGATGCGGTGTTGATCGCGACCGGCGTCTACAAGACCCGCGCGCTGACCGACCCCGGTTCGGAAGCCAAGGGGATCGTGCGCGCCATCGACTATCTGACCGCCTCGAACAAGAAGAGCTTCGGCGATGACGTGGCCGAATTCGACGACGGCACGCTGAACGCCACCGGCAAGCGCGTGCTGGTGATCGGCGGCGGCGACACCGCGATGGACTGCGTCCGCACGGCGATTCGTCAGGGCGCGACCTCGGTCAAATGCCTGTATCGCCGCGACCGCGCCAACATGCCGGGCAGCCAGCGCGAAGTGACGAATGCCGAGGAAGAAGGCGCGGAATTCGTCTGGCTGTCGGCGCCGAAGGCGTTTTCCGGCAATCCGGTCGACAGCGTCACCGTGCAGCGCATGCGTCTGGGCGCCCCCGACGCCTCGGGCCGTCAAAGCCCCGAACCGATCGAGGGCGGCCTCTATGAAGAACCGGCCGATCTGGTGATCACCGCGCTGGGCTTCGAGCCCGAGGACCTGCCCGCCTTGTGGAATGTCTCGGCGCTGGAAACCACGCGCTGGGGCACGGTCAAGGCCAGCTTCGGCACCCATGCGACCAGCCTGCCCGGCGTCTATGCCGTGGGCGACATCGTGCGCGGGGCCTCGCTTGTGGTCTGGGCGATCCGCGATGGCCGCGAGGCCGGGGCAGAGATGGTGAAATACCTCGACGGCGCCGGTCGCGTCGCCGCCGAGTGATCCGCAATCCGCGAAAGGACAAAGCCATGCTTCGGCATTGGGCAGGTCTTGGGGGCATTCTGGCCGCGATCTGGGGGCTTTTCGCCGCCCTGCCCGCGCTGGCAGAGCCCAAATTCACCCCGCCGCCGGGCTGCACGCTGCAAACCACGGTGCAGATGCACGCCTGTCAGGTGGCGAATTACTACACCTGCGCGGGCGATGCCCCGGGCGATCAATGGGTCTCCATCGCCGATGGCGAGGGCGAATTCTTCGTCAGCCGCACCGATGCGGAAACCCGCTGGCTGGAATCGGTCAGCCTGAAGGACGGCACGGTGGAAAAGCTGGATGCGGCGGGGTCTGCGGACAATGCCTCGTTCAGCACGCTTCTGGCGACGGGCCGCGACGATTACGACTTCATCACCCGGACCAGCACCGGGCGGGTGCAACGCTTCAAGGGCTTCGACCAGCTGACCGGCGAAAGCACCAGCATTGACGGCGTGCCCCTTGAACGCTGCGTCTTCGAGATGGAGATCGAGGACGAGGCAGGCAACACCGTCGCCACCCGCAAGGGGATGCAGGTGATCAGCCGGCAGATGCGCGTCTTCTTTGCCCAGACCGAGACCTATGAAAACGGCTTCGGCGACCGGGTCACCACCGCCGAAGGGCCGGTGACCTTCGCCTTTCCCGGCGACGCCGATTTCGCCGCCGCCACACCGCAATATGACTGCGACATGATGATGACCGATCTGTCGCTTGACCATCCCTCGAAGGAGGCCTTGAGATGACGAACTACGACGAAGCCTGGGTTGCCGCCGAGGAAGCCAAGCGCAAGTGGATGGACGAAAACGCCCTTTACAAGGCCGAGGACGAGCATTCGTCCTGCGGCGTCGGGCTTGTGGTGGCGCTGGATGGCAAGGCCAGCCGCAAGGTCGTCGCCTCGGGCATCGATGCGCTGAAGGCGATCTGGCACCGCGGCGCGGTCGATGCCGACGGCAAGACCGGCGACGGCGCGGGCATCCATGTGCAGATCCCGGTGCCCTTCTTCTACGACCAGATCCGCCGCACCGGGCATGAGCCCGACATGGAAAAACGCATCGCCGTCGGGCAGATCTTCCTGCCGCGCACCGATTTCGGCGCGCAGGAACGCTGCCGCACGATCGTCGAATCCGAAGTGCTGCGGATGGGCCATTACATCTACGGCTGGCGCCACGTGCCGGTGAACACCGGCGTTCTGGGCGACAAGGCCAATGCCACCCGTCCCGAGATCGAACAGATCCTGATCCGCTGCGAAAAGGACATCGACGACGAGACTTTTGAGCGCGAGCTTTACGTGATCCGCCGCCGGATCGAGAAAGCCGCGATCGCCGCGCAGATCGCGGGGCTCTACATCTGTTCGCTGTCGTGCCGCTCGATCATCTACAAGGGCATGATGCTGGCCGAACAGGTGGCCGAATTCTACCCGGATCTGAAGGACGACCGCTTTGAATCGGCCTTCGCGATCTATCACCAGCGCTATTCGACCAACACCTTCCCGCAATGGTGGCTGGCGCAGCCCTTCCGCATGCTCGCCCATAACGGCGAGATCAACACGATCAAGGGCAACATCAACTGGATGAAAAGCCACGAGATCCGCATGGCCTCGACGGCGTTCGGGGATGCGGCCGAGGACATCAAGCCGATCATCCCGGCGGGGGTGTCCGACTCTGGTGCGCTCGATGCGGTCTTCGAGGTGATGGTGCGCTCGGGCCGCTCGGCGCCGATGACGAAAACCATGCTGGTGCCGGAAGCCTGGTCGAAAGCCACGACCGACATGCCGAAGGCCTGGCAGCACATGTATGCCTATTGCAACTCGGTGATGGAGCCCTGGGACGGTCCGGCCGCCTTGGCGATGACCGATGGTCGCTGGGTCTGCGGCGGACTTGACCGCAACGGCCTGCGTCCGATGCGCTATGTGGTGACCGGCGACGGCATGCTGATTGCCGGGTCGGAAGCCGGGATGGTGCCGGTCGATGAGATGAACGTGCGCGAAAAAGGCGCGCTCGGGCCGGGGCAGATGATCGCCGTCGACATGCGCGAGGGCAAGCTCTACCACGACAAGGACATCAAGAACCGACTGGCGAACAGCCAACCCTTTGGCGAATGGGTCGAGAAGGTCGTCGATCTGAACGCGATCCTGCGCGACGTGCCGGAAAAGGCCGTCTACACCGGCGCCGATCTGCGCAAGCGCCAGATCGCGGCAGGCTATTCGGTCGAGGAACTGGAAAACATCCTTGCGCCCATGGCCGAGGATGGCAAGGAAGCCGTGGCCTCGATGGGCGACGACACGCCGCCCGCGGTTCTGTCGAAGCAATACCGCCCGCTGAGCCATTTCTTCCGGCAGAACTTCAGCCAGGTCACCAACCCGCCGATCGACTCCTTGCGCGAAAGCCGGGTGATGTCGCTGAAGACGCGCTTTGGCAACCTGAAGAACGTGCTGGATGAGGACGGCTCGCAGACCGACATCTGGATCCTCGAAAGCCCCTTCATCGCCAACACCGAATTTGCGGCGATGATGAAGACCTTCGGCGCGAAAGTGGCGCAGATCGACTGCACCTTCCCGGCGGGCGCCGATCAGGAAGCCCTGCGCGAGGGGCTGGAACGCATCCGCGCCGAGGCCGAGGATGCCGTGCGCTCGGGCGCGTCGCACCTTGTGCTGACGGATGAACATCAAAGCCCGTCGAAAGTCGCGATGCCGATGATCCTTGCGACGTCGGCGGTGCATTCCTGGCTGACCCGCAAGGGGCTGCGGACCTTCACCTCGATCAACGTGCGCTCGGCCGAATGCATCGACAGCCATTACTTCGCCGTGCTGATCGGCTCGGGCGCGACGACGGTGAACCCCTATCTGGCGCAGGACAGCATTGCCGACCGGATCGACCGCGGGTTGCTGGACGGCACGCTGGAAGACGCGCTGCGCCGCTATCGCGATGCGATCGACGCGGGGCTTTTGAAGATCATGTCGAAGATGGGGATCTCGATCATCTCGTCTTACCGCGGCGGTCTGAACTTCGAAGCCGTGGGGCTGAGCCGCGCCATGGTCGCCGAATATTTCCCGGGCATGCAAAGCCGCATTTCGGGGATCGGTCTGCACGGCATCCAGCACAAGCTGGAACAGGTGCATGGCAAGGGCTGGCTGGGCGGTCAGGACGTGCTGCCGATCGGCGGTTTCTACAAGGCGCGGAAATCGGGCGAGAAACACGCCTGGGAAGCGCAGACCATGCACATGCTGCAAGCGGCCTGCGACCGCTCGAGCTTCGATCTGTGGAAGCAATATTCCGCGATGATGCGGGCCAATCCGCCGATCCACATCCGCGATCTGCTGGACATCAAGCCTTTGGGCCGTCCGGTGCCGATCGAGGAAGTCGAAAGCATCACCGCGATCCGCAAGCGGTTCGTGACGCCGGGGATGTCGCTCGGCGCGCTCTCGCCCGAGGCGCACAAGCTTCTGAACGTCGCGATGAACCGCATCGGCGCCAAGTCTGACAGCGGCGAAGGCGGCGAGGATCCGGCGCATTTCGTGCCCGAACCGAACGGCGACAACCCGTCCGCCAAGATCAAGCAGGTGGCCTCGGGGCGCTTTGGCGTCACCGCGGAATATCTGAACGCCTGCGAAGAGCTGGAAATCAAGGTGGCCCAGGGCGCCAAACCCGGCGAGGGTGGCCAGCTTCCGGGCATGAAGGTGACCGAACTCATTGCGCGGCTGCGGCACTCGACCAAGGGCGTGACGCTGATTTCGCCGCCGCCGCACCATGACATCTACTCGATCGAAGATCTGGCGCAGCTGATCTATGACCTCAAGCAGATCAACCCGCGCGCCAAGGTGACGGTGAAGCTGGTGGCGTCTTCCGGCGTCGGCACGATTGCGGCCGGGGTGGCGAAGGCGAAAGCCGACATCATCCTGATCTCGGGCCACAATGGCGGCACCGGGGCCTCGCCCGCCACCTCGATCAAATACGCCGGTCTGCCGTGGGAGATGGGCCTGACCGAGGCGCATCAGGTGCTGGCGATGAACAACCTGCGCGAGCGGGTGACTTTGCGCACCGATGGCGGTCTGCGCACCGGCCGCGATATCGTGATGGCGGCGATGATGGGGGCCGAGGAATACGGCATCGGCACCGCCGCGCTGATCGCCATGGGCTGCATCATGGTGCGTCAGTGCCAGTCGAACACCTGCCCGGTGGGCGTGTGCACGCAGGACCCGAAACTGCGCGCCAAATTCACCGGCACGGCGGACAAGGTGGTGAACCTGATCACCTTCTACGCGCAGGAAGTGCGGGAACTGCTGGCCTCGATCGGCGCGCGTTCGATGGATGAGATCATCGGCCGGGCGGATCTGCTGACGCAGGTGAACCGCGGCTCTGCCCACCTTGACGACCTCGACCTGAACCCGCTTCTGATCACCGTCGATGGCTGGGACAAGATCGTCTATGACCGGTCGAAACCGCGCAACTTCGTGCCTGACACGCTCGATGCCGAGATCATCAAGGATGGTCACCGCTTCTTCGAGGACGGCGAGAAGATGCAGCTGTCCTATGCCGTGCGCAACACTTTGCGCACGATCGGGACGCGGGCCTCGAGCCATATCGTCAAGAACTTCGGGATGCGCAACGCGCTGCAGCCCGATCATCTGACGGTGAAGCTGACCGGGTCCTGCGGGCAGTCGCTGGGCGCGTTTGCGGCTCAGGGGCTGAAGCTGGAGGTTTCGGGCGATGCCAACGACTATGTCGGCAAGGGGCTCTCGGGCGGGATCATCGTGGTGCGTCCGCCGATGTCCAGCCCGCTGACCGCGGCCGAAAACACGATCATCGGCAACACCGTGCTGTACGGCGCGACCGATGGCTATCTGTTCGCGGCGGGCCGGGCGGGCGAACGCTTTGCCGTGCGCAACTCGGGCGCCAAGGTGGTGGTCGAGGGCTGCGGCTCGAACGGTTGCGAATACATGACCGGCGGCGTTGCGGTGATCCTTGGCCGGATCGGCGCCAACTTCGGCGCGGGCATGACCGGCGGCATGGCCTATCTCTATGACCCGGACAACCTGGCCGAGGATTACATGAACCTTGAAAGCCTTGTCACCTGCGGGCTGGGCCATCCGCATTGGGAAGCGCAGCTCAAGGGCCTGATCGAACGGCACGCCGCCGAGACCGGCTCGGCCAAGGCGAAGGCGATCCTGTCGAACTGGGAGGCCGAGCGGGCAAACTTCCTGCAGGTCTGCCCCAAGGAAATGCTGGTGCATCTGCCGCATCCGCTGACCGACGAGCCGAAGGCGGTTCCGGCCGAATGAGCGGGCGAAAATGACAGGGGGGCGGGGTCCGGTGACCCCGCCCTTTCGCATTCGGGCGCGGCTTGACCGGCTCCCCCGGGGCGTGACAGATGACGACATGACGGCACGCAGGAAACACCCGATCAAAGCGACGATTCCCCCGGGGCCCGCGGCCTCTGCCAGGGCGCTTGTGCGTGCGCCGCTGCGCTTTGTGGCGGCCTGGACGGCGCGGATCAGCCTCGGCATTCTGGCCGCCTATCTGGCGCTGATCGTGCTTTATGACGTGCTGGACCCGCCGACGACCTTCACGATGTGGAGCGAGAAGCAGCGGCTGGGCAAACTCGATCAGGAATGGACCGATTTCGAGGACATCGCCCCGGTGATGGCCCGGTCGGTCGTGGCCGCCGAGGATGCGAATTTCTGCACCCATTGGGGCTTCGACATGGGGGCGATCCGGCAGGCGATCGACAAGGGCGCCAATCGCGGGGCCTCCACGCTGTCGCAACAGGTGACGAAGAACGTCTTCCTGTGGCAGGGCCGCAGCTGGCTGCGCAAGGCGCTTGAAGCACTTCTGACGCCGGCGGTCGAGGCGGTCTGGACCAAGCGGCGGATATTGGAAGTCTATCTGAACGTTGCGGAATTCGGCGAGGGCGTGTTCGGCGTCAATGCCGCCGCCTTCCATTACTTCCGCACCACCCCGGCGAAACTGACCCCGCGACAGGCGGCGCTGCTGGCCGCGGTGCTGCCCGATCCGAAAGATCGCAACGCCGCCCGGCCCTCGCGGTATGTGTCGAAACGGGCCAATCAGATCGCCGATGGCGCCGCCACGATCAAGGCCGATGGCCGCGCCGATTGCTTCAGCCGCTGACCCGTCAACAGGATAGACAGGTGCCCCTGCGGCAGTTAGGCTGCCATGGTGGTGGTGACGCAATTGGGTGGTGACGCAATTGATCGCATTCGGGAGGGTTCTGGTGATGATGGGCGCAGGTCTTGCCCCCGTCCAGGTCAATGCTGACCCGGGCCTTGCCCTGAGCTGCCTGCCGCAGACCGCCGAGGTGGCGGATCTGTGCGGGTTGCTGCAGGAGGTGATCGCGACCAGCCTGCCGGACCGCAAGGTCGAGCTGGTCGAGGCGGAAACGCCTCCGGACATGACAACCGCCGTTCGGCTGCATGTCGAGCGGCTGAAGAAAAACGGGATTGCCGCGCATCTGGAATGGCGGCACCCCGGCGAGGACTGGAAAACGGGCGAGACCAGGGCGCTCAGCGTGATGGATCGCGATTTGAACGCACGCATGATCAGCGGGTTCTTTCAAAGCCTTTGGGACGCAAGCCCGATTGCCCGATAGGCCTGCCTGAAGAATTGGGGAAGGGAATACACCGATGACACGACAGATCAGCGAATTTTTGCGCACTGCCGCGGCAGAGCCTCTTTACGCGGCGGTGAACGAGGGCGCAGATGCCGGTGCAGGGACCAGCACGACCTACACGATGAGTGTCGGGGACACGTTCAACGGGGCGATCGCGGCCTCGGGCGACCGGGACGGCGTGCGGATCAATCTCGTGGCGGGGCAGACCTATCAGTTCAACCTGAACGGCGGCACGCTGAGCGACACCTATCTGCGACTTTACGATGCCGCGGGCAACCAGATTGCCTACAACGACGATGCCAACGGCACCAATTCGCAGATCACCTTCACCGCGACCACCTCGGGGACGTATTTCCTCGAAGCGGCGGGATATGGCTCCTATATCGGCAGCTATGCGCTGACGGCGGCCCAGGTGGCCCCGGCGTCGCTCGACACTCTGGCCGATTTTCTGGTGAACGGCTTCTGGACCGGCAATGGCGAGCAGGCGCGCCGCTTCGACACCACGTCGGACAATGTCATCACCGTCGATCTGCACAACCTGACCGCCGAGGGGCAGCAGCTGGCGCGCTGGGCGCTGCAGGCCTGGTCCGCCACGGCCAATCTCGTCTTCGTCGAAACGACCGGCACCGCCGACATCGAATTCGACGATTCGGATTCCGGCGCCTATTCGACCTCGAACACCACCGGCACGACGATCAACAGTTCCTTCGTGAACATCGACACCGCCTGGATCGCCAATTACGGCACCACGATGGACGGCTACAGCCTGCAGACCTACATCCACGAGATCGGGCACGCGCTGGGGCTGGGCCATCAGGGCGCCTACAACGGCTCGGCGACCTATCCCGACGATACGACCTTCGTCAATGACAGCTGGCACCTGTCGATCATGTCCTATTTCGATCAGGACGACAACCCGACCACCGGGGTCTCCTTTGCCTGGGTCATGTCGGCGATGATGGCCGACATCATCGCGATCCAGTCGATGTATGGCGCCTCGACCACCACCGCGGGCAGCACGGTCTATGGCCGGAATTCGAACGTCGGCGGCTATCTGGAAACGCTGTTCGACAGCCTCGTGGCGGGCACCTCCGCGACCTATGGCGGCGATCCGGTGACGATGACGATCTATGATGCCGGCGGCCGCGACACCATCGATTTCAGCTTCTCGAACGTCAATCAGACGCTCAATCTCGCCCCCGGCAGCTTCTCGAACCTGGCCGGTCTGGTGGGCAACGTCGGCATTGCCCGCGGCACGGTGATCGAGATCGGCGTCACCGGCAACGGCAATGACCTGCTCATGGGCAACAACGCGAACAACACGCTGATGTCGCGCGGCGGCAACGACACTTTGCGCGGCGGCGCCGGCAACGACAAGCTGGACGGCAGCACCGGCAACGACTTCATCGATGGCAGCACCGGGCAGGACACGCTGATCGGCGGCGCGGGCCAGGACACGTTCCTGTTCAACGTCGCGGTGACCGCGGCCAATGCCGACCGCATCACCGATTTCAGCGTCGTCGATGACACGATCCGCATCGACCGGTCGGTCTTCGGCGGCATCGCGGCCACCGGCACGCTGGTCGCCAGTGCCTTCACCAAGAACACCACGGGTCTGGCGACCGATGCGCTGGACCGGATCATCTACGAAACCGACACCGGCTCGGTTTGGTATGACGCCGATGGCACCGGCGGAACCGCCCGGGTGCTTGTGGCGACACTTGGGACCGGCCTTGCGCTGACCAACGCCGATTTCTTCGTGGTCGCCTGAGGCGCCACACCAGGGTGCATTTCGACGGCAGACGGGCTTCCCGTCTGCCGTTTTTGTCAGCCTTGTCTGTCCCCGGTGGAGATGACATTGTGAAAACCGCAGGCGGAGGCCCAAAAGAGCAGCCATGGGGCGAGATCGGGACATCAGACTCAGCAAGGTTGTGACCCTGCCTTCGGCGCGGGGCCTTGCGGCGTTGTTCCGCCAGCAACAGCCTGTCACGAGCAACTGGCTGGCCGCCCTGCGCGCCAGATCCCCGGGCTTTCGGCACCCGATCGGCCGGACCGCCGCAAAAGTCGCAAGAGGACTTCTCCATATGAGTATCGAAACATTTCCGCCCGGCAGAAGCGACACTGGCAGCCTGTCCGTGGAAAACGGCATCCTGCGCGGTCGCGATGGCTGGTTGTTCCTGTGGGACGGTTCCAACGATGTCAGCCGCTACTACACCGACCCGGGCTATTTCGGGGCCCCGGAACTTGCGGGCTGGGTGACACTGCTGCGGGGCCGTGCGGCCCGGTGCGCGCAGATCGGGGCGCAGTATCGTCACCTTGTCGTGCCCGACAAGATCTCGGTCTATCCGCAGCACCTGACCGCGCCGTTGCGATATTTCGACCAACACCCGGCGGCACGGTTCGCCCGGGCCTTTCCCGATGACACGCTTTGCGTCGATATCCTGCCCGACCTGCGCGGCGATCGCGGCAACTGGGCGGCGCGGGTGGAGCCCGGCGGCGGCGATGCCCAAGGGTCGGATGCGTTCTTCTTCAAGACCGACAGCCACTGGACCTTCGAGGGCTGTCAGGTCGCCTATCTGCGCCTGTGCGAAAGCCTTGGCGTCACGCCTTGCGACCTGAGCAAGGCCCGCCCCGGCCCCGGCAAGGAGATGGTGCTGGATCTGGGCGCGAAACTGTCGCCGCCGGTGCTGGAACATGCGCGCTTCGGCCGGGTGCTGCGGCAGGCGAAGCGGCAGGCCGACAACGAGATGGTGCGCTACAACGAAAGCGAGGGCCTCGCCAAGGGGACGCCGCGGTTCGTCGGCTGCATGGTGCACAACCATAACGACCAGCCGCAGGCGATCGCCAAGAGGGTTGTCCTGTTTGGCGATTCCTTTTGCGAATTCCGCCCGCATCTGCTGACGGCGATGCTGTCGGAAACCTTCCGCGACGTGCATTTCGTCTGGTCGACCAGCCTCGACTGGGACTTCATCGCGGCGCTGAAGCCCGATATCGTGATCACCGAAATCGCCGAGCGGTTCGTCAACCGACTGCCGAAGGACGATTTCGCCCTAAGCCTCGACTGACTGCGCCGCCCGGCCCGATCCACAAGCGGAATGCCATAACCCCGCAGCGCGGGGCCATGCCTGAGGGCCATCCTCGATGCCCCTCAGGCGGGAACCGGCGCTGCGCAGGCCCGCGGGGGGCGGGCCTGCACCGAAGGACATGCGCCGGGGGGGCCTCACTCGAAAACCCGGGCCCCGCCGTGATCGGCCAGCCAAGCGTCCTGCAGCCATTTTTCCGTCCGGCGCCGCCCGGGCAGGGAAATCCAGAAGATGTCGCGCTCGAACACCATGACCTCTTCGCCCGGCCCGACGATCACCCAGAACCACAGCTTGTCGGGCAACGTGCTGCGCATCTTGACCTTCATCCCGGTCAGGATCAGCCGCTTGCCGTCAACAGAGATCATTTCCTCATGCGGGGCGATCCAGTGGATCTGATGGGCGGCGCGCAAATCGGGCGCATGCGCCTGCAGAAACTGCATCGCGATCTCCTGCGCGCGTTCCTTGCCGGGCAAGGGTCCTTCGGCCATCTCGGCGGTCATCTTCGCATAGCCGAGCAGACGGTCCCCGGCCTCGACGCTGGACACATGCGCGCCGCCCAGCTTCGGTTCGGGCTGGTCCAGCGGCTGGGCCCGGGTCAGCACGGCCGGACGGCCATCGACCAGGATCTCGGCGCGGCCGACGGGGGCGAAATCGGCAGGCAGCATCGCCTGCAGGAAGACGGCGGAGAGAAGAGACGTGACAGTCATCGGGAAACTCCTATCGTTTCGGGATCAATTCTGGATCGGTTGCAGGGTCGGGGATTGACGGCGCTGCCCCAGAACCAGCCCCAGCGCCGCGATCAGCAGCAGGGCCGCCGGAAGCCCGTAAAGCGGCCAGAGCCCAAGGGGTTGCAGCACCGTGCTTGCCGGCGGCGCCACACTGGCCCCGACGAAAAGCGCAAAGGTGTAAAGCGCAAGGGCAAGGCCGCGGTTGGTCTGCGTCGCCGCCCCGGCGATGGTCGCGATCAGCCCCGGCACCGCAAGCCCGACCCCGGCCGCGACCAGCGCCGCCGCAGCCAGCGTGACCGGACCGGAGAGCCCCGCCACCAGAAGCCCCGCCGCGGCCAGGATCAGGCCCAGACCTGACACCGTCACCGGACCGCCGAGACGTCTGGCAATCGCCGCGGCAAAGAGGCTGAGCGCGAGCGGCGGCAGTCCGACCAGGCGCACAAGCTGCGGATCGAAGCCGCCGCCAAGGCCCGCCGCCGTGCCGGCCTGAAAGGTCACGAAACCGAACAGCACGGTCAGCGCGGCGCCCCAGCTCAGCACGATCAGCGGCGTGCCAAGCAGGCCCCGCCCCGCGCCGTCCTGCCCCGCCGCCGCCACCGCCGCCGGTTTCGTCCCGGCGGGCAGCGCCAGCGCGATCCCCGCCGCCAGCGCGACATAGGCCGGCGCCAGGAGCAGCATGAAAGCGGTGAGCGGGACCGAAATCCCGGCCGCGACGACCTGGGCAATCGGGGCCGCCGCCAGGAAAGCGAAACTTATCAGCGAGATGCCAAAGGCACGCCGGGCGGGCGGCAGGGTCTCGCCCAAAAGGCTGAGCGCAACCGGCGGGAAGCTCGCGGCGAAGAAGCCCTGCAGGGCCCGCCCGGCCAGAAAGCTCTCGATCCCCTGCGCCTGGCTCAGCGCGGCGGTCACCGCCCCGGTGCACACAAGGCCCAGAACCAGCACCCACCGCCGCCCGACGCGGTCGGAGAGCGGGCCCCAGAGCAGGAACCCGGCGGCATAGGCAAAGCCGAAGGCCGTGCCCGACCAGGCGGCCAGCGCCGGATCGGTTGCAAACTGGCGGGCGATGGCCCCGGTCAGGGGAATGGTGACGTAAAGCTGGCCGACGACGATCAGGGCCGTGAGCATCAGCAAGACGACAAGCGACGCATGACGAAACGTCATTTCTTATCCTAACGTTAGCTGAAGGTTTTAGGGTAAAAAAGGGGCGGACGCCCCTTGGAGTCAGGCAGTTTGCCGGGGATGGGCCTCTTGATACAGGCGTTCCATGTGGCGGATGTTGCGGATCAGATCGCTGCGGAACTGCGCCAGCTCGTCGATCTGCGCATCGGTTTTCGCCAACTGCGCCCTGAGGATCTCGATCACACGTTTCTTGCCCTCAAGGTGGCTTTCCGTGTCTTCGAAATAGAGATCCAGCACCTCCTCGATCTCGTCAAGCGAAAGCCCAAGATGCTTGAGCGCCGAGATTTTTTCGAGCCGCTGCAGGGCCTCTTCCTCATACATCCGATGCGAGGCGCCGTCGCGCTGCATCGGCGCGATCAGGCCGCGCGATTCATAGTAGTGGATGGTACGATGGCTGACACCGGCCCGTTTGGCGAGGTCCCCGATCTTCATGGCTGTGCCGGTCATGTCTTTTCCTTTTCTAACGTCAGGTGAAGATATCGGACGAATGTCGACCTGACAAGGGCGGCTCAGGCGGCGGGCACCGCCGCGCTTTTGCGAAAGAGGCGCAGCGGTTCGCCCGCGGGCAGATTGATGATGTGCAGGGCGGCCAGCGAGAGGATGACGAGGCTCAGATGGACGCCCTGTATGGCGCCCTGCTTCATCCAGTAGCCGAACCAGAGCCCGCCGCAGAGGAAGCTCAGCCACATCGCCAGAAACATGGACAGGGCCAGATTTCCCGACAACGAGAGCCTGGCCGCATCGCAACGCCCGATGACGCCCCGTGCTGCGTCCTGCGCCGCCCACCACAAGGCCGCCGCGGTAAGCATTTGCCACAGAACGACTCCCGAGAGGAAAATCGCCCCCGAGCCCTGGCCAAGCGCCCGCCATTCCAGCCCGTTTCCAAGCAGCGCATCCTGCTTGAGCAGCTCCATGGAGGTCATCACGTCCAGATGGAACAGGTTGGTGGCCGTGTCCGTGATGTTGTTGAGCGCCGCAATGCTCATCCAGGCGGCGAGCCCCCCGAGGATCACCATGCGGGGCAGGCGTTGGATGTAAATCTGCATCGTCTCAGACCTCCTCGAAACAGGCGTTCGGGATCAGCGGCCAGCCATTCCGGCGCGCGATCGCTTCGGCGTCCTCGTTCCCGGCGACAAAGGCCGGATGCCCGAGGAGGGACAGGAAATCGACATCTGACGGATGATCCCCCAGACCGAAACAGGCCCCGGCATCGGTGTCCTGCCGCTGCAGGAACGTCTCGACCGCGCGGCGCTTGCCGGGGCCGATCATGCAGTCGCCCGCCAGCGCGCCGGTCAGCCTGCCGCCGTCGTCCACCGCCAGCTCCGTCGCCAGAACATGCGGAACCGCCAGCGCCCGCGCGATCGGCTCGACGAACCAGCGCGCGGACCCGGACACGAACACCGGAGCAACGCCCCGGCGCGCCAGCGCCTGCATATGCGCCACCGCCCCTTCGATCAGAAACGGGCGGGTGGCGTTTTCCGCCAGACGCGCCGCGACGTAATCCTGCGCGACAGCGCGCACCAGGGACGCCTCCAACCCCTTCAGGCCGCTGTAAAAGAAGCGGTTCACCCGGGCCCGGTCGGCGCCGTCGCGGCGCAGCTGCACCGTCGCCGCCGCATGGGCGCGTGCGTCATAGCCCGGCAGATGATGGCCGATCTGCGCCAGAATCGTGAACATCGTCTTTTCGGCGACGAGCGTTTCGTCGACGTCGAAGAAGGCGAAAGCGCCTGCCCTGCAATCTGATTGCATCATGGCTCAGGCCTCGGCGCGTGTCAGTTGCGCCTGCGCGGACCGACGTTCCGGCTTGGCCACGGCCGCCGCCTGCGCGCCCAACGCGGCTTCCACCGCACGCTGCGCCAGTTTCCGCTCTTTCGGCGCCAGAACCTCCGCATCGAAGATCGTGTAGCTCACCTCGGACACCGCCACACGCCCTTGCGGCTGGAAGATCTCGATCTGCGCGGCGAATTTCACCCGATCGCCGCGCTGGGGCGTCGCCTCGGTCACCGTCTGGCGCAGCCGCGCGGGCAACGGGAAGGCAAATTGCTCGAACCGGGTTTCGATGCGATCAAAGACGACATAGCCGTTCCGCGGCACGCCCAGATGGGCATATTGCGTTTCCCCCACCGCAATGAACATCTGCCGCGTCGCTTCGATCAGAAGCATCCCCTGCAAATGGCAGCCCGTCACATGATCGGACATGATCTCGTTGCGGTCATCGACCAGAAGATCCGCTTCGAAAATGTCCGCATCCACCGGGCGGGGATGAGAAATGAGCCGATTTTCAATGCGATGCTTGTGCGAGACCTCGCGGCTGGCCCGACGTTCGCCGGTGCCCTCGCGCCGGATGCGCAACCCGGAGGCGACCCCCAGCAAAGTCACGATCTGCGCGTCTTCTTCCGACACGCCCTGCCCCAGATACATGTCACCGGCCGATCCGGCGACAAAGGCCTCCAGCGCGTCCCGCGCCAGAAGCGCATCGGTCGCCTGCGCAAATTCGCGGAACCGGTTCCCTACAACAAGTTTCATGCAACTCTCCCATACGTTGCCAAATCGATAATTCACTCGCCCGATCCCTCGGACAATCGCTTCTTACGTTAGGTGTAGATTTAAGGCAAGAGATTCGTTGCGCGGCGCAGGTGCGGACGGCGTGCCAAGCGGCCGGTGCCTGCGGGCGGGATCGCCCCGCCCCGGCCCTGACGCGGCCGGGCGGCTCTGCGCTGTCCTTCGGCGCGGCGGTGTCGTATGGAGGACGAAACGAGTCAGGACAGATCATGCGACTTCATTTTGCGGCTCTCTTCGCCCTCATCCTCGCGGCCGGATGCGCGGTCGGAACCGGCGCGGTGGTCAAGGGGGCCGGGCCGGATGATCTGCTCAAGCTGCGCGAGGGCCCGGGCCTCAACTCCCGGATCATCATCGGCCTGCCCGATGGCACGCGCCTGACCCGTCAGGCCTGCGTGACACGCAAGGGCAAGGTCTGGTGCCGGGTCTTCCTCACCGACAAGCCCGGCATCTCGGGCTATGTGTCGGCGGAGTATCTGGCGCATCGCTGACAGCGGTCTTCGGCCCGCGCCGCCGGTGAAACGCGGGCCGACACCGCCGAAAGATTTGCCAATCCCGGCCGGATGCGCTGTCCTGCACGCGGCCCCGTTTCCGTCGGGCAGGGTCGAACCAGTCTTTGCCAGAGGGTTACGCATGGCAGCGGAAAAGCACGGCATCGAGCCCGCGCAAGCGGCCCGCCGTCCGATCGTCGCGACGATCGCAACGGTTTTCAAGGCGGGGCATGTGCTCCTCGTGCGGCGCGCAAACCCGCCCGAGGCCGGCACCTGGGGTTTTCCCGGCGGCAAGGTGGAGCTTGGAGAGTCCCTTGAACAGGCCGCGCTCCGCGAGCTTTTCGAAGAAACCGGGATAGATGCGACGGCGCGGAAGGTTTTCACCGCGGTCGATGCGTTCGATCGCGACGAGACCGGCGCCCTGCGTCATCACCATGTCCTGGTGGCGGTCCTGTGTTCCTGGGTCGCCGGAGAGCCGGTTGCCGGGGATGATGCCCTTGAAGTCCGGTGGGTTCCGCTCCATGCGCTCGAGACGGGGGATCTCGACCTCAGCCGCGATGTCGCCAGGCTCGCCCGGCTGGGGGCGGACATCGCCACATGACCTCGGCGTCAGCCAATTCCTGCGCGGGGTCTGCGGCCGCGCTTTTGTCAGGCGCAGATCTGCACGGTGATCACCACCTCTGACGATGGCAAGCGCCGGTGCCGATCCGGCCGCCGGTGCCGGATTATATATTATAGTCAGGAGAGGCGCAGGACCGGTGCGGGCAGGATCGGCGAAAACACAGGCAAGTGCCTGACAGGAATAGGGATAAATTCAGGGCCGGGCGGCAGGATCATAGATAGCTTTCAAAATTGAGGCCGCGGCGGATTTGCGATCCCCTGATCTCGACAGCCAGGAGGATCGCCATGCAAAGCCCAGCCCAAGACCTTTACACCCTGCCGCTGAT
Organism: Rhodobacter capsulatus; assembly: GCF_005144475.1. GTDB lineage: Bacteria > Pseudomonadota > Alphaproteobacteria > Rhodobacterales > Rhodobacteraceae > Rhodobacter > Rhodobacter capsulatus_C. Next base: position 11,423 of record NZ_SWJZ01000038.1, on the reverse strand, counting down.
GGATCTTCTGTTCCGCGCGCAAAGCGTGCATCGGCAGAATTTCGACCCGAACCGCATCCAGTGCGCCAAGCTTCTGTCGATCAAGACCGGCGGCTGCGGCGAGGATTGCGCCTATTGCGCGCAATCGGGGCGCAATGGCTCGAAACTTTCCGCCGCGAAGCTGATGGAGGTGCAGAAGGTTCTGGCCGAGGCGCAAAAGGCCAAGGAGGCGGGGGCCACGCGCTATTGCATGGGCGCGGCCTGGCGTTCGCCCAAGGCCCGCGACATGCCCGCAGTTCTGGCGATGGTCGAGGGGGTGAAGGCGCTCGGGCTGGAAACCTGCATGACGCTGGGCATGCTGGATGACGCGCAGGTGCGGCAGCTGAAGGCCGCGGGGCTGGATTACTACAACCACAATATCGACACTTCGGAGCGCTTTTACCCCTCGGTCATCTCCACCCACAGCTTTGCCGACCGGCTCGACACGCTGGACCGCGTCCGCGCGGCGGGGATCAATGTCTGCTCGGGCGGGATCGTCGGCATGGGCGAGACCGCCGAGGACCGCATCAGCATGCTCCAGACGCTGGCCGATCTGCCCGAGCCGCCGCAGTCGGTCCCGATCAACATGCTGATGCCGATGGCCGACACGCCCTTGGCCGATGTCGCGCCGCTCGACCCGATCGAGATGGTCCGCACCATCGCCACCGCCCGGATCCTGATGCCGAAATCCTACGTGCGGCTTTCGGCCGGGCGCAGCGCGATGTCGGACGAGCTGCAGGCGATGTGCTTCTTTGCCGGGGCGAATTCGATCTTCGTCGGCGACACGCTTCTGACCGCCGAAAACCCCGATGACAGCGCCGATGCCCGGCTGTTCGCCAAGCTCGGGTTGCAACCCGAGGCGGCGCGCGCCTGCGGGGATGCGGCATGAGCCCTTATCCCCGCCATGCCGAGCGCCTTGCCCGCATGGCCGAACGCGGGCGGGCGCGGGCGCTGACCCCGGCGCGGGGGCTTGATTTCGCCTCGAACGATTACCTTGGCCTGCGGGCCTCGGCGGATCTGGCGCAGGCGGTGGCCGAGGCTTTGGCGCGCGGGGTCGCCGTGGGGGCGGGCGGATCGCGGCTTCTGCGCGGCAATGACCCGGAATTTGTCGCGCTGGAGCATGAGGCCGCCGCGTTTTTCGGCGCCGAGGCCTGTCTTTTCATGGGCGGCGGGTTTCAGGCCAATCAGGCGGTCTTTGCGACGCTGCCGATGGCGGGGGATCTGGTGCTGCATGATGCGCTGATCCATGCCAGCGCGCATGAGGGGCTGCGGCTGGGCGCGGCCGAGGCGCGCAGCTTTCGCCACAATGACCCGCAGGATGCGGCCGATCAGATCCGGCTCTGGCGGGCGGCGGGTGGGCGCGGCCGGGTCTGGATCGCGCTTGAGACGCTTTATTCGATGGAGGGCGATTTCGCCCCCGTGGACGATTTCGCCGCCCTTGCGCGGCGCGAAGATGCCGTGTTGATCCTGGACGAGGCGCATGCGACCGGGCTTTACGGCCGCGACGGGCGCGGTCTGGCGCCCGAGACGGGCGATCTGGCGCTGATCGTCGTGCATACCTGCGGCAAGGCGCTTGGGGCAAGCGGCGCGCTGGTCTGCGCCGATCGGGTGGTGATCGAGACGCTGGTGAACCGCGCCCGGCCCTTCCTCTATGCCACCGCCCCCTCGCCCTTGCTGGCGGCGGCGGTGCGGGCGGCGCTGCGGCTCTTGCCCGCGCGGCCCGGGCTGCGCGCCCATGCGGCGGCCCTGCGGGCGCAGGCGCAGCTGCGCGCGGCACAGATCGGGCTGGACCCGGGGCAAAGCCAGATCCTGCCGCTGATCCTGGGCACGGATTTCGCCGCGCTGCAGGCCGCGCAGGCGCTGCACCAGGCGGGGTTCGATCTGCGCGCCATCCGCCCGCCGACCGTGCCCAAGGGCACGGCGCGGCTGCGCCTTTCGCTCACCGGCGGGTTGCAGCTTTCCGACATTGACGCGCTGTTCGACGCGCTGGCCACCCTGCGGATCGGGGGCCTGCGATGACCTCTGCCCTGGTGATCACCGGCACCGATACCGGCATCGGCAAGACCGTCTTCAGCGCCGGGCTGACGCTGGCGCTGCAGGGCACCTATTGGAAACCGGTTCAGGCCGGGCTGGCGGAGGAGACCGACCGCGAGACGGTGGCGCGGCTCACCGGCTGCCCGACCCTGCCCGAGGCTTACCGGCTGCGCAGCCCGGCCTCGCCGCATCTTGCCGCGGCGCTCGACGGGGTCGAGATCGGGCCCCTGCCCCTGCCCGATCTGCCCGGCCCGCTGGTCATCGAGGGGGCGGGCGGCGCGCTGGTGCCGCTGGCCGGGCGCAGGCTTTACGCCGATCAGATGGCGGACTGGCAGGCGCCGGTGATCGTGGTGGCGCGCACGAGCTTGGGCACGATCAACCACAGCCTTCTGACGATCGAGGCGTTGCGCGCCCGCCGCGTGCCGGTGCTGGGCGTGGCCTTCATCGGCGCGGAGGTCCGCGACAGTCAGGACACGATCTGCCGTCTGGCCGGTCTGCCCGCGCTTGGCCGTCTGCCGCACCTGCCCGATCTGAGCCGGGCGACGCTGGCCAAGGCCTTCCGCGGCATCGACCTGACAATGATCCGGGGGGCGCTGTGACCGACGATCTGGCCTTTGATGCCGCCCATGTCTGGCATCCCTACACGGCGCGGTTCACCGCCGCGCCGCAGCACAAGATCGTCGCCGCCAAGGGGATCTGGCTGACACTGGAAGATGGGCGGCGGATGATCGACGCGATGTCGTCCTGGTGGTGCACCGCCTTCGGCCATGCGCCCGAGCCGCTGGTGAAGGCGCTGCAGGATCAGGCCGCGACCCTGCCGCATGTGATGTTCGGCGGGCTGACGCATCGCCCCGCCATCGAGCTGACCCGCCGTCTGGTCAAGGCCCTGCCCGAGGGGCTGGATCAGGTGTTTTACTCCGACAGCGGCTCGGTCGCGGTCGAGGTGGCGGTGAAGATGGCCATTCAGGCGCAGCTGGCGCAGGGGCGGCGGGGGCGCACCCGTCTGGCCACGGCGCGCGGCGGCTATCACGGCGACACCTGGACGGCGATGAGCCTGTGCGACCCGGAGGCCGGGATGCATGCCCATTTCGGCCGCGCCATCGCGCCGCAACATTTCGTCGCCCGCCCGCCGGTGGCCTATGGCGCCGACTGGCCGGACGAGGGCCGGCTGAACGGTCTGGCCGAGGTCGAAGCGCTTTTCGAGCGGCATGGCGATCAGATCGCCGCCTTCATCCTCGAGCCGGTGGTGCAGGGCGCCAGCGGGATGCATTTCTACCACCCCGCCTATCTGCAGGGTCTGCGGGCGCTTTGTAACCGCCATGACATCGCGCTGATCTTCGACGAGATCGCCACCGGTTTCAGCCGCACCGGCAGCGATTTCGCGCTGCACAAGGCCGGGGTGGTGCCCGATATCCTTTGTCTGGGCAAGGCGCTGACCGGCGGGATGATGAGCCTTGCCGCGACGGTCGCAACCCGCGATCTGGCCGGGCGCGTGGGCGCCTTGATGCACGGGCCGACCTTCATGGCCAATCCGCTCGCCTGCGCGGTGGCGGCGGCGGCGATGGATCTGTGGCAAGGCCACGACTGGTCGGCCGAGGCGCGGCGGATCGAGGCGCAGCTCACGCAAGAGCTGGCGCCTGCGCGCGGGTTTGCGGGGGTGGCCGATGTCCGCTGTCTGGGCGGCATCGGCGTGATCGAGATGAAAGCCCCCCTGCCGCTGGACCCGATCCACCGCTTTTGCGCGCAAACCGGCGTCTGGCTGCGCCCCTTCGGCCGGCTTCTTTACGCGATGCCGCCGCTGACGATCGGGCCGGACGATCTGAGCCGCGTCAGCGCCGCGATGCGGATGATCGCCGGGGGGCTGTGATGCGGGCAGACTGGCTGCAACGGCGGGGAAGCGCGGATCTGATCCTGGTCTTCGCGGGCTGGGCGGTGGGGCTCGATCCGCTCCGGCATCTGAGTGGCGCGGCGGATGTTCTGGTGCTGTCGGATTATCGCGACGAAACCCTGCCAAAGGCGCTTTGGACCCCCTCCAACCGCCTGACCGTCGTCGCCTATTCGATGGGCGTGGCCGTCGCCGCCCGGCATCTGCCGCGGCTGCGGCCAGAGCGCGCCGTGGCGATCTGCGGCGCCCCCGATCCGCGCGCGGTGATCGGCCCCGCGGTCTATGACGCCACCCTTGCCGGGCTGAGCCCGCAGAGCCTTGACCAATTTTCCCGCCGCGCCGGGGCCGCCGTGCCGTCCGGGGCCGAGATCGCGGCCCTTGCCGCGGAACTGCGCGCGCTGGCCAGCCGCCCGGCCGCCCCCGCCCCGGCTTTCGACCGTATCCTTGCCGCGACCGGGGATCGCATCTTTCCCCGCGCCGCGATGGCCGCCGCCTGGCCGGGCGCAGAGATCGACTGGATCGCGGGCGGCCACAGCCCCTTCGCCCGCTGGCGCGACTGGCAGGAGATCACCGGATGATCCCGCGCATCGCCACGGGCTTTGCCCGTCATCTGGCAAGCTACGGCACCGCCGCCACGGCGCAGGCGCAGATCGCCGACCGGCTGGCGGCCCGGATCGCACCGCTCGTCGCCCCCGCGGCGCGGATGCTGGAACTGGGCCATGGCACCGGGTTTCTGACGCGCCAGCTTGCGCGGCTTGCCCCCGAGGAGATCTGGCTGAACGATCTTGTCGCGCCGCCGCCCGTGCTGCGCTGGCCCGATGCAACCCGGGTGCAGGCGCTGCCCGGCGATGCGGCGGCCTTGCGCTTTCCCGCGGAGCTGGATCTGATCGCCTCGGCCTCGATGCTGCAATGGCTTGCCGATCCGGCGGCACTTCTGCACAAGTCCGCCCGTGCGCTGCGCCCGGGTGGCATCTTGGCGGTCAGCAGTTTCGGGCCGGGGAACTTTCCCGAACTGGCCGGGCTGGGCCTGCCGCCCGGGGCACCCGGCTATCGCGATGCCGACGGTCTTTGCGCCGATCTGCCCGCGGGGATGCAGGTCCTCGCCGCCTGGGACGAGAGCCTCGAACTGTCCTTCCCCGACGCCCGCGCGCTGATGGCGCATCTGCGCGCGACGGGGGTGAACGGGCTGCGGGCGGGCCATCTGTCGGCGCCGGGCCTGCGCGCGCTGATGCGGCAGATGAACCGGGCCGGACCGACAACTTTGACCTATCGTCCGTCTTACTGTATGGCGCGCAGGTGCTGACCGGCGCTCTCGCCGTTGAAATCCCTTCGGATCCCGCCTTTCATGCCCGTTTCGCCCACCCCGCAGCTGATCGCCGACGAAATCGCCCGCCGCATCATCCGCGGCGAGCTGATCGCGGGCGAGCGTCTGCGGCAGGATTATGTGGCGGCGGAATTCGGTGTCAGTCACGTCCCCGTGCGCGAGGCGCTGCTGAAGCTTGCCGCGCGCGGGCTGGTGGTGTCGCAACACAACAAGGGCGTGCAGGTTGCGCCGCTGGATCCGCTGGCGCAGCGCGAGCTGAAACTGATGCGTCTGGCGCTGGAGCCGCTGACGCTTCTGCATTCCGTCCCGCATCTGACCTCTGCGCAGGTGCGCGAGGCCGACCGGCTGCGCGAGGCCTGTGATCAGGCGTCCAACATCTATGACTGGGAGGAGATGAACCGCGCCTTCCACATGCAGATCTACGCGGCCTGCGAGATGCCGCGGCTGCTGGAAACGGTCGAGAACATGCAAAATCTTGCGGCGCGTTATATCCTTATCCACTACCGGGCGCGCTGGCGCCCACGGATCGACAACGATCACCATGGCATCATGGCCGCGATCCGCCGCCGCGACGCAAAGGGCGCCGCCGCGATCCTGGAACGTCACCTGCAGCGTTTGAGCCAGGATCGGGGAACGCCCGGGGCGTCATGACGTTGGAAATTCCCTGCGCGGGCCATCCTCCTCATTTTAACAAGGGAGAGAAGTCGACTTCAGGCAGCCATCGTCAGTTTCCGGGCGGGTGTCATGCCGCCGACGCCCATGTCGCGGCGCTCGTTGGGGTAAGTCCATAGCCAGTCGGTTGCGATCTGCTGCGCCTCCTCGATGGTGTCAAAGATGTATTGGTCGAGCCAGTCATCGCGGACGGCCCTGTTGTAACGCTCGACATAGGCGTGTCTCACTGTGGCTTGCCGGGCTGGATGTGGTTCAGCGCAATGCCCTGCTTCTCGGCCCAGCTGATCAGCGTGGAGCTGATGTATTCCGGGCCATGGCATGTCGGGAATGACACGCTGTTGAAGGTTCTGGCCGCCTGCGCAGCCTCCCAAATTGCGCGAGCCAGGCGGTCATAGCCGGGTCTCTATGGTGGTTTTGCGAACCACACCACAGAGGAGACCGGCCATGACCAAGGGTGAGCATGCTTCGGGTGCCCGTGTTCTGGCAGGCATCGGCCTTTCCAAACCCCGGCACGAGGTGCTGATTGCCGTCCCGGGCAAGAGGCGCCGCCGACGCCTGACGATCACCAACAGCACCGATGACTTCATGCGCCTGATCGCGATCTTGCAGGAATACGGCCTGCCAGCGCGCATCGGTTTTGAAGCCACCGCCAATTATCATCGCGTGCTGATGTATCATCTGGGCGTCGCCGGGTTCGACCTGAAGCTCGTGTCCTCGGTCGCTCTCGACCGCACACGCGAGACGCTGCACAACAGCTGGGACAAGAACGATCTGGGCCGTGACCGGGCCGAGGTCGATCAGCACGCCTTTGCCCGCGATCACTTCAATCTGCTCTTTGGCTTTTTGCAGGCGCGCAAGATCGAGGCGGGCTTGTCCAGCCTCACGGCAGAAACGCGGGCCTTGTCGAAGGCGCAGGAGGCGGCCTTTGCGCTGACGCAAGCGCTGCGCGCGGTGCGCGACACGGGCGAAGCGGGCCAGCGGCTGATCGCGGAAAGCGGTGCGCTGCCCGACCCGCGCCTTGACGGGATGGGCGCCAGTGCCAAGGTCCAAGATGCGCAGCGCGTGCGGGTGGCGGCGCAAGACGATGACCCCGAGGGCGTTATCGAACCCGGCTGGCGCGTCACGGTCATCGCGTCTCTCACAGCGAAGTTGCCGGGGATCGGGATCCATGCGGCGGTTGCGGTCGCGGGGATCTTTATCTCCCAAGGACGATATGCCCGAAATATCGCCACCAAGCGATAAGGTCGAAAATTAGCCCGCAGACGATATCTCGATTATATTGCCTCTGGGCTATGCCTGCGGCCATGAGTGAGTCGCCCACGCATTGTATCCGAAGTCTGCGGCAAGCCGGCTTCGCCCTGCGCGCCCGGAGGCGCGCGTGCAAGATGACGCAAAAGGACCTGGCCGCCGCCACCGGAACGGCGCAGTCGACGATCTCGGACATCGAAACGGGGGGCGTGTCTGTCAGCCTCGATGTCTATCTGCGCTTGCTCGAAGCGCTTGGGTCTGACCTTTCGGTCAGCGATCGTCTTTCCGATCGGGATCGGTTCTGACATGGCAAGACCAGCACGCCTTCGACAGGGGGGGCGGCGCTCGAAGACCGCCGTCTGGTATGATCGCGCAAGGGTTGGCCTGCTTGTCAGGGCGTCGGATGGCGGCATCCGCTTCAGCTATGACCCCGCCTGGCTTCACTCAGATCTGGCCTTTCCGGTCGCCAATGTCCTGCCGCTGACACAAGGCACGTGGCGCGGGGATCCCGTCATCGCCGCTTTCGACAACCTGCTTCCGGATGCCGAAGGCGAGCTGCGGGAAAAGATCGTCGCGCGCCTCGGGGCGCCCGGCAAGGACGTCTTTTCGCTCTTGTCGATCCTGGGGCGCGATTGTGTCGGTGCCCTGCAGTTCTTGCCGCCCGAGGAAGAGCCCGCCGATCAGCACATGCAGTTTCGTGAAATTCCCGAAGCCGAGATGGTTGCGGATCTGAAAAGCCTTGCCGCGGCCCCGCTTGCGCGGGGCGCGGACGACGATTTCAGGATCTCGATTGCCGGGGCGCAGGAAAAGACCGCCTATCTTCGTGTCGGCGCGCATTGGGCGAAGCCACGCGGCATCACGCCCACGAGCCATATCTTCAAGACGCCGACAAGCATTCTGCCCGGACCTGACGCGATCGACCGGAGCGACAGCGTCGAAAACGAGCTGTTCTGCATGACGCTGGCGTGCGAGATCGGCTTGCCCGCCGCGTCCGTCGCCAAGCTGGTCTTGCCCGGGCAGGTGGCCCTTGCCGTCGAGCGCTTCGACCGGATCTGGCGGGGAGAGGTTCTCAAGCGCCTCCCGCAGGAAGACCTCTGTCAGGCGCTGGGATTTCCGTCGTCGCGGAAATATCAGGGGGCCGGGGATACGCGAGATCATGGAGCTGTTGCGGGAATCCGATGATCCGGGGACGGACCGGGAAACCTTTTTTCGGGCACAGATCTTTTTCTTCCTGATCGGTGCCTCGGATGGGCATGCGAAGAATTTCAGCTTGCGTCTCGGGCGCCGTGGCCGGTTCAGGCTGGCACCGCTTCATGACATCCTGAGCGTCGCGCCGGTCGTTCAGGCGGGGCGTCTGCAGCGCGAGCGCTATCGTCTCGCAATGTCCATCGACGGCCATTGCCGCATCGATGAGATCGTCCCGCGTCATTTCGAGGCTGAGGGAAGGGCATGCGGCTTGCCCAAGGGCCGGGCGCTCGAGCTGCTTTGGGACATGACGGATCGTCTTGGCGGCGCGCTTGCATCCGCGGCGCTTGCGGTCGGAGATCAGGGTCCGCGCGCGCTGATCCATGCGATCTCGACCGATGCGATGGGGCGGGCGGCCCGGGTCCGCGCGATGATCTGAGGACCGGGCGTTCGGTTCCCTGCGCAGCATGCGGCGAGGCCAGGCAAACGGAAGAAGCGATGGTCGCGCGGCTGATCCTTGGCGGGGAGGATCGCCCAGGCTTTGAGGCGCAGCAGGGTCACGTGCTCGACCGAGGATGTCCTCATGACCGAGGGGGACAACACATTCCTGCGCCCCTTCGGCCTGCTGCCGGTTTCGTGGACAACGGGTTAAGCTAGCATAGTGCGGGCCTCGAACTCGATGGGGCTGATGTAGCCCAGTTTCGAATGCCGTCTGCGCGGTTTGTAGAAGCTTTTGACGGCGAGATCCACGGCGGCTCCGCGCGGCGCGGCCGCTGTCTTCCGCCTCTGGTGCCGGTCTTCGGTTGCTGCGGATCGACGCCACAAGTCCCTTCTTGTGAACGGATGCGAAGGCCCCTAAATTGAAAGGCATCGCAGCCCGGGGGACGCCTTCGACATGGACAGGATCTTCGCCGCCTTCCCCCCTTTGGTGTCGCTGCGAGAAGTCCTGTCCCATGCCTGCACATGTTTCGCTTTCCGGCCTGTCCTGGGTCACCCCTGACGGCACGCCGCTTTTCTCCGACCTGACCCTGACCTTCGGCTCCGAGCGCACCGGCCTTGTGGGCCGCAACGGCACCGGCAAGAGCACGCTTCTGCGGCTGATCGCGGGGCAGCTGCGGCCGGCCTCCGGTCAGATCCGCGTGACGGGGTCCATGGCCATGATGCGTCAGGAGGCGATGGAGCACCCGGACGAAACCATCGCGGATCTCTTCGGCGTGCAGGCGGCGCTTGACCTTCTGCGCCGTGCCGAGGCGGGTGCGGCGCGCCTTGAGGATCTGGCCGCAGCCGATTGGACCTTGCCCGCGCGGATCAATGCCGCGCTGGCCAACTGCGGTCTGGCGATCGCGCCACAGACCCGGCTTGCCACGCTTTCCGGCGGAGAGCGCAGCAGGGCGTCTCTTGCGGCGCTGCTCCTGGCGGAGCCCGATTTCCTTCTGCTGGACGAGCCGACGAACACCCTCGACCGGGGCGGACGCAAGGCGGTGATCGATCTTCTGCGCGGCTGGAAAGGCGGGGCAATCATCGTAAGCCATGATCGGGAGGTGTTGGCGGAAATGGATGCCATCGTCGAGCTCACGCCGCTTGGGGCGACCCGATATGGCGGCAATTACGCCGCCTTTCGGCAGCAAAAGGAAACCGCGCTGGACGCCGCGTCGCGAGACGTAAGCCATGCCGAAAAGACCCTCTCCGAGGCGGCGCGGCGCGCACAACAAGCGGCCGAGCGCAAGGCCCGCAAGGACAGCGCCGGACGCAAGGCAAGGGCGAAGGGCGATCAGCCGAAACTCCTCATGGATGCCGCCAAAGAGCGCGCCGAAGCCTCGGGCGGCGCGGGGGCGCGCCTGCACGAAGCCCGACACCACGCGGCGACAGAGACACTTGCCGCCGCGCGCGAAAAGATCGAGGTGCTGGAGCCCTTTCGCATGCAGATCGCGCCGACCGGTCTGCCTTCCGGCAAGACCGTGCTGCGCTTGGACCATGTGACGGGCGGCCACGATCCGGACCGTCCGGTGATCCGCGATCTGTCATTCTCCGTCACCGGCCCCGAACGGATCGTCATCGCCGGACCGAATGGCAGTGGCAAGACCACGCTTCTCAAGCTGATCACCGGCCAGCTTACGCCGCAGGGCGGACGGGTGGACCTCCTCGGCACATTCGCCATGCTGGATCAGCATGTTGGCTTGCTCAAGGCCGACCTGCCCCTGCGCGAGAATTTCCTGGGGCTGAACCCTGCTGCAACGCCGCATATGGCGCATGCGGCCTTGGCGCGGTTCGGGTTCCGCGCCGAGGACGCGTTGCGCCGCGCAGCGGATCTGAGCGGGGGCGAGCGACTGCGGGCGGGTCTCGCCTGCGTCCTTGGCGGCACGCCGCCGCCCGCGCTTCTGATCCTGGACGAGCCGACCAATCACCTTGATCTTGACGGCATCGGCGCCCTGGAAGCGGCATTGACGGCATATGACGGGGCGGTGCTGGTCGTCAGTCATGACCCGGAATTCCTCAGATCGCTCCGACCGGACAGGACTATTGACCTGAAGACATGACCTCCGCCGCGTTGAGTCGCTCTCCGGTGGCCCCAGCGCACGGCGGTTCTCACCAGCTTCTGCAGGGGCGACACTGCAATCTTTCGGTGCGGAAATCTGCGCGCCGTGCAGCTGGTGCCGGGCCGCACCAGGATTGAAGCCTGGCACAGGACCCGGGCGCGCAGGCCAATGCCATGAAGTCCCTGAAAGGGTCATTCGAGCGTGTCGCCGCGAGAGGCGTTCTCAGCGCGACGCCTGGCGCGGTCGCTGAGGAAAGAAAGCCGCTTCACTGCGGCGCGCCCCCCGCCCCCGATCCGCGGGCCTGCGGCCGTTTTCCGGCTCACTTTGCCCGATCGAGCATGCCGAACAGGTCGCGGGGGTCATCGGGGTCGGCGAGCATGTCGAGCGGCTCGAAGAAATCGGTGCCCCTGATGCGCTCCTGCACGAAGCGCAGCGCCGAGAAATCCTCGATCGCGAACCCGACCGAATCGAACAGCGTGATCTGCCGCGCGTCGCGCCGCCCCGGCACCTCGGCGCGCAT
>NZ_SWJZ01000037.1 GCF_005144475.1 Rhodobacter capsulatus | reverse complement strand
TGCATCGACCGGCATCTGCGCGACCGCGCGCTGCAGACGGCGATCATCTTCGAGCCCGACGATCCGACCGAACCGGCCCGCCACATCACCTACAAGGAGCTCTCCGAGAAGGTGAACCGGATGGCGAATGTGCTGCTGTCCCAGGGCATCATGCGCGGCGACCGGGTGGTGATCTATCTGCCGATGATCCCGGAGGCGGCCTATGCGATGCT
>NZ_SWJZ01000036.1 GCF_005144475.1 Rhodobacter capsulatus | reverse complement strand
CGAGGGCAAGCGGCTCGACTGGATCACGCCCTATACCAAGGTGAAGAACACCGATTTCACCTTCGGCAAGGTCTCGATCAAATGGTATGAAGACGGCGTGCTGAACGCCTCGGTCAATTGCATCGACCGGCATCTGCGCGACCGCGCGCTGCAGACGGCGATCATCTTCGAGCCCGACGATCCGACCGAACCGGCCCGCCACATCACCTACAAGGAGCTCTCCGAGAAGGTGAACCGGATGGCGAATGTGCTGCTGTCCCAGGGCATCATGCGCGGCGACCGGGTGGTGATCTATCTGCCGATGATCCCCGAGGCCGCTTACGCGATGCTGGCCTGCGCCCGGATCGGCGCCATCCATTCCATTGTTTTCGCGGGCTTTTCGCCCGATGCGCTGGCGAACCGGATCAATGATTGCGGCGCCAAGCTGGTGATCACCGCCGATACCGCGCCGCGCGGCGGGCGGCGCACGCCGCTGAAAGCGAACACCGATGCGGCGCTCTTGCACTGCTCGGACAAGGTGCGCTGCCTTGTCGTCAAGCACACCGGCGATCAGATCAGCTGGGTGCATGGCCGCGACGTTGATCTGCTTTACCTGATGGAACACGTCAGCCCGGAATGCCCGCCGCGGCCGATGAATGCGGAAGATCCGCTCTTCATCCTTTACACCTCGGGCTCGACCGGCAAACCCAAAGGCGTGGTGCATACGACGGGCGGTTACCTCGTCTATGCGGCGATGACGCATCAGTACACCTTCGATTACAAGGACGGCGACGTGTTCTGGTGCACCGCCGATGTGGGCTGGGTGACGGGGCACAGCTACATCATCTACGGGCCCTTGGCGAATGGCGCGACGACGCTGATGTTCGAGGGCGTGCCGACCTTCCCCGATGCGGGCCGGTTCTGGGCAGTGTGCGAAAAGCACAAGGTCAATCAGTTCTACACC
>NZ_SWJZ01000035.1 GCF_005144475.1 Rhodobacter capsulatus | reverse complement strand
CCTCAGATCGTGCCGATGGGTTGCGTCTTGCGGTTTGGTCGCGGGCGGGGCGAGACTCTCGCCCCGCCCGCAACGCTCAGTAACGCTTACTGGGCAGCAGCCACGTAGCCATGCTTGGCGGTGGCAACGGTCAGCCAGTTGAAAGCGGGGGTCGAGAGCAGGATCAGGTGGATCAGCACCGCGAGCAGGAACAGGAACACGCCCTGAGCCACGAACACGCGACGGGGGTCGAAAACGAGCCAGATTTTGTAGAACTTGGACATTTTCAGTTTCTCCTCAGAACCACGGACGCCAGATCATGACCGCCAGATGGGCGAGCACCGCGACGGCGATGAACGCCGACAGCCCGCTCATGTAGACGGCATGCAGTTCTTGCGCTTGCTCGTCGGTAAGACCTGTGAAGCTCAGGTCGTTCTTATCAGCCATAACAACCTCCGGATTGGCAGACTGACGCCGCATTCCCTGCGGCTGGGCAAACGAAATGGCACCTGCCATCCCGCATTTCCACCACGAGGGGCTCATCCCGCCCGTGGAGAACTTCGACCGGCGGGGCTATGGCCCCCGCCGGAATTCCGTATCCGGCTCAGGGCCGGAAAATCTCGGGCGTGATCTCGCCCGCCTCGCGCCAGGCGCGGGCGAAGGGCCCGCACTCGGGGATGCGGCGTTCCCGCACCAGGGCCATGACCCAGCCGACCAGCGCGAAGGGCACCGCGACGATCAGGATCAGCGAAAAGTAAAGCGCGAACTCGGGACGCGGCACACGGTCGACATGTTGGACCCCATGAGCGCGAAGACGCTGGCTTTGCATTTCAGTTCCCCCCCTTCCGATCCATGGTCGCGTCGCCCAGGGCTTCGACCATTTCAAGAACCACTCTCTCTGCCCCCTGATCGAGGGCTGCCTTCTCGGCCGCGTCACGCAGCGACTTGGCCGCCGAAATCCTTGTCAGGATCGGATGCTGCGACACGATCCGATCCAGAGCCGCCTGCGCATCCGCATCCCAGGGCATGTCACGACGCAAGGTTGCCGGTGTTGCCGCGGCGCTGTCCATTTCGGAAGCGAGCGGCAGGATATTGAACAGCGCGTCGAACAATCCGTTACAGATTTCTTGCAGCAGGTAGACGCTACCCATGTAACCCATGAAGGGGGTGCCCGTCGCGCGGCGGATCGCCGCGCCGGGGAACGAGGCGGGCACGAACGAGGCCGCAGGGCCGTGACCGCCCTTGGTTTCGGCCAGATAAATCTTCTCGTTGATCGATCCGAACACCACCAGAGGGCGAGTTTGGCGGATCAAACCGCGAACTTCGTCGCTTTTCGTCTTCTCTCCGGCCTTTCGGGCCACCGCAAAGGCGCAGGGCAGGCCCAGATCGCCCTCGAGATAGGCTTTTATGCCGCGGGCATAGGTCTCGGTGGCGACGATTCCGAAGCTGGCCGTCGCGAAGAAGTCTTGCGTGACAGATCGCCACAGATCCCACAAGGGCTTCAAAGTTGCATGTTTTTCGCGCTCGATGAAGGGCTCGGGGTCAAGACCCAGCAGCTCGCCAAGGCGGCGCAGGAACTTCGTCGTGCTCTCAAGCCCGATCGGCGCCTGCAGATAGGGCTTGCCGAGAATCTCTGCCAGGTTCCGGCCGAATTCGCGGTACATGACCACGTTCACATCGGCATTCACCAGGTGGCGGACCTCGCTCAGGTGGGTGCCAAGGGGGAACACCATGTTCACCTCGGCCCCGATTCCCTCAACCAGACGGCGAATCTCGTGCAGGTCCGAGGCCATGTTGAAGGCGCCATACATCGGCCCCAGGATGTTGACCCGCGGCTTCGCCCCTTCGGGCCGCAAACGCTCGCCCGGCATCCGGCCTTTGGTCATGCCGTATTCGGTGAAAAGCCAGGTCATCGCGCGGTCGGCGCATTGCCACTGGTCCTCGTCGATGGTGCGGGCAAGGAAGCGTTGCAGGTTCGTGCCCTGCGGCGTCACGCCGCCGCCGATCATCTCGGCAATCGAGCCGGTGACGACGACCGAGGGCAGAAGCGGATCGAGCGTCTTCCACGCCCGGCTCATCGCGCCCTCGGTGCCCTCGCGGCCCAGCTCGGCCTCGCCCAGCCCGGTGACGACGATCGGCAATTCATGCGGCGGCAGCCCGTCGGTGTAGTGCAGGACCGAGGTCACCGGCAGGTTTTCGCAGCCCACCGGACCGTCGATGACCACCTGCAGCCCCTTGACGGCGCAAAAGGTGTAAACCGCGCCCCAATAGCCCCCTGCCCTGTCGTGATCGAGGAGAAACATCAGATCATCTCCTCGGCTTTGGCCAGTTTCGCGGCTTTTTCCATCTTCTTGCGCTGTTGTTCGCGGAAGTCGGGGTAAAGCTTCGGCGTCTCCTGCCAGATCCCGGCGGTGTCGCCCTCGCCCACGCCCTCGAAAAAGGCTTTCATCTTGCCCATGCGCTCGCGGTTGCCCATCGCCGCATTCATCACCTGCGCCAGCGATCCGGCGCCCGCAGGCCCCATCAGCGGCCGGGCCGAGATCAGGTTGGTGAAGTAAAGCGCGGGAATGCCCAAGGCTTTCGCCTTTTGCACCAAGGGCGTCGTGCCGATCGCCAGATCGGGTTCAAACCCTTCCATCGCGGCGCAATCGTCTTCCAGGCTGGCGCGGTATTTCACCACCACGCCGCGCTCCTCGAGCCACTCCTTGTCCCAGGCGCTCCAGGGCGTGCGGGGGGCGGCGGTGCCGACATAGGGCACCTCGGCGCCGGATTCGATCAGCAAGCGGGCCACCAGCAGCTCCGAGCCCTCATAGCCCGAGACGGTGATCCGCCCCTTGATCGGCGCCCCGGCAATCGCGCCCTTGATCGCGGGACCAAAGGCATTCTGCGCGGCGGCGATCTTGTCAGCCGAAACGTCATAGGCGCGGCCGATATTGGCCAGCCATTCCATCGTGCCGTCATGGCCGACCGGGGCCGAGCCGACGATGGCGCGGCCTGCGGTTTCGAACTGCCGGATCGCGGCGGTGTAGAACGGATGGATGGCGGCGATCACCTTGCTGTCGAGCGCGGCGTAAAGCTCGCGCCAGTCGCGCATCGGCACGGTCGGACCGACCGCCAGCCCCATCGGCGCCAGCATCGCCCCGATCACCATCGGATCGGCCGGGAACATCTCGCCCAGCAGCGTCACCGTCGGACGGTCGGACCGGCCCGAGATCGGCGCAGGCACCGGCCCCGCCATGACCTCTTGCCGGGCATAGTTCAGCATCGCGCCCGAAAGCACGTCTTTCGCCTCGGCATGGGTCGGCACGCCGAAGCCCGGAACATCGATGCCGACGACGCGGACACCGTTGATTTCGTTCGGCAAAAGCTGCAGCGGCACGCCAGACGCGGTGGGCACGCAGAGGTTGATCACGACGATGGCGTCATAGCGCGCGGGGTCGGCCAGATCATGCACCGCGGCGCGGACGTCTTCGAACAGCTTGCCCGTCACCAGCGTTTCGCTGTCGAAGGGCACATAGCCCACCGAGCGGCGCGCGCCGTAGAAATGCGAGATGAACGAGAGCCCATAGACGCAGCAGGCCGAGCCACACAGCACCGTGGCCACCCGGCGCATCCGCAGCCCGACGCGCAGCGCGCCAAAGGCCGGACACATGGTTTGCGGCTTGTCATGCGGACCGACCGGATAATCGGCCTTGAAACGCGCCATCAGCTCGGCATTGCCCGCGGCGGCGGCCTGCGCGGCCAGACGTTCGTTGCCCGCGCCACAGCCGCCTTCGGCTTGAGGAAGATCGGTCATGCCCGGCCCTCCACGCAAGCGGCCCGGACTTCAGCGGCAGTGCGGTCAGACATCGTCGTAGATCACTTCCAGAGATTTCTTCGGCGCGGCATTCGAGCCCCGCAGGTCTTCGTCGGTCGCGGGGACCAGCTCGACGACGCGGGTTTCCTCGTCGGTCTCGAACAGGCCCAGCAACGCATCGGGCGAGAGCGGGCGCGGCCGCAAGGGCGGCGCATCGGCGACATTGCCCGCCAGTTCCTCGAACAGCTTGCCCCAGGGCGTCGCATGGGTGCCGACGATCTGATAGGCGGCCGATTTGCGGCGCAGCTCTTCATCGGCCGGGATCGCGGCCAGGATCGGAATGCCGACTTCGCGGGCGAAAGCTTGCGCCTCGCCGGTGCCGTCATCCTTGTTGATCACGATCCCCGCCACGCCGACATTGCCGCCGAGCTTGCGGAAATATTCGACCGCGTTGCAGACGTTGTTTGCCACGTAAAGCGACTGCAGGTCGTTCGAGCCGATCACGATCACCTTTTGCGCCATGTCGCGGGCGATCGGCAGGCCGAAGCCGCCGCAGACCACGTCGCCCAGGAAATCAAGCAGGACGAAGTCGAAATCCCAGTCGTGGAAGCCAAGCTTTTCCAGAAGCTCGAAGCCGTGGATGATGCCGCGCCCGCCGCAGCCGCGACCGACTTCCGGCCCGCCCAGCTCCATCGCGAAGACGCCGCCCGACTTGAAGCAGACGTCGCCGACTTTCACTTCCTCGCCCGCGAGCTTTTTCTTCGTCGCGGTCTCGATGATCGTCGGGCAGTTCTTGCCGCCAAACAAAAGCGAGGTGGTGTCCGATTTCGGATCACAGCCGATCAGCAGCACGCGCTTGCCCATTTCGGCCATCATGTGGGACAGGTTGGCCAGGGTGAAGGACTTGCCCGAACCGCCCTTGCCGTAGATCGCGATGATCTGCGTCTTCTTGGTCGGCGGCTGCTCGGGGATTTCGAGCGTGGGCTCTTCTGCGGCTTCTTCCCGCAGACGGGCGTCAAATCCCTTCAGGTTGGGTGCGTCAGTCATTATTTTGCATCTTTCCAGTCAAGGATCATCTTCAGGCAGTCGGGGTTTTCGAAAGCGGTCTGATAGGCCTCGGCCGCTTCCGCCGCGGGGCGACGGTGGGTGATGAGACCATCGAGCGAGAGCGCCCCGCTTTCGATCAGCGCGCGCGTCGCGGAGAGATCCGCAGGCTGCCATTCGGCGGCGATGCGCAGGCGCATTTCCTTCATGAAGGCGGGAACGAAGGCGAAGCTGACCGGCACCGTATAGAAGCCGCACAGCACCAGTTCCCCGCCCTTGCCCAGACGCCCGACGAGCTGGTCGATCAGACCGGGCGCGCCCGAGGCGTCATAGATGGCCTTGTAGTCGCGCCGGGGATCGGCCTCGGGGTCCAGAACCTCGTAGCCGACCGCGCCCGAGCGACGGGCAGGATTGGTTTCCCAGACCATCGGCGGCTTGCCCCCGGCGGCGATGGTCAGACGGGCCAGAAGGCGCCCGAGGGTGCCATGGCCCACGATCAGATCGGGCAGCGCATTGTCGAAACCGGCCAGCGCATGCCGCGCCGTCGCGGCAAGGGCCAGCAGCGCCCCCTCGGCGCCGATCCCGGCATCGAGGCGGCAGACCCGCGACGCGGCCGTGACAAGGCGCTTCGACGCCCCGCCGAACAGCCCGCGCACGCCGCCGGTAAAGCAGTTTGCGCCGGGAACGAAGACGTGATCGCCCGGTCGGAAGCCGGTGTCGGGGGCGGCTTGAACGACCTCTCCGAAGCTTTCGTAGCCGGGAACAAGCGGGTATCCCATGCCCGGGAAGGGTGGCATGGTGCCGAGCCAGAACAATTTCTCGGTGCCAGTCGAAATGCCGGAATAGGCGATGTCTACGACGAGATCCCCCGGCCCGGGGTCGGTCAGACCGGCGATGCCCGTCGAGATGGCCTTGGGCCCGGACATTATGACGACTTGCGTTTCCATTTCTTGCTCCCGGTATGATCGGGCCGGAGAGTCGGGCTGATCACGCCTGTGTGTATCATTGAACTTACACGCCCGACTGTCAATTTGATTAGACACTTTTGCGACAGACGGATGTGCGACTTTCTGCCCCTCGAACACGGGAAGGGGCGCGAACGCGGCCCGTTCAGCCGCGTTCCGCCTCGATCACCGAGGTGATGAAGGGGCGCAGGGTCCGCGGTTTCGAAACCTTCGAGAACCCAGCCTTTTCAAGCATTTGCTTGATCTCTTCGGGGGATCTTGTGCGCCCCGAACTCATCGCCATCGTGTAGAAGGCGAAGTAGATATCGCAGGCGCGATCGGGTTTTGCGCCCCCCGCCATCGCTTCCGAGACGATCAGACGGCCGCCCGGCGGCAGCGCGGCATGCACCTTGGCCAGAAGCGGTTCGACGACGCTGTCAGGATGGTCATACAGAACGCGCACCAAGGTGATGACATCGGCGCCCTGCGGGATCGGATCGTCGCGGAAACTGCCCGGCGCGAAGTCAAGCTTCGGGCTGAAGCGGTCCGCCACCGACAGCACATGCGGCAGGTCGAACAGCGTCAAGGGCAGCTCGGGGTAATGCTTGGCGACCGAGCGCAGGAAGGCCCCGGTGCCGCCGCCCACATCCATCACCCGCTTGGCATCGCGCAGATCGACAAGCCGCAGCGTGTCATCGGCGACGACGCGCTGGCTGTCAGCCATCAGCTGCGAATAGCGCTCGGCCAGACCCGCGTCTTCCTGCGCCAAAGGCCCGAAGACATAGGGCCAGAAGCCCGCCAGCTCGGGTTCGATGTCGCCCTTCAGAAACGCCACCGGATCGGCCAGATCGCGGTACAGAACCGGGTGATGGCGCACCATCGCCTCGAGCCCCGGCACGGTGATGAAGGCGGCGCCGCGCGGCGCGAGTTGCCAGAGCCCGCGACGGAATTTCACCAGCTTCAGCGCGGCGGCGGCCTGCATCAGCACGGCGAGCCGGTCCTCGGGCAGGCCGGTGCGCTCGGCCAATTGCGGCAAGGGCCAGGACGCCCCGGCCAGAATGTGCAGCACCCGGAATTCGACGATCGCCAGCAGAACCTGGCTTTGCACGAAGCCCGAGACGATGTCGAACAACGCCTCGCCCTCGCGCCGGGTGACGCGCCGCATCAGCGGCACGCGCTCGAAGATCTCGTGCAGCCGCTGCGACAGCGCGATGCGGGTGAAGAAGTTGACCCGCCCCGGCTGCACCGGCAGAACCCCGGGCTGCCCCGGAACCTGCGGCTGCTTTCCCGTTCCCGTCGGCGCCGAGGTCCGGTCGTCCATCGCGCCCTTGTGGTCGTCCTTCGGCACGATCAGCCCCTCTCGGCGCTGGCCGGGATATCCATGATCTTGTGGGCATAAAGCTGCACCATCTGCGCCAGCGTCGCCTCACCGGGGCAAGACGGGATCGAGGCGATCGCCCCGGCCAGCACATCCTGCAGGTGCTTGCGGGCGCCCTCGATCCCCATCGTCTTGACCGCATTCGGGCGTTCGTTCGCGATATCCTGCCCGGCGGGCTTGCCCATCGCCTCGGCCGACATCAGCGCATCTTTCAGGTCATCGGCGATCTGGAAGGCGGAGCCGATCCGCATCCCCAGATCGAACCAGGGATCGGCGTCATAGCCCGCCGCGATCGCCCCCATCTGGGTCGCGGCAATGAACAGCGCCCCGGTCTTCGCCTGATGATAGGCGGCCAGATCGACCTTGGATTCGCTTTCCCAGGCCTGACCGGCGCAGATCCCGCCGCGCGCGCCCGAGAGCTGACCGAGTTTCGAGATCAGTTTCAGCGCCCGGTCCGGGTTCACAGGGCCGACATCGGCCAGAACCTCGAAGCCGCGGATCAGCAGGCTGTCGCCCGCCAGAACCGCCAGCGGCTCGTTATAGGCCTTGTGCAGCGAGGCCTTGCCGCGCCGGATGTCGGCATTGTCGAAAGCGGGCAGATCATCATGCACGAGGCTTGCGCAGTGCATCAGCTCCAGCGCCACGGCCGCGGCATCGGTGATGGCCGGGCAATCGTCGCCACAGGCCAGCGCGACCGACACAAGGATCGTCGGCCGGATCCGCGCGCCGCCGGGAAACACCCCGTAAGGCAGCGCAGAGGCAAGCAACGGCGGAGATTCGCCCAAAGCTTCGGGCGACAGCGCCTTGACCAGCGCCGACTCGATACGTTTATCCAGAGACATGACAGAGCCCTCCGCTGCGTCACGACGCACATTGGCATTCGCACCTACCTGTGTAAACTGAAACTTACACCCAAGAATATGGGACAAAATTGCACTCCCCGAGGGGTGCGGACGGCGGTGCGTGCGGGAGCGAGCGATGCGGAGTGAAACGGACGTCGTGGTGATCGGCGCCGGAATGGGGGGCCTTGCGGCCGCCATCGGTGCGGCGGCGGCGGGCCTGCGGGTCACGGTTGTTGAGGCGGGCGATGCTCCGGGTGGCAAGGCAAGGGCGGTTGCAACCCCCGGCGGGCCTGCGGATACGGGGCCCACGGTCTTGACGATGCGGCACGTTCTGGACGCGCTTTTCGCCGCCTGCGGCACCCGCACCGACGAACATCTGACGCTGATCCCCCTGCCCCGACTCGCCCGGCATTTCTGGCCCGACGGCGCCTCGCTCGACCTGTTCACCGACACCGAGGCCAATATCGAGGCGATCCGCGCCTTTGCGGGCGACAAGGAGGCTGCGGCATTCCGCCGCTTCGACCACCTCTCGGCGGGGCTCTGGGACGCCTTCCACCGCTCGGTGATCGCGGCGCCGAAGCCGGATCTGCTGCGAATCGCCGCCGCGACGGCGACGCATCCGCCGCTTTGGCCCGCGCTGCGGCCCGGGCTGACGATGCGCGATCTGCTGGCGCATCACTTCAAGGATCCGCGGCTGGCGCAGCTGTTCGGCCGCTACGCCACCTATGTCGGCGGCCGTCCGGGGGCGACGCCCGCGGTGCTCTCGCTGATCTGGCAGGCCGAGGTTCAGGGCGTCTGGGCGATCCGCGAGGGGATGCATGGCGTCGCCGCCGCGCTGGCCCGGGTGGCCGAGGCGAAGGGCGTGCGCTTTCACTACGGCGCCAAGGCCAAGCGCATCGTGCGCAAGGAAGGCCGGGTGACCGCGGTCGAGATCGAGACCGGCGCCTCGATCCCCTGCGGCGCCTGCATCTTCAACGGCGATCCGGGCGCGCTGCGCGACGGGCTTCTGGGCGATGCCGCCCGCGCCTCGATGGAAAAGACCGCCCGCCCCGCGCCCAGTCTTTCGGCCTGGGTCTGGGCCTTCGGCGCGACGCCGCGGGGTGTCGATCTGGCGCATCACAACGTCTTTTTCACCGCCGATCCGGAGCTGGAATTCGGGCCGATCGGCGCGGGCGAGATGCCCGAGGAGCCCACGCTCTATATCTGTGCACAGGACCGCGAGATGCAGGCCCCGGTGCCCGAGATCGAACGTTTCGAGATCATCATGAACGGCCCCGCAGGCCATCAACCCTTTCCTCAGGAGGAGGCACAATGCAGGGCACGCACCTTCCCGATGCTCGCCGCGATGGGACTGACCTTCAGCCCGGATCCGGAAACCCGGGCGCTGACGACACCGGCGCTTCTGTCGCGGCGGTTCCCGGGCTCGCTGGGGGCGATCTACGGCGGCTCGCCGGAGGGGACGCTGGCGACGTTCCGGCGGCCTCTGGCGCGGACGGGGCTCAAGGGGCTTTATCTGGCGGGTGGGGGAACGCACCCGGGTGCCGGGGTGCCCATGGCGCTGACTTCCGGGACGCATGCAGCACGGGCCTTGCTGGCGGACCGGATTTCCGCCGCGAAGTAGGGCCGAACGGCTACGCCTGGTGGTATTGCGACGGCATCTCCGACGACGGCGAAAAGGCGTTTTCGATGATCGCCTTCATCGGCTCGGTCTTCAGCCCGTGGTATCGCTGGTCGGGCCGACGCGAGCCGCAAAATCACTGCTGCATCAACATGGTGACGACCGGCACCGACGGGCGTTTCACGATGACCGACCGCGGGCGGTCTGCGCTGCGGCAGTCGCGCGACAGCTTTCAGGTCGGACCCTCGAAGCTGACCTGGACCGGCAAGGAGCTGGTGATCGACGTCGATGAATGGGGCGCGCTGCCGAAGCTGGGCAAGCTCAAGGGCCGGGTCGTGCTGACGCCGCGCGCGGTGACGGGGGTCGAGGTGCGGCTGACCCCCGATGCGGGCCACACCTGGCGGCCCTTTGCCCCCATCGCCGATGTCGAGGTCGATCTGGCGCCGGGGCACAAATGGACCGGGCATGGCTATTTCGACGCGAATTTCGGCACCCGCGCACTCGAGGAGGATTTCTCGTTCTGGACCTGGGGGCGGTTCCCGCTCAAGGATCGGACAGTCTGTTTCTATGATGCGACGCGGCTCGACCGGACCAAGGTCGCCCTGGCGGTGCAGATCAACCCGGATGGCTCGGTCTGCGAGATCGACACCCCGCCGCCCTTGGTGAAGATGAAGCGCACGCCCTGGTTCGTGCGGCGCGAAACCCGCTGCGATCCGGGCGCGCATCCGGCGGGGGTCCATTCCCTGCTGGAGGCGCCGTTCTATTCCCGCGCGCTGATGCGCACGACGATCGACGGCGAAGAAACGGTGGGGATGCACGAGGCGCTGGATCTGGTGCGGTTCCGCCAGCCGGTGCTGAAGCCGATGCTGGCGGTGCGGGTGCCGCGCCGGGCCGGATGGACACACAGGGACTGACGAAAAGGCCCCGCCGGTGCTGCCGGCGGGGCCTTCAATCCTCGGGGTCGGGCCCGCCGGTCAGAGCGTGACCGGCTTTTCGCCCGGATTGAGCCGCCAGACGCTGAAGTTCAGCGCCCCGGCCACCGTCACCCAGATCACATAGGGCACGAACATCAGCCCCGAGACCCAATCGACGCTCCAGAACAGGACGCAGGTGGCAAAGACGCTCAGCCAGAGCAGCGTCAGCACCAGCATCCCCCCGCCCAGACGCCGCAGACCAAAGAAGATCGGCGTCCAAAGCGTGTTGACCGCGATCTGCACCGCCCAGAAGGCCAGCCCCAGCACGGCCAGTTCGTTTTCGCCAGCCAGCCCGGAAATACGGGCGGCCGAAATCGACATCAGGATGTAAAGCGTGGACCAGGCGACGGGAAACAGCCAATTCGGCGGCACCCAGGTCGGTTTCTTCAGGCTGTCATACCACGCGCCCGGGCTGAAGATCGCTCCGGTCGCGCCGGCGCAGGCGCAGGCGACGAAATAGACGGCAAACAGGGTCAGGCTCATGGTCGGCCTCCGGTTGTGGACACGCCCCGTTGTGGACCCGGGGCGCGCACACGTCCAGTGACTAACCGTCGCGGCCTCAGTCCATCGCCAGGCCGCGGTCGCGCGCTTTCAGCGCCATCAGCGCCGAAATCAGCACTTCCGAGCGCTCGGGATGCAGGTTGCGATGCGCGGCGGCATCGACCAGATGCGCCACCTCGGGCTCGGGCTTGGCATGAACCCGCGGCGAAAGCGGCAGCATCGACCCCGCCGTCGCCGACACTGCGGAATTCGCCACCAGCCAGAGCTTGTACCCCTTGGTCGTGTGGGCGCGCCGGGTGATGTTGTCGTATTTCGCCTTCGCCACCTCGGCGCCGATCGCGGCATAGATCTTGCCCGCGGCCATGATCCCCGGTCGGCAGTCGAAGGGCAAAAGCCGCACGCCGGTCGCCGCACGCCAGTAAAGCCTGTCGGCGCGGTTCAGCAACCGCTCAGTCACCCGGCGGATGCCCTTGCTGGGCTGCGGATCGGCCAGGAAGGCCTGCGGATCGATCCCCTCTTCGAGCATCCAGTCGGTCGGCAGGAACAGCCGCCCGGCGCGCGCATCTTCGCCGACATCGCGGGCAATGTTCGACATCTGCATCGCCAGACCCAGATCGCAGGCCCGCGCCAGCGCATCGGGGTTGCGCACCCGCATCAGCACGCACATCATCGCGCCGACGGCGGCCGCAACCCGCGCCGAATAGGCCTGCACGTCGGAGAGCGAGTGATACCACCGCCCCTCGGCATCCCAGGCCAGACCCTCCAGCAGCGCCTCGGGCAGTTCCCGCGGCATCTCGAATTCCTCGACCACCGCCGCAAAGGCGCGGTCGCACGGCGTATTGCGCGGACGACCGGCATAGATGTCCTCCAGCCGGTCGCCAAGTTTCAGAACCGCCGCAGCCTTGTCGCGCGGGGCGCCAACCTCGTCGACTTCGTCATCGGCGACGCGGCAAAAGGCGTAAAGCGCCAGCGCGGGGTCTCTCACCCGCGCCGGCAGAACTTTGGACGCCGCATGGAAGGAGTAGCTGCCGGTGCGGATCAGCTCCCGGCAGACCACCATATCCTCGGTCGAGATCATTGCGCCGCCTTGGCCCGGGGCGTCCGGGCCTTGGGCGCCGCAGCCGTTGCCGGAGCTTCCGCCGGGGTCTCGGGCTTGGGCGCATCCGGGATCATCTGCGCGACGAGTTCCCCCGAGCCGATCACCGAGGGCACACCGGCGCCCGGATGGGTGCCCGCGCCGACCAGATAAAGCCCGTCCACCTCTTCCGAGGCATTGTGCGGGCGGAACCAGGCCGATTGCAGGATCCGCGGTTCAAGCGAGAACCCGGCGCCGAGCGGCGAGAGATAGCGGTCGCGGAAGGTTTCCGGCGTGAAGACCACTTCCTCGGTGATCTTGTCGGCAACCCCCGGCAGCAGCCGTTCTTCGATCACTTTCAAGACCTTGGCCTTGTATTTCTCGGCCTCGACCGACCAGTCGACGCCATTGTCGAAGCCAAGGTTCGGCACCGGCGACAGGACGTAGAAGGTGTCGTCGCCCTTCGGCGCCGCGGTCGGATCGGTGACCGAGGGACGGTGGACATAAAGGCTCATGTCCTCGGCCAGCTCGCCCTTGATGAAGATGTCCTGCACATGTTCCTTGTAGCGCGGCCCGACGACGACGGTGTGGTGGCCCACATCCTTCCACATCTTGGCCGTGCCCTTGGTGCCGAAATACCAGACGAAAAGCCCCATCGACCAGCGTTTCTTGTCGAGCTTCTCGTCGGTCCAGCGCCAGCGGTCGCGGTTGCGCAAAAGCCGCTTGTAGGTGTGGCCCGCATCGGCGTTCGAGACGACAACCTGCGCCGGAAGCTCGCTGCCGTCCATCAGCCGGATGCCGGTGGCCTTGCCCTCGCGCGAGACCAGGATCTCGTCGACCTCGGTCGACATCCGCATCTCGCCGCCCTGATCGGTGATCACCTTCGCCATCGCATCGGCGATCGCCTGCACGCCGCCGATCGCGTAATGCACGCCGAATTTCTTCTCGAGCTGGCTGACGAGGATATACATCGACGTCACATGGAAGGGGTCGCCGCCGATGAAGAGCGGGTGGAACGACAGCGCGAAGCGCAGATGGTCGTCTTTCACCATCTTCTTGGCATGGCCGTAAACCGAACGGTCGGCGCGCAGCCAGCCGAAGGTCGGCAGGACCTTGATCAGATCCCACAGCGTCTGCATCGGCTTGCGGCCAAGATTTTCATAGCCGAATTCATAGCGGGCCTTCGCGTCCCACATGAAATGGCGGAAGCCCTCGACATCGCCGGGGCTGATCCGCGCCACCTCGGCCTTGACCTTCGCGTCATCGCCGTAAGCGGTGTATTTCTCGCCATCGGGGAAATCGATGGTGTAAAAGGGCTCCATCGGCACAAGGCTCACGTCCTTGTCGAAATCGCGCCCGCAATCGGCCCAAAGCTCGCGCAAGCGATCGGGCACCGTGACGATGGTCGGCCCGAGGTCGAATCGATATCCGCCCTTGGTGATCGAGGATCCACGCCCACCGGGCCGATCAAGACGATCGACGACCGTCACCTTGTAACCTTTTGCGCCCAGCCGCATCGCCGCAGCAAGACCGCCAAGGCCGGCACCGATAACAACGGCGCGACCCATACCTTCTGTGTTCTTGGACATGGTTTCTTCGGTAGTTTCAGGTTTCATTGCGGGGATGATAGGTCGTCAATTCCGATTTACAACTGTCGACGCTGTCTCGCGACAAAACGTCTGAGGCCTTCCATTACAAGGGTCCGACATGTAAATATCCCGTTACACATCATAGGGGAGGACGTAGATGCCTGTCGCCTCACTCAGCCTGTTCCGTTTTGACGGCACAAGCTCGCTGCCCTGGGTCATCAGCCAGATGATCCTGTCCCGCCGCCCCCTGAACGACGAGCCGCGGGTCAAGTTCTACAAATTGTGCGGATCCGGCACCGGCGAGGGCTTCACGCCGAAGCCGAACTGGCGCGTCTGGGCGATCATGGCGGCCTTCGACACCGAAGCCGACGCCCGCGACGTGACGGCGAACCATCCGGTCTGGAAACGCTGGCGCGCGCATGCCGCGGAAACGCTGGTGTTTCACCTGCAGCCGCTCTCGGCGCGGGGCACCTGGGGCGGGGTGAACGCGTTCCTGCCCGAAACGCCGACGGAACCGCGCCCGGACGAGCCCGTCGTCGCGCTGACCCGCGCTGCGATCAAGCCGCACAAGGCGGGGGCCTTCTGGTCGCATGTGCCGAAGATTTCCGAAAAGGTGGGCACCGATCAGAACCTGATGTTCAAGATCGGCATCGGGGAAATTCCGCTGTTCCATCAAGTGACTTTCTCGATCTGGCCGGATGTGGCAAAGATGAACGCCTTCGCCCGCGGCGACACGCCGCATGGCAAGGCGATCCGCGCTGCGCGTGAAGAAGGTTGGTTCACCGAAGAACTCTATGCCCGGTTCCGCCTGCTCGGAGCCGAGGGAAGCTGGATGGGCAAGGACCCGCTCGCCAGCAAAGTCTTGGAAAGGGAAACTGCATGACTACCGCCGTCGCTCGACTTCAACCCTCTGCTTCGGGCGCGAAGACGAGACCCGTATTTCCCTTTTCGGCCATCGTCGGTCAGGAAGACATGAAACTGGCGCTGCTGTTGACCGCGGTCGATCCCGGCATCGGCGGCGTTCTGGTCTTTGGCGACCGCGGCACCGGCAAATCGACCGCGGTGCGGGCGTTGGCGGCGCTTTTGCCCGAAATCGAGGCGGTCGAGGGCTGCCCGGTCTCCTCGCCTTCGGTCGAGATGATCCCGGACTGGGCCACCGTTCTGTCGACCAATGTGATCCGCAAGGCGACCCCGGTGGTCGATCTGCCGCTCGGGGTCTCGGAAGACCGCGTGGTCGGCGCGCTCGACATCGAACGCGCGATCTCGAAGGGGGAAAAGGCGTTTGAACCGGGCCTGCTCGCCCGGGCCAACCGCGGTTACCTTTACATCGACGAATGCAACCTTCTGGAAGATCACATCGTCGACCTGCTTCTGGACGTCGCGCAATCGGGCGAGAACGTGGTGGAACGCGACGGGCTCTCGATCCGTCACCCCGCCCGCTTCGTTCTGGTCGGCTCGGGCAACCCCGAAGAGGGCGACCTGCGGCCGCAGCTTCTGGACCGCTTCGGCCTTTCGGTCGAGGTTCTGTCGCCCCGCGACGTCGAGACCCGGGTCGAGGTGATCCGTCGCCGCGACACCTATGACGCGGATCCGAAAGCGTTTCTGGAAGAATGGCGGCCGAAGGACATGGACATCCGCGCCCAGATCCTCGAGGCGCGCGCGCGTCTGCCGCAGGTCGAGGCGCCGAACACCGCGCTTTATGATTGCGCCGCGCTGTGCATCGCGCTGGGATCGGACGGGCTGCGGGGCGAGTTGACGCTGCTGCGCTCGGCCCGGGCCTTGGCCGCGCTCGAAGGCGCGACGGCGGTCGGCCGCGATCACCTGAAGCGGGTGGCGACGATGGCGCTGTCGCACCGTCTGCGCCGCGATCCCCTTGATGAAGCTGGCTCGACGGCCCGCGTGGCCCGGACGGTCGAAGAAACGTTGCCGTAACATGGACCACGAACGCCTGAAGTCGGCCCTTGCGGTGCTGACGGTCGACCCCGCCGCGGTCGGCGGATTGTGGCTGCGCTCGCGCGCCGGTCCGATCCGGCTCGCCTTCACCGACACGCTGGCCAAGCTGCCCTTCCCGATGGCGCTGCGCCGTCTGCCGCCGAACGTGGATGATGGCGCGCTTTACGGCGGGCTTGACGTGGCCGAGACGCTGCATTCCGGCAAGCCCGTCCTGAAGGGCGGGCTGCTGGACCGGCCAAGCGTCTTCATCCTGCCGATGGCGGAACGCTGCACGGCGAAGCTGGGCGCGCGCTTGGCGCAGGCGCTGGATCTGCGCCAGCACGCGCTGATCGCGCTCGATGAGGCCGCCGAACCCGACGAGGCGCTGCCGCATGCGGTGGCCGACCGGCTCGGGCTGTTCGTCGATCTCTCCGAAGTGCGCGCGCTCGACGGGCCGGGGCTTTTGCCCGACACGGCGCAGATCGAACGCGCCCGCGCCCTGCTGCCGCAGGTCAAGATGCCCGCCGAACGGGTGGGCGAGATCGTTGAGGGCTGTCGGCAGCTGGGCATATCGAGCCTGCGCGCGCCGATGCTGGCACTGACCGCGGCGCGGATCCTGACCGCTCTGGCGGGCCGCACCACGGTCGAGGCCGAGGACGTGCTGCATGCCGCGGAACTGACGCTGGCGCATCGGGCGCTGCCGCTGCAGGACGCGCCGCCGCCCCCTCCCCCGCCGCCGCCGCCGGAACCGCCGGAGCAGAACGAGGGCGAAAACCAGCAGGACGAGCAGGATCAGATCGACCCGCTTGACGGCATCCCGCCCGAGATCGTGGTCGAGGCCGTTCGCGCGATGCTGCCCGACAACATCTTGCAAACGCTGAACATGGGCAGCCGGTTGCGGGCTGCATCGGGCGGTCAGGGCGCCGGGCAAGAGCAGATCGGCAACCGCCGCGGCCGCCCCCTGCCCGCGCGCAAGGGCAAGCTGGAAGACGATGCCAAGATCGATCTGGTAGCGACGCTGCGCTCGGCCGCGCCCTGGCAGGGTCTGCGGCGGCGTCAGGCGCCCGCGGGCACGGAACGGGTGCTGCTGGTCGAATCGTCCGACATCCACATCAAGCGGCGCAAGGAAATGTCCGACCGCGTGCTGATCTTTGCCGTCGATGCCTCGGGCTCGGCGGCGGTGGCGCGGCTGTCCGAAGCCAAGGGCGCGGTGGAACTTCTGCTGGGGCGGGCCTATGCGGCGCGGGACCACGTGTCGCTGATCACCTTCCGCGGCACGGCGGCACAGGTGCTGCTGCAGCCCTCGCGTTCGCTGACGCAGACGAAGCGGCAGCTGCAGGGCCTGCCGGGGGGCGGTGGCACGCCGCTGGCCAGCGGGCTGGAAATGGCGATGGTGACGGCGAAACAGGCGCGGTCACGCGGCATGACGCCGACAATCGCGGTGCTGACCGACGGGCGCGGCAACATTGCGCTCGACGGCACCGCGAACCGCGAATTGGCGGGGGAACAGGCGACCAAGGTCGCCCGCGCGATCCGCGCCTGCGGCATGCCCGCGGTAATCATCGACACGGCGATGCGGCCCAATCCGGCGCTGGTCGATCTTGCCCGCACCATGGACGCCCACTACATTGCCTTGCCAAGGGCCACGGCCCACAAGATGGCCGACGTTCTGGGAGCGGCTCTGGAGGCGTAGACATGGACCCACGCGCGCTGCCGGCAAACTGGCCCTATCGGTCGGCGGCGGCGCGGCACCGGGTCGGGCCCATCGACTGGTGGGTGATCGACACCGGCCCCCCCGATCTTGCGACGGATGGGCCGGTGTTGCTTTTGTTGCATGGGCTTGGCGCCTCGGGACACAGTTTCCGTCGGATGATCCCGGGGCTGGCCAAGCGGTATCGGGTGATCGTGCCCGATTTGCCGGGACATGGCTGCTCGCGCTCGACCGCGCGCCACCGCTTTGGCCTGAAACCGATGGCCGAGGATGTCTGGAAGCTCTGCCAGCATATGGGCGTCATGCCCGCGGCGGTGATCGGCCATTCCGCGGGCGGGGCGATCGCGCTGCAACTGGCGCTGGATACGCCGGTGCAGCGGGTGGTGGGGATCAACGCGGCGCTCGATCATTTCGAGGGCGTGGCGGGGGTGATCTTCCCGATGATGGCGCGGGGTCTGGCCGCCCTGCCCTTCATCGCGCCGCTGGTGACACGTTTCGTGGCGTCTCGGCAAAGAATCGGGCAGTTGCTCGACATGACGGGCAGCACGATCGATGCCGCGGGCAAGGCGTACTACACGCTTCTGATCCAGAACCCCGAGCATGTCGATGGCGGGCTGCGGATGATGGCGCAATGGGAGCTCGGGCCGCTCATCGGCGCCCTGCCCCGAATCGCCAAGCCGGTGTTCCTGATCGCGGGCAATGGCGACCGGGCCGTTCCCGCCCATGTCTCGGCCGATGCGGCGCGGTTCCTGCCGATGGCGACGCTCAAGCGGATCGACGGCGGGCATCTGATCCACGAGGTTGCCGCGGATGGACTCTCGGGGATGATTCTGGACTGGCTCGAGGGGTGAGATTTCGCCTCGGGCAGGCCCGAGGCGACCCGGGGGGGGGGGGGGGGGGGGGGGGGGGGGGGGGGGGGGGGGGGGGGGGGGGGGGGGGGGGGGGGGGGGGGGG
>NZ_SWJZ01000034.1 GCF_005144475.1 Rhodobacter capsulatus | reverse complement strand
GGGCAGCGCCCCCCGGCCTGCTTACAGTTTCGACAGTTTCGACTGCAACTCGGCCAATTGCTTCTTGATCGCGTCAAGTTCGTCGCGGCCGCCCGTGCCCTCGGCGCCGCCCGCCTCGGGCGTCGTGCCGACCGTCGCGCCCCAACCCGCCAACATCGTCTTCAGGAACGCCTCCTGCTGCCGCTGCAGCGCCTCGAAACCGGGCACCGGCGGGAAGGTGGTGAAATTCTCCATCATCTTCGACTGGCCCTCGCGCAGCATCTCGAAGCTCGCGGCCAGGAATTGCGGCACCACCGATTGCGCCTGCGTCGTGTAGCTGCGCACCAGATCGGTCAGCACATCCACCGGCAGCACGTTCTCGCCCCGGCTTTCATGTTCCGCGATGATCTGCAGCAGATATTGCCGCGTCAGGTCGTCGCCCGATTTCAGATCGACGATCTGCACCTCGCGCCCCTGCCGGATGAAGGAGGCGATATCCTCGAGCGTGACGTAATCGCTCGTCTCGGTGTTATAAAGCCGCCGGCTCGCATACCGCTTGATCAGCAAGGGTTTCGCCTCTTCGGCCATGGTCTCTCCTCCCCGTGGTTCTTATTGGCGCTGCAGCAATGTTTAGGCTGCGCCGCGGCAAAAGCAACAAAAGAAAAGGGCGCACCGAAGTGCGCCCATGGTCAACCCGGCAGGGAGGAGGAAACCGGGCCGATCCCGATCACTTCGCCGCGACGGTCTTTTTCGCGGCGGCGGTGACTTCGTCGGTCGCCTTCTTCACGGCCGCGGTGGTTTCCTCGGTCATTTCCTTGCCCGCGGCCAGCATCAGCTCGACCGTGTCCATCTGCACCTTCTTCGCCACTTCGGCAAAGGCGGCCAGGTTTTCGGTGGCCATCTCGACCGAGGCCGAGGCGAAATCGCTCATCACCTTGGCGTAATCGGCCGGTTCGGCTTTCGAGGCGGTCAGCGCGCCGACCTTGGCCAGCGAGTCCTTGGCCCATTTCGCCGAGATGTCGGTCGATTTTTCCGCCGCGTCGATGGCGACCTTGGCCATCTTTTCGGTCAGCACGGTCTGCGCCTTGAACGCGTCCTGCATCTTCGACATGTCCATCGGCATCGAGGCCATCATGTCCTGCATCATCTTGGTGAAGTCCTGGGTCTTGGCCATTTCAGTCGCTCCGGTCAGAGGGCCCATCGAGGCGGCGGGGCCCGTTCGCTTGACTCAGATATAAATGCTGCAGTGCAGCATTGCAAGTGAAATTTTCTGCGCCGCAGCGCGATATTCGCGCCCAGGTTGATCTGCATCATGGAGAATCAGCTTTGAAAAGGGGGCCGGAGCCCCCTCTCCGCGCCCTGCGCGCCTAAAGCACCACAACTTCCGCGACATAGGTTCCGGGCGCCGGGGCGAGCGGCGGATGCGCCGCATCGCCCGGCGCGCGCGCGGGGACCTTCTTGCCCGAATGCCCGGCCAGCCATTCCCCCCAGCGCGGCCACCAGCTGCCCCGGGTATAAGTTGCCGCCGCCTTCCAGGCCTGATGATCCGCGATCGGCGCCTCGGAGGTGTAATGACCGTATTTGTCCTTCGTCGGCGGGTTGACGATCCCGGCGATATGGCCCGATTCCGACAGGATGAAGGTCTTGTCCTGCGAGCCCATCTGCGCCACGCCGTTGAAGCTGACGATCCAGGGCGCGATATGGTCGGTCTCGCAGGCGATGGCGCAGAGCGGCACCTTGACCCCCGAGACATGCAGCCGCTCCCCCATCAGCTCGAAGCCCTCGGTGGTGAAGGCATCGGCCTGACAGAGCCCGCGCAGATATTCGATCGCCATCTTGCCCGGCAGGTTGGTGCTGTCGCCGTTCCAGAACAGCAGATCAAAGGCGGGCGGCGATTCGCCCATCATGTAGCTGCGGATCGCGGGCTGATAGATCAGGTCATTCGCCCGCAAATAGGAAAAGGTCCGCGTCATGTAATAGCTCGACAGCACGCCATCCGTCCGCACCTGCCGCTCGATCCCGTCGACGAAATCATCCTGCAGGAAGGGGGTGAATTCGCCCTGATCGGAAAAGTCGGTCAGCGTGGTGAAGAAGGTCGCCGACTTGATCGACTTGTCCTTGCGCTTTTCCAGCAGCGACAGGACAAGGCTCAGCGTCGTGCCCGCGATGCAATAGCCGACCGCGTTCACCTGCTTCTCGCCGGTGATCGCCTTCACTTCCTCGATCGCCGCCAGATAGCCGTCGCGGACGTAATCCTCCATCCCCACATCGGCATAGGACCGGTCCGGGTTCTTCCAGCTGATCACGAACAGCGTGAAACCCTGATCGACGATCCAGCGGATCAGGCTGTTTTGCGGCTTCATATCCAGAATGTAGAACTTGTTGATCCAGGGCGGAAAGATGATCAGCGGGGTCTTGTGCACCTCGGGGGTGGTGGGCTCGTATTGAATGATCTCCATCAGCCGGTTGCGCCAGACCACCTGCCCCTTGGCGGTGCCGATGTTGTGCCCGACGCTGAAGGCGTTCTTGTCCGACAGCGTGACCACCAGATCGCCGCGGTTCGACTCGATGTCGCGGACCAGGTTTTCCAGCCCCCGCACCAGGCTTTCGCCCTCGGTCGCCACCGCCTTTTCCAGCGCATCCGGGTTCGTCGCCAGAAAATTCGTCGGCGCCATCATGTCGATGATCTGCTTGGCAAACATCTCCAGCCGGCGGCGGTCGACCGGATCGAGCCCCTCGATCTTCGACAGCGCCTCCTCGATCGAGGTCGAGGCGATCAGATATTGCTGCTTGATGAAATTGAAATAGGGATGGCTGTCCCACAGCGGGTTGGAAAAGCGGCGGTCCTTCGGCCCCGGATCGGCGGGCGGCTTGAAGGTGCCCTGCGCGAAAGCGTGGGTGGCGTCGATGTAATGCGTCATCGCCTGCGACCAATAGCTGACCTGCGCCTCGAAGATCTTCGCCGGATTGGCCGTCATCTCCCGAAGCAGCGCGGTCGAGGAGGCGACGTAAAGATCGAGCCCCGGCCCCTCCAAAGCCGGATTCGGCGCGCGCTTTTGTGCAAAGGCCTCAACCATGCGTTGTGTAAGTGTCTCAATGCGCGCCAGATTGTCCCGCATTTGCTGCGATGCAGCAGATTCGACCTTTTCAGGCGTTGTCATAACGAAATTTCCTCCCTATCCTTTATGATGAAACATAACGTCCGCTTGCACGGGAACAAGCGACGATTGTGCGGTTTCTTGGGGAGTGCCGATGAAGGGCATGATGAGCTACGACCTGATGGAAACCATCAGGAACACCAATGAATGGATGGGCGCGTCGGCCCGAGCCATGGCCTCCTATCCGGTCTGGGGGCTGACACCGCATCCGATGTTCAAGCTGATGTCCGCCTGGGGCCGGGTCACCGAGCGCAGCTTTGCGCGCATGGTGATCAAGCCCGACTGGGGCATCCGCTCGATCCCGGCCGCCGATGGCAAGGACCACCTGATCGAGATCGAGACGCTGATCGACAAGCCCTTCGGCGCGCTGATCCACTTCAAGGTCCAGGGCCGGGCGCCGATGCCGCGGCGTATCCTTCTGGTTGCACCGATGTCGGGCCATTATGCGACGCTCTTGCGCTCGACCGTGGCCAGTCTGCTGCCCGATGCCGACGTTTACGTGACGGATTGGCACAATGCGCGGGACATTCCGGTCAGCGCGGGCAAGTTCGACATCGAGGATTACACGCTCTACCTCGTCGAGTTCATGCGCCTGCTGGGCCCCGACATCAACGTGATCGCCGTCTGTCAGCCCGCGCCGCTGACGCTGGCCGCGACCGCCTATCTGGCCGAGGAAGAACCCGACGCGCAGCCGCGCACGCTGACGCTGATCGGCGGGCCGATCGACCCCGATGCCGCCGCGACCGAGGTGACCGATTTCGGCCGCCGCGTCACCATGGGGCAGCTCGAACACATGGTGATCCAGCGTGTCGGCTTCAAATACAAGGGCGCCGGGCGGCTGGTCTATCCGGGGCTGATGCAGCTTGCCTCGTTCATCTCGATGAACATGGACAAGCACACCAAGGCGTTTTCCGACAAGATCCTGATGGAATCGAAGGGCGAAGGCTCGGAACACGACCATCACAACATCTTCTACGATGAATATCTGGCGGTGATGGACATGACCGCGGAATTCTACCTCTCGACGGTCGAGCGGATCTTCAAGGGCCTTGAGATCGCGCAGAACCGCTTCGAGGTCGAGGGCAAGCGCGTCGATATCGGCAAGATCACCCGCGTCGCGGTGAAGACGGTCGAGGGCGCGAATGACGACATTTCCGCCCCCGGGCAATGCGTGGCGGCGCTGCGGCTGTGCACCGGCCTGCCCGAGGAGAAGAAGGCGCAGCATGTCGAGCCCGGCGCGGGCCATTACGGCATCTTCGCGGGCTCGTCCTGGCGCAACAACATCCGGCCGCTGGTGCTGGATTTCATCGACGCGAATGCGGGCGATGCGAAATCGAAGGTGACCGCGATCCGCGCGGTCTGACCCGTCCTTCCCTGCCGCAAAGACCCAGACGCGCGCCCCCGGGCGCGCGTTTTCGTTTCACCGCCCCTGCCCCGGCACCGGCACCAGCACCGCGCAGACATGAAAAAACCCGGCCGAAGCCGGGTTTCAGGTCTTTGCTGTGGCGCGGCTCAGTTCAGCCGGGTTTCCACTTCGGCGATCGAGGCGTCGATCATGCCCGACTTGTCGGCCGCCGACATCTGGTTCGCCAGAACTTCGGCCGCGGCGGCAACAGCCACCTGCACGGCCCGGTCCTTGACGTCCTTCAGCGCAGCGGCTTCCGCCGAGGCGATCCGGTCTTCGGCCCCCTTCAGGCGGCGCGCGATGGCCTCCTTCAGGTCGGCCTTGGCCTGATCGGCCGCCAGTTGCGCGTCGCGCTTGGCGGCGACGACGATCTGGTCGGCCTGACCCTGCACGTCACGCGCCTTGCGCTCGTAGCTCGCCAGGATCTTCTGCGCCTCGTCGCGCAGCGCCTTGGCCTCGTCCAGATCCGCCTTGATGCCCTTGGCACGCTTGTCGAGCATGCCCAGCAACATCGAGGGAACCTTGAACTTGATCAGCACGCCAAGGAAGATGAGGAAAGCGACGAGGATCACGAAATGCGCGTTGCGCAGCGAGACGAACGGGCCTTCGGAAGCGAAAGCCGGGTTCGCCGCCAGAGCAACGAGCAGGAACGTCAGTTTCTTCATCGCCTTACCCCTTCACCCGCTGGCCCACGGCCGCGTTCACCGCGCCCATGTCTGCCTTGCCGCCCAGCGCCGTGACGATGGCCGTGGCGGTTTCGGTGGCGACGATCTGCACCGCCTCCAGCGCACCCGCGCGGATCTCGGCGATCTTCACCTCGGACTGCGCGACCCGGGCCGCGATATCCGCATCGGCTTTCGCCGTGGCGGCATCGAGGTCCTTCTGGATCGCCGCACGGGCTTCGGCGATGATCTTTTGCGCCTGCGTCCGGGCATCGGCGAGCGCCTTGGCATAGGCCGCTTCCGCGTCCTTGGCCTTCAGCTTGTACTGTTCCGCCGCCGCAAGATCACCGGTGATGGTGCCCGCACGATCGGCCAGAATCCCGGCGATGCGCGGAATCGCGATGTTCTTGAGCAGCCAGTAGATGGCGCCCAGAGCCAACAGCAGCCAGAAGATCTGGTTCGGGAAGGTCGAGAAGTCGAGCTGCGGCATCCCGCCCTTTTCCGCAGCCTCGGCAGCGTGTCCGGCGACAGCAGCAGCGGCCTCGACCGCGTGTGTTTCGTTTGCCATGTCGTCCCCCTGGACCCTTCAGTTACCGGGTGGGTGCGAACACCCACCCGACCGCAAGGTTGGTCAGCAGGGATCAGACGGCGAACATCAGCAGAAGCGCGACGAGGAACGAGAAGATCCCCAGCGCTTCGGCGAACGCGATACCGATGAACATGGTGGCGGTTTGCGACGCCGCCGCCGACGGGTTGCGCAGCGCGCCCGAGATGAAGTTGCCGACAACGTGGCCCACACCGACGGCGGCGCCGCCCATGCCGGTGCACGCGAGACCAGCACCGATGTAGGCACCCATTTGAACGATATCGCCTTCCATGATGGACACTCCTTGAGGTTGGAATTGGCTGAATTGAGGTTGTGACGGGGACCTGTCTGCGGTCCGGGCCTCAGTGGCCCGGATGCAGCGCGTCTTTCAGATAGACGCAGGTCAGGATGGTGAAGACATAGGCCTGCACGAAGGCCACGAGGATTTCGAGCGCATACATCGCGACGATCGCCAGCACCGAGAGCGGCGTCACGATCACGCCGACGAACGAGAACAGGATCAGCGGCGCGAAGGCGGCAAAGACTTCCATCACCGCGTGGCCGGCCATCATGTTGCCGGCAAGCCGGATGGAGTGGCTGACGGGGCGCACGAAGTAGGAGATCACCTCGATCACGGCCAGGATCGGGCGCAGCGGCAGCGGCGCGGCCGAAACCCAGAACAGGCCGAGGAAGTGGGTCCCGTGCTTCATGAAGCCGAGCGCAGTGACGCCGATGAACACGCCCATCGCCATCACGCCGGTCACCGCAATATGCGAGGTGGGGGTGAAGGCCATCGGGATCAGGCCAAGGAAGTTCGAGAACAGGATGAACAGGAACAGCGTGAAGATATAGGGAAAGTAGACCAGCCCGTCCTTGCCCGCGACATCCTCGACCATCTTGTGGATGAAGCCGTAGGTCAGCTCGGCGAGCGACTGGATGCGGCCCGGCACGATGGCGCGGCGCAGCGTGCCGACGACCATCAGCAGCGCGATCATCAGCACGCCGATGGCCATCCACAGGGTCGAGTTCGTCGGCACGAAGAACTCGAACCAACGGATCGCCTCGCCGTCGA
Organism: Rhodobacter capsulatus; assembly: GCF_005144475.1. Classification (GTDB taxonomy): domain Bacteria; phylum Pseudomonadota; class Alphaproteobacteria; order Rhodobacterales; family Rhodobacteraceae; genus Rhodobacter; species Rhodobacter capsulatus_C. The sequence continues at coordinate 24,248 of NZ_SWJZ01000034.1, read as the reverse complement.
ACATCGAGTGAATCTTGAACGGTTCCATCGGGTGGAACACAAGGCCGGTGCCAGCTTCTTCTGCCACGACTATTTCCCCTCTTTGCCAGCTGCGGCCGCAGCTGCCTGTGCCTTTGTCAAGTCCGCGGCCGAGCGAAGCATCACCTTCACCCCCGCCGCGAGACCGAGGAAGACGAAGATCAGCATCAGGAAGGGCTGCGTGCCGAAAACGGCGTCAAGCCCGTATCCGATGCCGAAGCCGATCCCCAGCCCCGAAACCAGTTCGATGACCATCCGCCAGGCCATGTCGGCCATGCGCAGATCGCCATCCGCTGCGCGCTTGGGCGCCTCCTCGGTCTTCTTCAGTTGCGAAAGCCGTTTCTCAAGCGCCGCCAGACGCTCGGGATCAGGTTCTCCGCCAACTTCCTCCGACATGGATGCTCCCCGCAGGTTGAGGCCGTGTGTAACGACGCAAGCCCGATGAGTCAACGCCGTTGACAGAGTCTTTCCGCGCCAGCAAGTCGTTGTTTTTGCTTTCGTTTGCGCAACCATCCGCGGGCGGCGGGGCGGGGTTTTGCACGCGCCGGACCAAAGTCATATTCAACCGATCGGTTGACGTTTTGCCGCAGGATGCGCAATGTGGCCGCATGGACCTTTCCGTCTCCCCCCGTCTTGATGCCGTCTTCGCCGCGCTCGCCGACCCGACGCGGCGGGCGATCCTGACCATGCTGCTGGAAGACGACATGGCGGTGACCGACGTGGCCGCACCGTTTCAGATGTCGCTTGCGGCGATTTCGAAACATCTGGCGATCCTCGCCGAGGCGGGGCTGATCAGCCAGGAAAAGCGCGGCCGGGTGAAATGGTGCAAGCTCGAGCCCGCGGCGATGGAGGGGGCGATCATCTGGATCCAGAGCTTCGGCGCCTTCGAACCGCTCGATCTGGATGCGTTCGAGCGCTTTCTGGAAACCGAGCTGCAGGGGCCGCAAGCGGAGTAAGGGGGGCGCTGCCCCCCGTCCCTTCGGGACTCCCCCCGGGATATTTGCACCAAGGTGAAAGCAGATCCGGCTTTGCCGTTCACCTTGGTGCCAATATTCCGGGGGGTGAATTGGCCGAGAGGCCAAGAGGGGGGCAGCGCCCCCCTGCCCGGCTCAGTCCAGATCGCAGCCGTGGGTCCGGTCGTAGCCGTTCCGCGCCGGCGAGACCCAGCCGTCGGGCGTGTCCTGCGGCAGGTAGATCTCGATCTTGAGCGGATGACAGGCCGCCGTATCCGAGGAATGTTCCGACGCGCAATCACCGCCCGGACAGGCCGAAAGCGCGCCGCCCAGATCGATCTCGGCGAAGAACTCCAGATAATCGCCCGGCCGCACCGGGCTGGCCTTCATGAAATACTGGCCGGTGTCGCGGGTGAAGCCGGTGCACATGAAGACATTCAGCACGTCATGAACGTGGAATTCGCAGGCATGTTTCAGCAGCCCGGTTTCCTCGGCCAGCGCGCGGGTCAGGTTCGAATGGCAGCAGTGGTGGTAATTCTCCCCGCCCGAGAGCAGATGATGCGTGTAGGGATCGCAGCGGGTGCCGATCACGTCATGCACCGAGCCGCCGTGTTCGTCGATGCCATACCAGTCGAGCGTGTCGTCGGTGATCGTCGCCATCGGCCGCAAGTAGGGGATCGAGGACCAGAGCTGATCGCCGGTCGACAGATGCGTGCCGTGCAGCGCACGGGTCTTGCCGGAATAGAAGCGCTCGTTCAGATCCTGAAGCGACCAGAGGTTCAGGTCCCCGACCTGCGGCCCCTCGATCGAAACGATGCGGAAGAAGCCCCCCGCGGGGACTTCGAAGAACCGCGCTTCGCGCGCGGGGACGATCAGCTCGTCGATCTTGTCCCAATGGGCGCGGGCGCGGCGCAGCGCGGCCAGATCGGGGCGCGGCAGGGTGTCCACCGGATAGCAGATCACCGGCTTGATCGCGCGGCGGGCGGCGGCATCGGCGGGGGCTTGGTGCTCGGGTCTGGACGGTTTCACGGGGGCGGTCTCCTTTGCCCCAGTCTCACCCGGCCCCGGCGAAAAAGAAAAGCCCCCGCCGACCGGCAAGGGGGCTTTCGCGACAGATCCGGCTCAGGCCGCGTAATATTCGAACATCTGCTCGATCTCGGTCTCTTCGACCAGATCCGCCTTGCCCCGGGCGGGCGTGTAATAGGCGTAAGCCTCGGTCAGAATCCTCAGCGCTTCGGCGGCTTTTTCCTGCTCGGATTTCTTCCGGAAGGTGACGATCTTCGACATGGCATGCTCCTGTGGGTGCGTGGTCTCCCCTGCGACAAACTATCCCATGCCCGCTGCGGCCGACAGCATAAATGCTGCAACTGCGATATGCATTTTCCGCAACGCAGCAAAAAGGCCCCGGCACTGCCGGGGCCTGGTGTCGAAACAGCGCCGGATCAGACGTGCCGGCTGACCATCAGCCGCTTGATCTCGGCAATCGCCTTGGCCGGGTTCAGCCCCTTCGGGCAGGTCTTGGCGCAGTTCATGATCGTGTGGCAGCGATAGAGCTTGAACGGGTCTTCCAGCGCATCGAGACGCTCGGCCGTGGCTTCGTCGCGGCTGTCGATGATCCAGCGGTAAGCATGCAGCAGCGCCGCCGGGCCAAGGTAGCGGTCCGAGTTCCACCAGTAGCTCGGGCAGGAGGTCGAGCAGGACGCGCACATCACGCATTCATAAAGCCCGTCAAGCTTCTTGCGGTCCTCGATCGACTGCAGCCACTCTTTCTCCGGCTTGTTCGTCGTGGTCTGCAGGAACGGCATGATCGAGGCATGCTGGGCATAGAAATGCGTCAGGTCGGGCACCAGATCCTTGACCACCGGCATGTGCGGCAGCGGATAGATGCGGACATCGCCCTTGATCTCGTCCAGCCCGTAGATGCAGGCCAGCGTGTTGATGCCGTCGATGTTCATCGCGCAGGAGCCGCAGATCCCCTCGCGGCAGGAGCGGCGGAAGGTCAGCGTCGGGTCGATCTCGTTCTTGATCTTCAAAAGCGCGTCCAGAACCATCGGCCCGCAACGGTCCATGTCGAGGAAATAGGTGTCCACCCGGGGATTTTCACCGGTGTCCGGATCCCAGCGGTAGATCTTGAACTTGCGCGTGTTCTTGGCGCCCTCGGGCCGCGGCCAGGTCTTGCCGACGCGGATCTTGGAGTTTTTCGGAAGCGTGAACTGAACCATTGGGCGTCCTTTCAGTGCGAAGCGGACCGGGCCGGGGGCGGCTCGGCCAAGTCGAGAAGCTCATCGGGGGTGGAAATCTGCTCGATGAGGCGGATGAGATTGGGCAGCGCCTGCGGGACCGGGGCGGCCTGGGCCAGCAGCCAGCGCAGCGCGTCATTCAGCACCGCCGCGCGCCAGGCGTCCTGGTTCCAGTGCCGGGCCAGCGGCACGCCAAGATCGGCAAAGGCGGCAAAAAGCGCGGGCAGGTCATAGAAGGCCGCGTAAAGATGGCGGAATTCGCGCGGGGTCGTGTGTTCGGGGCCCTTGAAGGTGCCCGAAACCGTCAGATGCGCCGCGACGACATCGTGATAGCGCAGCGCCCGGCAGCGCGGTGTCAGCACCGCCTTGCAGACATCAAGCCCGGTGCGGCGGCGCAGGATGTGGATATCCTGATCGAGACGGCCGAGCAGCTGGCGGCCATGCAGCGCCGAGCCCTCGGCAAAGACCAGCACCTCGGCCTGCGCATAGGCCTGCATCTGCGCGCGGATCGGCAGGGTTCCGGGGTCGATCACCGTGACGCCCAGCTGCGCCAGAAGCCCGGCCAGATAGGTCTCGCCCAGATGGCCGCCGCGCCCCGTCGCGACCAGACCGGCGCGGCTGACATAGACCAGCGGCAGACGGGGCTGCAGATCCAGCCCGTGCCGGGCGGGCAGCGTGTCGAGAAGATCCAGATAGGCCGGATCGGGGGCGATGCCCCCCAGCATCTCGCCCTGGGCGCAGACGCGCAATTCGGGGGCCAGGCTTGGTTCGGTGACAAACCGCGCCCGGCGCGGCGGCATCGTCAGCCAGTCGAAAACCTGAGGCACCCAGGGCGCCAGCGCCTCGGGCGCGGTGCCGGTGGGCAGGGTGAACAGCACCACATCCTCGGCACGCGCGCTGACGGCGGGCAGAAGCCGGGTGATGTGTTCGGCCACCAGATGACCGAATTCGGGGCTGAGATAGCCGCCCCAAAGCGCCGGTCGGTGGAATTGCCGCACCGGCTTGCGCAAGGGCGGCGCGCTGTCGGCGGGACGGCCGGAATGACAAAACCGCGCCGCGGTCTGACGCTCGAACTCGGGCCAGACCGGACCGCCCAGCGGCACATGTTCGCGGATGCGGGTGACCGGCATCACGGGGACATCGCTAAAGCACAGCAGCTCCATCATCCCCTCCCCTGCGGCACGGCGTAATAGGGGCGGCTGGGCCCCTGCCCCGCGCGGGCGCGGACGCAGCGGTCATAGGCCGCGCCGGGATCGCCGCCGCCGCTGCCCATGGTGAAGGTCAGCTTCACGCCGCTTTCGAAAGTGCCGCCCGAGGTGACGCCCATCCGGCCTTCGCCGGAAAGGGGCGCTTTCGGGGCGACGGTTTCGGCGCAAAGCGTCTCGGCTTCGGGCAGGGCCATGGGGCCGCAACCGGCGAGGGCAAGCCCCGCCGCCGCGATCCCATATGCCCAGACCCGCGCCATCTCAGAACGTCCGCGCTTTCGGCGCGATCTTCGCCAGGCTGATGCCGCCTTCCGCTTCGGTGGTCAGCGGTGCGGTGATCACCGGCCGGAAGCTCAGCGCGACCTGATTGCCCTCGACCCGCATGATCGAGTGCTTGCGCCAGTTGGCGTCATCGCGCGTCGCATGGTCTTCCGAGGCATGGGCGCCGCGGCTTTCCTTGCGCGCCTCGGCGCCGACGATGGTGGCCAGCGCGTTCGGCATCAGGTTCGTCAGTTCCAGCGTTTCCATCAGGTCGCTGTTCCAGATCAGCGAGCGGTCGGTGACCTTCAGATCGGCGACCTTGGCCGCGATCTCGGTCATCTTCGCCTTGCCCTCGGCCAGCGTCTTGTCGGTGCGGAAGACCGCCGCATCGGCCTGCATCGTGCGCTGCATTTCCAGCCGCAGATCGGCGGTGGGGGTGTGGCCCTTGGCATGGCGCAGCCCGTCGAACCGGGCAAAGCACTTGTCGACCGAGGCTTGGTTATAGGCCGCCGGACGCGCCTTCGGATCGACAATTTCGCCCGCGCGGATCGCCGCGGCCCGGCCGAAGACCACAAGGTCGATGAGCGAGTTCGAGCCAAGGCGGTTCGCCCCGTGCACCGAGGCGCAACCGGCCTCGCCCACGGCCATCAGGCCCGGAACGACGGCGTTCGGATTGTCGGCCGTCGGGTTCAGCGCCTCGCCCCAGTAGTTCGTGGGAATGCCGCCCATGTTGTAATGGACGGTGGGCAGAACCGGGATCGGCTCCTTGGTCACATCGACGCCCGCAAAGATCTTCGCCGATTCCGAGATGCCCGGCAGACGTTCGGCCAAGGCCTCTTTCGGCAGGTGCGACAGGTTCAGGTGGATGTGGTCCTTGTGCTCGCCCACACCGCGGCCTTCGCGGATTTCCAAGGTCATGCAGCGGCTGACATAGTCGCGCGGCGCCAGATCCTTGTAATGCGGGGCGTAGCGTTCCATGAACCGCTCGCCTTGGCTGTTCGTCAGATACCCGCCCTCGCCGCGCGCGCCCTCGGTAATGAGGCAGCCCGAGCCATAGATGCCGGTCGGGTGGAACTGCACGAATTCCATGTCCTGCAGCGCCAGACCGGCCCGCGCCACCATGCCGCCGCCGTCGCCGGTGCAGGTATGCGCCGAGGTGGCCGAGAAATAGGCGCGGCCATAGCCGCCCGTCGCCAGCACGACCATCTTCGCGTTGAAGACGTGGAAGGTGCCGTCATCCAGCTTCCAGCAGACGACGCCCTGACAGACGCCATCCTCGGACATGATCAGATCAAGCGCGAAATATTCGATGAAGAATTCCGCGTTGTTCTTCAGCGACTGGCCGTAAAGCGTGTGCAGGATGGCGTGGCCGGTGCGGTCGGCCGCGGCGCAGGTGCGCTGCACCGGCGGGCCGTCGCCGAATTCGGTGGTGTGACCGCCGAAGGGGCGCTGGTAGATCTTGCCCGCCTCGGTGCGGGAAAACGGCACGCCGTAATGTTCCAGCTCATAGACCGCGGCAGGCGCCGACCGCGCCAGATATTCCATCGCATCGGTGTCGCCCAGCCAGTCCGAGCCCTTGACGGTGTCGAACATGTGCCATTGCCAGCTGTCCGGGCCCATGTTGCCAAGCGAGGCCGCAATGCCGCCCTGCGCCGCGACGGTGTGCGAGCGGGTCGGGAAGACCTTGGTCACGCAGGCGGTGCGCAGCCCCTGTTCGGCCATGCCGAGCGTCGCCCGCAGGCCCGCGCCACCGGCACCGACCACCACCACGTCATAGTTGTGGGTTTCGTAAGTATAGGAAGCCATTGTCCGGTTGCCCCTGTCAGTTCGTGATCTGTTGCGCCGCGGCGGCGATGAACATCATCTTCGCCAGCGCATAAAGCACCAGGGCCGAGATCAGCCACGACAGCGAATAGACGAAGATCACCAGCCCCTTGCGCAGGCTGCCCTGGGTGTAGTCTTCCAGCATCACCTGCGCGCCCTTGGCGAAATGGCGCATGCCGACGATGGTCACCAGCGCGGTCAGGATCGCCGGGAAGGGCCGGGCGAAATAGGCCTGCAGCTGCGCCTGATCCATGCCGATGGCATGGCCGAAGACGAAGATGAAAGCGGGCACCAGAAAGGCCAGCGCCACCGAGGACATCGTCATCCACCAGAAATGTTCGGTGCCGGAACCCGAGGCCCCCTTGCCGACGGCGCGTTTGCGATCGGTCAGATACCGCATGGTTGCCTCCTCAGAAAATCGCCAGAATGATGAGCGTCAAAAGCGTCAGCACGACCGAGCCGATGATCGCCCCCCAGCCGAGTTTCTCGGCGGTTTCGACATCAAGCCCCTTGCCCGCGTCCCACAGCAGATGCCGCAGCCCGGTCAGGTAGTGATACCACATCGCCCAGGCCATGCCGGCGAAGATCAGGTATCCCAGCCAGGAGGTAACGATCCAGTTCACGACGCCGAAATAGCCGGGGCTGGAGACGGCGGCGATCAGCCACCAGGCGCCAAGCAGGAAGCCCGCAATCAGCGCATTGCCGGTGATCCGGGTCAGGATCGAGCTCATCGACGTCATCTGCGGACGGTAATACGGGCCGATCATGAAGGGGGAAAGGGGTCGCTCGACCCGTTTCGGTTCAGCCATTTGGGGTCCCTCACTCGCTGGGCCGTCTGCGCGGGCCAGAGAATGGAGGCAGACGGGTTGGCCGGAATTGTGAGACCTGAATAGGCGGTCACGGCGGGCAAGTCACGCATTCAGATCAAATTTCGCCTTCGCAGTTGCAAAAAAGCGGCGGAAATTTCGCTTTGTGATCACAAAGAACCATGCCCGGCCGATGTCGTCCGGTAACATTCGGATGCCGTTTTTCGGCGCGGACAGGGCAGTCCGCGGCCCTGCGCCGGACAGCGCAAACAAGACGGGCGGAAACCGTCCCCGGTTTCCGCCCGCCTTGTCCGACTCACCCGCCGCGGCGGCGGATTTGCGATCACACAGGCATCAGCGCCCAGTAATCGAGATCGAGCAGCACCTCGGGCAGGTATTTGCCATCCGCGCCCTTCAGCGCGAAGGGCGCCGCGCCCTGTTTCACCGCGACCAGCCGCAGCCGGATCGCGCCGACGCCCGGGGCCTCGGTTTCCGCCTTGTCCAGCACCTCGGACCAGGCCTTGACGGTATCGCCCGCAAAACAGGGGTTGGCATGCGCGCCCCCGTTCAGCGCCACGATCATCTGCGCATTGGCGAGCCCGTTGAACGACAGCGCCCGGGCCATCGAGATCACGTGACCGCCATAGATCAGCCGCTTGCCATCCTCGCGGAAGGTGGCGTCGAAATGCACCTTGGCGGTGTTCTGCCAGGCCCGCGTCGCCAGCATGTGCTCGGCCTCCTCGATCGTCACGCCATCGACGTGATCGATCTTTTCGCCGATCTCATAGTCCGAAAGCCGATGCGGTTCGCCCGCCAGGGTGAAGTCGTAATCGTCAAAGCTCAGCCCCTCGGGGATCACCAGATCTTCGACGGGAACGACCTTGCGCAGCTCGGGCAGCACCGGGTCGGGCGCCGGGCTCGCGGCGTCGCGCTTGCGCACCATCACCCAGCGGACATAGTCCAGCACGACCTCTTCGTTCTGGTTGATGCCTTGGGTGCGGACGTAAACGTTGCCCGATTTGCCGTTCGAATTTTCCTTGAGCCCGATCACCTCGGAGACGGATCGCAGCGTGTCCCCCGGATAGACCGGCAGCAGCCAGCGCCCCTCGGCATAGCCAAGGTTGGCGACGGCATTCAGCGACACATCGGGCACGGTCTTGCCGAAGACGACATGGAAGGCCAGAAGATCATCCAGCGGCGAGCCGTCAAGCCCGCAATTGGCGGCAAAGACGTCGCTGGAATAAAGCGCATGCCGGGCGGGATAAAGCGCGTGGTACAGCGCGCGTTCCCCCTCCGCCACGGTGCGGGGCACGGCATGGTCGATCACCTGCCCCACCGCGTAATCCTCGAAGAAACGGCCCGGATTCGTCTTCGTCGCCATCTTACTGCTCTCCCAGTTTCAGATCGGGGTGGTAGTCGCCCGGCACATCCTTGACCACCGCCTGCGCGCAGCGCATCACGCCGCGCGCCGCATCGAAGCCATAGGACGGACTGCCGTAAAGCTCCCAGCCTTTCGACAGCGCCATCGAGACCTTGTGACAGAAGGCCGAGGTGTCATCCTCGGTCAAAAGCCGATACAGTTTCATGGGTAGGTTCCCAGAAACAGGCTGTGGCCAATGATCAGCTGGTGCAGCCAGACGATAAGCCCGTAGATCAGCAAGGTGCCGATCAGGTTCTTCAGATCGCCCTTGAGCGAGCCGGGCTTCGGCCGCTTCCACGGACCGGCGCGGTTGATCACGACCATCTCGGCCACGGCCCAGACGCCCAGCGCGCCGAACAGGATCACCGACACGTAATCGCCGTTCACCAGCAGATGCGAGACCGACCACAGCAGCATGCCGGTCAGCATCGGATGGCGCATCTTGTCGATCAGGATCGAGCGCGATCCGCCGACGCCGAACAGATAGATGGCGATCAGCATCAGCAGGTTGTTCAGATGCCCCATGCCCGGCAGCGGCGCATAGAGGTTGTCGTCGGGCGTCACCTCGACCGAGCGGTAACCGATCACCATCAGCGCGGTGCCGGTCAGGATCAGCGCGGCATCGATCGCCTTGATCTGCGGCATCAGCATCAGATGCCGATGCGGCGCCAGGCGCTTGAAGGAATGGGGCAGCACCCAAAGCAGGATGCCGAGGATCATCAATGACATGGCTTGCCTCTCAACTTGCGAGTGCGGCAATCGCCTCCGCTTTCGCAAGGACTTGCCGCGCCGTCACGATATGCAGGTTTTCGACGATCTTTCCATCCACAACCGCAACCCCCTGGCCCTCGGCTTGCGCCGCGTCAAAGGCGGCGATCTGGCGCCGGGCGAGGTCGATCTCGGCTTCACTGGGCGCAAAGGCGGCGTTGGCAATCTCAAGCTGCGCCGGGTGGATCAGCGTCTTGCCGTCAAAGCCCATGTCGCGGCCCTGATCGCATTCGGCCTTCAGCCCCGCGTCATCCTTGAAGGCGTTGTAGACGCCATCGACGATGATCTTGCCAAAGGCCTTGGCGGCCAGCAGGCACAGGCCAAGACCCGTCTGCAGCGGCAGACGATCCGGGCGGAAGCGGCTTTGCAGCTCCTTCGCCAGATCATTGGTGCCCATCACCATGCCCTCGAGCCGCGGATGCGCCGCGATATCGGCGGCGTTCAGCATGCCCAGCGCGGTTTCCATCATCGCCCAAAGCGGCACGGTCGGAATGAGGTTCGCAACGGCATCCAGATCGGATTTGGTCGAGACCTTGGGGATCAGCACGGCGTCGATCTTCACGCCGTCCTTCAGCGCCGCGGCCATGGTGAACGCATCGTCACGGCCCCAGTCGCTGTCGAGCCCGTTGATCCGCACGATCCGCATCCGCGCGCCGAAATCGGCCTCGCGCAGCGCCTTGATCAGGATGGCGCGGGCATTGACCTTTTCATCGACCGCCACCGCATCTTCCAGATCGAAGATGATCGCGTCGCAGGCAAGACCCGTCGCCTTTTCCAGCGCCCGTTCCTTGGAACCGGGGATGTAGAGCACCGAACGGGTGGGGCGGGCAGCGGTCATGATTCTCTCCTCGCAACAATCTTGCGCGATGAAGCACAAGCCGGACAGATTCAGCAAGCCCAGATTTGCCGCAGCGCAGAGAATTGGCGCTGGCGGTCGGAAAGCGGCCCCGGGCGGTGCCGGGGCCGGTCGGTCTCAGGCGTGGATCGCGCCGTCGCCACAGGCCAGCGCGGCCTCGCGCACGGCTTCCGAATAGGTCGGATGGGCGTGGCAGGTCAGCGCCAGATCCTGCGCCGAGGCGCCGAATTCCATCGCGACGCAGATCTCGTGGATCATGTCGCCCGCCGAGGGCCCGATGATATGCGCGCCCAGAATCCGGTCCGTCGCCGCATCGGCCAGGATCTTCACGAAGCCCTCGGCCTGGAACACGGCTTTCGCCCGGCCGTTGCCCATGAACGAGAACTTGCCGACCTTGTAGGCCCGGCCTTCCTGTTTCAGCGCATCCTCGGTCTTGCCGACCGCCGCCACCTCGGGCGTGGTGTAGATCACGCCGGGGATGACATCGTAATTCACATGGCCATGCTTGCCCGCGATCACCTCGGCCACGGCCATGCCCTCGTCCTCGGCCTTGTGGGCCAGCATCGGACCCACGATCGCATCGCCGATCGCATAAAGGCCGGGCACGCTCGTCGCCCAATGGTTGTCAGTTTTCACCTGCCCGCGCGGCAGCATCTCGACGCCGAGCGCCTCAAGCCCCAGCCCCTTGGTGAAGGGCTTGCGGCCGGTCGCCACCAGCACCACCTCGGCCTCGATCGCATGGGCGCTGTCGTCCTTGCGCAGGGTATAGCGCACGGTGTTCTTGCCCTTCGCCTTGTCGACGCCCTGCACCGCGGCGCCCAGAACGAATTTCAGCCCCTGACGGGTCAGGATGCGCTGCAGCCCCTTGGCCACCTCGGCATCCATGCCGGGCGTGATCGCGTCGAGATATTCGACCACCGTCACCTCGGCGCCCAGACGCGCATAGACCGAGCCAAGTTCGAGCCCGATCACGCCCGCGCCGATCACCACCATCGATTTCGGCACCTTGGCCAGCGACAGCGCCCCGGTCGAGGTGACGACGGTCGCCTCGTCGATCTCGATGCCGGGCAGGCCCGCCGATTCCGAGCCCGTGGCGATGACGATGTTCTTCGCGGTGTGGATTTCCTCGCCGACCTTCACCTGACCCGGCGCCGGGATCGAGCCCCAGCCCTGCAGGTACGTGACCTTGTTCTTCTTGAACAGGAACTCGATGCCCTTGGTGTTGCCGTCGATGACGTCCTTCTTGTAGGACTGCATCTTCGCCCAGTCGACCTTCACCTTGGCGCCCATCAGGCCCATTTTCTCGAAGTTCTCGTGCACCTCGTGCAGCTCATGCGTGGCGTGAAGCAGCGCCTTCGAGGGGATGCAGCCCACGTTGAGGCAGGTGCCGCCCAAGGCCCCGCGTCCCTCGACGCAGGCGGTCTTCAGGCCCAGTTGCGCGCAGCGGATGGCGCAGACATAGCCGCCCGGGCCGCCGCCGATGATGATGACGTCGAATTCTGCCATGGTCATTCCCCTGACGAATGGCGGGGGGCGCTGCCCCCCGGGCCCCCCGGGATATTTTCAGCAAGATAAAGGGGGGCGGTTTGCGTGAAGGGGGCGGGTTTCCGCCCCTCGCGATGTCTGGTCTGAACGATCAAAATGGGATGTCGTCGTCCGCTTCTGGCTTTGGAAGTTGCAGGGGCTTCTGCTCTGCCGCGAGTTGAAGCATTTCCTCTTCTTCCGCTTCCTTTTCTTCGCCAATCAATGCCGTGATGGTAGCCATTGCTGCCGGTGCATCTGCTAAGAACGAAGTGGTGCCGACCAAGCTGGCACCGATGATGGCGAGTATTTTCATTACGCTGCCAAATTCGGTGCGATTGGCTTGAACGAGAGACCTTAGCTCATCCAGTTTGTGGTTCAGTTTCTCAGTCTGTTCGGGAGGGAGATTTGCCTCCTCAATCAGTTTTCGAAGTTTCTCAATCTGAAGATATATCTTCGTCTTCGCGCTACGAGACAGCGCTACCGATCGAGAGATGTCAGCCCCAGAAGCGCGAAGATTTAACCGCGTAGCTAGAGCGATTACGTCAGATCGAAACCGCTCATAGTCTTCTTGGGGATTGGACTGTGAGAGAGGTTCAAGTTTGCCAACCCCAAGTTCTTCCGCTGCCGCGGAGAGAGTTGCGCAGTAGTCTCTCATGTCTGAAAGACTGACTCCGTTCATGTAATCCTGGTTCGAAGAGAGGCGCTTCTCTACCAAATCATGGAGCTTCAACCAACGGAGCGTAGGCTCCGTTGGAAAAGTCCCATAGTCGTCTGAGAAAAGCAGAGCCATCGTCTTACAGATCCATCAGCAGGCGGCGCGGATCTTCCAGCGCCTCTTTCACGCGGACAAGGAAGGTCACCGCGCCCTTGCCGTCGACGATGCGGTGATCGTAGGAGAGCGCCAGATACATCATCGGGCGGATCACGATCTGGCCGTTCACGACGACCGGACGGTCCTGGATCTTGTGCATGCCAAGGATGCCCGATTGCGGCGGGTTCAGAATGGGCGAGGACATCAGCGAGCCGTAAACCCCGCCGTTCGAGATGGTGAAGCTGCCGCCCTGCATTTCCTGCATCGTCAGCTTGCCATCCCGGCCGCGCTTGCCAAGCTCGGCGATCTCGCGCTCGATATGGGCGAAGCCCTTCTGATCGGCGTCGCGCAGCACCGGCACCACAAGGCCCGAGGGCGTGCCCACGGCCACGCCCATGTGGACGTAGTTCTTGTAGATGATGTCGCCGCCGTCGATCTCGGCGTTGACCTCGGGGATTTCCTTCAGCGCATGGCAGCAGGCCTTCACGAAGAAGCCCATGAAGCCCAGCTTCACCCCGTGTTTCTTCTCGAACTGGTCCTTGTAGACATTGCGCAGGTCCATCACGCCCGACATGTCCACCTCGTTGTAGGTGGTCAGCATCGCGGCGGTGTTCTGCGCGTCTTTCAAACGGCGCGCGATCGTGGCGCGCAGGCGGGTCATCTTCACCCGTTCCTCGCGCATCGCATCTTCGGCCGGGACCGGGGCGCGCGGCACGGTGGCGGGCGGCGGCGCGATCGAGACCTGCGCCGTCGCGACCGGCGCGGGCGCAACAGGGGCCGGGGCCGCGGCGGCGGCAGAAGCCGCGGCCACGTCTTCCTTCATGATCCGGCCATCGCGGCCGGTGCCGGTGACCTGATCGGGGCTGAGCCCCGCTTCGGCCATCGCCTTTTTCGCCGCGGGCGCATGTTCCACATCCTTCGCGGGCGCGGCGGCGGGGGCGGGCGCGGCAGCCGCCGCAGCGGCCGGGGCCGGAGCCGTGGCAGAGCCCGCGGCGAGGATCGCCAGACGCCCGCCCGCGGCGACCGAGACGCCCTCGGGCGCGAGGATCTCGCTCAGCACGCCCGCGACCGGCGCCGGAACCTCGACCGAGACCTTGTCGGTTTCCAGCTCGCACAGGATCTCGTCCTGCGCGACGGCATCGCCCGGCTTCTTGAACCAGGTGGAGACAGTGGCTTCGGCAACGCTTTCGCCCAGCGCGGGGACCATGACATCCGTCATCTTGACCTCTTGAACAGTCGGCGCGGCTTTTTGAGGGGCAGCCGGGCCTTCGGATTTGGGTTGCGCGGGCGGCATCGCGCCCGCGGACAAAAGCACGGCCAGCAGGGCGTTCACCGCCACCGTCTCGCCTTCCTTGGCGACGATCTCGCTCAGCACCCCCGCCGAGGGGGCGCGGACTTCGACCGTCACCTTGTCTGTTTCAAGCTCGCAGAGCATCGCATCGGCCACGACCATCTCGCCCGGTTTCACGAACCAGGTGGCGACAGTGGCTTCCGAGACGCTTTCCCCAAGCCCGGGAACGCGGATCTCGGTCATCTCAGCCCTCCAGCGCGTCTTGGACGAGCGCGTCCTGCTCGGCCTTGTGGCGGCTTGCCAGACCCGTGGCGGGCGAGGCCGAGGCGGCACGGCCCGCATACCGCGCCCGGCCATGCTTCGCCCCGATCTTCGAGAGCACCCATTCCAGGTTCGGCTCGATGAAGCTCCAGGCGCCCTGGTTCTTCGGCTCTTCCTGACACCAGATGATCTGCGCCTCCTTGAAGCGGCCCAGTTCCGTCACCAGCGAATGCGCCGGGAAGGGGTAAAGCTGCTCGATGCGCAGGATGTAGACGTCTTCCAGGCCCCGCTTGTCGCGTTCGGCCAGCAGATCGTAATAGACCTTGCCGGTGCACATCACGACACGGCTGATCTCGGCATCGGGCTTCGTCGTCATCTCCGAATTGCCGTGATGCTGCGCATCGGCATCGTCCCACATCACGCGGCGGAAGAACGAGCCGGTGGTGAATTCCTCCGCCTTGGACACGCAGAGCGGATGGCGCAGCAGCGATTTCGGCGTCATCAGGATCAAGGGCTTGCGGAAGTTGCGGTGGATCTGACGGCGCAGGATGTGGAAGTAGTTCGCCGGCGTCGAGCAGTTCGCGACGATCCAGTTGTCCTCGGCCGACAGTTGCAGGAAGCGTTCGAGCCGGGCCGAGGAGTGCTCGGGCCCCTGCCCTTCGAAGCCATGCGGCAAGAGGCAGACCAGCCCCGACATCCGCAGCCATTTCCGCTCGCCCGAGTTCACGAACTGGTCGAACATGATCTGCGCGCCGTTGGCGAAATCGCCGAACTGCGCCTCCCACAGGGTCAGCGCGTTCGGTTCCGCCAGCGAATAGCCGTATTCGAAGCCAAGCACGGCATATTCCGAGAGCATCGAGTCGATGACCTCGTATTTCGCCTGACCGGGCTTGATGTGGTTGAGCGGATAATAGCGTTCCTCGGTCGCCTGATCGATCAGCCCGGAATGACGCTGGCTGAAGGTGCCGCGCGTGCAGTCCTGACCGGCCAGACGCACCGGGAAGCCCTCGGCCAGAAGCGAGCCGAAAGCCATCGCCTCGGCCGTGGCCCAATCAAACCCCTGGCCCTTTTCGAACATCGCCTTTTTCGCCTCGAGCTGGCGGGCGACGGTCTTATGGATGTCGAAATCCTCGGGATAGGAGGTCAGCGCCTTGCCCACCTCGGCCATCAGCTCGGGCGAGATCGGCGTGACGCCCGCGTCGTAATCCGAGCTTTGCCGGTCAAGGTGCTTCCAGCGGCCGTCGAGCCAGTCGGCCTTGTTCGGGCGGAACTGCTTGCCCGCCTCGTATTCCTCGTTCAGCTTCGCCTGAAACGCCGCTTTCATGTCCTCGATTTCGCCCTCGGGGATCAGGCCGTCGGCCACCAGACGTTCGGTGTAAAGCTGCAGCGTGGTCTTGTGGCCCTTGATGTTCTTGTACATCGCCGGGTTGGTGAACATCGGCTCGTCGCCTTCGTTGTGACCGAAGCGGCGATAGCAGAAGATGTCGATGACCACGTCCTTGTGGAATTTCTGCCGGAATTCCGTCGCCACCTTGGCGGCATGCACGACGGCTTCCGGGTCGTCACCGTTGACGTGGAAGATCGGCGCTTCCACCATCAGCGCGATATCGGTCGGATAGGGCGAGGTGCGGCTGAAATGCGGCGCCGTGGTGAAGCCGATCTGGTTGTTCACGACGATATGGATGCAGCCGCCGGTGCGGTGCCCCTTGATGCCGGAAAGCTGCAGACATTCCGCCACGATCCCCTGCCCCGCAAAGGCCGCGTCGCCGTGCAGCAGCACCGACAGAACCTGGGTCCGGTCCTCGTCATGCGCCTGATCCTGCTTGGCGCGGACCTTGCCCAGAACGACCGGGTTCACCGCTTCAAGGTGGCTCGGGTTCGCGGTCAGCGACAGGTGCACGGTATGGCCGTCAAACGAGCGGTCCGACGACGCGCCAAGGTGGTATTTCACGTCGCCCGAGCCGTCCACGTCTTCGGGCTTGTAGGAGCCGCCCTGAAATTCGTGAAAGATCGCCCGGTAGGGTTTCGCCATCACCGTGGCCAGGATGTTCAACCGGCCGCGGTGCGGCATGCCGAAGACGATTTCCTTGAGCCCAAGCGCGCCGCCGCGCTTGATGATCTGTTCCATCGCCGGGATCAGCGCCTCGCCGCCGTCCAGACCGAAGCGCTTGGTGCCGGTGTATTTCACATGCAGGAATTTCTCGAAGCCCTCGGCCTCGACCAGCTTGTTCAGGATGGCGCGGCGGCCTTCGCGGGTGAACTGGATTTCCTTGCCGTAGCCCTCGATCCGTTCCTTCAGCCAGGCGGCTTCCTCGGGGTTCGAGATATGCATGTATTGCAGCGCGAAGGTGCCGCAATAGGTGCGCTTGAGCACGTCGAGGATCTGCCGCATCGAGGCGACCTGCAGGCCCAGAACGTTGTCGATGAAGATCATCCGGTCCATGTCGGCATCGGTGAAGCCGTAGGAGCGCGGGTCAAGTTCCGGGTGCGACTCGCCCGAGCGCATGCCAAGCGGATCCAGATCGGCGATCAGGTGCCCCCGGATCCGGTAGGCGCGGATGATCATCAGCGCGCGGATGGAATCAAGGACGGCGCGCTTGATGGCCTCGTCCGAGACCTGCACCCCCGCGGCCTTGACGGCGGCGGCGATCTTCTCGGCCGCGGCCTTGTTTTCCTTGGGCGCGACGGGCATCGGCCATTCGCCGGTCATCGCCGCGGTCAGATCGTCGGTGGGCGTCGGTGGCCAATCGGCGCGCGCCCAGCTCGGACCATGCGCCGAGCGCTTGGCGTCAAGCTCGGTATCGCCCAGGCTTTCGAAGAAAGAGGCCCAGTTCGGATCGACCGAGGTCGGATCGGCGGCATAGCGGGCGTAAAGCTGTTCGACATAATCCGCGTTCGCCCCTTGCAGGAAGGACGAAGCGTGGAACTGGTCGTTCGGTGTGTGGTCGTTCATGGGATGATCCTTGCGAGATCGGCTGCGGGACGGCCAGACGGCCGGAGGGATACGGGGACCCGGCGCGCGGGGAACGCGCCGCGCCGGGGCGGATCAGGCGGTGTCGGGAAAGGCGGTCGACAGCGGGCCACCGCACGGACGCGGCGAAGGCCCCCGGGGCAGCGGGGCCATCTTCCCGGCGCGGGCCGCGGCGGGCGGCCGCGGAAGGATCGGAACGAGCGTGAGGGGACGCATCGACTTTCCTTTCATCTCAAGGCCTTGCGAGCCTATTTGCACTCCACCACAAGCGCCTTCATGCCGGGAACGCGGTCGCCGGGATCGGTCACATGCGAGGTTTTCAGGCTTTTGCCATACTGGCGGCACAGCCGCTCCGGCGCGGCGGCCACCGCCTCCTTGTTGGCGGCGAACAGATCGAAATAGATGTAAGAGCGCGCCGCATCGCCCGAGATCGCGGCGACGGCATCGCTGTTGATGCCGGTCATCCGCGCGAAATCGGCCTTGGCGCGGTTGTCGACCGGGATCGGCGGCGCCAGCGCGGGCGCGGCGTCGGAGACGGCGGGAAGGGCGGGACCGGTCTCCATGCAGGCGGAGAGGGACAGGGTCAGAAGGGCGGCCAAAAGGGCCGATGCGGTACGGTGCATTCTTTGCCTCGGGCAGGTCAGCGGCGGTAGGGGCTTGCGGTGCCGGGCAATCCGGCGGCTTCGGCGCAGGCGATGTCGTAATTGCCGCCCGCGTTTTCGGGCCCGCAGGGGGCGGCGGTGCCCGTGATGATGGTGCCGTTCGTGCGCGCGGAATTGGCCAGCGCATAGCCGGTCGCGCCGGTCGGCGTCATGCCCGCGGGGACCTTTTGCGTCGTCACGATCGGATAGGTGGTGATCGGGCCCGACGCCTGCGGATCGCTCGGCGTCGGATCGGTGCAGCCTGAAAGGGCCAGCGCGAGGGTGATCCCCCCCGTCGTCAGTGAAAGCTTCATTCGACCCTCCCGTTTTGGCCTGCGGCCGCTCGTTGCACTCGTCACGCCTTGGGGCCCGACACCCCCGGAACAGAAGATGGGACCGCGGCCTCCTCTGCCGCGGCCCCGAAGGGCGCTTAGCCCTTGATCGCTTTCAGCACGGCTTCGCCCAGATGCGCGGGGCTGTCCGCCACCACGATCCCGGCGCGTTTCATCGCTTCGATCTTGCTTTCCGCATCGCCCTTGCCACCCGAGACGATGGCGCCCGCATGGCCCATGCGACGCCCGGGGGGGGCGGTGCGACCGGCGATGAAGCCCGCGGTCGGCTTCCAGCGGCCCTTTTTCTTTTCCGCCATCAGGAATTCGGCGGCTTCTTCCTCGGCCGAGCCGCCGATTTCGCCGATCATGATGATCGAGGTGGTTTCCGGATCGGCGAGGAACATCTCCAGCACGTCGATATGCTCGGTGCCCTTGATCGGGTCGCCGCCGATGCCGACGGCCGAGGATTGGCCCAGACCGACATCGGTCGTCTGTTTCACCGCCTCATAGGTCAGCGTGCCCGAACGCGACACGACACCGACCGAGCCGCGCTTGAAGATCGAGCCCGGCATGATGCCGATCTTGCAGGCGTCGGGCGTCATCACGCCGGGGCAGTTCGGCCCGATCAGGCGCGACTTGCTGTCGATCAGCGCGCGTTTCACCCGCATCATGTCGAGCACCGGGATGCCTTCGGTGATGCAGACGATCAGCTCCATCTCGGCGTCGATCGCTTCAAGGATGCTGTCGGCGGCATAGGGCGGCGGCACGTAGATCGCCGTCGCATGGGCGCCGGTGACGTGCTTGGCCTCGTGGACCGAGTTGAAGACCGGCAGGCCAAGGTGTTCGCTGCCGCCCTTGCCCGGGGTCACGCCGCCGACCATTTTCGTGCCGTAGGCGATCGCCTGTTCCGAGTGGAAGGTGCCCTGCGAGCCGGTGAAGCCCTGACAGATGACTTTGGTATTTTCGTTGACGAGAACCGCCATGTTTCTCTCCGTAGAGTGGCCGTGCCACCTGTGTTTGCGGGTCGGGCCGGGGGACCGGCCCGAAGATCATTTCTGTGCGCGCTGAAAGCGCAACGCGGCCGCGTCGTCGGCGCTGCAGGTCGGGTCCTGCCCGGCAGAGGTCGGCGCCGCACTCAGGCCGTTGCCCAGATCGAGACCGGGGCAGCCCTCGATTTCGACCGCGCCGACCTGAGGCCAGTGCAGCTTGCCAAGCAGGGCCGAAAGCCGGTCCTGCAGGGCCCGGGTGCCGATGCCGTCGCTTTCGAGCATGCAAAAGCCCGGGTCCGGCGCGTCCCAGAACATCGCCGAGACGCCGTCCCCTTCGTAGCTTTGCGTGCCCTCGAATTCGTCGGCCCGGACCCAGTCGGCGGCCTGAAACGCGGTCTCGGCCTGCGCCGGGGCATCGACCCCCTGCAGACAGGCCAGGATCGCCCCGTCGATCCGCTCTTCCAGCGTCGTCCCTTTCAGCAGCGCCACCGCATCGGGCAGCGCCACCGGAACCTGCGCGACGGCAGGCAGAGCCAGAGCAGAGGCGAGCGCAAGGGCGATCAGACCGCGCATCGGTTCAGCCCTTCACCGCGGCCACGATCTTCTTCGCGCCGTCGGCCAGATCATCGGCCGCGATCACGTTCAGACCCGATTTCGCGATGATGTCCTTGCCCAGTTCGACGTTCGTGCCCTCAAGACGCACGACCAGCGGCACCTTCAGGCCGACTTCCTTCACCGCCGCCAGCACGCCTTCCGCGATGATGTCGCAGCGCATGATGCCGCCGAAGATGTTGACCAGAATGCCCTTCACCTTCGGATCCGAGGTGATGATCTTGAAGGCCTCGGTCACCTTTTCCTTGGTGGCGCCGCCGCCGACATCAAGGAAGTTGGCCGGTTCGGCGCCGTACAGCTTGATGATGTCCATCGTCGCCATCGCGAGGCCCGCGCCGTTCACCATGCAGCCGATCTCGCCATCGAGCGCGATGTAGTTCAGGTCGAACCGCGAAGCTTCCAGCTCCTTCGGGTCTTCCTCGGTCACGTCGCGCAGGTCCATCACATCGGGCTGGCGATAGAGCGCGTTGTTGTCAAAGCCGAGCTTCGCATCGAGCACCTTGAGCTGGCCGTCGGTGGTGACGATCAGCGGGTTGATCTCCAGCATCTCCATGTCCTTCTCGAGGAAGGCCTTGTAGAGCTTCTTGATCAGCGACACGCATTGCTTGACCTGATTGCCTTCCAGCCCCAGCGCAAAGGCGATGCGGCGGCCGTGGAAATCGCTCAGCCCCGTCGCCGGATCGACCGAGAAGGACAGGATCTTTTCGGGCGTGTGGGCGGCCACTTCCTCGATGTCCATGCCGCCCTCGGTCGAGCAGACAAAGCTCACGCGCGAGGATTTGCGGTCGATCAGCAGCGCAAGGTAAAGCTCGCGCGAGATGTCCGAGCCTTCCTCGATATAGATGCGGTTCACCTGTTTCCCGGCCGGGCCGGTCTGGTGCGTGACAAGGGTGCGGCCCAGCATCTGGCGGGCCAGCGTTTCGGCCTCGGCCACCGAGCGGGCCAGACGCACGCCGCCCTTTTCACCGGCTTCGGCTTCCTTGAAATGACCCTTGCCGCGGCCCCCGGCATGGATCTGCGCCTTGACCACCCAAAGCGGGCCGTCAAGCTCGCCCGCAGCTGCCTTGACCTCGTCCGCCTTGAGCACGATGCGGCCGTTCGAGACCGGGCAGCCGTAGCTCTTGAGCAACTGCTTGGCCTGGTATTCGTGGATATTCATGGCATTGATCCCATGCTGATGTGTTTGGCGTGGTTTGGCATATTCCGCCCCGGGCACAAACCCAAAACTGCGCGTTTCGCAGGCGCCGGGGCAGAAAAGTCGGCTTTGTGATCACGCCCCGCAAATGCGTGATCACAAATTGCCGCAGAGCAGCGAACTTGATTGCGATAACGGAATCGGCTTTGCTTTGCGCAAGGAAATTTCAAATCAGGGGTTGGCATGGCAAGCTGGGGCGTGGTGTCGATGGTGGATGAACCCGGCCCTCTGGTCGCGGCCTTTGTCGGTCATCATCTGGCGCTTGGCGCGGCCGAGGTGCATGTCTGTCTGGACCGGCCCAACCCCGAGGCGCGCGATCTGCTGGCGGGCGTTCCCGGGGCGGTGCTGCATGAAGACGGCGAGGATGACTGGCGCTTTCGGGGCTTTGGCCGCCGTCCCGAGAACATCAATGCGCGGCAGAAATATCATGCCAGCCGGATCCTGGCACGGACCCGGCTGGACTGGCTGCTGCATTGCGACTGCGACGAATATCTGCAGCCCTCGGGCGATGCGATCGCGGCGCTGCTCGACCGTGTTCCGCAGGCGGCGAACTGGGTGCAGGTGCCGGTGGCCGAACGGGTGGAGATCCGCGGGCGGCCGATGGCCGACATTTTCGGCGGGGCCTTCCGTCTGCCCTGGGACGCTTTCGAGACCGAGGGGGCACAGGTCTATGACGACCGGGTGCGGGCGCTGCTGACGCTCGGCCTGTGCGGCCATGTGGTGGGCAAGGCCATCGCGCGTTCGGGGCGGGGGCTGTTTTTGGGCGTTCACGCCGGATTGAGCCACTATCCCTCGGCCAGACGCGACCTTTACGTGATCCGGGGCGGCGGTCTACGCCTGATGCATTTCGACGGGCTGACGCGGTTGCATTACACGCTGAAAATGTTGCGCTACGGGCTGGCGGAAGCGTTCAACAGCCCGGCCGCGCATGGCGATGCGCGGTGGGCACAGATCCATGCGCTCTGCCCGGAAGAGCATGGCGGGGCGCAGACGCTTTACGACGCCGCGAAGACGATTTCCGAAGCGCAGGCGCAGGCGCTGATCGCGCGCAAGCTCTTGCGCGGCTGGGCGCCGGGCATCGCCGGACGGGCGGCCGAGGTGCTGCCCCGCCCCCCCGACCTGAGCGCCGCCGCCTTCGACCGGGCGCTGATCGCACGCGAGGGGCGGCTGTTCGATCTGATCCGCAGGCGCATGGGCTTTGACCCGGCAACATTGGCCGCAAATTGAAAAGGGCGGGGAAATCCCCGCCCTTTCATAACTTTGGCGCCGATTACGCCAGCGTCGGATCGATCGCCTTGCAGGCGGCGACCAGACCTTTGACCGCATCGACCGATTTGTCGAACATCGCCTGTTCGGCGTCGTTCAGCTTGATGTCGATGACTTTCTCGATGCCACCGGCGCCGATGATCGTCGGCACGCCGACATACATGCCATCAAGGCCAAAGGCGCCATCGACCCAGGCCGCGCAGGGCAGCAGGCGTTTCTGGTCGTTGAGGTAAGCTTCCGCCATTTCGATCGCCGAGGTGGCGGGCGCATAGAAGGCCGAACCGGTTTTCAAGAGGCCGACGATCTCGGCGCCGCCGTCACGGGTGCGCTGGATGATCGCGTCAAGCTTGTCCTGCGTGGTCCAGCCCATCGAGACCAGATCCGGCAGCGGGATGCCCGCAACGGTCGAGTAGCGCGCCAGCGGCACCATCGTATCGCCATGGCCGCCCAGCACGAAGGCGGTGACGTCGCGCATCGAGACGCCGAATTCGACCGAGAGGAAGTGACGGAACCGCGCCGAGTCGAGCACGCCGGCCATGCCGACGACTTTCTCGGCCGGCAGGCCGGAGAATTGCTGCAGCGCCCAGACCATCGCATCAAGCGGGTTGGTGATGCAGATGACAAAGGCGTTCGGCGCGTATTTCGCGATGCCTTCGCCGACCGATTTCATCACCTTGAGGTTGATGCCCAGCAGGTCGTCGCGCGACATGCCCGGCTTGCGCGGCACACCGGCGGTGACGATGCAGACATCGGCGCCCGCGATGTCGGCATAGTCATTGGTGCCCTTGAAGCAGCCGTCGAAGCCCTCGGAGGGACCGGATTCGGCGATGTCGAGCGCCTTGCCCTGCGGCGTGCCCTCGGCGATGTCGAAGAGGACGACGTCCCCCAGTTCTTTGATCGCGGCGAGGTGGGCAAGCGTGCCACCGATCTGACCGGCGCCGATAAGGGCGATCTTGGGTCGGGCCATGGGTTCCTCCACAGGTCGGGAATGGTGTAAGCGTGGCGAAGGACTAGCGTCTTACCCCCCGGCTGGCAAGGGTGCTGCGGGGCAGCAAAGCCGGTTCCTGCGTGATGTATGCGACTGCATACTTCCCCGGCCCGCTGTTTGCGCTAAACATTTCCTTGCGGCAGGCCCCGGGATGCGGAACAGCCCAAGCCGCGCGCAGGTGATTCTCGGAGGGGCGATGGAACTGGATGCGTTTGGCTGGGTCCTGGCTGTGCTGGCCGCGGTCAGCGTCGGCATGGCCAAGGGCGGCCTGCCGATGATCTCCTCGCTGTCCGTACCGCTGCTGGCGGGGGTGATGAACCCGGTCGCGGCGGCGGGGCTTTTGCTGCCGGTCTATATCGTCTCGGACCTGTTCGGGCTGATTGCCTACAGGCGCGATTTCGACGCGCGGGTGCTGAAGATCCTGGTGCCCGCGACGGCTTTGGGCGTGGGCTTCGGCTGGGCCACCGCCTCGGTCGTGCCCGAAGCCGCGGTGACGGCGCTGGTCGGGCTGATCGGCGTCGTCTTTGCCCTGAATGCGCTCGCGCGTCCGCGCCTTGGCGCAGCGCGCGCGGCACGGCTGGCGCCCGGCCTCTTCTGGGGCGCGATCACCGGCTTCACCAGCTTCGTCAGCCATTCCGGCGGCCCGCCCTATCAGGCCTATACGATCCCGCTGAACCTGCCGCGCACGGTCTTTGCCGGAACCTCGACGCTGCTCTTCGCATGGGTGAATGCGATCAAGCTGATCCCCTATGCGGCGCTGGGGCAGATCAATGTCACCAGCCTTGGCACGGCGTTGAAACTGGCCCCGGTCGCCGCGGCCTCGGTCTTTCTGGGGGTGAAACTGGTGCGGATCCTGCCGCACGAGACCTTTTACAAGCTCGTCACCTGGGCGCTGCTGCTGATCTCGCTCAAGCTGCTCTGGGACCTTCTGCCCTGAGCCCTCCCCTTTCACCTTGGGGCAAATATCCTGGGGGTCCGGGGGCGAAGCCCCCGGCGGGTCGCCCCCGCGCCGCCGG
>NZ_SWJZ01000033.1 GCF_005144475.1 Rhodobacter capsulatus | reverse complement strand
CGATGGGTCGCCTCGGCCGCGAGTTGATAGAAGTTCCGGCGCTGGATGGCCTGGAGCCGGTCGGCAATGCCGTGCAGCGTCGCGTCGGTCGGGGCATAGTCCCGAATGCGCGCGGCCGCACCTTTGGCGTGGCCAAGATAGCCCTCGAAGCAGGCGCCGTCCCCTTGGCTCCAGAACCCGGAGAACCAGATGCAGGGCTTGGCCCGCGTCCCGCCGCCCATCAGGCGGATGGGCGTAGTCTTCAGGCGGATGCCAAGGATCTCACATATCCGCTCGAAATCCTCATAGACCGCGTCCCACCAATCGTCGGGGGGCGCGAGGTCGCGATACCAGCTGCGCGCTTTCTCCTTGGCGGCATCCGAGAGTTCAGGGAACTGGTAGACCGTCGTGCAGATCACCTCAGGCATCGATGTCCTCCCCGTTCAGTGCGGAGGCCAGCCATTCCTGCGTGCTGATCCAACCGATGGATTTGCGCGCGCCCAAATCGATGATATGCGCGCCTCCGCCGAAGGCATCTATGCGCGGGCGGGAACAGGTCAGGGCATATTGGAAGCCCCAGAGGCCGGTGAGGTCGAGGTCTTCGGCGAGCCGCAGCACGAAGCGGATGACGGCCTCGACATCACCGTGTTCGTCGTCATGAATCCAGAGGATGCTGCCTTCGGGCGCATCCTGACGCGCGAGCTCGAAACCCGCGACCTCCGGGTCGTCGGCGTCCTGATCCGCCGCGCGCAAATCCGCAAACAGCGCGAGCGCGCGGGCGGCCTTTTCGGCCGTCCCGACATCGATCAGGCACGAAAAATGGGTGAAGTAGTCCGCCATGGGAACCTCCTGAGAGTGAGAAGCCCGGCCAAGAGGCCGGGTGCTGGATTGGGACGAAACGATGGGCGGGCGCGCTCAGCCGGTGCGCTGGTCGCCTGCGGCCTGACGCGCCGCATGTGCGCAAAGCATCTGCCGGTAGAACCGCTTGCGCGCCGCCCGAAACCCGCGAACGGCGCGGGTATCGGAATGAAGCGCCCGAACCGCCGCACGCAGGACGGCCAGCGGCGATGCCGTCACCGACAGGCCGAGGCGCAGATAGGCGGGATCGGTCACGTCAGCGGCGCGGCAAAGATCCGGGCCAGATCGACGGCCGAGGGCGCCATCTG
>NZ_SWJZ01000032.1 GCF_005144475.1 Rhodobacter capsulatus | reverse complement strand
GTGTAAAGCTCGCCCTTGCAGGTCAGCCGCACCCGGTTGCAACTGGTGCAGAAATTGTGGCTGAGCGGCGAGATGAAGCCGATCCGCTGCCCGGTCTCCGCCACCGTCACATAGCGCGCCGGGCCGCCGGTGCTCAGCCCGGTGTCGGTCAGCCGGAACCGGGTCTCCAGATGCGCCCGCACGTCATCGAGCGGCCAGAACTGGTCAAGCCGCGTGCCCGCCGGAATGTCGCCCATCGGCATCAGCTCGATGAAGGTCAGATCGCAGCGATGCGCCGCCGCCCAGTCGGTCAGGGCAAAAATTTCGTCGTCGTTCACGCCCTTCAGCGCCATCGCATTGAGCTTCATCCGCAGCCCCGCCGCCTGCGCGGCGGCGATGCCCGCAAAGACCGTCTCGATCCGGCCGAACCGGGTCAGGCGGGTGTATTTCTCGGCCGAGAGCGTATCGAGCGAGACATTCACCCGTTTCACCCCGCAATCGGCCAGGGCCTGCGCATGGGCGGCCAGCTGCGTGCCGTTCGTGGTCAGCGTTAGTTCATCGAGCCGCCCGGCGCGCAGATGCGCCCCCATCGCGGCAAAGAACGTCATGATGCCGCGGCGCACCAGCGGCTCCCCCCCGGTGATGCGCAGCTTGCGCACGCCAAGACCGACAAAGGCCGAGCAGAGCCGGTCGAGTTCCTCAAGGCTCAGCACCTGATTGCGCGGTAGGAAGGTCACGTCCTCCTTCATGCAGTAGGAACAGCGCAGGTCGCAGCGGTCGGTGACCGAGACCCGCAGATACCGCACGTCGCGGCCGAAGCCGTCACAAAGGGGCCTGCCCATCATCCTTGCCTTCCTCAAGCCAGCTCAGCAGCGCCTCGGGCGACGCATCGAGCCGCTGCGCCAGCCCGGCCCCGAACGCCGCGAAAGCGGCCGCGTTCAACCCGTTCAGCCCGACCACGACGGGCACACCCTCGGCCAGGGCCGCCCCGATCAGCGCGCGAAAGCCGCGCCCCTCGGCCTCGTGCTTGCCGAACTTGTTCACGATCATCAGATCGGCGCCCGCCGCCAGCGCGGCCTCGGTCCGGGCCACGGCCTCTTCCAGCGCGGCGGGATCCAGACGGCAGCCCCGCGACCCGGGGCCCAGATCCTGCGAGATCCGCAGCACCGGACCCGAGGGCAGCACCGTCACATCCATGTCGCACCGCCCCTCACCCGGCCCCCCACCCGGCCTGTCGGTGTTCACCTGCACCGTGCCGATCACCCGCAGGCCACGCGCCCTTGCCGTCTCGGCGAAGTCCGCCAGCAGCCGGTTCGTCGCGCCGCCCTCGGCCTGCAGATATGCCAGTCGCATCTTGCCCCCTCAGTGCGTCGTCTTCAGATAGCCGTCGATCGCCGCCGTGTCGGGCCTCGCCGCCGGGATCGCCCCTTCGGACTGCAGCCGGTCCACCACCTCGCGGTAGGCGGTCAGGTAGTCGTCGGGCAGATCATGCGCGATCCCCTGATGACAGTCGATGCAGGTCATGCCCTGATCCAGCGCCTTCTGGTGGTTCTCGGCGGCGCGGTTTTCCTGCAGGGTGAAGTCCATGTAGACAAGGCTGTGGCAGTTCCGGCAGGCTTGGCTGTCATTGCGTTTCATTCGCTCCCATTCGTGTTTCGCCAGCTCGATGCGGCGGTCGACGAACTTGTCGCGGGTCCAGATCGAGCCGGTGACGAAATGCCCCCACAGCTCCTTCGAGGCCTGCACCTTGCGGATCATCTTCGGCCCCCATTCCTTCGGCACGTGGCAGTCGGGGCAGGTCGCCCGCACGCCCGAGGCGTTGTTCTGGTGCACAGAGCCCTGATATTCCGCGTAAACATTCTCGCGCATTTCGTGGCAAGAGGTGCAGAAGGTCTCGGTGTTGGTCATTTCAAGCGCGGCATGAAAGCCGCCCCAGAACAGGATCCCGGTGGCAAAGCCCGCGATCAGCAGAACGCCCAGCGAGATCGCGGCCGGGGGGCTCCAGAGCAGGCGCCAGAAGCGACGGATCAGGCCGGGTTTTGCAGGTTCGGGGTTTGCAGGATCGGGGCGGGGGGCGTTGGTGTCGGACATGATGTGCTTCCTTGCGCCGGTTACTCTTCCGAGCCCCGAAAGAGGTTGTCGACCAGCGCGGGCGCATCGACCTGCGGCACGTGGCACTGATTGCAGAACCAGCGCCGCGGCGCGATCGCGTCGGTCTGCACGCCATCGCGCGAGGTGTAATGCGTCATCGACAGCGTCGGCGCGCGGCGTTCGGCGGCGTTCTTCCAGTCGTGACAGGCCAGGCATTCATTCGCATGCAGGTCGATCTGATATTTCTCGATCGTGTGCGGAATGATCGGCGGCTGGGCGCGGTAGTTGCGATTTTGCCGGCCTTCCTGCTGGTGATAGACCGGGTTCACCGTCACATCCGCATCGGGATCGGCGCCGCGCAGGGAATTGACGGTTGCAGGGACGGGGGTCGATTGCGCGACGGCAAGGTCCGCCGCAAGGACGGTCGAGGCCGCAAGGAGGGCGCTGATCAGAAGGGCTTTTTTCATGGCTGGGTCTCCGTGAGGCGTGATTTCGGGGCGCCGCGACCCGGGGCGGGGGCAGCGTCGAAGCGATGGGTGAAGCGGAAGACGTCAAGGTCGCAGACGTCGATGCAGCGGCCGCAAGTGCTGCAGTCGGGCGCAAGGATCAGCGGCGTCTGTCCGGTGGCGCCGCGCAGCGCGGGGGTCAGCACCTGCGGCTCGGGGCAGACGGCGAAACAATCCATGCAATCGTCGCAGGCGGCGCGGCCGCGGGCGGAAACGCGCAGCAGCGCCTTGCGGCCCAGCTGGCCGTAAAAGGCGCCGACCGGGCACAGATGGCCGCACCAGCCCTGCCGCGAGACGACCAGATCGAACAGGAAGACGGCAAGGACAAAAGTCCAGCCAAAGCCGATCCCGAACAGAAGGCCGCGGTGCAACAGGCTGACCGGGTTGACGAATTCCCAGGCGACGGTACCGGTTGCGGCCGAAACGGCCAGCACCGTGGCCAAAAGCCAGAGCCGCGTCGATCGCGCAGGCTGCCAGCCCTTCGGCAGGTTCAGCCGCCGGTGCGCCCAATGCGCGGCATCGGTCACCGGGTTGATCGGGCAGACCCAGGAACAATAGACCCGCCCGCCGATCAGCGCATAGGTGACGGCCACGATCGCCGCGCCGATCAGCGCGGTCATGGCCGGAACATGCCCCGCGACCAGCGATTGCAGGATCACGAAAGGGTCGGAGAGCGGCAGCACATCGAGCGTCAGCGACCCGGCCAGATTGCCCTTGGCGATCCAGAGGCCGAGCCATGGCCCGGACAGGAAGACCAGCAGAAATCCCAGTTGCGACAGCCGCCGCAGGATCAGCCATTTCCCGGCTTTCATGGCGTGCCCCCCGGAAGTTTGAAGGCGGGGGCAAAGCCGCCCGGCGTGGCCAGGTTGTCGGTGCCGGGGCCGGGCAGGCGGTCGGGCAGATCGACGATGCCGTCGACGACCGGGGCGCCCTTTTGCTCCATTTCCTCCCAGCCCAGACGGTAGTGGTCAGACGCCACCCCGCGGGCCAGATCCAGCGGCAGGACCTTGATCGTCGCCTCGGGCAGGACGCAGCTTTTCTCGCATTTGCCGCAGCCGGTGCAGAACTCGGCATGCACCACGGGCAGAAAGATCGCATGATGGCCGGACCGCGGATTGTGCCGCATTTCCAGGGTGATCGCCTGATCGATCACGGGGCAGACGCGGTAGCAGACGTCGCAGCGCAGCCCCAGCGCATTCAGGCAATGTTCCTCGTCGACCAGCACGGCCACGCCCATCTTCGCGTCGCCGATGTCGGACAGCCCCGGGTCCAGCGCGCCGGTGGGGCAGGCGGCAACACAGGGGATGTCCTCGCACATCTCGCAGGGCACGTCGCGGGCGGTAAAGAACGGCGTGCCGGTCGCCACATCCTCGCCCGGGACCGCAAGTTTCAGCGTGTCATAGGGGCAGCCGCGCACGCACAGCCCGCAGCGCGAGCAGGCGGCCAGAAAATCGGCCTCACTCAGCGCCCCCGGCGGGCGCAGGGCGGTTGCGGGCAGCGCCCCCGCGCGGGTGACGAAACTGCCCAGAAGCGTTCCCGCCACCGCGCAGCCCGCCGCCATCCGGGCCGTTTCCGTCAGGAAACGGCGCCGGTCAAGCGCTTTGGCAGTGCCGGGGGCGGGCATGGTTTGTCCTGTCTTGCAAGGGGTTGGATCAGACGCGCTCGACCTTGACGGCGCATTTCTTGTAATCGGTCTCCTTCGAGATCGGGCAGGTCGCATCCAGCGTCAGCTGGTTGATCAGCTGCCCCTCGTCGAACCAGGGCACGAAGACGAGCCCCCGCGGCGGCTTGTTGCGGCCGCGCGTCTCGATCCGGCTGAGCATCGATCCGCGGCGCGAAGAGATCTTCACCTCCTGTCCGCGTTTCAGCCCGCGGGCCGCCGCATCTTCGGGGTGCATGAACACCACCGCCGCCGGGAAGGCCTTGTGCAGTTCCGGCACGCGCCGCGTCATCGAGCCCGAATGCCAGTGTTCCAGCACCCGCCCGGTGGAGAGCCACAGATCGAACTCGGCATCCGGGCTTTCGGGCGGCGCTTCATAGGGGGCGAAGATGATCTTCGCCTTGCCGTCCTTGTTGCCGTAGAACTTCACCCCCTCGCCGGGTTTCACATAGGGGTCGTAGCCCTCGCGGAAGCGGTAAAGCGTTTCCTTGCCGTCAACCACCGGCCAGCGCAGGCCGCGCGCCTGATGATAGCTGTCAAAGGGTGCAAGGTCGTGGCCGTGGCCGCGCCCGAAGCTGGCGTATTCCTCGAACAGGCCCTTTTGCAGGTAAAAGCCGAAGTGGTTCGACTCGACGTTCTCGAAGCCCTTGTAGGTCTCGGACAGCGGGAACTTGTTCACCACGCCATTGGCAAACAGCACGTCATAAAGCGTCTTGCCGCGCAGCTCCGGTTTCTGCGCGATCAGCTCCTCGGGCCAGACCTCCTCGACGGTGAAGCGCTTGGAAAATTCGACCAGCTGCCACAGATCCGACTTCGCCTCGCCCGGGGCCACCACCTGCTGGCGCCAGAATTGCGTCCGCCGTTCGGCATTGCCGTAAGCGCCCTCTTTCTCCACCCACATCGCCGTGGGCAGAATGAGGTCGGCCGCCATCGCGGTGATCGTCGGATAGGGGTCGGAAACGACGATGAAATTCAACGGGTTGCGATAGCCGGGCCAGGTCTCCTCGTTCATGTTGGCGGCGGCCTGCATGTTGTTGGTGCATTGCACCCAATAGGCGTTGATCTTGCCGTCCTTCAAAAGCCGGTTCTGCAAGACCGCATGGGCGCCGACCTTTTCATTGATCGTGCCGGCGGGCAGGCCCCACAATTCCTCGGAATGCTTGCGGTGGTCCTCGTTCGTCACCACCATGTCGGCGGGCAGCCGATGCGAGAAGGTGCCGACCTCGCGCGCGGTGCCGCAGGCCGAGGGCTGACCGGTCAGCGAGAAGGGCGAGTTGCCGGGTTCCGAGATTTTGCCGACCAGCAGATGGATGTTGTAGCACAAAGAATTCGCCCAGCTGCCCCGCGTGTGCTGGTTGAAGCCCATCGTCCACAGGCTCATCACCTTGCGGGTCGGATCGGCATATTGTTCGGCCAGCTTCAGCAGGCTTTCGGCAGGCACACCGGAAAGTTCCGAGACATAGTCCACCGTATAGGGCGCAACCGAGGCCTTGAAGGTCTCGAAATCGATCGGGTCCATCTTGCCCGTCGTCTTCTGATCGACGCCTTCTTCCAGCGCATGGGTCGGGCGCAGGCCGTAGCCGATGTCGGTCTGGGTCTTCGAAAACACCGTATGCGCGTTGACGAAATCCCAGTTCACCCGGTTCGTCTGGATGATGTGGTTCGCGATGAAATTGAGGATCGCAAGGTCGGTCTGCGGCTTGAACACCATCCCGTTGTCGGCGAGTTCAAAGCTGCGATGCTCATAGGTCGAGAGCACATGCACCTGCGCATCGGGCTTCGTCAGCCTTGTGTCGGTCAGCCGCGACCACAGGATCGGGTGCATCTCGGCCATGTTCGAGCCCCAAAGCACGAAGGTATCGGCCTGTTCGAAATCGTCATAGCAGCCCATCGGCTCGTCGATCCCGAAGGTGCGCATGAAGCCCGCCACCGCCGAGGCCATGCAATGGCGCGCATTCGGGTCAAGGTTGTTCGAACGGAACCCGGCCTTCATCAGCTTGACCGCCGCGTAGCCCTCCCAGACCGTCCACTGGCCAGAGCCGAACATGCCGATGCCGTCCGGGCCCTTCTCCTTCAGCGTGGCCTTCCATTTCTCGGCCATGATGTCGAAGGCCTCGTCCCAGCTGACGGGGGTGAATTCGCCTTCCTTGTCATAGACGCCATTCGTCTTGCGCAGCATCGGTTGCGTCAGGCGGTCCTTGCCATACATGATCTTGGACAGGAAATAGCCCTTGATGCAGTTCAGCCCCCGGTTCACCGCGGCTTCCGGGTCGCCCTGCGTGGCGACGACGCGGCCGTCTTTCGTGCCCACCAGCACCGAACAGCCGGTGCCGCAGAACCGGCAGGCGGCCTTGTCCCAGCGGATGTCGGCATCGACGATTTGCGCGGGCGCGGCCAGCGGGATGCCCGCGGCGGCGGCGGTCGCGGCGGCGGCACCGGCCTTGAGCAGGCTGCGGCGAGAGGGGGTCAGCGTCATGGCGGGTCTCCGAAATCAGGCGGCGGTTGCGCGCGGCGCGTCGGTCTCGAGCGCCTCGAAATGGTGGTAGGTCAGGGTCACGCCCAGCACGCCCTTGATCTGGTGCAGGTCCATGATGATGTCGGCGGCGCGGCGGTCCGGCGTATCCTCGACGGTGATGACAAGGCGGCCGCGGTCTTCGGCATGGATCTCGCAGCCCGGGGTGGCGGCGATGCCCGCGCGGGCGGCGGGGCCATGGGCGGGGGCGGTCCGGATCAGACAGCCGCAGATGTTGTGCATGGGACGGGCTCCGTGGGGGTCAGGGCAAGCGCCCCTGCCGGGCAGGGGGCGATGCAGGCGCCGCAGCCGGTGCAGGCGGCGGGATCGATGGTCGGCGTGGCCCGTCCGCCCGGGGCGGGGCGGAAGCGGATCGCTCCGGTGTCGCAGCGGTCTTCGCAGATCCGGCAGCCGGTGCCGGAGGTCGAAAGGCACCCCGCGCCCACCGCGACGCGCCAGGGGAAGGGACGCTCCGGCTCAAGCGCCGCGGTGGGGCAGGAGGCCGTGCAGGCGCCGCAGAAGCTGCAGGCGCCAAGGCGCAGATCCAGCACCGGAAACCCCGCGCCATCGCGCAGGATGATCCCTTCCGGGCAGGCGCGGGCACAAGCGCCGCATTGGCTGCAATCACGGGCGAAAGCCGCCCCGGCGCCGGGCGGGCGCGGCAGGATCTCGGTGCGGACACGGCCGCGCAGCAGCGCCCGGCGGCTCAGCGCCCCGGCGCGAGGATCCTTAATGGCTGGAGAGGGGCGCAGTCCCGACGACATTTCGGCCTCGTTGCTCGTTGCGCCATCATCACGCGGCGGTGATTGGATGCCTTGACTTTGGTTAGGCCGGGCCTTTTTCGCGCACCCGCGGCTTTCGCCCGCGCCCCTGGCGTGTCATAACGCCGCCAAGGAGAGTGCCGCCGATGAAACCCGATGCCGACCGGATCGCCCGGAAATCCCTGCTTCTGGGCAATGTGCCAAGACTGGCGCAGGATCTGATCCTGACCACGGCGCGCGAGCGCAGCTTCGATCGCGGCGCGACGATCTTTTTGCAGGGCGAACCGGCCAGCGCCGTCTATGTGGTGATCGAGGGTTGGGTGAAGCTGTATCGCGTTGCGCCGAACGGCTCGGAGGCGGTGGTGGGCGTCTTCACCCGTGGCGACAGTTTCGGCGAGGCGGTGGCCTTCACCGGCGACGCCTATCCGGTCTCGGCCGAGGCGGCGACCGATGTCGTGCTGGTGCGGATCGAGACGGCGGAAATCCTGCGGCTGATCGAACGGCAGCCCGGGCTGGCGGTGTCGCTGCTGGCGGCGACCTTCGCGCATCTGCATCGGCTGGTCGGGCAGATCGAGCAGCTGAAGGCGCGGTCGGGGGCGCAGCGCGTGGCGGAATTCCTGCTGGAACATGTGAGCGAGGACCGCGGCCCCTGTGCGGTCGTGCTGCCCTATGACAAGGTGCTGATCGCCGGGCGTCTGGGGATGAAGCCCGAAAGCCTGAGCCGCGCCTTTGCCCGGCTGCGCGAAAAGGGCGTGCAGGTGCGCCAGTCGGTGGCGGAAATCGAGGATGTGGCGGTGCTTCGCGACTATGTCGAGGAAGATCCGGGCCAGTCCTGGGCGCGCTAGGCCGCGATCAGCGCCAGGATAGCCGCCAGAGCCAGGAAGACCGTCAGGCCAAGGCTGAAACCGCGCGCGATCGCGGGCACGCGGGCAAGTTGCAAGTAGCGGCGCAAGATCAGCTCGGCCTTGGTCCAGGCCAGCGCCAGCACGGCCAGCGCAAAGGTCCGGCCGGTCAGGCCCGAGGCGGCCAGCGCGGTGGAGGCGAGCGACGCCGCGATCAGCGCGGCCCAGGTGCGGGTCGGGCTCATAGCAGATAGATCACCGGGAAAAGCAGCACCCAGACCAGATCGACCATGTGCCAGAAGGCGACCCCGGTTTCGACCGCGCGGGGGCGGGCGAGGCTGGCCACCAGCGCCAGCACCAGGATGCCCGCCATGACATGGGCGGCGTGAAAGCCCGTGAGCAGCAGATGGAAGGTGAAGAAGGGATGCGTCTGGGTGCCGATGCCCCGGGCGAAAAGATCCCTGTATTCCGAGGCCTTGAGGATCAGGAAAACGACGCCCAGGGCCGAGGCCGCAGCAAGGCAGAGCCGCAACCGCAGGACCCGCCCGGCCTCGGCCGCCTGCACCCCAAGCGCCGCCAGCCAGCCCGAGGTGACAAGAACGATCGTGTTCACCCCCGCCCCGGTGCGGTGCAGCTGGCCTTGCGCCAGGCCAAAGCCCGCGGGGTCGGTCAGCCGGACCGCCAGAAAGGCCAGCAACCCGGCGCCGAAAACCAGCAGTTCCGAGACGATCAGAACCCAGATCATCAGATCGCCCGGAAGATCGTCGAAAGCGTCGGTATCGCTCATGCGCCCACCAGATGGCGCCAGATCTCGGGCAGGGCGGCGGTCAGATGGTCGGCATGGGGGATCACCGCGAAACCGCCCTGACCGAAGATGCGGGCAAAGGAGGCTTTCGCCTCGCGCTCGACGGTGATGCCGAAGACCGATTGACCGCTCCGTCGCGCCTCTCGCACGGCCATGCGGCTGTCTTCCAGCCCGTGGCGGCCCTCGTAATGATCAAGGTCGTTCGGTTTGCCGTCGGTGATCACCAGCAAAAGCCGCCGCTTGCGGCCCTGCGCGGCAAGGCCCGCCGAAGCATGGCGGAGGGCGGCGCCCAGACGGGTGTAGAAACCGGGGCGAAGACCGGCGATCCGGGCCTCGACCGCGGGCCCCATCTTTTCGCCGAAGCCCTTGCAGGACAGCAGAAAAACCCGATCGCGCCTAAGCGAGGAAAAGGCCTGGATCGCAACATCGTCGCCCGTCGCGTCCAGCCCCCAGGCCAGCGCCGCCAGCGCCTCGCGTTCGATGTCGATCACCGCCCGGCCCGAGACCGCGCTTTCGGTCGAGCGCGAAACATCGAGCAGGATCGACACCGCCAGATCGCGGCGCTCTGGCCGCGATTGCTTCCACAGCCGTGCGCTGGCCGTGCCGGTGGCACGCAGGTCGGTCGCGGCGCGGACGGTGGCTTCAAGATCGATCTCCTCGCCGTCGAGATGCCCGGCGGTGAAGATCCGCCCGGGCCGCAGCGCCTCGAATTGCGCGCGCACGGCGCGGATGCGGCGGGCGCTGGCGGGATCGGTGCGGAAGGCGGGCAGATCGGGGCTGGGCGCAGCCTCACTGGCCAGCACGACGCAATGCGCGGGCAGATAACGGCCGGACCGCGCCTCCCATTCCGGGTAAAGATGGCGGCCCGACAGCCGTTCCCGGGCGGCATCTTCGGGGGCCAGATCCAGATGCAGCTTCAGCCGGGTGGCGGGGGCCTTCGAGATCTGCCCAAGCCCCAGTTCCTCCTGATCCTCGGCGGCCTTTTTCGCATCGTCATTCTCGTCATCCTCGACCCGGCGGTTGAGGTTGAGAAATTCCGCCCAGGACAGGATCGCTTCGAACTTGTGCAGGATGAAACTGTCGTTCCGTTCCGCCTGATCGGATTTGTGGCGCCGGGCGCGGTGGGTTTTTTCCTCGCCGCTTGTCGTCTCCTCGGCGGGCGCCGCATCGCGGGTTTCGACGCCTGCGCCCTCGGACAGGGTCAGCGGCCGCAGATCGGGCCAAAGCACGACCGGCCGGGCCGGGCGATAGCCGCGCGGGGCCTTGGCGGGCAGATCATGGGCCAAAGCGGGCAGGGGGGCGGGATCGCCAAGCTCGGCGCGGATCAGCGCCTCGAGCGCGGCTTCGACCGGCGGCAGGGCGGGGCGGGGACGGGCGGCCAAGGTCGCCGCGCAGAGATCGGCATAAAGCGGCGCAAGGCCCGGGGCTTCGGAAAGCGTCGCCGCCACCATCGCCCGGGCGGTCGCAAGCCGCGCCAGATCGGCGGCGAGAGGGTCTTCGGGCAGCGCCTGCGGTTCGGGGGCAAGGGCCGCGCAGGCGGCAAGCCAAAGGTAAGTGGCGGCGTTCGCCTCCCGCGCCGGAAAGAGGGCAAGCGTTGCAGGCAGGCGCAGCGCCTCGCCATCGAAGGAAGCGCGGGGGGTGGTCTCGGCCTCGGTCCCCAGACGGCGGCGGAACGAAAGCCGGTGGCGGCTGGTTTCCTCGGCCACCGGCTTGATCTCGGTCGCGGAGGGCCCGCCCAGGCCGCGATAGAGGACAGCCAGCCGCCCGGAAGTCTCGGCCAGATCGACCCGGGCCGCGTCATGCGTCACCGGCGCATCCAGCCGCGCGGCGAAGCGGTGCCAGAGCTTGCCGACGCTTTCCTCGGGTTCCCAGGGTTCGAACTCGATCTGGCCCATGACTTTACCCGAAGACCGCGGCAACAAGATCGCGCAAGCCGCGTTTCACATCCGCATCATCCGAGAGCGGTTCGATCATCGCCGCCTCGATCGCGCGCACGACCCCCATGCCCTGCGCGATCAGCGTCGCGGCATAGACGACAAGCCGGGTCGAGACGCCCTCTTCCAGATCCTGCCCCTTCAGGCCGCGCAGCTTGCCCGCAAGCCGCACCAGACCTGCGCAGCGATCCTCGGACAGACCGGATTCCCGGGCGACGATCCGGGTTTCCAGCGCGGGCGCGGGAAAGTCGAAATCCAGCGCCACGAACCGCTGCCGGGTCGAGGGCTTCAGCGTTTTCAGCACGTTCTGATAGCCGGGGTTGTAAGACGCCACCAGCATGAAGCCCGGGGCGGCGGCCAGTTCCTCGCCGGTGCGGTCGATCGGCAGGATGCGGCGGTCGTCGGTCAGCGGATGCAGGACCACGGTCACATCCTTGCGGGCCTCGACCACCTCATCCAGATAGCAGATCGCCCCTTCGCGCACCGCCCGCGTCAGCGGGCCATCGACCCAGACGGTCTCGCCGCCCTTGAGCAGATAGCGCCCGATCAGATCGGCCGCCGACAGGTCATCGTGACAGGCGACAGTGTAAAGCGGACGGCCAAGCCGCGCCGCCATATGGGCGACGAAGCGGGTCTTGCCGACGCCGGTCGGGCCTTTCAAAAGCACCGGCAGATCGGCGGTCGCGGCGGCGGCGAAGATCGTGCATTCATCGCCCTGCGGCAGGTAGAAGGGGGCCGAAGCCGCCCCCTCCAGATCGGTGACGGGGGCGTTCATCTTGCCCCCTCCGCGGCGCGGGCCACGACTTCGCGGCGCGGCATCGCCAGCGCATAGATGAAGAGCCCCGCGCCCAGCACCACCGCCACGCCCGAGCCGAAGCGCATGACGTAGAACAGCCACAGCTGGTCCTGCACCTCCATGTAGCTCATGCCCATGACGCGTTGCAGATGGGTCTGCACCGTGCCCGCGAAGGTCAGCGTGAAGGTCATGAACACCATGCCGCCCGACATCAGCCAGAACGAGGCCATGTTGAGCACCTGGTTATAGGGATCCCGCCCGCGCAGCATCGGGAAGGCATAGGACATGATGGCAAGGTTCAGCGAGACATAGGCGCCGAAGAAGGCAAGGTGGCCATGGGCGGCGGTGATCTGCGTGCCGTGGGTGTAGTAGTTCACCCCGTGGAGCGTGTGCAGGAAGCCCCAGACACCCGCGCCGAAAAAGGCCAGCGTGGCGCAGCCAAGCGACCACAGGAGCGCCGCCTTGTTCGGGTGATCGCGGCGGCCCTTCCAGACCATGACGAAGGCGAAAGCCATCATCGCGAAGAACGGGCCGACTTCCAGCGAGGAGAAGATCGAGCCGATCCACTGCCAATAGCCCGGCGTGCCGATCCAGTAGTAATGGTGCCCGGTGCCGAGGATGCCCGAAAACAGCGCAAGGGCGACGATGACATAAAGCCATTTCTCCACCACCTCGCGATCGACGCCGGTCAGTTTCAGCATCAGATAGCCCAGGATCGCGGCCATGATCAGTTCCCACACGCCCTCGACCCACAGATGGACGACATACCACCAGTATTGCTTGTCAAGGCTGAGGTTCGACGGGTTGTAAAAGGCGAACAGGAACAGCAGCGCCAGCCCCCAGAGGCCCAGAAGCAGGATATTGGTGATCGCGGTCTTGCGCCCCTTCAGAACCGTCATCGAGACGTTGAAGAGGAAGATCAGCGCCGCGACGACGATGCCGCCCTTGACCCAGAGCGGCTGTTCCAGGAACTCGCGCCCGTCCTTGCCCAGCAGGATGTTCCCTTCGAACAGGTTGAACGTGTAGGTGATCACCGCGCCCAAAGTGCCGACGACCAGGATGGCGAGCTGCAGATAGGCGAGGAAGGGGGAATGGATTTCCCGTTCCGATTCCTCGGGGATCAGGAAATAGGCGGCGCCGAAGAAGCCAAGGATCAGCCAGACGATCAGCGCATTCGTGTGCAGCATCCGGCCGATGTTGAAGGGCAGAAGTTCCGACAGGAAATTCGGCTGCACATAGATCCAGCCGATGATCAGGCCCATCAGCACCTGAATGGCGAACAGGCCAAGCGCCGTGCCCATGTAGGCAAGCGCGATCTTTTGTGTTTGATATTTCATGGTCTTTCCCCCTCAGCCCGCGTCATTCGGCGGCCAGCCCTGGGTGTCGACGCTGTCGACCCAAAGCAGGAAATCGGCGAGATTTTGGAATTGTTCGTCGGTCAGCTCGAAATGCGGCATCTGCCGCCGCCCCTCGATGCCCGAGGGCATCGCGCCCATCCAGGCCGCCAGCGCCTCTTTTGCGCCCGCGTGATCGCCCGGTTCGATCCCCCAGCGCGTCATCACATTCGACAGTTCCGGGGCGAAATAGGCGCCTTCGCCCATGATCGTGTGGCAGTCGATGCAGGCCTTGTGTTCCCAGATCCGCTTGCCCGCCGCGACCGAGGGGGTCAGCGTTGCGGCATTGGTCGAGGTGGTGACGATGTAGCGGTGACTCTGGGCCGAGAGGCCCAGAAAGATCGCGATGAAGAACAGTGATCCGCCATAAAATATGTTGCGGGCCATGCTCTTGGTCATGGTTTCGCGCATTGTGCCGTCCCTTCGGAGGTTTCTTGGGTGTCTTCACCAAGCCAGCCCGAGGACGGGTTCGCCTTAACGAAAGTCAAACACTCAGGAATGCGCGCGCGGACCCAGCAGCAGGGGCGCAAGCGCGATCAGGATCAGCACGAAGGCCAGCGCCCAAAGCGTCGCCGCAAGGATCGTGCCGGGGTAATAAAGCGCCAGCGGCCCGACGGCGGCGGCCCAGCGAAGCAGCGCGGCCAGGGGGATCAGCGCATAGGCCAGCACGACGGGGAAGGGGGCGACCAGCGGGCGGCCGGTATGGCCGAGCGTGGCGCGGCTCATCACCGCGCTGACCATGGTGCCGATGCCGCCGATGGCGGAAAAATGCAGCGCGCCGATCTCGGATCCGATGCCGAAGGCGGCCAGCCCCTGCAAGAGTGCGCCGAAGCCCACCAGCGCCATCGCCGCATGCAGGACGGCCAGGATCGGCTCCCCCGGCACCGCCCAGCCCTGCCAACGCGCGATGCGGATCAGCTGGGCCGCGCCAAGGGTCAGTTCCGCCGTGCCGATCACCGGATCCGGCAGGCCCAGGGTGATCGCCAGCGCGGCGGCGATCGCGGCGCCGATCGCCAGCCTGTCGGCCAGCGCGAAGCTGACCGGCAGGCCCGGGGCCCGGGGCTTGCCCAGATCCGGGGCCGCGCCCGCCAGCATCGCCCGACGCGCCAGCGCGTTGCGGGTGAAGGCCGGGGTGATCCGCCCGCCGATGATGACGATCAGCGCGATCAGCGTCGCCAGCGCCCCGTGCAGCCCCGCGACGGCATCGCCCATCGGCCAGCCGAGCAGATCCAGCAGCACCCGCAGCTGCGCCCCCCAGATCAGCGCCACGACGCCCAGCACCAGCAGATTGGCCGGTTTCGGCGCCGCTCGCAGCATCAGCCAGATCCGCCCGGCCAGGACCGGCAGGAAAGCCAGCGCAAGCCCGGCGGCCAGCGGCGCGGGCAGCACTCCCCAAAACCACATCCCGACCCGTCCGGCCAGCCACAGCCCCCCCGCCAGGATCAGGAACCGCGGCCCGGCCGGGGCGGTGCCGGTCCAGTTCGGCACCGCCGTCAGCAGGAACCCCGCCGTCGCCGCCGCGCCGAAGCCGAAGATCATCTCGTGGCCATGCCACCATTGCGGCACCAGATCGGCGGGCAGCTCCATCATGCCGCCAA
This sequence comes from Rhodobacter capsulatus, assembly GCF_005144475.1. Classification (GTDB taxonomy): domain Bacteria; phylum Pseudomonadota; class Alphaproteobacteria; order Rhodobacterales; family Rhodobacteraceae; genus Rhodobacter; species Rhodobacter capsulatus_C. The sequence continues at coordinate 12,579 of NZ_SWJZ01000032.1, read as the reverse complement.
GCGCATGCACCGCAAGCCACAGCCCCCAGACCAGCATCGCCACCGTGCCCCAGACGGCGGAGAGCAGGAAAAACAGACGGAAGCCTTCGGAAAAAAGGCGTTTGAGGGCGGTCATGACAGGTCCTTTCGCGATCTGCGCGCAGCTTGGCGCAAAGCGCGTCGGTCCCCTTGATGAAAGTCAAGGAAGGCCGGGGGGCGGCGGGGGATCACGGAAACGGGAAAGGCAATGGAGGCCTTGATGACGACATCTTCCCGCACCACCCCCCCGGCCGCGATCCCCGGGCGCCTGCCGCGCCTGTCCCGCCTGGGGCTGCTGCTTTATCCCTTCGTCACCGCGGCGGTGGCGATCAACCTGTTCATGCTGGGTCTGATGGGGCAGGCGCTCGGCTTTGCCGCGCTGTCGCCGACGGCGGCGCTGCTTTGGGCGCTGCCGCTTGGCCTGCATGCCAGCGTGCTGGCGGCGCGCTGGGTCCGAAGACTGCTTGCCGAGGCCGGCGGAATCTGACGCCGCCCCGGACAACCGGGGCGGCGCGGGGTCTCAGGACAGGGCCCGTTTCAGCGCCGGAACGTGGCGCAGCAGCAGCGCATCGAGCGCCAGAACCGCAAGGATCGCCGCGCCACCCAGCGGAAAGGCCAGCCCGACCAGCGCCGCGACGACAAGCCCGCCGATCCAGAGCCGCGCCTGCGGCCCGCGCGGCGGCGCGGCCAGACGCCCGGCCGCAACCGGACGACGCTTCCACCACAGCACCACGCCCGCCACGCAGGACAGCACCAGACCGGCGCAGATCAGCAGGTTCAGCGCGACGCTCCACCAGCCCAGCTGCCCCTCGTGCAAGGCGATCCCCACCGCCATCATCTTGCCCATCAGCGGGTAATCGGCAAAGCGCACATCAGCCAGCACCTTGCCGGTATACTGGTCAAGATGCACGGTGCGGTCGCTGGTCGGGTTCGGGCTGTCATAGCTTTGCGAATCGCGCGACAGCGTCCAGACCCCGGTCGCATCGGCGGGCGCCGAAACCTGCACCCGCGCGTCAAAGCCCAGGGCACGGGCGCCCGCCATCACCGTCTCGAAGGTGACGGGCGTCCCCGGCGGCAGCAGTTGCACCCCCGCCTGCGAGCCCGAGGCGGGCAGCGGCACCAGCTCCAGCACCCAGGGCACCTCTTCCTGCGCGGTGTGGTTCATCGCGGCATGAGTTGCATCCGAAAGCGGCACCGCATCCCATTTCGCGGCCGGAAAGCTGGACCAGGGCTGCACGATCCTGCCGCCCCAGACGCCGGTCCAGCTCATGCCGGTCAGCAGGAAAAACGCAAGAAACAGCGCGACCCAGACCCCGGTCGTCACATGCAGCGACTTCCAGAAGCTGCGCCCCCTTGCGGTCAGATCGGGCACCAGCACCGCCCGCCAGCCTTGGCTCTGCCGCGGCCAGGCCAGATAAAGCCCGCTGGCCAGCATCATCACCGCAAGGCTGGCGGCGATTTCCACCAGCGTATCCCCCGGCCCGCCATTGCCGCCCCAGAGCAGCTCGCCATGCAGGTTGGTCAGCCAATCGTTCCAGGTGCCCGCCTCGGGACGATCCGACAGCACCGCGCCCGAATAGGGATCGACGGCCAGCATCCGCGCCGTCTCGCCGTCCTCTACCCGCACGATCGCCGGGGTCCGGTCGTCGCGCGGGGCGATGTACTTGTCGGCCCGGCTGCCCGGATGCGCGGCCTCGGCGGCGGTGATCTGCGCGCCGACGCCCAAGGCCTGCGCCGCGGGGGCGATGGCGATGCGGTCGCCATATTCCGAATCGATGGCGGTGAACCACACCATCAGCGCCCCGGTGACGGCCAGCATCAGCAGGAAGGGAACGACGTAAAGCCCGGCGTAGAAATGCCAGCGCCAGGCGGTGAAGTAAAAGCTGTTCAGGCGCGGCTGCGCCTCGGAGGGCGTGGCCCCCGGCGGTAGATCGGTCATGATGTCTCCTGTGAAAGTCGTGAGCTTCGGTCAGGTCACGGCAGTCACGGGGGGGCCGGTGGCGGGCGGCAGGCCGGTCACATGGCCGTCGCGCAGGATCGTCGGGGGCGGCTCGATCCGGGTGGCCCGCGCCGTCCGCACCGGCAGCGGCAAGCCCGAGGGCAGCGCGGCACCCGGCGCCGCCAGATGGCAGCAGGCCCAGTTGCAATGCCGGTCATCGGACGCGGGCAGCGGCGCAAGCGGCTTTCCGGTGCCAAGATCAAGGATCACCGACACCGGGCCATGGCCCGAGCAGAGCACGATCTCGAGCGTGCCCGCGGCCGAGCGCAGCGGCAGCACCGAGGGCGGCAGCAGCGCAGCCAGAACCAGCCCGAGAACGAGCGTCCAGACGGCGAGCCGGTCAAGCCCTTTCGGTGCCAATGCTTTCATGTCCCCCGCAGTAGTCATGCCGCCGTCATGCGTCAATATGGCGCAGACCGGATCAAGCCAGATGTTCCACACGCGCCCCCGGAAACCGGGTCACGGCCTGCAGGATCGTCTCGGCCTGCGGCATCAGACAGGCCGCGGTCGAGAGCGCATCGGCCAGACCGGCCTCGGGCGCGGTGATCGTGACCAGCTTCCAGACCGCGGCGGCCGGGCGGCCGGTGCCCGGATGCAGGATGTGACCGACCCGCCCGGCGCTGTCGAAGGTCGTTCCAAGCGCCGACGAACTGGCCAGCGCGCGATCCTGCAAGGCGCTTTGACCGCCTGCGGCCAGCGTGATCGGCCAGGGCGTGCCGTCGGGCTGCGGGCCAAGCGCGCGCATCTCGCCGGTGTCGATCAGGATGCGGTCAAGCCCGCGGCCGCGCAAAAGCGCCGCCACCTTGTCGGCGATGAAGCCCTGCGCGATGCCGTTCAGCGTCAGCGCCTGCCCGGGGGCCAGCCGGATCCCGCCGCTGTCGAACCGCACCGAACCCCAGTCAACCCGGTGCAAAGCCGCCGCGATCTCCGCATCATCCGGGGCAAGACCGGCGCCGAACCGGGTCGCGTAAAGCGTCCAGAGCGGCTGCACCGTCGGATCGAAGAGCCCCGCCGTCGCGGCATGGACCGTTCCCGCCAGCGCCAGGCATTCGAGCAGCTCGAAGGGCGGATCTTCCAGCGCGCCCGCCGCATTCAGCCGGCTCAGCGCGCTGTCGGCCCGGGTCAGCGAAAACACCGCCTCCAGCCGGGCGATCTCGGCGGCGGCGGCGGCGGTGATCGCCGCGGCCTCGGGGTGGTCGATCACGATCCGGGCGCGGGCGCCAAGGGCGATCCCCTCCCAGACCCGGCTGGCGGCGGCGAGCGGGCTGGCGGCAAGGGCCGCGATCCCGGCGGAAATGCTCAGAAAGCGACGACGGCTGAAATCGGTCATCACATCCCCCCCTGCATCTTCGAATGGTCATGTTTCTGCATCCGCGCCGTGTAATCGGCCTCTTCTGCCGCCAGAACCTCGGGCGGGACGGGGGCCAGCACGGTCTCGGGGATTTCGGCCAGCCGCATCAGCTGCCCACCATATTGGGCGATGAAGGCCTGGGCATCCTCGGTCCGGGCAAAGGGCACGGTTTCGGGCTGATCCATCCCGCCCAGCCGCGTGCTGCCCACCACATAGACGGCCGTGTCGGCGGCGATCCAGGGCAGGCTGCCGGGCTTGGCCCAATCGCCCGCCCCCATGTCGGTGACATAGGTGGCCTGCACCGCGCCATCCTTTTCGGGCATCCGCAGATAGGTGACGACATCGCGCACCTGACTGAAGAACAAGGGTTTTCCGGGGTGGGCATCCAGATGCACCTGCGCCTTCGGCCCGCCGTGATCGAGAATGTTCATCTGGCAGAAATAGCCCACGGCCTCGGGGGTCAGCGACACCGGCTGCGGGATCGCGGCCTCCTCGCGGCAGGCGGCCAGCAGGCAAAAGGCAAGGAGGAAGCGTTTCATGGCACGACCTTTTTGAACGAGAGAAGGGCAAGCCCGCCCGAGACGAGGGGCCACAGAAGGACGGAAACCGCCGATTGCCAGACCGGCACCGCCTGCGCGGCGGTAGCGACCCCGGCGGCAACCGCCGTCGCCTGCGAGGCGGCCAGGTTGTAAAGCCGGAACGCATCGGCCGGATTGGCCAGCAGCGTCAGCGGAAAGACCTGTCTGGTGAAAAAGCCGCCATTGTCGGCCACCACCGCGGCCAGAAGCGCCAGATCATAAAGCACGACGGCCAGAAGCCAGAGCCCGATCGCCAGGCCCGCCGCCCCCGAGGGCCGCCTGGCCCGCGCCGAGATCGCATAGCCCAGCCCAAGGAAGGTGGCCCCCAGCGCGACCGAGGTCCAGATCAGCCGCAACAGCGCGCCAAGCCCCGCGGCCGAGGTCGGATCGAGCAGAAAGGCCGCTACCCCCGCCGCGCCATAGCCCGCCACCAGCGCCAGCGTCAGGATCGCCAGATGCGCCGCCGCCTTGCCCGCCAGGATCCGCCCGCGCCCGACCGGATAGGTCAGGATCAGCGCAAGGGTGCCGCGTTCGGCCTCGCCCGCCACCGCGTCGAAGGACAGCAAAAGCGCGATCAGCGGCACCAGATAGACCGAGAGGCTGGTCAGGCTGGCCACCGTCACCGACAGCCGGTCCACGCCCAGACTCCCGGTGGGGCCAGAGCCCGCCGCGGTCAGGATCAGTGCGAAGACCACCATCAGCACGGCGGCAATCGTCAGCCAGCGGTTGCGCGCGGCGATGCGGAATTCGGCTTTCGCCAGCGCAAGAATGGCCGTCATTGCCCGTCCCTCCGGCTGAAATGGCTGTAGATGTCTTCAAGCGAGGGCGGGATCAGGTCGAGATCGGTCACCGCCGCGCCCAGACCCGCAATCCGGCCCAGCCAGGCCAGCTTCTGCCCCTGCGCCACGTTCAGATGAAACTGCGCGCCGGAAAGCACCGCCTCGGGCAGGGCAAGGGCGACGGTTTCGACCTGCCCGAACGCCGGGGTGATCTGCAGCGTCACCGGCAGATCGGCCGCGGCGCGCAGGCCGGCCAGCGTGCCCGTCGCCACCAGATGCCCGCCCGACAGGATCACGATCCGGTCGGTCCGCGCCTCCACCTCAGTCAGGGCATGCGACGAGAGCAGGATCGCCGCGCCCTCGGCCGCCAGTTCGTCCAAAAGCGCGTAGAAATCCCGCCGCGACACCGGATCAAGGCCGGAGGTCGGCTCATCAAGGATCAGCAGTTTCGGATGCCCGACCAGCGCCTGCGCCAGCCCGACGCGCTGCCGCATGCCCTTGGAATAGGTGCCGATCCGCCGCCGCGCCGCGCCGTGCAGCCCGACCCGGTCGAGCAGATCGCGGGCCTGCCCGGGATCCTCGCCGCGCAGCGAGAGGAAGAGCCGGATCTGCTCCTCGCCGGTCAGCGCGGGGTGAAAGGCGACGTTTTCGGGCAGATAGGCCACGCCCGCCCGCGCGATGGCCGATCCCGGCGCGGCGCCCAGCACCGAGACCTGCCCGCCGTCAAAGGGGATCAGGCCGAGGACGATCTTCATCAGCGTGGATTTGCCCGCGCCGTTATGGCCCAAAAGCGCCACCCTTTCGCCGGGGGCGACCTGGAAGCTGACGGCGCTCAGCGCCGCAACCTCCTGATAGTGCTTAGTGAGCGAGGTCAGTTTCAGCATCTTCTTCGGTGTCTTTCGTCCAGCGGTCGCCCACTTCGGCCGCAGCCGCGGCCAGATCGGGGGCAAGGGGGATTTCAAGGGGCGCCATCAGCGGATGGCTGTCGACGATGCCGCCGGGCAGCGTCGCGGGGAAACTTTGCTGGCTCCAGCGGATCAGCTGCACCGCGGGCGCGCCGATCAGCAGCCCGGCCGCGGGTTGCGACCACAGGATATGGTCCATCAGGTCATTCGGCCGGAATACCTGATCGGCAAAGCCGTCGCCGTTCAGATCGAAGGCGGCAAGGTCGGACCAGAAATTGCCGCGCCCGTCGAGGCTCCATTCGAGATCGCGGGTGCCGACATATTTCACCTGATTGCGGTTGCCCACAAAGGCATTGCCGGTCACCGCATTCCTTGCGGACCCGGCGGTGTAGTGAATGCCGATGTCGCAGCCCTGAAAGCGGTTCTCTGCGATCAGGTTCTTGTTCGCGTCGTAAAGAAAGGTGCATTTCGCCGCGCCGATGACCAGATTGCCGATCACGTCGGCATCGTTCGTCGAATTCAGCATCACCCCGTGGTCGCGATCGGCCAGCGAGATATTGCCCGTCACCTGCACCCGGCGCGAATACATCATCGCAAAGCCAAGGTGGTTGCCGATCGAGATATTGTCTTCGACCACGCTGTCGTTCGTATACATGTAGTGGATGGCAAAGCGCAGATCGCGAAAGGTGTTGCGCCGGTAGGTGTCCTTTTTCGAGGCATTGGAAAAGATGCCGTCGCGGCCCCAGCGGACCTCGTTGTCCTCGATCAGCACGCCGGGCGCGTTCCAGACGTAAAAGCCGTTGCCGCGGGCGATCATGTGGGCATCTCGCCGCCCAAGGATGGTGTTGCGCCGCGCGGTGCCGTCGATGGCGCCGTGAAAGTCGATCCCGTGCAGGTTGTCGCGCAGGAGGTTGTCCTCGATCAGGGTCCGCCGCACGCCCTTGACCACCTTGATCCCGGCGTCGATCTCCTCGTTGCGGGAGCCCGAGTTCTGCACGGTCAGCCCGCGCAGGGTGACGTCATCGGCCGTCACGGTCAGCACCGTGCCGTGGCCGCCGCCGTCGATCACCGCGCCGCCCTGCCCGTCAAGGGTCAGCGGCCGGTCGAGAACGGCGGGGCCATAAGACCCCGCCGCCAGTCTCAGCACGTCGCCCGGACTTGCCGCGGCGATCGCGCCTTGCAGGGCTGCCTTGCCCGGGAACACCATGACCGTCCCGGCCTGCAGGGGGCAGGCGAGCAGGATCAGGAGGAGAGAGAGACAGGGCAGCCGCATCGGTTACGCCTTCGGACGCACGAACATGCGGCCGCGCATTTCCATGTGCAGCGCGTGGCAGAACCACTGGCAGTAATACCAGTAGACGCCCGGATTGGCGGCGACGAAGGTGACGGACGACGTCGCCTGCGGTCCGATCTCCATCGCCACGCCATGCCCGCCCATGGTGAAGCCATGCGTCAGGTCGTCGATGTCATCAAGGTTGGTGATGACCATCGTCACCTCGTCGCCCTCGTTCACCTCGAAGGTTTCCATCGCATAGTTCGGCGCCACGGCCGACATGTAGACGCGGACCTTGGTCGGATCGGCCTTGTCGCGGATGACAAAGGCCTGTTCGTCGTCCAGATCGACGCCATCGGCCTCGGCCTGTTTGCGGGTCTCGGCCCAGAACGGGTCGTTGCGCTCCCAGATCGATTTGATGTTCGTCATCTTCGAGGCATGCACGGCAATCGCGTCATGCGGTTCGGCGAAGTTCGGCCCGTCGTGCACGACCTTCATCTTGTCGCCCGAGATGTCGATCAGCTGATCGTTTTCCGGCTTCAGCGGCCCGACGTTCAGGAACCGGTCTTTCGAGAATTTGCACAGGCAGACCAGCCACTTGCCATCGGCCTCGAGCGTTTCGCCCATCGAGGTCTTGAGGTGGCCCGGCTGATATTGCACGTCGCATTTGTCGAGGATCGGATCGACCTTCTCGCCGGCGTAAAGCTTCTTCGCCAGCTCGATGTTCCACTTCACCACCTGGCTGTCGAGGAAGAGCGAGGTATAGACGTTGCCCTTGCCGTCAAAGGCGTTGTGCAGCGGCCCAAGCCCCAGTTCCGGTTCCGCCACGACGACCGAGCGCGGATCGACATCCGAGGCAAACAGCGTGTCCAGCTTCGTGACGTCGATCACCGTGACGGTGGGCGAGAGCTTGCCGCCGATGCACAGGTGCACCTTGTCGGGGGCCATGTTGCAGCCATGCGGGTTGTTCGCGACGGGGATGTAGCGGGTGTAGTTCTTGTTCGAGCCCTTGCGGCCGTCGATCACCTTGACGCCGTTCAGTTCCTGATAGTCGCCCGCCGCGATGCCCTTTTCGATCTCGGCGATGTTGAAGACGACGACATGGTCCATGTCGGCCGCCGTCATCTCGGCGGTGTTCATGCCCATTTCGCTGTTGTAGCTGGTCGAGAACGCCCATTTGCCTTCGTAATCGGCATCGCAGTTGTCAAGGTTGCCGGAAACGATCACCTGCCACGCCACATCCCATTTGTCGGCATCGACCGCGGTGAAGATGTTCACGTAAGTGCCCACGTCGTCCATCGTCACGCCGTCATTGGCCAGCGGCGTTTCATCCTCGCCGTTGCAGAAGACGTAATTCGAGCGCGGCCATTTCTGCGGCCGCAGCCCGTGGATCGCATGGGCATTCGGGATTTCGAGGATCGCGTCGCATTTCATCACGTCGCAGCGCACCCGGGCGACGCGGGTATTCGACTTGTCGTTCATGAACAGGAAGCGGCCGTCATATTTGCCCTCGGTGAAGGACATGTGGACGTGGTGCAAATCGCCCTGATCGTGGATCTTCTTGCCGTTCGCGGCGAGGAATTTCTTCGTGTGTTCGGTCATCGAGCGCTGATGCACGCGCAAAGATTCGTTCGTCTGGCCCCAGCCGGTGGCCGAGCAGCGGTTGAACACCGGAACCCGCATCAGCTCGCGCATCGAGGGCACGCCGAGAATGCGCATCTCGCCCGATTGGCCCGAGGACCAGAAGCCGTAATATTCGTCCAGCTGGCCCGGATGCACTTCGAAGCCGCCACTGGCGCCTTCGGCCTGCGCCGTGGTGGCCAGCGTCGCCGCGCCGATCCCGGTGCCAAGCGCCAGACGGCCGGCAAGCCCGCCCGCCAGCGCCGCGCCGCCCGCGGTCGCGCCCAGAAGCATCCTGCGGCTGATGCCGGCTCTGGTTTCCTCGGTCATGGTCGAACTCCTTTTTCGTTCAGTGAGGGGTATGGGGATGGTTGCGCAGGTCGCGCGGAGGCGCGGCCGACGCCGATGTCGGCGCCACGGCGGCGCGGCGTTTGTCCTGGCGGATCACCACCGGGCAGCGCGCGTGGCTTTGGTAGAGCACCTGGCAATGCAGGCAGGTGACGCATTCGTTCGGGTTGATCTCGCCGGTGGGGTGGATCGCCTGCACCGGGCAGTCATGGGCGCAGACCTGACAGGGGTTGCCGCAGTCGTGGTAGCGCTTGAGCCAGTCGAACATCCGCAGCCGGGCCGGAATGGCGAGCGCGGCGCCGAGCGGGCAGAGATAGCGGCAATAGAACCGCTCGACAAAAAGCCCCGCCATCAGCAGCGCCGCGGCATAGGCGACAAAGGGCCAGGCGCGGACGAACTTGAGGATGATCGCGGTCTTGAAGGGCTCGATTTCCGCCAGATGCTCGGCCTGCTCGATGGACCCCAGCGAGACCCCGAAAAGCCCAAGGAAGATCATGTATTTGATCGGCCAGAGGCGTTCATTGAGACCCCAGGGCAGGGTCCATTGCGGAATGCGCAGGGCGCGGGCGATGCGGTTGGTGATTTCCTGCAGCGCGCCAAAGGGGCAGAGCCAGCCGCAATAGGCGCCGCGGCCCCAGAAGAGAAGTGCTGCCGCGACGGCGAACCACAGGATGAAGGTCAGGGGATCGAGCAGGAAGGCCTGCCAGCTGAAGGAGGTGGTCAGCGCGCCGAAAAGCGCCATCAGATTGACCACCGACAGCTGCGCATTGGCGTAAAAGCCCAGGAACACCAGCGTCACCGTCAGGAAGCTCATGCGGAACCAGAAGAAGGCCCGGGCATTGCGCGTCATCGCGTTCTGGAAAAAGAAGACCCCGGTCAGAACGGTCAGCATCGTCGCCGTGACGGCGATTTCGAGCTTCTTGCCCGCCCAGATCGACCGCCACAGATCGGCCTGCGCGGCGGTTTCCTCGACCGGCGCGGCGGGGGCCGCCACGGCCACGGGTTTGAGATAGCCCGCGGGCAGCTGATAGCCCAGATCGAAGGTGGTGAAGACCTTTTCCGTCGCCGCCACCGGGCGTTGCACAAGAAGCTGCAGCCGGAACGGTTTCGCCGGATCGAAGCCCAGATCGGCCGGGATCCGGAACAGGTCGCTTTCGGTGAAGCCGGGCGCGCCCTTGGCCTCGAGCGAGACCAGACGGCGGTGATCGCGGTCATGGAACCGCACCGTCACGTCATCTTGCACCAGCACGATGCGGTCGAAGATGCCGCCGCGCACATAGCCCGAGCCCTTGAAGGAATAAAGCCCGTTCGCCGCCACGGCGACGGCGGCTTCGCCGGGCTTGAGCCAGGCCTGCAGGTTCGCCGCCTCGGCCGGGCCCAGCACCGCCTTGCCGATGCCGGGCACCGAGACCAGCGCCAGGTTCAGGTCGATGAAGCTTGTCTGCGGCGGCTCGCTCAGCGCCCGGGCGGCGGCGCGCGGATCGGGCAGGGCCGCGAAAGCCTCGTTCACCTGACCGACATCCAGCGACAGCCGCCGCACCGTGCCGTCGCCCAGCATCGAAAGCCAGCCCTCGGGGGCAGGGGCCTCCGGGTTGATCTCGGCCTTCGGGCCGGTGGCGATCTCGGCACTCATGCCGCCAAGGCCAAGTGCCCGGGCGACCTTGATGCCCGATCGCAGCATCGAATCGTCGATCACCATCACCGTGACGGTGGCGCCCGAAATGATCTGTAGATCATGCGCCGCGGCCTTGTCGGCGGCGGCTTTCGGCAGATCGACCCCGATATAGGAGCCGACCAGCGCCTTGACCTTGGCCTCGGGGATGCCGACCAGAACGATCGGCTCGGAATGCTTGACCAACTGCGCGCCGATCACCTTGCCCGCGGGGTCCAGCGCCATCATCACGTGGATGGGCTTGCCCGAATAGCCGGTGGTGCCGACGAAATCGGAGGTCACATAGACCCAGCCGAGTTGGGTCTGCCCCTGCAGCACCGGGGCGACCGCCAGATCCTCGCGCAGGGGGCCGAAACTGTCGGCGCCTGGGACAAGATCTGCGGCCGCGATCTGCGGCAGGTATTTTTCAAGCACGGTCTCCGCAGCCAGAGCGGGCCCCGAAAGCACCGGCACCAGCCCGAACACCAGCCCGCAGAAAAGCGAAAGGAAAAAGGTCGGTCTGCGCATCAAGAGATCATCCGGACAGGGGCCGCGCACGGGGGGCCGCGGGCAGCGGGAACAGGATCGGGCCGCGCGGGCATCTCGGCGCGGGCGGTCATCCAGAGGGGGTCGAAACGGGTGTCGGCCGCGTCGGCCAGCGGGGCCGGACGCGGCACCACCGCCCCGGCGGCGGCGGCAAGACAATCGGGGCAGGCGTCGCAATCGACCGCGCCGGGGGCCGGGGCGGCATGGCCCTCGGCATCAAGCCAGATCACATCGCGCGCGCCCGCATCCGAGCAGATTTCCATCGGCTGCAGCCCCGCCTGCGCCGCGCAGGCCGCCGCACCCCAGGCACCCGCCAGCACCAGAGCCAGACAGAGGCTCAGGCGAAGGGCCAGGGCGGCCAGCGGCGTCAGACGCCGCGCAAGGGGCGCGGTGAAGGTCATGATCTCTCCCTAAGGACCGATCCTGCCACCGACCTTGATTTAAGTCATGTGAAATATCCTTTTATCGGATCTCGACCCGGCCGCGATTTCGCGTCAAGATATGTGCATCCGTTCAGAGGTGGCCCTTGCGCCTGACGACCTTCACCGATTACGCCCTGCGCCTGCTGATCTATACCGCCGGCAAGCCCGAGAGCCGGGTGACCATCGACGAGGTGGCGGAGTGGTTCGCAATCTCGCGGGCGCATGTGAAGAAGGTGGTTCTGACCCTGTCACGCGGCGGATTTCTGCTGTCGAGCAAGGGGCGGAACGGCGGTTTCACGCTGGCGCGGCCGCCCGGGGAGATCAACCTTGCGGCGGTGATTCTGGCGACGGAGCCGGATTTCGGCCTGTTCGAATGCTATCTGACCGGCAATGAATGCCGGATCTCGCGCCCCTGTCGGCTGCCCAATGTCGCCAACGAGGCGCTTGATGCGTTCTTTGCCGTCCTCGGCAAATACACGTTGGCCGATGCCATGGTGCGGCCGACATATTTCCTGCTGTCTGTCGAAGGCCCGCAACCCCTGCGCGGGCTGAAGCTGCATGCGCTTCAGGCCAAGGAGGGCGCGGTCGAGTAGGCTCTTTCCGCATTTGAGCCTTCGACACGGATTTGACACGGAAGACGACTTCCTGGGGCAGTGGGAGGTCTTCCGCGCTCGATCTGGTTCAGTAATCAACCTGCTCGAACCCGTAGCCGCCCTCGTGATCGTGCCACTCGATGAAGACTGATCGCTTGTATATCCCCGGGCAGTGGCTGCCGTCCGGCGTGCTGTAGTCCGCCCAGCCTTCCAGGCCTTCGAATGCCGCAGGGAGAGCTGCGACGGAGGAGCCGCGCCAGCCGAAATTGCCCTGGATGCCGTATGAGCCGACACGGACGCGCTGGCTTTGATTGCAGGTGTCGTTGTCCCCTCCGATCCAGTGCTGCCGGGCGATTTCGACACTGAACACCCGGATGGAGCGCACGAAGTCGAACTCCGGGCCGCTGATATCGGCATCTGCGGTTTGGTTTCCATCGGAGTATTCGCCGGTCGCAACCTGCACCAGCTGATCGACGAGCTTTGCCTCGCTCGGCGG
>NZ_SWJZ01000031.1 GCF_005144475.1 Rhodobacter capsulatus | reverse complement strand
GTCACCGGCGCCGTCGTCGGCGGCGCCGCGGGCTATTTCTGCCGCGACCTGAACGTCCCCGGCTGCCGCAACGGCTGACCCCAACGGCGGGGGCTGCGCCGGGTAACCGTCCTTTCGGCGCAGCGGGCCGTGGTGCCAAGCCTTGAGGCCGGGGCCCGGGACGGCTTCCGCAGGACAGCTCCGCCGTCACCTTGACAGGGTGTCGGACGGGAAGGCCGCAAAGGCGATGGCCGCCGCCCCGATCCCGCATCCCGCGATCACGCACACAAGCGGCAAGGCGGTTCCGTCGGCCAACGCGCCGACCGCGCCGCTGGCCGCCGCCGCGCCGACGAACTGGATGGCGCCCAGCATGGCCGCTGCGGTGCCGGCGATGGATCCAAACGACGCCATGGCCCGCACGCTCAGCACGGGCATCACCATCCCGGCCTGCGCCACCACGAAGAAAAGCAGCAGGCTGTGCGACCAGACACTGGCCAGCCCCGCGAGTTCCATCCCGACCAGCGCAAGGCCGCTGACCATCAGCACAAGCGTTGCAGCCCGTGCCACGGCATAGGAGCCAAACCGCCGTGTCGCGGGGGCGCTCAGCTGGTTGGCGATCACAAGGCCGACCGCATTGAGGGCAAACAACACGCTGTATTCGGTCGGCGACAGGCCGTGAACGGAAATGAACACGAAGGCCGAACCGGAGATATAGGCAAAGAAGCCCGCCTGCGCGACGGCGGAGACCAGAACGAACGGCAGGAACTGGCGGCTGCCAAGCAAGCTGAGATAATGGCGGAAGGCCCGGCCGGGATGGCTTGCACGTCTGATTTCGGGGGCTCGGGTCTCGGGCAGGGCAACGGCGACACAGACGATCAGGGCAAGGCCGACGAGGGCCAGCACGAGGAAGATCGCTTTCCAGTCGGCAATGGCCAGCATCGCGCTTCCGGCAAGCGGTGCCAGCACGGGGGACACGCCCAGCACCATCAGCACAAGGGCCATCATCCGCCCTGCCGCATGACCGGTGTAAAGATCGCGGATGACCGCCATGGCAATGACCATGCCGATCGACCCGCCCAGCCCTTCGATTGCCCGGAACAGGATCAGGCTCTCGACGGAACCGGCGAAGGCGCTGCCCAGGGAGCCAAGCACGAAGAGAGCGAGGCCGAAATAGGCCAGCGGCTTTCTGCCGTAGCGATCCGACAGCGGGCCGTAGAACAGCTGCCCCAGCGTCAGACCGGCAAAGAACACCATGAGGCTGTATTGAATGGTGCCTTCATTGGTCCCGAGGTCGGTCACCATGGTCGGCAAGCCGGGCAGATACATGTCGATTGCCAGAGGGCCGAGCGCGCTGAGGCCCCCCAGAACAAGCGCGATGGTTGGAGAGGGTTTTTCGACGGTCATTTTGAATCTTGCCTTGGTTGCGACGGTGACAGATAAGGAACCCGCGGGTTTCTCATCTTTAGGGAACCCAAAAGTTTCCTATTGTCAAGAGGCCACGCGAAGACAACATGACCGAGGAGAAGCGAACGGCGGGGCGGCCCAAGGCACTTTCCGATGAGGAGCGGCGCAACCGCATTCTGGATGCGGCAGGGGCGTTGTTCATCGAAGCGGGCTATGAGGCGACCGACATGAAGCGCATCGCCGAGCGCTGCGGCATGTCGAAAAAGACCCTGTATCTGGTCTTTCAGAACAAAGAGGATCTTTTTGCGACTTTGGTTTGCGATCCAAGGGCCTATGCGTCGGCGCCCGATGTCGATCTGGCCGGAGCCTCGGGCGAAGCGCGGCTGGTGGAAATTCTGCTGCGCCTTGCCATGTGGGTGCTTGCGCCCCGTCAGATCGGTCTGACGCGGCTGATCATCGCCGAGGCCTTCAAGACCCCGGAGCTTGCGGGCCGGTTTCGGGAGCAGGCAATCGAGATTGGCCGCCGTTCGATCATTGCCGGGCTGGATTTCCTGAGCGGCCCGACGCGGACCGGACCGGATGTGGAGCAGCTTGCCTCCCTGCTGTTCGGCGCGGCGATTGCGGATTTGCAGTTGCGGGCCCTGGTGGGCGAAAACATCGAAGAGGCCCGGCAGGAAGACCGGCTGCGCGAAAACATCCGGCTGGTGGTGCAAAGCCTTCTGCGCGCGGACGGGACCGGCCCGGATCACCTGCCGCCCGAAACGCCGATCCGCGCCTGAAACACCCGACCTTTTCGCAAACAGGGGCCGGGGGGCGGTTCGGCAGGGGCGACTGCGCGAAGACCCTAGCGCTGGTGCCCCCGAATGGCCGAGGGCGCAAAGCCGAAGCGGGCGCGAAACCGGATTGCGAAGCGCGAGGCCGAGGCATAACCCACCTCCGCCGCGATATGGCCGATCGGCAGATCCGTTGACTGCAACAGCCGCATCGCCATCGACATCCGCATGTCCGCCAGCAGTTCGGCAAAACCGGTTCCGGTCTCGGCCAGATGCCGGCGCAACGAGGATTCGCTCATCGCAAGGCTCTCTGCCACCTCCGTCATCGTCCAGTCATGTCCGAGCCGCCGCGCCAGCAAATCGCGCACCCGCCGCTCGGTCGTCTGCTTTTTGACCGGGTCAAAGCACACGCCCTGTTCGGCCAGCCAGACCAGCATTTCCACCAGCCGATGCCGCGCGATGCTGTCGGGAAGCCTGCTGGCCCCGTCAACCGCGTCAAAGGCGCGATCCAGCGCCTCGATCAACGGCGGCGAGGCGGGAAATTTCCGTGCCGTGGCAAGCGGTTCGGCGCTTTGCTCTGCGCGGAAGGCCGCAAGGATCGACCCGTCCCAGACAAGCCACCGCGCCTCATAGGTGCCGTGGCTGTCCAGGTGGTTGGTGATGTCGAGGCTCTGCCCCCCGGCGATTGCGACGACATCGCCTGCGACCAGGCGGCAGCTATAGTTGCCATCGGTGATTTCCTTCACGCCCGCCCGGATCTGGATCAGGGTTGGCTGCTCCACCCGAATCCGGGAAAAGCGCAGGTCGCATTTTTGCAAGATGCGCGCCGTGGTGCCGACAAGGGGGCGGGTCTGGATCGTCCGTCTGTCTGCGGCACCACGGCTGTGCATCAGCGTCCGGCCTTCAGGGTCAGCGTTGCCTTGGCAAGCGCGTTCATGTTGGTCATCATGCCGATCAGCGCGCCCGACGCATCCGGCGGCAGATCCAGCGCGGGCACCTTCATTGCGGTGACCGAGATGACATAACGGTGCGTCTGCCCAACGGGCGGGCAGGCCCCGCCATATCCCGGCGCGCCGCCATCGGAGTTCATCTGCACCGCCCCCTTGGGCAGGGCCGCAAGACCCGATCCGGCGCCTGCGGCCAGGTCCGTGGCCGTTGCCGGGATATTGGTCACAATCCAGTGCCACCAGCCCGAACCGGTCGGAGCGTCCTGATCGTACATGGTGACGACGAAGCTTTTCGTGCCCTCGGGCGCGTTCTTCCAGGCGATATGGGGCGACTGGTTCTTGCCGGTGCAGTGCATGATGTTGGCAAAATGGGCCGGGGCCAGGCTTCCGTCAACCGCATCGTCAACGGTCACGGTGAATTCGCTGGCCAGCGCGGCTCCCGGCCCGAGCAAGGCGGCAGCTGCCATGATTTGAAGTGTCTTCTTGAGCATCGGATCCTCCAGGGGGTTTGATCTTCGAAGGATATGGCGCGAAAGACGTCTTCGCTTGGCGCCGAAAACGTCAATTGCGGTGCCGGATCAGCCAAGGGGCGGCCCCCTCCGGCTTGCCCGGCAAGGCCGCCCGCGCGGGGCGTCGTTGCGCAACCGGGGATCAATCCCCCTGCCCGCAAGACCCTGGCGCCGGATCGGGCCGCGGGCGCGTCTGCCGGAGGGTGTGGTGAATCGCCGGGTTGAACTTGGGTCTGAAGCGACCTTAGGAAAGCGCAGCGAACACGGCGCAAGATCCCTGCGATGCAACGTGCGTCGCACACCTGCGTGTCTTCCCGGGGAAGACGGAGGTGCGAGGGACACAGAGGAGACTGGCGTTTGGAACTGATTCATACCTTCTTCAACTGGCTGAACGGGATCGTCTGGGGCGTTCCGATGATCGTGCTGATCATCGGCACCGGCTTCTACCTTCAGCTTCGTCTGGGCTTCATGCCGATCCGCAAGCTGATCTACGGCTTCCGGATGATCTGGAAAAGCCGCACCCCCGGCGCGGATTCGGAAGGGGAAATCACCCCCTATGCGGCGCTGATGACCGCACTTTCCGCGACCATCGGCACCGGCAACATCGCCGGCGTCGCCACCGCCATCGCGGTCGGCGGCCCGGGGGCGCTGTTCTGGATGTGGGTCACCGCCTTTGTCGGCATGGCCACGAAATACGCCGAAGTGGTCGTCGCGGTGAAATATCGCGAAGTGGACGACAAGGGCGAACACGTCGGCGGCCCGATGTTCGCGATCAAGAACGGGCTGGGCAAGAACTGGCGCTGGCTGGCCACCGCCTTCGCCTTCTTTGGCGGTCTTGCGGGCTTTGGCATCGGCAACATGGTGCAGGCCAACGGCATCGCCAGCGCCGTGCAGAATTCCTTCGGCATCGAGACCTGGATCTCGGGCATCGTGATGACGGTGCTCACCGGGCTGGTCGTGCTGGGCGGGATCAAGCGCATCGGTGCAGTGGCGGAACGGATCGTGCCTTTCATGGCGATCCTCTATCTGATCTGCGTGAGCGTGGTGCTGGCGGTCTTTGCCGAAAACATCCCCTCGGCCCTTGCCACGATCATCACCGATGCCTTCACCGGCACGGCGGCGGCGGGCGGCTTCCTTGGCTCGACCATCCTGATGGCGATGCGCATGGGCGTGGCCCGCGGCATCTTCTCGAACGAGGCGGGCCTTGGCACCGCCGGGATCGCCCAGGCTTCGGGCTCGACCTCGAACCCGGTGTTCTCGGGCGTGATCGGCATGATGGGGACTTTCATCGACACGATCATCGTCTGCACGCTGACCGGTCTGGCGATCATGGTCACCGGCGTCTGGACGAACGGCGAGACCGGGGCGATGCTGTCCTCCTCGGCTTTCGAGGCGGCGATGCCGGGCTATGGCAACTATCTGCTGACGATCAGCCTTGCGCTGTTTGCCTTCACCACCATCCTCGGCTGGGCCTATTACGCCGAGAAATGCTGGGAATTCCTTCTGGGCACGATCAGCGAAAAACCGTTCCGGCTGCTTTGGACCATCGCGGTCTTCTTCGGCGCGACGCTGAGCCTCGATTTCGCCTGGCTGGTGGCGGATACGCTCAATGCGCTGATGGCGATCCCGAACCTGATTTCGCTGCTGCTGCTGTCGCCGATCATCGTCAAGCTGACGCGCGACTACTTCGCCCCGGGCGGCGAAGGCGGGAACTGAGACCACGACCGCCGGGGCATTCTGTCGGACGCCCCGGCTTTCCCTGGACCCCGGCTGGAACCTGTCCGGCGCGTGCCCTGGGCGGGGCCGCAAGCCGCCGCGATCCATCGGCAGGACGGCCTGCAAGCGCAGAATTTCTCCAAGCGCTGCCCGGCGCCCGATCCGGATGCAGATCACCGGCGACGGCACTTCGGCGCGCCCGAGAGGGTCGACGCAAAAAGTCCGGCAAGCAATGTTATGTAGATAGAGCTCGCAGAGGATCGTCGACGGGTTCGAGGTGACGCCGTCGCGGCCGCAGATCTCGAACGAGATCATCAGGGCTGCGCGCGGCCTGATCCGCGTCGCCGCCCGGCATGCCACCTCTCGGGGATAATACCCGACCATTTCACTAAATTATAATCTTGAAACCCGGCCTCTGCTCTGACATGGTCGCCGCAGGCAGCAAGTCCCGCAGGGGCATGCTCTTGCCGGGTCCGATCGATGGGCGCCGACAAGAGGAGCGACCTTTCCGCAACATCCCCGCTCCGCATCGCCTTGGGCGATCGGCGTTTTTTTGCGGCGCGAGGATACAACCCCAGCGCGAAAGACGCCCGCGCGCAATGCCGAGGTCACTGCATGACCAAGCCATCCCCCGCTTCGAACGCCGATGTCGGCGCCCCCGTCGGGTTCGACCAGCCCTTCGCCTTTCGCAACGCCGCCGGGCGGATCTGCGCCGCGGGTCCGGGCCGCGCCCTCGCGCGGGGCACGCGCGAAAGCCTGGCCGATCGCCTCGCGCCCTTCTTTGCGGGCCCGCCCGATGGCGCGGTGATCGGCGGGGCCTTGCCCTTCGACACCACCCGCCCCGACTGCCTGTGGCAGGCCGCGCGCGGCGACGGGATCTGGCCCGGCGATGCCGTCGCGGCGACGGGCCCCGCCCGCCCTGCACCCCCGCCGCCTCCCGCCCCCCGGC
>NZ_SWJZ01000030.1 GCF_005144475.1 Rhodobacter capsulatus | reverse complement strand
CCCTTACTGTTTCGGGCACCAAGATCTCGTAGGCCGGCTGATGGTTCAACGGCGGTAACTTTCAACCCGCGTGCTGCCATGAATCGAGCATCGCGTCCGCTGCCGGCGCCTACGTCGAGCACGCTCCCCGACGAAGGGAGATAGGTTAGAACGTGAGGGTGAACGTCTTCAAAGGCCACCGAGTCATAGCGGTCCGCAAATGCTTTGGGATCTCGTTCATAATAGTCAATGGAATCAAAGCACTGGGACAATGCCATCAGTCCTCAGCTTGTATGGCGGTTTGCTTTATGAAGTACTTACCTGGATGGCAAGCGGCAACCGCCGAAACGCCGGCAGTGAACAGAAGCAAAGTCGAGAAGATTCCCACGATTATGTAATTGCGTTTGGTTTGGGGCTTTCCATCATAAGTCCGGATGTCTTCCAGCACCCGCTGCATCACCCAACGCAGTCTGAAAAGTGCTCCAATCATCAAAAAGTTCGCTATGCATGCAAACCAGAGCAACAAAGAGCGAGCTGCGTCACTCAGAGCAAAGCTGGCCACTGCGAACCAGAGCCCGCCTGTCAACGTCATGATGATAAGTGGTGTTTGCCAGAGGATACCGTTGAGAGAGCGAAAGTCCTCGCATCGTTGTTCATAGACTGCCTTTTGATCGGGTTCGTGAGCTGCCATGCCATCACCATATTTTATGCACTCTGAGCCTCGCTTAGCACGCTTACCGTGCCCTCAGGCAACATTATGTCGAACGCTAAGCATTCGCAGCCGCTGACAGAACACTATCCCGTTTGGACTAAGCTACGTTTTCGGCTACCTACCGAAGAAGGGGGTTAGCACCTCCCGGCGTTCCGCCGGGACTGGGCCCTGGTCCTTCGGACTGGAGCCAGCCGAGGCAGTCTCCACCCATTCGGGCGACTGTCCCTGGCGCGAAGAGGGAGAGGGTAGCTGGGACGGGTCAGGTCCGGCGGGTAAGAGAGAGCGCTGATCGGGCCTGACCCGTTCCTGCTCTCTTGAGGATTTCCCGATGAACGACCTTTCCCCGGCGACCTTGGCGCCAGCGCCGGTCGCCTCGGCTTCTGCCATTTTGACGGCAGCTGGCCTTCTGCTGCCGTCGCTTGAAAGCGGTCAGCGTGTCGACAGCGCGGCGCTGCGTGTCGCCATGGAGGCAGCCTTCGGTGCATCCGATGCCTCAGGCCTTTGGGATTGGAAGGCGGGCTATGATGCCTGCGAGGCCGCGACCGTCCTCTTCCTGCGGAAGTACGGCCGCGCGATCTTCCGCCAAGCTGACGCACCTACGGCGCGATTGGCCGCGCTTTC
Source organism: Rhodobacter capsulatus (assembly GCF_005144475.1). Classification (GTDB taxonomy): domain Bacteria; phylum Pseudomonadota; class Alphaproteobacteria; order Rhodobacterales; family Rhodobacteraceae; genus Rhodobacter; species Rhodobacter capsulatus_C. Next base: position 116,982 of record NZ_SWJZ01000030.1, on the reverse strand, counting down.
GAAGATCGTCGGCCTTCTGCCCAGCCATACGCGCCGCTCTGAGGAAAGCCAGGCACGGCAGCAGTTTTCAACCCCGATCCCGCTCGGGTTCGCTGCGCTGAACGCAGCGGCAATTGGGCCCAATGATGTGGTGCTTGAGCCTTCGGCTGGCACCGGCCTCTTAGCGATCCTTGCGGAAATCTCCGGCGGCAGCCTGATCCTCAACGAGTTGGCCGATACCCGCGCCGATCTCCTCTCCTCCCTCTTCCCGGCCCTTTCCGTCACTCGCTTCGATGCCACGCAGATTCACGACCACCTCAATGCTGGATCTGTGCCATCTATTGTCCTGATGAACCCACCGTTTTCTGCGATGGCGAACGTCACTGGCAAAGTTCAGGACGCCGCCTTCCGGCACATCGCCTCCGCGCTCGCGCGCCTAGCGCCAGGTGGGCGATTGGTCACGATCACCGGCGCCGGTTTCGGTCCCGACATGCCTGCTTGGCGTGATGCTTTCGTGAGATTGCAGGGACGGGGGCAGGTGGTGTTCTCGGCGGCGATCGACGGCTCGGTCTATGCGCGGCATGGCACGACGTTTCCGACGCGACTGACCGTGATTGACAAAATCCCGGCCGACGATCCCACGCGCTTCCCGGCCTCTCCCGGTATTGCACCCGACGTCGCGACCCTTCTCAGCTGGATAGCCGACCATGTACCGTCGCGTGCTATCGTCGATTTGCCGAAGCCGCCGTCACCCACTTCGCCTCCGCGCTCAGTCCGCGGCTATCTCGCTCGGGTCAATGCCGCCCCGACGACGCGCAAGCCGACTGCATCCCCGGTTGCTGTTGAAATAGCCTATGAGACCATCGACGCGGTACCTTCCGACGCTGAACGCCTGTCAGATGCGATCTACGAAGAATACGGCCTGCAATCGATCCGGATTCCCGGCACCGTACCGCACCCGACAAAGCTGGTGCAATCGGCGGCCATGGCATCGGTCGCACCACCGCGCCCGACCTATCGGCCCATGCTGCCTGCGGACATCTGCCAGCGGCTGTCGGATGCCCAGCTGGAGACTGTGATCTATGCCGGCGAGGCCCATTCCGACCATCTCGCCGGAAGCTGGACCGTGGACGAGACCTTCGACACGGTCGGCGCTGCTGTTGACGGAGTGGCTGGCTCGGTCCGCTTCCGTCGCGGCTTCATGCTGGGCGATGGCACGGGGGCAGGCAAGGGCCGCCAATCGGCCGGGGTCATCCTCGACAACTGGCAGCGAGGTCGGCGTAAGGCAGTCTGGATTTCGAAATCCGACAAGCTGATTGAGGACGCGCAACGCGACTGGTCGGCCCTTGGGCAAGAACGGCTCATGGTCACGCCGCTGTCACGCTTCGCCCAAGGCAAGCCGATCACCGTGTCGGAGGGCATCCTCTTCACCACCTATGCGACGCTCCGCTCGGATGATCGAGGCGAAAAGGTCTCTCGCGTCCGTCAGATCGTGGACTGGCTGGGCCGCGACTTTGACGGCGTCATCATCTTCGACGAAAGCCACGCCATGCAAAATGCCGGAGGCGGCAAGGGCGAGCGTGGCGATGTCGAGGCCTCGCAGCAGGGCAGGGCAGGCCTGCGCCTGCAACACGCACTGCCCGACGCCCGCATTGTCTATGTATCTGCAACCGGGGCCACGACGGTCCACAATCTCGCTTATGCCCAGCGGCTTGGCCTCTGGGGCGGGGAGGATTTCCCCTTCGCTACCCGTGCTGAATTCGTCGAGGCGATCGAGGCCGGCGGCGTTGCCGCCATGGAGGTGCTGGCCCGCGATCTTCGCGCCCTCGGCCTCTACACCGCAAGGTCGCTTTCCTATGACGGCGTCGAATATGAGCTGATCGAACATCAGCTGACCGACGAACAGCGCCGCATCTATGATGCTTACGCGGGCGCTTTCGCCGTCATCCACAACAACCTCGATGCGGCGATGGAGGCGGCGAACATCACGGGGTCGGACGGCACCCTGAACCGCCAGGCCAAGTCGGCAGCACGCTCGGCCTTTGAATCCACTAAGCAGCGCTTCTTTGGCCACTTGCTGACCTCGATGAAAACCCCCACGCTGATCCGGTCTGTGACGGCCGATCTGGCGGCAGGCCATGCAGCGGTCATCCAGATCGTCTCGACCGGCGAGGCACTGATGGAACGGCGCTTGGCGGAAATCCCGACCGAGGAATGGAATGACCTGACGGTCGATGTCACGCCCAGGGAGTACGTTGGCTCGTATCTTCAGCATTCCTTCCCGGTTCAACTCTATGAACCGTTCACCGATGGTGAAGGCAATCTGTCCTCACGCCCGGTGTTCCGCGATGGTCAGCCGGTCGAATGCCGCGAGGCCGTGCGCCGGCGCGATGAAATGCTGGAGCACCTCGGATCGTTGCCCGCAGTTCCGGGCGCGCTCGATCAAGTGATCCAGCATTTCGGGACGGAGATGGTCGCTGAAGTGACGGGACGGTCGCGCCGCATCATCCGCAAGGGCGAAGGTTCGACGGCACGACTTGCCGTGGAAACCCGCGCGCCATCAGCCAACCTTGCCGAGACCTCTGCCTTCATAGATGACCAGAAGCGCGTCCTGATCTTCTCCGATGCGGGCGGCACCGGGCGCAGCTATCACGCCGAGCTTTCGGCCAAGAACCAGAGGCTCAGGGTCCACTACCTGCTGGAACCGGGCTGGAAGGCCGATGCCGCCATCCAAGGACTTGGGCGCACCAACCGGACCAACCAAGCGCAGCCCCCACTGTTCCGGCCGATCTCGACCGATGTGAAAGCGGAGAAACGTTTCCTCAGCACCATCGCCCGCCGCCTCGACACATTGGGCGCCATCACCCGCGGGCAACGTCAGACAGGAGGGCAGGGGCTGTTCCGGCCCGAGGACAATCTCGAAAGCCTCTATGCGCGAGAGGCGCTGCGCCAACTTTACCTTCTGATCGTGCGCGGCAAGATCGAAGGCTGTTCGCTGCAGCGCTTCGAGGCGGCAACCGGCCTGAAGCTGATGGATAGCAATGGCATCAAAGATGATCTGCCGCCGATCACCACCTTCCTGAACCGGCTCCTGGCCCTGACCATCGAGATGCAGGGCATCCTCTTCACGGCCTTCGAGCAACTGCTGGAAGCCCGGATCGACGGGGCGATAGCCTCGGGCACTTATGATCTTGGGCTTGAAACCCTGCGCGCCGAGAGCTTCCGCGTCACCGACCGTCAGGTGATCTACACTCATCCGACCACCGGCGCGGAAACCCGACTTCTCTCCATTACGGAACGCCGCCGCAACCGGCCGCGATTGCTGGATGAGGCCCTCGCCGAACTCGACGATCCGCGAGGCGTCCTGATGATCAACAGCTGTTCGGGCAGGGCGTCAGTCCAAGTGCCAACCACCAGCTTGATGCTCGACGACGGCGAGATCGAACGGCGCGTGCGACTGATCCGTCCCACGGAAAGTCAGAGCATCGCCGTCCGCCTGTTGGGCGGCACGCAATGGGTCGAGACAGACCGCCCCACCTTTGTCGCCGCCTGGAATGCCGAAGTGGCAGAGGTGCCGGAGTTCACCGACAGCACGTTGCATGTCGTGTCTGGCCTCCTGCTACCGGTCTGGAAGCGCCTGCCCCAGGACGAAACCCGCGTCTATCGCCTTCAGACCGATGACGGCGAGCGGATCATTGGACGGACGGTCTCACCCGCCTGGGCTGCAACGGCAACCGGGGCAGGGGTGCCAAACCTTTCTGCCGAACAAGCCTACGCTGCGCTGATCGAGGGAAAGACGATCCTCGATCTGACTGAGAGCCTGCAACTGCGTCGATCCCGCGTCATGGGGGTAAACCGGATCGAGTTGACCGGGTTCACCGAAGGCATGCGCGAACGACTCCGTGCCTATGGCCTCTTCAGCGAGATCATCTCGTGGAAACTGCGCTTCTTCGTGCCAGTCGGACCTGATGGCACGGGAGTTCTTGCCAAGCTTCTCAACCTCTGGCCTATCTCCCGCATTTCTGAGCGTGAGGTTGTCTGATGTCCCGTATTGATGCCGCAGATTTGGCGCAGCGCCTTGGCCAACAGGCCGAGGCTGTCTGTCGAACCTATCTCTCCAACGGGCGCAGGCAGGGCAATTACTGGCAGGTTGGCGATGTCCGCAACACGGCAGGGCGTTCGATGTTCGTGCGCCTCACTGGCCCCGCTTCAGGCAAGGGCGCCGCTGGCAAATGGCAGGATCCATCAGAGGGCAGCCATGGTGATCTCCTCGACGTCATCCGCGAAAGCCTTGGGCTCAGCGATTTCGCCGACGTGCTTGAGGAAGCCCGGCGCTTCCTCAGCCTGCCGCAAGTGGAACCGATCCCAAACACCCCGACGCCGAAGCTCGCTCCCGCACCCTCTGGATCGTCGGAAGCGGCACGGCGGCTCCTTGGCATGTCCGGCCCGCTCAAAGGCTCGCTGGCAGCAACATATTTGCGGATCCGTGGCATCACCGATCTCCGCGACACCGGTGCCCTGAAGTTCCACCAGAACTGCTACTATCGGGGGCAGGGCGAGGATCAGACCGAGACCTGGCCCGCGATGATCGCTGCCGTTACCGACCTCGCAGGCAAGGTCACTGGGGTCCACCGCACTTGGCTTGCGCGTGATGGTGGCTCAAAGGCGCCTGTCGACACACAGCGGAAGGCGATGGGGGATTTGCTGGGCCACGCGGTCCGGTTCGGTGTGGCCAAAGAGGTCATGGCAGCAGGGGAGGGGATTGAGACCGTGCTCTCCTTCCGACAGGCCCTGCCCAATATGCCGATGGTTGCAGCGCTGTCGGCCGGACATCTCGCAGCCCTCCTCTTTCCGGCACATCTGCGCAGGCTCTATATCGTCCGCGACAACGATCCGGCGGGAGACGGTGCAAGGGATAGCTTGGTCGCCCGGGCCCACGAGGTCGGGATCGAGGCAATCGCGCTCTCACCCATACAGGGGGATTTCAACGACGATCTCACCACCCGCGGTCTGGATGCACTTCGGGCGCATATCCGGGTGCAACTCGCGCCGGAGGACGTCAGCCGCTTCCTGACGCAGGATCATCTGACCCTTTGAGCCGGGTCATCCCAGAGGTCCGATCTCATCACTTGCATACGAGGCTGCAGTTCCATCAGCGGGACCGCGCCTCGGCCTTCTGGAGGGCGAGCGGCCCACAAACGGTCCGGTCAGGCAATGGCGGCGCCCGACTATTTTCCGCCGGCGGCAGAGCCGCCTTTGCATCGCGAGGCAAAATAGCCGGGCTTGGCCATCAAGGCCCTCGCAAAAGGCTCGGGCTGCCAGACCGGACCGCTTGTCGGCTTTTCGTCGCCATGAAGGCCGCGACGGTCGCGGTCCAGACGATGGAGCATCCCATGTACGCCCATGACGAATTCGAACCCGATCACACCTCTTCGCCGACCGACACCATGATCCAGGATCTTCAGCTCTATGGCTACCGCCCCGCAGCGGGCGAGGCCGATCCCCGGATCACGCCCGAAGACCACGTCATCCAGACCGCGGTCGCCGACATCTTTGACGCCCTGATTTCCACCATGGCTGACACTAGCCTCGATTTCGACCTCGACGAGATCCTGTGGTCGACCGTCAACACCTTCCACCGCGCCGCCGAGCGGATCGAGACCAAGCTCGATGATAACGAGCAATCGCAGAAACGCCTTCAGAGCGAACAGGACGGCTCCGAGGTGAAATCCGTCCAGCTTGAAACCCTGATCGACATTGGGCAGGGCCTGATCGACCGGCGTGAGAGCATGGAACTCTTCCGCGAAACCGCTGCCGACCTCTTCCTCAAGGCCACCGGAACCCATTGGTCACCGCGTTCGGGATCGCGCACCAGCCATCGCCACCTGACCGCCGCGATGATCGACAGCCGCGACTTCATCGCCGCCAAGAAACGCGCAGAGACGGAAAGCCTGGTGCCTCCGGGCCCGAAGGTTGCCTTCTCGGGTGGGGACACCACTGATCATCGGCTGATCTGGAATCGTCTCGATCAGATCCACGCCAAACACCCCGACATGGTGCTTTTGCACGGTGGATCACCCAAAGGTGCCGAGCGCATCGCGTCCACCTGGGCCTCCAACCGCAAGGTGCCGCAGGTCGCCTTTAAGCCGGACTGGACCAAACACGCCAAGGCCGCGCCCTTCAAGCGCAACGACCAGATGCTGGACTGCATGCCGATCGGCGTCGTGGTCTTCCCGGGCACCGGCATCCAGGACAACCTGGCCGACAAGGCCCGCAAGATGGGCATCCCGGTTTACCGCATGGCGACAGGCAGCGCGTGAGCGCTGCCTACCAATTGCTGACAACCGCTTTTATCAAGGTTCGGCACTGGCTGGTCAGCAGGAAGACCCTGCGACCATAGCCGTGCAGTTGTAGCGATTGGCTCCCTTTTCGCGTAGGAGCAATGTGTTGGCCGCATCTTTGCTCTTTGCGATCATGCCTTGATGTCCTACCAGTTAGGGTAAGCGGATTTGGGGGGTGTATTTGTCTGAGGTTTCTTCGGCAGCGACTTGGGTGCGGTTTCTGCGGAACTATGGCCCCATTCCAACCAACGACAACATGTACGATGAGTCGATCCAGCGTGCGCTTAAACGCCACAAAATCGTCCCGATCGCGTTACCAGCCCAGTTCCTGGCGGATTTCCTGATCAATTTCAAAAGCGACTCGCCACTTTCGCAGATCATTACCGGTACGGCGGGCGACGGTAAGACCTACCACTGCCGCGAGGTCTGGCTCGCACTCGGTGGTGATCCAGAGGTCTGGAACCTGGGGTCGAAGATACAAAAGCTTGATCTCGGCGGCCGCACTTTGGTCATTGTCAAGGATCTAAGTGAGCTCAAAGACGACGAAGGAGCCGAACTGATCGAGGCGGTCGCGCGGGATGTGGTAGACCCGGCCGCGCGCACCTTCTACCTGCTCGCTGCAAATCACGGCCAACTGTTGGAGAAACTCAAGACTTCGCCTCACAACGCGGCGGTTAAGCGTTTCGCGAAGGCTGTCGAGGATCTGCTCGTTACGGGGAAAAGCGAAGATCTTGACGTTCGATTGCAGCTGAAGGACTTGAGCCGGGCACCGGCGGCAAAGATGACCGCTGACATCATAGATGCGATCACTCAGCATGGTGGGTGGAGCGGCTGTGCTAGTTGCCCGTCCCAGGCCGATGGTCTCATTTGCCCAATCCGCGAGAACCGTCGTCGCCTAATGGCGCAGGACGACGGAAATCCACTTCAGCATCGTCTCACGTCGCTGATTGAACTGAGTGAGCGCAATGGGGGTCATTTCCCTGTTCGTCAACTTCTAGCTCTGATCGCGAATAGCTTACTAGGGCATCCTGAAGCCCGGGATGGGCTTATGTCGTGCGCAGACGTGCCGAATATTCAAAGTTCAGGGAGTGCCGATCTGGCAAGCATCTATCGCAACATCTTCGGCGAAAATCTCAAGCCGAGCCGTGCTGAGAAAACCGAACTGTTCAAAAAGCTGAACTTGTTCGGAATCGGATCGGAGACCAGCAATCGAGTAGATAATCTTCTCGTCTATGGCGCCGACGACCCGGCCCAAGCCGAACATTACGCAAAGCTGGTTCAATCTGATCAAATTTATGGTGTAACGCCCGCTTTCAGCCTGGCACAGCGAAGCTATCTCGAAGGAGAAGAAGGATCCGATCGAAGCCAGTTTCTCGATGCTCTACGCTCCCAGCGTCAACGGCTCTTCTTCACCCTGCCAAGTGAGTTGGTCGAGACATATCAGCTCTGGGATCTGACGGTGTTCCGATATGCGGGCCTCTACTTGGAAGTCGCAGAAAAGCTCAAGGATAAACAAGCGCTTCCACGTCAGGCGCTTGGCCAGATTGTGCGTGGTTTGAACCGAATATTTACTGGGATGCTGGTGCAGAACCAAGATGAACTCGTCCTCGCAACGTCGGGAAGCTACTCGCAATCAAAACGGAGCCCGCTCCTTGACGAAGTGATTTCGGTCCCGCGCGCTTCGGGCGAGGAAGTCAGTCTTGTCGCGGACGGCGTCGGTGGGTTCGGAGCGTCAGTTAGGTTAGTCAGAGGCAATGACCTACCACTTGTCACGCTTGCGCTTTCGCCGACACGCTTCGAATTCCTGGGTAGGGTTGCGGAAGGGGCGCTGCCTAGCAGTTTTTCTCTTGAATGCCATGAAGATCTGCTCGCGTTCAAAGCCCGGCTGCTCAGGGAGACAGAGAACCGACGGAACCTGGATGTTGAAGCGCAAACTGTCGAAGGAGAGCTTGTGCTGAGATTTATCGAACTTGGAAGCGATGGGCGCGCGAACCCACGCCGCGTTGTGGTGCGCGCATGAAGATTGAAGTACTTGGCCGCCCAGAGTTTTTCGAGGATAAGAATGGGCCTCAGCTATGGGTAGATGAGGCGATCTGGGGACATCGCCTCCATGACGAGCAATCGCCTTGGCTCACTTTTATGGAATTCCTGACAGTGCTTTTGGCAGAGCACAAAGCTGGTCGGACGCTCGTTGAGGGGGCACTTAACAGCCTTTCCTATCGCCCCCAAGTTCAGCTCAAGCTGCGAAATATCGTCTTCAACAACCCCCACGTTATGACGGTCGAGGCCGAAGCTCGGTCAGATGACATGGCCTGGTCTCTTTGGCTGGATAAGATGGCACAGAGCGCAGGCGGACTCGAGCACTCCGATTTCTCCTACCTGCGTGATCGCTTCGAGCTGTTTCAGGACTTTGCCGCCGTCGTGAAGTTCCTTCAGGGATCGGCGATCGAGGGAGCCAGCAACAAGCGGTGGAGTTCAAAGTTCGTCTTCCCATTTGGGCCCAGTGCACTTTACGAGGACGTGAGCGTTAGCCCAAAGGGAGGCATTTCAACTGACCGGCGCTTCTTCGCTCGGACCGGAGAAATCTTGTACCTGATGCTGTGCCGCAGCAGTCGCGCTGCCGACCTGCGAAAAATGCTGGTTGAGAAGTTTCTCGAGAGCCCGGCACCCTATGATGGCATGGTCCGCGCCCTACAGGGCGAGCCTCAACTGGCCCGGGTTGAACGTGCCGGTTCGTTTCTGCCATGCGCATCCCATCCCATTTTCGACAAGCTGGCGGAAGACTGGTTGGCGATCCTTGCAATGCCGATCCCAGCTTACGACATGATCCCACACTTGGTATCAGTCACGGGCCTCAACATCATCCTGTATCAGCTCGATCGTTCTTGCGAAGTTCTCGAGCGCGATCCCGCTACGATAGTCTGTGAGATCGTTTCACCGAGGAAGTCAGTCGTTCGCGATTTGTCGGCTGACTCATTCCAGTACAACAACATGCTCTCTCATCAGGCGCTGGAACGCTACATCCGGACGGCAACAGAAGGACCCGATTGGCTCGCGGCTGTCGCTTCAGACGAACCGATGCTCAACGCCGCAGACATACTAAAGAGGGCTTTTGACTGGCCAGATCCCGACGAAAGCGAAGACATAGCCGACGCTCCCGACCAACTGGTTGCCAAGCTCATAGAGCGGGCTCTCACTCGACACAGGCAGCATGTCGGTAAGGTGCATGCGACTTGGGCACGTGCGATCGGCCTGTCTTCGCGCCGATCGAGTCGCCGCGTCCGCTATGCGCCAACCGACCGTTTACTCAAAACTCTCGTGATCACTTGTGTTGAACGCCGTATAGAGTTCAAAGATTTTCTGGCGCGACTGTATGATCGCTACGGGATCATCATTGGAGATGGGCAGGCCCGTGCCTTCGTCGACAGCGGGAATGCTGATCAAGAAGATTTTTCTGACAATGCTCGGCGCTTAGAAGAGCGTCTCGCGAGTCTTGGATTATTGAAGCGGCTGTCAGATTCCTGCGCTTACGTCGAAAACCCATTCTATCGGTCCGAGTCAACGTGAAACCTTCAGAACTCATCGGCGCTGCAGGCGCCCAGTCTCTTCGCATGCGTCTCAACAGTTTGGCCGACGATGACGGAGTTGCGCGTTTCCTGCTTGATCGCCTGACCGGTGAGCAGGTTGCCGCCATCGTAACAGCATTGCTGAAGGATCCAGCTACCGATCTGCGCCTAAAGATTGCGATTCCCAGGTCTTTGGTGGCCGGATACGAGTTGCCTGATCATATTGTGACGGACGAGCGCACTGTTGCGATCCGGAATGCGGACTGCGACAGGCCAGCCCTTTTACTTGCCAACACGGACGATGATCAGGGCGCTTCCCTGCAGGATGTTACCTTGCTCGGTGCCAAGCAACTCACGGAGGATCCTCATCCGTGGGTAGAGTCGGCAAGCGCGGGCTTGGGACTGCCTGAAAGCCAAGTCGGCATTTGGAAGGCTGCCCTCCGAGGACTGAATGCGGCCGATGACTGGACGCTGCATCAAATTTCTCACTACGTTGCTCAGACCCGCCTCTGTGTTGCGGAACAGTCCAAGCCGGTTGTGGAAGCTTTGGGTTGGGCACTTCCTGCCCTACACTTGCCTCGCGACAGTGGCTACTTTCTCAGTATCCGTGAAAAGGACTCTGGGCAGGCGCCTCGATGGAAACGGATGTACGAGAAACTCGTCACAGATCGGAAGCCGTTGTTGGTCAAACAGCGGTCGAATCGTCAAGTCATCGATAGCGAGGAGCTTCGTTCCCATTTTGAAGTGGTGCGCGATGAGATCGTCGTCGAAGCGCATACGACCATCGAGAAGTTCATCGAGGCTGCGCCCAGTTGGGGCCCGGAAGCAGCGGAGCTTGCTGCCTTCGAGTGGGAAGCGGAAAATATTCTGCAGCTCTTTTCCGGGCTTAAGCAGAAGAAGACGACCCTTCCCGAAGAGACAATGAATTTCTTTGAGTTCGATCTACCTGGGCGATTGAGTGACGCCGATATCGAGTACCTTAATCTCCTCAAGAAGCGATCGCTTAAAGAAACGCGAGACGACGATCGTGACTTCTTTGAAAGTCACAGGGAAGATCTTGCGCAAGACAGATCGCTGAGGGCGAAGTGGGAGCGCTTCATATTCGGGCGCCCAATTGAATGTGGCGATTTTTCCGACGGTTTACTGCGGGCTGTAGAGCGGCTTTTCGGACAAGTTACGCCCTCTGTCGGCGCGCGCAAACTGGTCATCAGATCCTCCCGCCGAACGAAAGGCCAATGGTTGGATATCAACGCCGATGTCGGCCTTGCATTCGGTTTGCGCTACAGAGGTCTGAAGCCGTTGATGGGGCCGAACGTCCTTTGGGATGTCCCTCATCTGTTTGAGTATGAAGCGCTACTTGAGAGCGCCAAGCGTCGAAAGAAGTATCGCAAGAACGTTTCTACGTCGCGCTCAAGCCTTCAGATCAAGTTCGATATCGCCCTGGAGACTGGGACTGGTGCCGGTGCGGATCGCGCCGTTGTGCAATTGATTTGGCAGGCCCAACCGAATGCCATAGGTCTTGAGCTGCCGCACGAGATCGCTCGTCTCCTCAAGCGCCCTTTGGTGCGTGGCAAGGTCGCAAGACTTTCGGTCAGTCAGAAAGGGGCCCTGCAGTCCGTTTCACTGGCCGATGTCGGAACGCTGCAGCCAGCCTTCGGCCAGGACGCAGGTTCATTGGTGCCGCGAACAAATGTGGGCGATGACATCGGAAAGCTCTTTCCAAAGCAGTTGAAGCTTGCACTTTCAGGTGGCCGCGTAACTGCAGCTGGCGGGCAGGCCATAGAGGCGGCTTGGAGGAGATTTTCTGACCTTTACTGCAGCGCCTTGAGCGACCTGCAGAGGTCCGGATATGCGTCGTCAGTGCTTCTTGAGCAGGCGAACTCGTATGCCGATTTGCTTCGAAGCCTCCAAGTGCACGCTAGCGGCGACATCAACCGTCGTGACCTTTGGGAGCCAGTTCTGGCCATCGGAACAGTCCAAGTCACCGGTGGAGCGCCCTCCGCCATTGTTGCCCCGTGGCATCCAATGCGCCTCGCGGGCACTGCTGTAAAGGCCAGATCGTTGACCGGCCTGATCGACTACTTGCTTTCCGACGTTGATGTCAATTTTGGTGACTCGAGACTCTTCTTTTCGGATCTGAGAGAAGAGCTTGCCCACCCACTCTATCCAGAAATCGCGGTTGGCTACGACGGTACCGAACCAGTGCTTTTGGCAGAGACCGGGACCGTGAATGACTACTCGCTGCTTGAACGCCCGGTCCGAGATCCATCCGAAGCGTCGACGGATGTCGACCCCGCTGAAGCTGCCAAGCAGATCCGGGGACTCATTGAGCGTTACCTCGACCTACAGCCACACGAGGGCTCAAATCTGAGTATCATGCTGTACAATTGCGATGCGGCAGGTCTCCCGCTCGCGACAGTGAATGCGCTGAGCTCTGTCCAGGACCAAGACGAAGTGCACTGCAATGTTTTGGTTCGGCATCGCGATCGTTCGAAGCTTGGACATGTCTACGGGGAGCTATTGGACCGTTCCGATGGCGATCCTGATGCGGTGGTTGTCAGTGAAACGTCGCGGAACTTCATGTCCAAGCTACGCATCGGAGTAATGCTAGACAGTGGAAGTCCTGCCAGTGACGGAACTACTCGCGAAATCGATGTAGCTTTCCTCCATGACGTCGTGTCGCGGCAGGCAAAGGAGGCATGGTTCTCGGTCCCTGCTGAGGCTCATAACCCAACAATGCTGGAACATGTGCCGGCACGTTGGTCCTACCGACGCGTTACTGCGGAGGATGAACTCAAGGCGACGAGCTATCTAACATGCCCCAGGCAGCCAGACGCGGGTTGGGCTTATGTAGACGCTGTCGCTTGCATCATTCGGCGTCAGTCGCACAGCGCAAATGAGCACTACATCCCCGCCCGGCAGATCTCGTTCCAAGATCAAAGCCTGAAGTTGATGTTCGACGAGGTCCATTCTCTTGCTGAATGGGTTGCGACATATGATGACCTTCTCGACAAGCGACAACTTGCCGCCCAAGGCATAAACGTTATTCGGTACAGGCGGCAGCGTTCCCACGGCCGAAACATGGTCGTTTCCTCGACTTCTGAACTGCGGATTCTGCATGTCTTGGTCAGGCGACGTCTCGCCGAACTTTCCTTGGGTATCAGTGAGGAGAGGTTGTCTGCGCTCGCAAAGCGGATGATTGACGATGCTGCCGCCATCTCGGGAGATATTGTGCTTCGTGCTGCGAAGCGCGGTGTTTCGGCAGGTGAACTGATCGGCTTGGTGCTCAGTCGGGCCTTGGTCGCCGAAGAGCTGGGCGATAGTGCCACAATCGCTTGGTTTCTACTCGACGACTATGCAGAGTGGCTCGGACAGCGCGAGGAAGGGATCGCAGATATACTTGCCCTGTCTGTTACGTCGGGGCCGAATGGTGATGCTCAACTTCGAGCGATCATTACCGAGGCAAAGTACATCAATGCCACAGGGCTTTCGGAAGCTTCTCGCAAGTCACGACAACAGTTGCGGCATACGGTCGCTCGGATGGACGATGCGCTGTTTGGTGATCCCGGTCGTCTGGACCGGGACCTTTGGTTGTCGCGCATCGCAGATCTTTTGCTCGATGGAACGGCGGCGCTCGGGAACGCCGCCCTTCTTGAGCGTGTTCGGGATGGGATTCGCAGAGGATCTGTGCCCATCGACATGCGAGGGTATTCGCACATTTTTGTATCCGGTCCTGCGGATGACGGAAGTTCGCTCGGGGAGCAAGATCTGCTGGTCGATATCGCAAATGGGCTCCAAGAAACCTTTAGCCGCGAAGGCCTTCGCCAACTGATCAAGGCCTATGAAGCACGAGCGACACTTGCGAGCCTTCGATCCGCCCTTGGCGAGGTCAAGCCCTGGGATCAGGCGGCTTATCGAGAGCCTGCAGCGAGAGTGGATTGGACCAACACGATCTCTATTGACCCAAAGGGGGCTCTGCCTACACCAACCATAAGTGACTTCGATGATGATGAAGACGCCATTGATGAAGTCATTCCCAAACCGCCTGCTCCGACTGAGGGCTCGGGCATTTCGAGCGGCATTACCACTGAACCGAGCGCTGATCGTGATCTTTTCAGTCCCGAATTGGTCGCAGTGACGGAGGAAGAAAGTGGGTCGGTTGATCATGTCCCGACCTCCACTTCGACTGCGCCGACTGAAAGCGAAGGTCACCCAGAGCTGTCGCAGGCTACGCTTCAAGAGTTGGTCCAGCGTAACGCCGAGACAACCAAGGCCGCCTCGGCGGAGGAAGACAGCTGGTTGGAGCAGACCGCGCAAAAACTGCGGACAGCCCTCTTAGGGTATAATCTTCAGGCCAAGATCGTCGGGACAAGATTGACTCCAAACGCGGCACTGATCCGGTTTCTCGGCAGTGATCGCCTAAGGGTCGAAGACATTGAAGCGCGGCAGTCCGCTTTGCTCACCACACACGGGTTACGGTTGATTTCGATCTCGCCTCTGCCCGGCGAGATCGTTGTGGGTGTTGCTCGGCCGCAGCGCCAGATTGTCTCTCTATGGGATGTCTGGGCTCGGCGGGAAATCAACCGAAATGCAAACGGCGTGAACACGTCGTTCGTGCTTGGGCTGAAGGAGCTCGACGGCGAAATTCTCTATCTGAACCTGGGTGGAGGGTTCGGCGGAGGCCAGGCCCATGAACCGCATACCTTGGTCGCCGGGGCAACTGGCAGCGGGAAGTCTGTTTTGATCCAAGCTCTCCTTCTGGACATCGCGGCAACGAACCCAAGCGCTCTCGCACACATACATCTCATTGATCCGAAGATGGGTGTGGACTACGCTGCTATCGAGCGCTTGCCCCACCTCCAAGGAGGAGTCATCGTGTCGCAAGATCAGGCGATGGGGGTCATGGAGACCCTAATTGCTGAGATGGAACGACGTTACGAACTGTTCCGAGCAAATGGCGCTCGGGACATTCGGACCTTCAATGCAAAGGTGACATCTCAAGACAGGTTGCCGCTTAAGTTTCTGATCCACGATGAGTTTGCTGAGTGGATGCTCACCGAAGACTATAAGGCCGCCGTAACCGCAAATGTCTCTCGTTTGGGGGTCAAAGCACGTGCAGCTGGGATCCACTTGATCTTTGCGGCGCAACGTCCCGATGCGAACGTGATGCCAATGCAGCTTCGTGACAACCTCGGCAACCGGCTAATCCTGAAAGTAGCAAGTGTAGGGACATCCGAAATTGCCCTAGGTGTGAAAGGTGCCGAGCAATTGCTCGGTCTCGGCCATCTGGCTGCTCGTCTTTCGGGCGAGCCAAGCATCATCTTCGCGCAGGCGCCTTACCTTTCAGATGATGACATTGAGCGGGCGGTTGACGCGATTGCGACTTACGATGGTCAGCCTGTGTAAAGTCGGGCTGACCTACTTGTGGCAGATGACACAACCACCCGCGTCCTCGTCGATCCCATATGCTTCATCGACGGAATCTGGGGTACGCGCTGATAGCGGGTTGATCCTTCGGCTTCGGCGCAGTCGCTCCCTGCGCTGCTCGTAGTCCAGCTTTATCTGCTCAACGCGCTTGGGGTTGATCAGCTCTGTAAGGCTTTCACCTTGGGTCCAGGTGAAGGGGGAGCCGTCATTCAGAGCCGTTTTCTCATAGGCCACGGCTTCCTTAAAGCGCTCCGGGTGGTGCTCGGCCAATCTTACCCACTCGATCTTCTGTTGGTAGAAGCAGAAGGTACAGCCTGATCTGGATCGCCAACTGTAATAGGCGGGTTCACCAACTTCCGCCTGACTGAGAATTTCAAGCACACCGGCGCGATCTATCCCGGCGTCACGGAGAGGCAAGTGTACTTTCATGTTCGGATGGGTCGACTGGTAGCCCTCGCGGCTCGGCTCATCAGATCGAATGGCAACGTAGGAGTGGACCACTGTTCCTGACTCGAGGTCGTCCCGAAGCCAATGCTCCAGCGGCCTCAATTTGAGTTGGCGAGTGCACCAGCGTGTTCGGGGCGACGGCAAGAAATTTCCGTACTCTGACAGCCAGAAGTCGAAGTCTCGGTCCGGGTTCAGACGTGCAATTGGCTTTCCAAGGAAACCCTCAAGCCTGTCCAAGAACTCATAGACCTCTGGGAGCTCTTTCCCAGTGTCTGTGAAGAAATATTCGACCGGTAGCGTCGGATGGTGTTGGCGCATGTAAACAGCCAGGGCAGCACTGTCACGACCCCCGGAAACCCCCAGAATGTGTCGTTCTCGACTCATGCTGTTTTTTCCTCTTCTTCCGACTCATCTGCGGCCAAACTTGCAACAGCCCGAGCGAGAGCAGCCAATTGCATTTGGCGATCGGCTTGATCGGCGCCCAGCGTTGCCAAAACTCGATCGGCTAGGTTCGCTGCGGCAATTTTCTCCAGATCGGTGAGAACAAAGCTTCGCATCAACGGAGGAGTGAGCGGATCCAGCCCCACAACCAACGCAAGGGCCTCTGTATGTGAGCGGCGATCCCGAACGACCGCTAGTGCCTCAAGTTCGCGGAACCGGCGACCGTAGCGCGCAACTTCGGTAAGTGCTTGCTCACGATCTCGGTCCGACCAGTTGCGTGCTGGGCGATGCAAAAGCATACTGACCAAGCCTTCAATGTCGCCGGTCCCCGTCTCGATAGCAGCAGCGCGCGCCGCGAAGGCCTCAAAATTGTAGTCGTTGGTAAGCCCTTGAGTAGTGGCGGCACGCTCCGCGACACCCCGAAAAGTTGCTGGATCGACGCCGAGGGCGCGTGCCGATACCGCACGCAGCTCTTCCAAAAGCGTTGGGTAGGCTGCTTCGCACTCCGCCAAGGCACTCAAAACTAGGTCGGGCGTCAGCCTCTCAGGAAAGGCCTCCGGCAGTGCGTCAAAGAACATCCCCTCAGGATCGCTGGCTTTCAGCACGACACGCCTGACAAGTTGTGCATCCGCGCTTACCCGATGTGTCCTTGCAGCATAGGGCGGCAACGCCTCAAAGCGTTGGAAGAGCGCTTGAGCGACAGGAAGCGAACCGATCTCGTCCTTAAGGCCGAAATAGCGGGCGAGACCGCCCAAGAACGCGGTCTCACGGACGGACCTGTCGATCTTCCGTAACCGAAAATCAGCTGGACGCTGCAGGAGCTTGTCGACGGTGACATCGTCGATAGCGGTTTGGAAAACCCCATCGATATAGACGGCGACTCTCGATCGATTTGCGAGCATGTAAGAAAGCGCCAGCACCGGCATAACGCCGGCTTTGAGGCCAATAGGCGGTTTGGCCCATAGCCCGTATATCTGCTCCAGGTTCTGATCGCCAGCTTGGTCAATCACTGACCAAGCGGGCTGCAAGGACCGCCCTTCCGCGCTATCGTCTGGGGCAGCGAAGTCGAAGCATCCGGGCTCGATCTCTCGATGAAGGCCGAACGGTTTCACCACTGTAAGGTACAACCCCAGTTCTGCAGGATAGCCGCTTATTCCTAGGTCTTTGGAGCCGTATCGGCTGACCATAGCATGCGCCAGATCTCGTAGTGCCGCCATCGAGTTAGATGAAGGACGGTCGCGCTGCAGAAGCTCACTTTTGAGAATTGGCGTGTCGGGAAAACCCGCATCAGCGAGGGCGCTTGCCACCGAAGCGAGTGAGGTCGAAGTGGCAAGGTCGGGTTTTGGTGAAAGCACCCATTTGGCACTGGCAAGGGCCCTTTCGAGTGTACGGTGCAATGTATCGACACTCTGTGATTGTCGCGCAGCGAGTTCTCGTCTAGCGATGCGATCACCTTCGAGCTGCGGGTGATCACGGAACACGCGCTCGACAGCGATGAGTTCAACAGCGCTGGCGCAGACGGCGCCACCCTCGGTCGTTTCGCCTATGGCAAAAATTCGACGACTATCTTTCAGCAAGCAAGCGACCGACTTGCATAGCTGGCCGAGCCCCTCGTAGCCCATCGATCCGTCATCCAAGAGGAGGATCAACGCGCCACTGCCACGCTCCTGCCTCGCTAAGATCTCTGCAGCAACACTTTTGCCGGTATCGGTTTTGCCAACAAGTTGCAGAGTAATTTCAAAAGTTCGTAGGGCACCACTCAAGAAATAGTGGCGCTTAGCCGTGACGAAGCCAAGTCCAACGCGTTGCGGGATCCCTGCAAGTTGTGCGGTGTCGATCGGCGTGATCGAGCGCGTAACGGCCTCGTCTAGGTCGAAATCACTTCCAGCAAAAAGCGCGTATCCATTGAGCCTCGGCTGCCGAATTAGGACTGCCCAGTCGAGCAGGTTGGCGATGGCGGCGCGGCGCTCATCATCGGCCACTCCAGGGACGGCGTAGGCGAGAATGTCATCCGCAAGTGCAAGGCCGGACCCGTTTCGGAAGAACTCAATGATCGCTGCAGCTTTGGTCAACGCAACGTGGAGGTCAGTGCCTTTTGCTGCAGCCCGCTCAATTGCCTCGAAAGCAAGGCTGAACCGGCCACCATCGTTGCCGCTCGCGAGCGCCATGCCAAAGTTTGATGACAAATAGTCCCAGAGGCGCGCAGGATCATATGTAGCTTCGCCGTTGTCGGTAGACTGAAGGAACTCTTGGAACCCGTTGGGTTCAGCAGAGCTCAAGAAGCCGAAGACACTGCGTTCGTTTTGCGCAAACCTGGCGCGCGAGACTGGCCCTAGGAGGAGGGAAGTGACCGGATTCAAAGGCCAGGTCTGGGCCAAGGCTCGAGACAGTACATCGACTTCTGTTGGTCTGCGGAGGGCCACAGCCTTGGCTACGGCCAAAGCGTTTACCTCTGCAACCCCGGGCTTCGTCTTGCAGGATATCGCTCGACCAAGCAAAGCGACTGTCTCATCTGCTCCGCTGAGAAAGGCAATGTCGTGGAAGCGTCCTTGTACTTTCGCCCATTCCTGACGCGCGTCCCGCGCAGCGCGCGCGGCATACTGTTCAAATGACTGATGTAGGATGCCGATGACAACAAGCCGTCCATTGCTGCGCGAAGCATACTCGGCGATATCCTGGAGAAGGTGGATATCTCCACCATCACTTGCTTCATGCTCGAGCAACTTGCCGAGTTCATCAAGCACAACCAACGTTCCGCTGCTGCTGTCCGCACCTGAAGCCTGGACCATAGAGATCAGAGCTTCATCACTTCTAACCGCCGCATCCCTAGTCGCCGCGTCCCAGCTGAAAGTGATCGACGCAGCATCGGCGATTGCATCCCGCAGGCGCATTCGGCTGCCTGTCACCGCGACGACGTGCCACGAGCCGGCGTCTTCAGGAAAGGCCTGTCGATAGAGAGCGCTGAGCTCTTTGCCCGCGATCTTTTGTGCAATCTTGCGATTCTCTGGGCCGCCGGCGATCAGATTGGCGAGCAGAAGCGCCGCGCTCGACTTGCCGCCCCCGTAAGGCCCAGTCCAAGTAAACGCACCTTGCTTCGAGGCGATCTGGCTGCTCGCAAGCGTCGTCAGCGCCTTAGCAACGCTCGCCTGCATCACATAGCCGACGAGCGGCGGAGTTCCTTTCAAGTCGGCATCCACTCGCGCCGAGCGGGCGAAGCGACGGTCGATCGCGACAAATTTAGACAGCAAGGTCATGCGCTTAATGCCAATTCTTGATGGTCATATGCGCGTTCAACTAGTGAAAGCGGTGCGATGTCTTCGCGTCGTTGGATCTGACGGAGACCGGCCGTATCGGTCCATTGCCAAGCGCCATCGGTCAGGGCATCAAGTCTCATCAATCGCGTGATGACGCTGTCTTCGTCTAGCTTGAAAACCCTGCCAGGGGAGCCGGGGGCATAACAGATCTGCTCTGCAGTCAGAGCGGTCGAGCCGCCTTGACGCTCCCAAAAGTCTGCAAGTGCATATGCGAACACACCATCCCTTAAGCTCGGCTTGGGGCCACGCACAAACTCATACCATCCGCCAAGGCGTGCTTCCCGAATAAGGCCAAGTTCCGCCAAAAGCGGCTCAGCTGCGTCCTCGTTCAGAGCATCCCCGCGACGAACATAACTGCGTAGGAAGACTTCCACATCGCGCTTAAGAGTGCCGCGCGTCGCCCGCCATTTGCGATTCGAGACTAACGATTGAAGTTCATCGATTAGTCCCGTTGCGTCAAACTCAATGACTGCCAGTGCATTGAATGCATAATATGCCGTCGTGGTCATCTTAGCTGAGCTGGCAATATGCCAATGCGTCAACCAAATGGTAGATGGATCTTCGATATATGGATCGAGTTTTCTGTCTGCGAGGACAACTTTGCCAAGCTCGGTTGGGCGAATGACACGATCATCTTCTCGAAAAAACCCCGAGGCGAGCGCCCAATAGCGTATCGAAGCCGCCATATTGCGTCCAACACCAAACTGAGTAATGGCGCCCTGTTCGTGGAATATTGTAGACGGTGCGCCCTCAGCCACCGCATCGAAAGCCTTCTTCAGCCACAGCAGGCGGAGCGGGAACGTCTCATGCCCCGCAAACTGCCCTTTTGAGTCGTTGTTGAATGCACCTTGTCTCATGAGACAAGGCTACTGGCGAACCTCGCCAGTAGCAAGGCGGGAACGACGGATTGACCGAGCAATGGCCTCGGCGGCACGGTCAATGTCGGTCTCCGTTGATGTTCGATCACACAGAATTCGGACCACGGATCGAGCTGACCGTTCCGAAAACCCCATTGCTTCAAGCACATGGGACATTTTCAGCTGCCCACTGTTGCAGGCCGATCCGGTAGAAAGCGACACGTGAGGTGCGACAAGTGCGCAAAGGCTGTCAGCGTCGACTCCGTCGATTGATATCGCTGCACTGCCTGGAACGACGAGATGGTCCCCGGTTATGCGCGAGAAGAGAACATCCTGTTTGCGCAGGGCATCCAGCAGACGGCCGATCTTTGAGTTTGTCTCGGCAGAGTTTGATCGTGCCAAGACCTTTGCGGCAACGGCGCAGGCTGCCCCAAACCCGGCAATTAGCGGGACAGGTTCCGTTCCGGGGCGCACTCCTGCCTGTTGTCCGCCGCCACGCATCAAAGGAAAGGGAGGGGGCATGCCCGCGGCAACGTAGAGAGCACCTACGCCCATCGGTCCGTAGCATTTATGCCCGGAAAGGCTGAGGTAGTCGACGTCGAGGTCCGAGACATTGATTTGGATTTTGCCTGCAGCTTGAGCCGCATCAGAGTGCACAAATGCGCCAAATCGATGGGCGATGGCTGCAGCTTCGGCCACCGGCTGAATGATGCCGGTTTCGTTGTTGACCAACATGACAGAGGTTAGGAGTACAGTCTCATCAATCAGGGCTTCGAACGCTTCCAAGTCAAGTCGACCCGTTTTGTCGACCGGGGCAATTACGATTTCAAAACCTTGGGTACCAAGGTATGCGGCGGGCTCTAAGATCGCCTTGTGTTCGACGGCAGACACAATGATTTTGTGGCGCGACGTGTGAGATCGTGCGGCGGTAGCCACTCCGATGATCGCGAGATTGTTCGCCTCGGTCGCCCCGGACGTGAAAATTATCTCTGTCGGAGCGGCTCCAATCAACGAAGCCACTTCATCACGTGCGTCGGCAATGATCCGAGCTGCCCGTTCTCCTGAAGCATTGGGAGAGCCGGCATTTCCAGGGCGTTCCCAAGCCGCCAACATCGCGGTGCGGGCCTCGCTCGCTAACGGCATTGTCGCAAAGCCGTCGAGATAGACCGGTGCAGACAGTTCGTCGCGTCTGTCGGAATTCATTTCGTTTTGGCTACCCACGGAAGTACTTTGAGACATGACCATTCTCGCATGTGAGCCTACATTGTAGACTGAACGCGAGGCGGTGACCAATCGGTATACCGGAACCGCTCGAACAGCAGTCTTACGCGAACCGCGAAGATTTCTGGGGCGCGTTGTTGATCTATAAAATATGACATAATCAAAATTATGCGTCACACTTCAGGGTTGCTTCCGGGACGCGCTTCTTCGCCGATCACAGTGCCGCGCGTTGCCCTTTCGTTTCGCTTCTGGTCCAGTCGTGCTGCACGAAGTTGAGCTGAGGCAGCACCAAGATGAAGACTCCACATGGCGATTTGGACCGCTGGCCGGACCCGGCCAGTTCTAACGCTCGCCGCAGCGTCTTCGCGCAGGACCTTGTCGTCGAAGGCGATGCCTCCTCCAGTGGACCGATCGAGGTCCAAGGCAATGTCGTTGGCTCACTGCGGGCGCCGGAGATCACCGTGGCTGGTTCAGGTCGTGTTGAAGGTTCCGTCGTCGCCCACGACCTCGTCGTGCTTGGGGCGGTTTCCGGCAGGGTCTCAGCGCGAAACGTTCAACTCGCGCCGAGTGCGGTCGTGCAGGCCGACGTCACCCATGAGCGGATCGCCATCGAGGCCGGTGCCGAGTTGGAAGGCAGGCTTCAGCGCAAGGCCTGACAAATCTCACACCGCAAGGTCTGGCGGCAGCATTTGGCCGGCAGGCAGATAGCCCCGCCGAATCTTGTCTTGAAGAATTTGCAATGCCACCTTCTTCGCGTCCTCCACGGTGGCGCAGGTCTCGATACTCGTCCGCCCGTGCGTTCCAATCCGGCCCCAGGTTCGCACGATGCTGACGTCGCCAAACAGAGTCGCCGCAACATCGATGCAGTAGAACCGCGCCATGTTGGCCCCAGGGTCGATGCGGTGCAGATGTGCCAGAGCCATGCCGGTCCTCCGCTGCACAGGTTCCGCCCTGCCGTTCTCCAAGTCCAATTGCAATTCTGAATCGATCCGGGTGCTCCGATTCAGAAAGCTGATGGGTCATGGTGACGGATCGCCCGGTGTTTCCTCGACAACCTCGACCCAGAGGACGCCACGCAAGGTTTCTTCCGGGACCAGCCACACGGTCCTGAACCGGCCATTCACGGTGCGGTGCCGTTCTGCAACGAGTTCCCGGTCTCCGCGGTCGATCCGCCACAGGCGACGATCGATGGTCGGGCTTTTGGAGCTGCTTCTAGCGACCTCTTCCATACCGGCCTCCTGTCATCCGCTGACGGCTAGCGGTCATGGACATGAACTCCGTCAGAACATATCTAACGAGATCAGAAGTGGTGCTTTGCTGTCGCCACGCGAACCACGAAAGGCTTTCCTGTCGATGCATGTTCTGTCCCCCGTTCTGGCTGTTTCCGCGTTTGCGGCGATGTCTGTTCCCGTCCACGCGCTTGACGATTGGACAGTCGGTGTCGAGCGTGGCCTGCCGACCTACGCGCTCACCAGCGAGGCGGGTGAGGTGCGGCTTGTCTGCGATCCGGATCGCGTCTTCGGGCCAACGCCCAACGGCGCGCTCGTGGTTCGCTTCGTCAAAGACGCCGCATCGGACATGGTCGTCGTTCTCGCAAAGTCGGGCGAACAGGCACGCCTGCCGGTCAAGAACGGCATCTCTGCCCAAGCGACAGCTGACGCCGCGGAATGGGCGAAGATGGTTGCGACTTTCCGCACAGGCGGCGAATTCGCCTTGGTAACGAGCGTCGACAGCCTGACCTTCGAGACAGCGGCACTGCCCGATCTTGCCTGCGAGTAACCGCAGGCAGTTCATCGATTTCTGTTGCATGGGTGAGGTCTATCTGACGCGTCGCGCCTCGATGAGCTGCGACGCGATTGCGGCGAGGAAGGCACCAACGATCGTCGCCCGGGGCTCGATCAGCCAAGGGTCATCAAGTACCGCATGCATAGCCCGGATAGCTGAATTTTGGGCGTAGACGGTCATCGGTTCGCCGACCGCCATGTCCGTGGCTGCCATGGTGAAGATGCGCTTCGCCTCGTCGACATACGGTGTGAGATCATCTTCCGCCAAGAGCCGCCGCAGTTCGGCGCGGGCTTCCTTGGCAAAGGCGCGCAGCATGTAGGCTGGGGTCACGTCGCCCGCGCCAGGGATCTGCTCAAGCTGCTTCTCGGTTGCCAGCGGCAGCCGAAAGAGGGCCACCAGCTTCTCTTTCCGGGGCCTCGCCAACCCACTGGCAGCACATTCGGGCGGCGAAGCGGGGGACTGCGGCTGACCACTCTCCCCTTCCCTCTTCCCGGCAATCTCCGGGTCGGCCAAGTGCTCCGTCGTCATGTCGGGAAGCTGGGCCTTGCCGCACTCGACATTTCCTCCCTGCTCCGGCGCACGCCGTTCGGCAAGAATGCGCGACTGCACCTCGCGCGATGACCGCAACCGTGCGGCGGAGTTCTGCAGGCCTGGTTCTTCCGCTGCCGGGGAGGGTGCGACACGTGCAGGAAGGCGGAAACGGCTCATGCCGGGATCACCTCGTCGATCCCGGTGAGAACGAGTTCTGCGACTTCGAGCTGGCGTGTGATGGCGTCGGCCACCAGCCGACCGCCGGGGGCCTTGGCGTTGGCGCGTGCTGCCGGCCCAAGGGGGCCGTGGTAGCCCAGCTGTTCTAGGATACGCGAATGCGGGACGATCACGTCGAGATGGTCGAGACGCAGGATCTCTTGCAGCACGTCCTGGTCGCGCTTTGGCAGTTGCGCCATTCCCCCTTCCCGGGTTGCGGCGTCGATGATCTTCGGCCCCGCGTCCATGACGAGGACCCGGACCGCCGGGAACCGCTCGCCCTCGGCAATCGAGGCGCGGAGGTCATCCATCCAGAGGACGGCGCGATGCGTCATTTCCCATTCGGCGTAGACGGGGCGCGCGGGGATCAGCACCAGATCGGAGATTAGGCAGAAGTCCTCGGTGTCGGTATGGGTGCCCGGTCGGGTATCGATCACGACGAGATCGACGCCCCGCGCTTCCTCGGCTTCGAGGAGCGACAGAAGCCCTTCCACACTCTCGGGCGGTGAGAGGATCGCAAGGCTCTCCGGCCAGACGGGCTTCTGCGCACCCTCCCAGGCTGCCAGTTCGAAACTGTCGCGCCAGCGGCCGAGTTGGGCATTCACGTCGCCATCGATCAGGGTGACGCGACGCCCGAGGTTCAGTGCTGCAGACGCGAGAAGCATGGCGGTTGTGGTCTTGCCCGAGCCGCCTTTGGTCTGCACGATGGTAATGACTTGCATGAAAACGCCTCCGCAAACGGTACTCGTTACCCTTTGCACCGACGTCCGGCGCTCTTTCATGACGCTGCGGAAGGCGGTGCACCGCAGGCAAGCCAAAATCAAGCGAAGCCGTTGTAAAGGCGTCACTAATCCGACCGGCGTGCGGTGCGCCGTTTAGGCATAAGGTTGCAGGAACGTCAAATGGGATGTGCCGGAAGTTGTAACACACCGCCGAAGCCTTCATGTTTCCTAAGGATTCCCGCAGCCGTGATGCTGCGGCGCGGCGTCCGAGCAGCCCTGAGGCCTGCCCGCAATCGTGGCAGTTTGCCCTCCGGCCCGCATGACGGTTTGCATGTCTGCATGTCTGCATAGGTGACAGGCCGCATACCTGCCCTGGAACCTGTCCACATGGCTGGTCCGAAGGCCAGGCGAAGTCGGCCTTCATCCGAGGACGATCCGGAACTTGACCCGCCAACCGGCTGCATCCCGGACAATCTGCCTGCTTGCCTGTCTGCCTGCTTGCCAGTTCGGCCAGTGACGGGTTGACGCTGTGCCGATTTAGCCTGTGGCTTCACGCCCAACGCCATTGATGGTCTGCCTTGGGTCCGCCGTGGGCAGGCCTAGAAGCATCCGGAGACCCATTTCCCGGCCCCTCTCCCCTTCCCGGGCAACCCTTTTTTCAGACTGTCGGACCGTTATCTGCAATCCCTCGTGGAGGGACCGCACAGGTGTGGAAAGTCCAAGCTTTCAAGGCGCTCGACCCCTTTGGTCTCGCCTCAAACGGAGGCCTGACGGCAGGGGCGCGGGGATGCAGTCGGCGGGCCAGCCGCCGACCCCTGACGCCATATTGAGTCCTCACCGGCTGTCCGGTTTCCGCACGCGGGCTCCTCTTCGGAGGAGCGGAAACCGGCCGGTGAGGACGGTTGGCAGGAACGGTGGTGTGTGGTACATGATGCACGATGACTGCAAAACACATGTAATGATGCAATGCCACGCTCACGCCTGACCTCTACTGAGACTGCAGCCATCACGGCGCGGCTCCTCGCTGGCGAGAGCGTCGCGGCCGTTGCGAGGTCTATGGGCCGTTCCCGCCAGGCGCTGTCACGGATCAAGGGCAGCCTTGACCGGAAGGAGGTGCGGCGGCTTTCGGTGAAGCTGAACATCCGCATCACGGAAGACGAGCATGCAGCCTTTCAGGCGGTTGCCGAGGCAAGCGGTCTGACGGTTTCCGAGGCAGTCCGGCATCTGGTCAGACAGGCAAGCGATCGTCTGGCCATCCAGGCAGACGAGCTTGATGCCATCGCTGCAGCCAGGCGGGAATTATCCGCCGTCGGCAACAACCTCAACCAGATCGCCCGTCTGGGGGCGGTTGGCCGTCTGACTTGGAACGCCCGCGATGCCGCCCTGGTGCGCAAGGTTGGAGCTCGGGTCGATGACCTTGTTGAAGAGGTCGTCCACCTTCTCTCGGCGCTTCGGGCCAAGCAGGGACTTGGTGATCAAACATCTCCTTTCGTTGTAGCGACTGATCCTTCTGCCGAGGCATCGAAATGACCCGGTCTCCTTCCGTCGAGGATCTGGTTCTCGGTCATGTTCTCGACGACCGGCGTCGTGGGCGGGGCGGTGGCGAGGGTGCTGCGTCCCGTCTCGGCACGCGCAAGGAACGTCAGACCCGGGCGCTTCTGCGAAACGCTGGAGGACCACGCGGCTGGCAGTCGGTCGTCAAACGAATTGCAGGTGGCAGTGCCCGCACCCCGCAGGAGCTGAAGCGCCTTCTCGACTATGTGGCCCGGGAAGAGGGGGTGCAGAGCACCTGGTGCAATCTGGCGGGCTATGAACGCGACTTTGACCCTGCCCGAACGGAGCGGACGGCCGATATCTGGTCTTCGACCTGGACAGGCGCGCCGCGACGGGGACATGCCGATCACATCGTCCTGAGCTTCCCGCGCGGGGTGGACGCCGAGCGCGCCGAAGTTATTGCCCGGGAATGGGGGCAGGCTGTGTTCGGGTCCGGTGAGTATGGGGATGTCTGGCGCTACGTTGCTGCCATGCACAAGGACACTGACCATCTGCATGCGCATTTCGTGGTCGACAAGCATGGCATCGAGGAAGGCCGGTTCCTGTCGATCTGTCGCCACGCCGCGCTGAACTTCGATGTGATGCGCGAGCTTCACGCCGAGATCAGCCAGTCGCATGGGCTGAACATCCTCGCTTCGTCGCGCCTTTCCCGCGGCATCATCGAGAACCCGCCGCGACAGTCCGAGCTGCGTGCATCGCGAGAGGGCGGGAAGGTCACACCCCCTGCCCCGCCACCGCTGTCCGACGGGGAGCGGAGCCGACGGCTTGCCGCGATGCAGGGCTTTGCCCGTGAGTACGAAGCCTTAGGCGATCTCGCCGGCCTTGCCGCCGCAACTGGCACCAAGGCGAACGCCTCTTCCTACCTTTCCCGGCTGGCCCGGGCGCTTGGCGCCTCTGCCGCCGCTCTCAGACAAGGAGTTCCCCTGATGCCCGATCACTCGCTTCATGCCGAAGGCGACCCCGCCGCGCGGGTTGAGGCTGCGCGTAGCGATATGATCGCGTCGGCCACTGAGGCTTGGGAGGCAATTCGCGCCATGGAACCCTCTGCCGAGCGGGTCGACCTTGAACGAAGCTTTGCCGAACAGGCGCGCGCCTCCCTGAAACTCGCGCCCGACAGCATCCTCCTAGCAGAGCATGCCCAGGTCGCAGACCGAAACACCGATCCCTACCACAACCCGACACTTGCCTCGCTTGCGCGACTGGAGCAGGGCCAGACCGAGGGTGTTTCTCTCGATGAAGGTCTACGCGCGACCCTTGCACATGTTCGCGACGAGATCGGCGAACGGCTGACGGCGCTGTTCTCGATCCGGGAAGATGAGCTTCGCATAGCCGGCACGTCCGTCGAAGAAATGGTCGCCCGCTTCAGTTTGGCCGAGCGCAGTGAGGGCCAGCGGGCGAGCTGGATCACCGAGCAGCCGAACACAATGCAAAAGGTGTTCTGGATGGAAACGGAGCGCGCCCTCGGCCAGGAGGTTCGGGCAGAAGTCGCCGCTTTCAACTTTGCGCCGGAGTTGACGGAGGCCGTCGCGCGCGACCAATTGCTCTCCGCCGATCGCCAGATGAAGCTCTCCGAAGTGCCCGCGCTGGAAGCCATCGTCGACCGCCTGCACGACACTCTGAAACCCGAGGATCTCGACCGTGTCCGGTCCGGCGATCTCGCACCGCTCAACGAGCAGGTCCGAGATCCAGCACTCCGGGCCGCCGTCGCGCATGAGTTGAAGAACGAGGGCGACCTCGGTCAGTCGAGCGAGGTCGGACCCTGGGCGGACCTCGCACGGGCGCAACATCGCGCCGCCGAACTGGGACAGCGCGATCGCGCCGTCGAGCGCGACACCGGCCACGAACTCTGAGGACAGACCCATGCTCTCGAATCTCGACACCGCCTGGCGATATCCGCTGGCGCTGCTTCTTGGCCTGCTGACCGGTCTCTACATCGGAGGCATGCTGGCCACGATCTATGTGATCACTGCCTTCCGGGAGAGCCTCGATACGCTAAGCCCGTTGGGCCCCTGGTTCCTTCGCTACACCTGGGCTGACCTTGCCGCGCGGCCTTCGGTCCTGCAGGGCGCGCTGATCATCACTGGCGCTGTCACAGTCGCCCTGACGCTCGTCGGCTTGGCCGGGGTGCATCGCGGCCGCCTCAACCAGTATGACGACGCGCATTTCCAGTCGCGCCGTGAGTTGAAGCGCAACCACATGGTCGGAACCCTCGATCAGAACGGCTTCATCTTCGGCAAGCTTGGCCTCCCGAAATCCGACGCGCCCTTTGTGATGGCGCCGCCCGACCGCTTCCCCCATGCGATGATGATAGCGCCTACCGGCCGCGGGAAAGGCGTGGGCTTCGTCATCCCAAACCTCCTCCACTTCTCAGGCTCCGCGATCATCCTCGACGTGAAGGGCGAGAACTTCGCGAAGACCTCGATTCATCGCAAGCACGGGCTGAAGAACAGCATCTGGTACTTCTCGCCCTTCGATGAGGACCGTGGTTCGCACCGGTTCAACCCGCTTGCCCGGATCGCCGCCCTGCCCTCTGCCGAGCGTCAGTATACCGCGCTGAACTCGATGGCCGACCTCTTCCTCATCCCGGAAGGCGAAAGCGCGCAGAGCTTCTTCAATGCGGGCAAACGGCTCTTCATCGCCTCCTGCCTCTACGCCATCGAGCAGCGCCGCCCGACCTTGGGCTTTGCTGGCGAAATCATGGCCGGAGGCGGCGACAAGAAGAAGAGCTATACGGCCATTGCCGAGACGACGAACATCCCGATCGTCTCCCGCACTTTCCTCGAAATGGCCGACGTCCCAGAAAAAACCCTCGGGGCTTATGTGTCGGTCATCCAGGGATCCGGTCTCGAGCTTTGGAACGACCCCGCAGTCGACCGCGTGACCTCGGCAAGCGACTTCGACTTCTCGACTTTCCGCCGTGATCCCCAAAGCCTCTACATCGTCGTCCAGCCAGAGCACCTGAAAACCCTGGCCCCCCTCGTCCGCCTTCTCTTCGCGGATGCCATCGCTTCCCTCCAGCGCCGTGAGCCTGGGCCTGACGAGCACCATGCTGTCATGTTCCTGATGGACGAGTTTGACCAACTCGGTCGGCAGCCCCTCGTCCTCTCCTCCATCAAGACCATTCGCAGCTTCGGCGGCCGATTCTTCATCATCTCCCAGACCATTCCTGGTCTCGATGACATCTATGGCGAAACTGGGCGGCGTTCTCTGCAGGGCGGCGCTGGCGTGCAGATTTACATGACGCCGCAGGATGACCGGACGGCCGAGGTGCTGTCGAATGCCTTAGGGCGCTCCACCATCACCGCCGTGACCGAAAGCCAGTCGCGGGTCCGGGCCTTAGAGGACAGTGCGAATGTCAGCAGGCGTTCGGAAGAGCGGCCGCTGATCTCGGCGAACGAAGTGCTGCGGTTTTCGCTGGATGAGGTGCTGGTGCTGCCCGAGGGGCAGTATCCGATCCGGGCGCGGCACATCCGGTACTACGAGGATCGGCATTTTGCGCCGATTGATCGAGCGCGGAAGGGGAAGGCGTTGCCGACCATACAGGGTAGCGGAGCGGCTGGAAGGCAAGCGCCTGTCGGGAAGCTGCCAGGGTTGACTGCGTCCCCTGGACCTGCGGGCGCCGAGGTCTTCGGAGAAGCGGCACGGGTGTTTCAGGAAATTGCGAAGAGCGCCAAGCAAACACGGAAAATGCCGGCTCGGGTCTAACCGGTGCTTGGTCGCTAATCCTCATCGCATGGTCCTACGGGCAGATCCGGCCTAAAGCCGACGGTCGATTATAGGTCGCGTCTGCGATCACTATCACGAAGGGAATGCCCAGGTGGTTGAGCTAATCGGCGAGCGGCGTGATCACCGTTCGGCGCAGCCAGTGGTCGAGAACGGCCAGATCAGGTCGGTTAGTATCGACAAAAGAAATTCGCTTCGCCCAGTCGCGTCCCTATGAGAGATTTTGTGCATGAATAGGACCGCTACCATGACCGAAGCTGCAGCTCGGACGTTAGGAACCGGCTACGAGACGATCCGTCTCGTCCATCACGGTGCCAAGCAGTGGTCATTTGCCGAGGAGCCGCCGACGGTGGTCGAAAACGCCGCCCTGCAACACTACGCAGCCGAAGGCTGGGATGGTGTAGCCGTCGAAGGGCTCTCTATAATGTTCCTCATCAAGCTAGCGGCCTTTGTTGAAATCGATCCACACCACGTGATGGGGTGCACGGAAGCAATCTTTTCTCGTAATCTGATAAATCCCAAAACTACCGCTGCGGAGCTCCTTTCCACGATGGTTTCGGCGGACCGCAGCCGCATCATCCGGAACTCCCAGATCATTCGACCCGGCAAGCAGTCTTTTTTCCCTGGGTTAAGGAAAACGGACCTGGTCTGCCTGTTTGACGCTCTTGGTCCGGACAGACTTCATCAAATCGCGACGATCTTCGCGAAAGCACCTTATGAATTCCGTTCAGGATGGCCCGACCTCACGCTCTGGAATGGCAACCAGGTGGCCTTTCGGGAGATAAAGGCCCCGGGTGATAAGATGCATTTTTCGCAGAAGCGACTGTTGTCCGAAATCCTTGTGCCGCTCGGTTATGATGTCCGTCTAGTAGACGTCCTGCCGGAATAGGGTTCCAACGAAGTGATCTTGGGATTGCGAAGGCCGACCGTCAACGGAATGTTGCCTCTTGATTGCAGCTGGACCAACATCGGCTGGGGAATTGCTGAAGCCGCAGCCGCGACCCTCACATACACACCATCTCCGCCACGCCGCGCTGCCCACCCTGCCGCGAAAGCTGAACCACAAGGTCCACACTTCCCTCACAGTACCGCTTCACTTCCTCGAACCCCATGCCCAGCCCTGCGGCCATGACCATGATCGCCAACCGATCAATGGCCTTCCGGGCCGTGTTAGCATGAATGGTTGTAAACGATCCGCCGTGGCCGGTGTTGATCGCCTCGAGAAACGTCCGGCTTTCCTCGCCCCTCAACTCCCCGAGGATGATCCGATCCGGCCGCATACGGAGGGAGGCCTCCAACAATCGCGCCGGGGTGCGCTCTCCCTGGGCGCTGCGGTCCGCCTTGAGTGCGACAGCATTGTCCTGGCGCGGGAAGAGCTCAAAGGAATCCTCGATGGTCAGTATCCGCTCTCCCGGGTCCACCATCGACAACAAAGACCGAGCGAATGTCGTCTTGCCGGTCGAGGTGCCGCCTGAGATCAGGATGTTCATGCGATCCTCGACGCAAAGCCGCATGGCATCGACAACTTGCCCGGCCTGAGCCAGCTTCAGCGCCTCCCCTGCCTTTTCCCGACGCTTGGCGTCGAGATCGACGAGACAACCGTGTAAGAGGCGCGGCTCGATCAGCTGATCGGCGGAAACCTTGAATGGCCGGAACGTGATAGCCATCCCGCCTTCCACGATGGGCGGCGCCACAACCTGCGCCCGGATCGCCATATCGCCCCAGACGATCTTTCCGGAGACGGTCGGCTTTTTCTCCGAGAACTGTACGCCTACCGCCGAAGCGATAGCCTGCCCAAGGTTGGTCGACAGGACTCGATCAATCGAGAGATGCGCAACCCTCTCCATGTGGGTTGCACCCTTTCGCTCGATCCAGACCTTTCCGTCCGGGTTGATCGCCACCTCAACCAGATCGTCTCGCATAAACAGGGGGGCGATCGGCGTGAGGTAGGATCCGAGGAAGCTCGGCCGATCATCCATCACCAGATTTCCAAGTCGCGGTCGACCATGACCGTGATCGCGGCCCCGGGGGCGACCGTGATGATCGGCGGCAGGCTCGCATAGGTCTCAACCGCTGAGCCCATAGCCGAACTAAGGTCCTCGCCCATGCTCTCGGCCGTGTCGGAACTGATCTCGTCGGTATATTTCGCGGCGGCGACGGCTGGAGCGGCCCCGAGAAGGGAAATGAGCGCAGCTGACCCGAACCTGGTACCGAAGCGCGTGTAGACCTTGCCGATGATGCCGGAGCGTCCTTGGGCATCGCCACCGAAAGCCTCCATCTGCACTGACTGCCCATCCGGGGTGACGAGCCGCGTCCAGGCCACGAGGATACGTCCCTGACCGATGGCCACGTCTGAGGAATAGTCACCGAAGAGACGCGAGCCGGCGGGGATCAGGATCTGGGCCTGATCGAAGGACCAGACTGGCCGGGTCACGATCGCTGTGATCTGGCCAGGCAGACTCGAGTCGACCGCATTCTCGAGCGTCGCTTCGATCATTGTGCCCTGCAGGACAGTGTTCGGCGGATTGGCGATCACCTGGCTTACTTCAGTGGCGGTGGCTTCCCGCCCCGACTGCACAAAATCCCGACCTGTCGCATCTCTGCCCTCGGCAAGGGCGTCAGGCATCCCCATACCGGCATCCCCTGCCACACCCTTTTGACCATCATCGAAGACGACCGAAGGCGAGGCCACGCGGGCCGCAAGCTGCGCCTCGCGCTCGGCACGCTTGGCAGCCAATTCGGCTTCCCGCGCGGCATCAGCAGCACCAGCGGTGTCGGCGCTTCCCTTTAGAACGGCGATCTCCTGCTCGAACTGCCGCCGCATGTCCTCCATGAGAGCAAGGTTCTGGGACTGAGCCTCTTCGAACGCAAGCGCCAGTTCCTTGGCTGTCTGATTCTTCTCGGCATCGGCCCTGTCGGCAAAATCACCCAATTCGCGCTGCAGCCTCTCGACCTCGGACTGGAGTGTGGCGTTCCGCGCTTCGAGGTCTTCGCGCTGTGAGGCCAGTTCCCCTTCGATGTCTGAGAACCCATCACCGGCGGGCTTCGCTTCCGGTCCCGGCTCAATCGCTCCGAAGGGCGAGCCGCCCGCCTGATCCTGGAATTCCTCGACGGCGGAGGTTTCCACATCGGGGATGGCGCGGCTGGAAGGCCAGATAGTCCAGAGCGCGGCAAGGCTCGCGCCTGCCACCAGCGCACCCATGCCAAGTCGCTGCTGCCGTGTCATCTTCGGCTTGGGCCGCTCGATCTTGTAGTCCTGCTCGGCGCCGTTCTGCGGATCGGTCATCTCCGGATCAGCCATGTCAGAACTCCCAGCCCTGTAGCTTGGCGAGCAGGGCCGGATCTGTGGTCACGCCGCCATCCACCCGCTCAATGCAAAGGACCTGCGTGCCGATCCGGATCGAATAGGCGGAGCGCAGGCCCGAGACGCGGACGATGCTGCCCCGCGTGCCGGAGTTCAGTGTCATCTCGCGGCCCGTCGCATCGACGCCGAAGATCGAGGGCCGAAGACCTGGTGCGAAGGCGAAGTAGGTCGCTTGCCCATCGTTCCAGATATGGACGGGTTTAAGGGTCTCGTCGCCGGACCAGGCATAGCCGATGTCGCGCGACCCTGCGGACACGGTGCCACGGGTCGCCCGGCTTGTGCCCGTCTCGGGATAGCGCAGGACCAGCCGATAAGTCGGATTGCGGGACCGGCCCTCGCTGATCGACAGCGAGATCGTGCGCCGCCCGGTATAAATCGTCATGTTGGTCTCGGCCGCGGCAATCAGGGGTTTCACGGAAACCGTGGTCCGGTTCGAGAGCACCTCGACCTCGAAGGCTTCGCTGTCGCCGAGAAGGACGGAATCAATCCGCTCCCCGGCACCCAGTTCGATGGCGGTGTTCACGCGCAGATGCGTGTCGAGCCGGATGACATCGACGGGGTTGTAGAGGACCGACCGGACGCGGGCATCGGCGCCCATCGACGCTGGGGCGACTTCGGCGTGGCCAATGGTCGTGGCGCCAAAAGCGCAGGCAAGGGCGATCCCCGGGAGGAGGAGAGAACGGGTCATGGATTGGTCTCCAGGGTTTCGGCGTCAACGCGGTAGGCCGAGACGGTGAAGCCGAGCGGGTTTTCCCAGACATGGGCGAGGGAGCGCTCGGTCTTCGGCTCGAAGGCGAACTCGACCGTCGCGACGAAGGGCTGGGTCACTGGCTCCTGCTTCGTCTTGCGCAGGGTTTTCAGGAAGCGGATCTGGGCGACGTTTGGCGAAAGGAAGGTGATCCGGCGTACGGTCACCGTGACTTCCGCGCCGGGCCCATAGACATCGGGTGGATAGGCCGTGTTTCCCCCGCCTTTCGACCAGAGAAGCCGCAGGCTTTCCTCGGCGCTCCCCGTCGAGCGGCGCTGCACGCTCTCAAGCCGGGCCTGAATGCCTGCAAGGAAATAGCCTTCGCGATCGGAGACATAAGCCACGAGGAGGCTTTGTTTCAGAGCCTCCTGGTCCTCGATTCCGGTGGGGGCGACCTGCAGGATGTTTTCGGCGTCCCCGGTCTGGCGATCAACGAGAACTGTGAAGACCTGAGTTTCCCTCAAGGGCAGAACGAGGACCAGTGCGCTTGCAAGGATCAGGCTCAGCCCGCCTGCGGCACTCGCGACGATCCAGGCACGCCGGGCCGAGAGGCGGGGCTCCAGCACGAGATCGACATCAAATCCATGCGCCTCCATGGGCGGTCCTCCACTTCTCGAGTTCTGGGGCATCAGCTTTTGTCCGGTGTCCGGCTGGCGAGCCACATCGCCGTCTGCACGGCGGACCGCCCGATCTGTCCGGCGGTATTGCCGTTCAGACGTGCGTCCGATGGTCGGCGGCCGCCGGCATCCAATCCAGCCGCTCCCCGCCCTGCGCCGATCCCGGACGCGATGCCGGTGCGCCCGTATCCCTTGACGCTGTCAGCTGTACGGAAAGTCGAGGCTGCGACGCTACCGAGACCGGTCGCGGTCGACGCGAGCGACTGCGCGATCGTCGGCACCATGGCCATTAGGCCGGTGCCGAGCATCATGACGACCACAAAGCTCAGGACGTCGCCGATGGTTTCGACCGAGGCCAAAGAGGCGGGCGTCAGGTCGCGGGCTATTGCGATGGTGAAGGCAGCCATGCCCGAGGTGAGCATCGGGTAGAAAGCAAAGCCGAGGGCGAGGTTCACCCATCGATCGAAGAGCGGGGCGGTGACCTTGAAGAGCGTGCAGGCTATCGCGATCGGCGCGAAGATGACGAGGACGCCGATCATGATCTTCGCGGCCGAGATCACGATGATCGACACCGTCGCCATGAGGGCAGCGACAAGAAACATCAGGAGGCCCGCTAGGGCACCGGTGATGTAGCTGCCATTCTGGCTGATCGCCTGTCCGACATCGAGCGCTTGCAGGTAGAGCGAGTCGAGCCCTTCATAGAGATTGCCCGATCCACCGCCGAAGGCCTCGAGGACGACGGCCCCTATCTCGCTCGGGGCATTGGTCAGGACACCATAGACCGCATTGAAGTTGGTCCAGGACGACAAGAAGGCCGACGCAACTGCGATCCGAACCATAAGGCCGAGCCCGTTGCGCAGGGTCATCGGGACGGCTTGAGCCATCAGGTTGATGCCGACCAGTGCCACTACCATGACCGATCCGACTCGGAAAACCGGTACGATCTCGGCGGCCACGGCGTCGAACGCAGTTGCGCCAACCGCAGTTGCGGCAGCATCGACCTGGGTCAGGATGTCGGCGATGATGGCCATGGATCACATGGACCGGCAGACGGTCTCGAGGTCGCGATAGCGTGCCTCCGTCTCGCGTTGGTGCTGCGTGAGGTAAGCCTCAAGCTCGGCACGATCGTCGTTGACGAGGTCTGCAGCCGGCTTGCCCAGAATCTCCGACGTGAACATGTCGAAGCTGAAGCTATCGAAAAGGCAACCGCATGTCCCCGCCTCCAGGGCCTTTATCTTCGCCGCCGTGATGTAGGCCTGTCGCGATGCCCCCTTGAAGCGCCAGTCGGTGATCCCCTCGGTCAGATCGATCACCTCTTCGCAGGCAGGCCTATCTGCGGCGGCAAAGATCCCGGTCCCGCGCCGCTGCATTTCGGTCAGGAGATCCAGCGCGGCCTCCGCATCCTGCGCCCATACCGCTTCCCGGGTTCTTTCAGCCAGCTGAACGTCGCTCAATGAGGCGAGGTCCTCCGCTGCGGCGAAGTTGGCAAGGCAGACGAGGACAGCAACCGCCGCGATCTGGTGAGACGCCCGCCGCATCATTCGGCCCCCGAGTAGTCGAAGAAGCTCTTTTCCTTGGCCTGTTCTGCGGCCCAGTTGACGCCCGTCTGCCCGGCGGCCAGCCCTGCAGCCGCGTTCAGGCGCCACATCTGGCCGAGCATGTAGTTGGTCTCGGCGGCCATCCGGGTGTTGAGGTCGATGCTTTCCTTCAGGCCTTCCTGGTTGGCGATCTCGTCGACAAGGCCGTCGATCCGCGCGAGGCTTTGGGCGGCTTCCTCGTAGGAGAGCTGCGCCACGCCCATGGCCGTGGCGCTCGTAGCAGCGGTCGTCGCGATGAGCTTGTCCTGCGGGTTCTCCGATGACGACAACCCAGCAAGAGTTTCCGAGGTCAGGCCGGCCCCTTCCAGCGTGTCGCGCATGTATTCGGCGGCCATCTTGTCGCCCATGGTCACATCGCCATCTAGAAGGCTGTCCAGGAGCCCATCGAAGTCCCCGATGGTCAGTGCGTCCTGGAAGCCGGAAAGATCGGTGATCTTGGCCGCCCGCGAGCGCAGGTCCTCTACCGAATTGTATAGGCTTGCGATCTCGTTCAGGCCCGAGATCGATCCGAGAATGCCTTCAAGGTTGGTCAGCTGCTCGAGACCGGTCTCGACCTGCTTTTTCAACTCTTCGATCTGCGCGATCTGGTTTTCTGCGTCGCGCAGTGCCGCCTGCAGCTGCTCGATGTTCTTGGCAAGGTTGGTGCCGTCGATAACGGGCACGCCTTGGGCCAGAAGAGGTGATGCCAGAAGCGTTGCACAGACGGCGAGCGCGAGACGCGCCCTCGTTCGAAGGACGAAAGGTCTCACGGAGTGTACTCCCAGAAGGTGGTGTATTGCAGGGATTGCGCGGCGTCCGAGAGCCCTCGGGCTGCCTCGACCTTGACGGCACCGGCGCGGAGCCGCAGCGTCAGGGCCATGAGGCGCGCGCGTTCGGCAAGCATATAGGTGTTCTGGTCGACCGCTTCTTTCGGGGTCTGGGGCTTGGCCTCTTCAAGAAACCCCTTGATCCGGGCCATCGCCGCCTCGATCTGCCCCGACTGCTGGCCGGAATAGCCGATGAAGGCCGAGGACATGTTGCCCCACTCGGCACTGGCGCCCTCCACCCCCGCCAGCGTGCCCGTTACGTCCGCGCCGGTGATCACCGAGAGGTAGGCGTCGTAGTAGCCCGAGATCCGGCGGACGTAATTCTGGGTTTCCTCGAAGGGTGGGATGCCGCCGTATTTCTGGACGTTGCCCGGTCCGGCGTTATAGGCCGCGAGCGCGAAGTCGATCCGGCCGAAGCTGTTGAGCTGGGTCGCGAGATAGCGTGCGCCACCATCGAGGTTCTGCAGCGGGTCGGTCGGATCAACACCGAGATCGGCGGCAGTGCCGGGCATCAACTGGCAAAAGCCCATGGCCCCGACCGGGCTGATCGCCGCGTTAGAGAACCCGCTTTCCTGCTTCACCAGCGACTGGAAAAGAATGCGCCAGGTCGTGGGCGTGAGCCCGACCTTCACGACGCCGGGATGCGTTTCATACCGCGCCGCCATGGCGATGATCATCGCCTCGACCGTCTCGCCTTCACCGAAGAGCCGCTGGCTTTCCGGGCTTGTCTCCTCAAGGGGATAGACCTCGGCGGCAGGAGGGAAGGTCCCCTCCCCCATCTCGAAGCCGCTGAGGTCAGTCACGCCGGTCGTATCTGCGAGGAAACGCTCATAGGCGGCCAGCTGGTCGTCTTCGATCTCGCTGAGTTCTGTGCGGGTGCTGAGTTTCTCCCCCTGCTTCACCGCGTCCTCAGCCTGCTCGACAAGACGCGAGATGAAGTTCGACAGTCGCGAGCCGTCGATGATTGGCACGCCCTGGGCCAGGAGGCCCATAGGCACCGCAGTGCCGAGGAGAAGCCCGAGAAGGAGAGGGGCACGACGCATGAGGTGGCTCAGTTCTCGCAACGGGCGTCGGGGTCGTTCATCGTCGAGACGATGACGGTCGTGCCGTCACTTTGCTCCCGCGCAGCAAAGTATTTGCCCTCGGCTCGGAACTGGCCATGGCAGGGGGAGACGGCCCCCGTCTCGACGCCAGCGCAAGCGGAAAGAAGGGTGAACGCGAGAAGGGAAGTGGGGATCAGGCGGTTGCTTAAGGTCACGTCATGTCCTTCCAGAAATCGGGTGTGTCACGCCAGCCATAGGGGGCGCGGTCTTCGCCAGATCGGCCGCCGCCAAGCACGGCGAGGGCGGGCCCAAGAGCCGCGAGATCCATGTTCACGAAGACCGAGTCCCCGGCCGAACGCAGGAGGGCGAGGCGCAGGCCACCTGTGGGCGTGCAGAGGAACTCGGCCTCTTTCTCGTTGAGCCGCAGGATCCGGTAATCCTCGGGGTTGGCGCGCGGGTTCGGATAGAGAAGCTGGGTCACCACGCTTTCCGCGATGATCTGTCCGACCTTGACCCGGGTCAGATGGGTCGGAGTCTGGGTCAGCATCATCACCACGGCGTTCTTTTTTCGCATGGTGACAAGCCAGTCATGCAGCCGCTTCTCGAAGATCGGATCGTCGAGCATCTTCCAGGCCTCATCGATGACGATGAGGGTCGGACGACGATCCTCGATCACCCGTTCGATGCGGCGGAAGAGATAGGCGAGAAGTGCCGAGCGCTCGGTTCCAAGATCAAGGATCTCCGACATGTCGATGCCGACCACATCTTCGGAAAGGCTGATCTCGGAAGCGGCCCCGGGCCCAAAGAGCCAGCCATGTCGGCCTCCCCGCCCCCATTCCCGGACCCGGCCCACAAGGTCGCCCTCGTCGTCTGTTGACGCGACGAGGGTGGCGAGGCCATCGAACGTCCTGAGCCGCGGATCGGCCGTGACAATCTGACGGACAGCGGCGTTCAAGCTGACGGTTTGGGCGGTCTCGAAGGGGCGCGACCCTGCAAGGATGTCACCAAGCCAGTCGGTGAGCCAGGCCGCACCGCGCTCATCGGTCTCGGTCTGGAACGGATTGAGGCCGGTCGCCTCGCCGATCCTGATCGCAGAATAGCTGCCACCCAAGGCGCGCACGGCCATCTCGAGACCGCGGTCCTTGTCGATGACGAGGATGCGGGCATGCACTCGCCGGGCCTGCGCCATTAGAAAAGCGGTGCCGAGGGTCTTGCCCGACCCCGTGCGGCCCAACACCAGCGTGTGGCCGGCGCTCGGCTCGGCACCGCGCTCGCCCTTGTCGTGGAAATTGAAGCGGTAGAGGCTTGAGGTGACCGTTGGCAGCGCCGTGATCGTCTCGCCCCAGGGCGACTGTGCCTTGGACCGGCCTTCCGTCACCCGGTGAAGCGCCGCGAGATGGGCAAAGTTCTGGGCTGACAAAAGTGATGTGCGCGGGCGGTAAGCCCAATTGCCGGGGGCTTGAGCAAACCAGGCCGCGCGGGCAGCGAAACTCTCGCGCACCAGAGTCGCCCCACAATCCTGCCCGGCGCGCCAGACTTCGGAGGCGGCTTCCTCAAGCTGTTCCGGGGTCTCGGCCGTGACCATGACGGTCAGGTGGTGCTTGCCGAAGACCTGCCGGCCCGAGGCGACGTTGTCCGCGGCCTCATAAAGCTCCTGACGCAGGGTTTCGGCGGCATCTTCGGAGGCGCGCATCTGGCGTGCCGTGCGCTTGATGCGCTCTTCGATTTCGTTGTTGCGAGCGGGCGTGAAGCTGTTGGTGATGACGATGTCGTAGGGCAGTTCCAGCGCGTCGAGCATCCGCGCCCAGGTGCGGGCCGGATAGGATTTCACACCGAAGATCGTCCCGAAGCGCATCCCGACGCCGGTTTCGATTTCCACCCGCTTGCCGGCAAAAGTCATCTGCGATGACGCAACAGCCTCGGCAAGAAACTGGCCGCGCATCGGAAGCACCTTGGCCATCGGCTGCCCAAGAAGGACGCCAAGGAGACCAAGCCATTCCCCGGAAGAGATGCTTAGGCGCCGAAAGCCCAGACCCTGGCAGGCCCCGGCCAAAAGGCCCATCGCTTCATTCAAGCGTTCGGTCCTCTGGCCTAAGTCGCCTGTGAAGGCTGCCTTAAAGAGTGCGCCAATCAGCGGGGCTCGTTTCAGCGCCGTGGGGCGAAGGATGAGCGAGACCACCAGCACTCGCCGCTTCAGGGTGCGTGCGTGAAGATGCGCCTGCCAGCGGGCATCGACCATTGCCGCGAACGCCTCCCCGGAACCCTCTCCATCGAAGGGCTTCACTTGGGGTGCGTCCGGCAGGGTCAGCTTGGAGACATGGAACCCGAAGCCTTCGCCCAACTGGCCGATCAGCCGCGCAAGCGAAGTGGTCGCGAGTGAGAGGTCCCCTTCTTCCCTCGTGAAACTGTCCTGCCCTTCGACCACGGCCGAGGCGATCAGGTCACCCTGCCGGGTCAGGATCAAATTGTCCGCGGGCGCGGAGAGCCACGGCAAGTGCCGGGCGAGGGTCTCGGCTGTAAGATCCTCAGGCCGCAAGACAGATCGAAGCGCCGGCGTGGCAGGGAAGAGAGACTTGAGGTCAGCTGACATGGCGATCTCCGCCAAAGGCCGACTTGCCATGTGTGCGCGGTGTCCGGGAAAAGACCACCGCGACCGTCTCGAAGAGGTGCGGGTTGCGGTCTGCCACGAACCACAAGACCGGATAGCCGATGACGCCGATCAGCAAGAACCGCCAATCGTTCGCGCCCACGAAGGGAATGACCGAGCCCAGCATCAGGCTCACGAAGTAGCCGATGGGCAGGCCGAAGATCTTTGGCGGCCGGGTGAGGCCGAGAAACAGGGGCGCGTCATGCATGGGGAACATCCGAGGGATCGGCCAAGCCGGGTGTGCAATGCCACCCGGTCTGGCGCCGATCCCGCCTCAGGGGGCCGCAAAGCCGTCGATGATGGTCGCGGCCGAGAAGACGAGGACCACACCGAAGAAGATCGCAAGGAAGAGGGGCCAGTTCAGGCGGCCGGTGAACATCATGTAGCCCGCAGCCACGACGGCGAGGATCGCAATCAGCCGCCCGATCGGGCCGGTCAGCCCGTCCACCACGACCTGCAGCATGTTTTCGAGGGGGTCGAGGTTCTGCGCGAGGGCAGGCTCTGCGAGGATTGCCGCGAAAGGCAGCGCCAGCAAAAGGGTATGCAAAGCCAGGCGAGGCAATCGCGCGCCAAAAAAGGTCCTAAACATGTGAGGGAGTTACTCCGAACTGAGGGTTGCGTTGGTCAGCCGCAAAACCTTGGCCACATGGCCCTCGGTCTCGGCATAAGGGGGGATGCCGCCATAGTCGCGGACCGCTTCGGGTCCGGCGTTGTAGGCTGCCAGAGCAAGATCGGCGGCGCCGAAGTCCTCAAGCTGGGTGAGGAGATAGCGGGCCGAACCGTGCAGATTGTCTTCCGGGTCATGGGGATCGACACCGAGGAGTTCGGCGGTTCCGGGCATCAGCTGACCCAGGCCGATGGCACCGACCGATGAGCGCGCATCCGGATTGAAGGCGGATTCCACTCCGATGTTGGCCCGAAAGAGTGCGAGCCATTCCGTCCCGGAGAGCCCGGCCGCCTTCAGCGCTGGATGGCGGAGGTAGTCGTCGCCGACGTCGAGTACGAGATCCTCGATTTCGGCTGTGCCACGCGGACCCCTGCCCTTCGGGGTCGTGCCATAGGACGCAAGCACAACGAGACCGTCGTCAGCTGCATCGGTCTCAACACCATCTGTGAACTCGACGCCGTTCAGATCGCCGCGCTTGGGAAACTCTTTGCCAAAATCGAGAACGCTGGCCCGAACCCGCAGGTCCTCTGTCCCTGCGCCAAGGTCGATGACCTCGGCCACGGCACCTTGTGCGGCCATGAGCCAAAGCGCCAGCCCGCCGCAGAGGGTCAGATCAGGGTATGGGCTCCACCGCTGCGTCATGGGTCCAGGTCGCCTTCTCTCCCTTCTTCAAAGGAACGGGGACCGTGGTCAGACCCAACTCGACCGCGAAGGAGATCAGACCGGTGACGGTCTTGAACTCCCGGGGTTCGAGCCCGCGCGAGATCACCAGAAGGGCTGTCTGGTCGCCAAGGCGCAACTGGATCCGCCAGGTGCCTTGCCAGACATTGAGAACCTTCTTTGCGTCCTCGACACAGAGGGCTTCGACGATGCCGCCTTCGGTCAGGGCCTCCTTAAGTCCGGCCTGCAAGATCACCGGGGTCAAGTTCCTCATGGGTTGGCACCTTCCGAAAGCAACACGCTCACGGCAGAACATAGTGCATGTTGCGCTGATGAGAAACATGTCGTCGCACAACATGGCGCTCACCTAGCGGTAGAATTCTGTTGCGTCAATAGAGGTGTTTTGCAATTCATGCACATGTTTTGAAATCCCCGGATCGCGCATGTCCTTTCTCCTCTCTAGACGCGCTCACCTCGTCGTCGCCACCCTGCTCACGACGCCTGTCTCCGGGGTCTCTCAAGCATCGACGGCCTTGGACTGCCTGCCGCCGGTCCCGCCTGCACCGTTGACCGATGCGGCCACACGTGCCGAATATCGCGTGGAGATCAGGCAGGAGTTCACGGCCTACTTCGATGAGGCACAGTCCTATCTGCACTGTCTCGACGCCGCGCGAGCCCAAGTGTCCGAAGAGATCAACCGTGCGATCCGCGACTACCAGGCGCTCGGCCCCGAGCCTGACGGTTGACCGTTCCAGATCAGGCCCCCTTTCCATCCCCGGCATCATCAAAAGGAAACCCCCATGACCAGACTACGAGCTGCGGCCACCCTCGCAGCGACTGCCGTGTCCCTTTCTCTTGCGACGCCCGCCGCCGCCTACCCTGTCGATTGCGCGATCCTTCTATGCCTCGCTGGCGGCTGGCCAGCCTCGGCAGAATGCGCCCACGCCCGTACCGTCTTCATTGCCCGGATCACCCCATGGCCAGTCGAGCCGCCGCTGCAGATCTGGAACTGTCCGATGCGGGCGACTTTCCTTGGTGAGGCGAAACCGATCGAGCGCCTATTCGACATCGGCGTTCGCGGTGAGCCGCTCGTCTCAATCCCGGCAACGCCGTGGGTGCTTCAGCTCGTCCAAGACCGGGCGGATGTCGACATCTCCGATCCGGCGTTTGACTTCGTCCGCTCGATCCGCGTGTTCGAAATCACCTACCAGCAGCGACGCAACTCTGACGGCGACTGCAACAGCCGGGGATCGGTCTACATGGGCACCTATGGAGCTCAAGGCGACTACAGCCGTCGCCGGAGCAGCGTTTCTGCGGTTCCGACCGCCTCAGATCTCGCCGTGCCGGCGGACTGCCGTTCTTATTGGCACCGGTCTGTCTTCGTCGAATGGCGCGACTATCAAGACAGCTACGGACACGAAGAGGTTCACTACTAAGAACCTGAAGGACCGCCCTCCCTCCAAACGATCGAAAGACCGGATCCCTAGAAACAGAAACGACGCCAGACCATAGGCCCGACGCCGCACTGATTTCCTCGTGGTGGTAGGAATCTAGCGCGAGCTTTGGGTCCGTTCAACCGGCAAATGCCTTTGCCGGAACGAAATTTTGCACGCTGAACGGTCTGGTGTCGCCCAAAGACGGAACGACACACCATGGAACTCACCACTGGCGCCATTCTGCGCCGCATCACCGAAACCCCGCTCTCAACTGCGGCCCATAAGCTCGCGACCATCATCCTCGACGGGATCGCCTGGAAGGACGGCTACAACGGGCTCGAGCGCGGGACGGCTGCGTTCACACTGGCGCACCTCGCCGAGAAGATGGGCGTGTCGCGGCAGCACTTGACGGCGCTCCTGGTCGAGCTCGCGGCGTCCGGCTTGGCGCTGGCCCGGTGGAAGCCCAATGGCAAGTTTGCGCCCTGGCTGTTCC
The DNA here is from genome assembly GCF_005144475.1 of Rhodobacter capsulatus. Lineage (GTDB taxonomy): Bacteria > Pseudomonadota > Alphaproteobacteria > Rhodobacterales > Rhodobacteraceae > Rhodobacter > Rhodobacter capsulatus_C. The sequence continues at coordinate 72,779 of NZ_SWJZ01000030.1, read as the reverse complement.
GGTTCGGGGGGCATATCGCAACTGGAACAGCGCCAGATGTCGTGTCAGTTGCAGGCGACACATCACTATCTAGAGAGTCTAAGAACAAAACTATCTTTGCAGGGAAGATCGAGATCGGAGTAGGAACGAACGTCTATCGAACACCTTGGGCAGATTTGATCAAGGCTGCAAAGACATCGCTGGCCTGCTGGAACGTCGACACGCAGGTCATTTGGGAGCGCTTCCTTGCATTCAATCGGTTGCGAGGGAATGCCCATGTCCCGGCTGGTTACTTGCTCGGCTTCATGCGGCGCTGGCGGACCAGTTCGTCAAGCCGGGCTCCAACGTTTTCATCGGAGCCGGAGCCGCTGGCCAAAGAAGATCCCAAAACGCTCGAGCTTCATCAGCAGATTCGGGCTGCTCCGAGCGCCAACCGACAGTTTCACGCATCGGATTTGTGCAGCCTGATTGGCCAAACCGCCTACGATGCTCGTGTCCTAAATGTCGTCCGACAGTTCGGCTGTCCAAGGTTCACTGCAATCCTCGCCGTGCACGGACGCGCCGTTTTGGCAGGAGAAATCTCCCGATGAGATGGCTTGACGCGGAAGAGAGACCTCGGACTTGCTTGCTCAAATCATTTTTGCTGGGGTTTCTCCGACTACTTTCAGGCCAGGGATTGACCCATTGGCTTCACGACGGCACCACCGTTGGCAATGTCTTTTGCCTTCGCCAGCCCGCGTCCCTTGATGAGCGCATAGACGGCCGGAATCACGACCAATGTCAGGATGGTGGACGACACCATGCCGCCGATCATCGGCACGGCGATACGGCTCATGACCTCGGACCCTGTGCCATGCGCCCAGAGGATTGGCATCAGGCCTGCCATGATGGCCACCACGGTCATCATCTTGGGCCGCACCCGTTCGACCGCGCCGACCATGATCGCGGCATCCAGATCGGCGCGGGTGAAGGTGCGGCCAGCGCGGGCGACCTCGGCCCGGCGTTCAGCCAGCGCATGGTCGAGGTAGATCAACATGATCACCCCGGTTTCCGCCGCCACGCCAGCCAGCGCGATGAACCCGACGGCGACTGCCACGGAGGTGTTGAACCCCATCCACCACATCAGCCAGACCCCGCCGACGAGCGCGAACGGCAGCGACAGCATGACGATCAGGGTTTCGGTCAAGCGGCGGAAGTTCAGAAAGAGAAGCAGGAAGATCACTGCCAACGTCAACGGGACCACAATTGCCAACCGCGCCTTGGCACGTTCGAGGTATTCGAACTGACCGCTCCAACCCAGCGAATAGCCGGGCGGCAGGATCACTTCGCCAGCCACTGCCGCTTGTGCCTCGGCGACATAGCCGCCCAGATCGCGGCCCGCAATGTCCACGAAGATGTAGACGGCGAGCTGACCGTTCTCAGTGCGGATCGACGTCGCACCCCGGGTACGCTCGACAGCGGCGACCGCGCCCAGGGGCACAGTGCCACCACCCGGAAGTGCCACCTGCACCTCCTGCGCGATGGCCTCAGGATCCTGTCGCAGCGCTGCGGGATAGCGCAGTGCCACGTTGTAGCGCTCGCGTCCCTCGACGGTCTGGGTGATCGCCTCGGCCCCAAGAGCCATGGCGATCACCTCCTGCACGTCCTGGATCGACAGGCCGTAACGCGCCAGCCGTTCACGGTCCGGCACGATATCGAGGTAGTAGCCGCCAATCACCCGTTCGGCATAGGCGCTGGTGGTACCGGGAACATTCCGCAGCACCGCCTCGACCTGCCGCGCGACTGCCTCCATTTCTGTAAGGTCGGTGCCGAAGACTTTCACCCCCACAGGCGTGCGGATGCCGGTGGCCAGCATATCGATGCGGGCGCGGATCGGCTGGGTCCAGGCGTTCGAGACGCCGGGGAATTGCAGGGCGGCGTCCATTTCCAGCCGCAGACTTTCCATCGTGACGCCATCGCGCCACTCATCCTTCGGCTTCAACTGAATGATCGTCTCGAACATCTCGGTCGGGGCCGGGTCGGTTGCCGTCAGCGCACGGCCCGCCTTGCCGAAGACTGTCTCGACTTCCGGGAAGCTGCGGATGATGCGGTCCTGCATCTGCATCAGTTCCGCTGCCTTGGTGACGGACAAGCCCGGCAGGGTGGTGGGCATGTACATCATCGTGCCCTCGTCCAGAGCGGGCATGAATTCGGACCCCAACTGCCGCGCGGGCCAGATTGTGGCGACCAGTGCCACCAGCGCGAGCGTGATTGTGAACACCCGCGCCCGCAGCACCCATTGGATGACGGGTCGGTAGATCGCGATCAGGGCGCGGTTCACCGGGTTGCGGTGTTCCGGCACGATCCGCCCGCGCACGAAGATCACCATCAGCGCGGGCACCAGCGTCACTGACAAGAGCGCTGCGGCCGCCATGGCGAAAGTTTTGGTTGCAGCCAAGGGGCCGAATAGGCGGCCCTCTTGCCCTTCCAGCGCGAAGATCGGCAGGAAGGAGACGGTGATAATCAGCAGGCTGAAGAACAGCGCCGGGCCAACCTCGGACGCGGCTTCGATCAGCACTTCCACCCGTGGCTTGCCGGGTTCCGCCCTCTCCAGATGCTTGTGGGCGTTCTCGATCATCACGATGGCGGCGTCGATCATCGCGCCGATGGCAATGGCGATGCCGCCAAGGCTCATGATGTTGGCGCCGATGCCGAGCGCGCGCATGGCGGTGAAGGCCATCAGCAGACCCACGGGCAGCATGATGATGGCTACCAGCGACGAACGGACATGCAGCAGGAACACGAAGGTGACCAGGGCTACGACGATACTTTCTTCAAGCAGGGTCGTCCGCAGGGTCTCGATGGCCGACAGGATCAGGTCGGACCGGTCATAGACCGTGACGATCTCCACCCCATCGGGCAGGCTTTGCGCGATGGTCTCGATCTCGGCCTTGGCATTGTTGATCACGTCGAGAGCATTGGCACCCACGCGCTGAAGCACGATGCCGCTGGCGACCTCGCCTTCTCCATCCAGCTCAGCAATGCCCCGGCGCTCGTCGGGCACTATCTCGACCCGCGCAACATCGCGCAAAAGGACCGGGACGCCGCCTTCGGCGCGGATCGGGACCATCTCAAGATCACCGATGCCGTCCAGATAGCCGCGCCCCCGCACCATGAACTCGAATTCCGACAGCTCGACCGTGCGCCCGCCGGTGTCCATATTGCTGGCCGCAACTGCCTCTCCGATCTCGGACAGGGTGATGCCAAGCGCCCGCATCCGCACCGGATCCACGGTGATCGAGTATTGCTTCACAAACCCGCCGACGCTGGCGACTTCCGACACGCCATCGGCACCGCTGATGGCAAAACGCATCACCCAATCTTGCAATGACCGTAGCTCGGCCAGGCTCAGGTTCTCGCCCTTCAGCGCGTACTGGTAGACCCAGCCCACGCCCGTCGCATCCGGCCCAAGCGCGGGCGTCACTCCATCCGGTAAACGTGCTGCGGCGGCGTTGAGGTATTCCAGCACGCGGGACCGCGCCCAATAGGGGTCCACGCCATCCTCGAAGATGACGTAGACAAAGGAGATCCCGAAGAACGAGAACCCCCGCACGACCCTTGATTGCGGCACAGTCAGCATGGCCGAGGTCAGGGGATAGGTGACCTGATCCTCGACGACCTGCGGCGCTTGCCCCGGGTATTCGGTCAGCACGATCACCTGCACATCCGAAAGGTCCGGAATGGCATCGATCGGCAGCGTGCGTAGCGACCACAGGCCTGCCGCGACGGTAAAGACGGTGGCAAACAGAACCAGCAGCACATTGCGGGCCGACCATTCGATAATACGGGCGATCATGGGTTGGCCTTCGGGGTGGCTTCAGGCGCTGCCAGGGCAGCCAAAGCCGCATTGAGGTTGCTTTCGGCGTCGATCAGAAAGGTGGCGGCGCTGACAACCGTGTCACCCGCCTCGATGCCGCTGACGATCTCGATCATGCCGCCGCCTTTGCGCCCCACGATCACAGGTTCGGGCCGGAACCGCCCTTCGCCCAGATCAAGGATCACCACCTGCCGGTCGCCGGTGTCGATCACAGCACCCTCGGGCACCTGCACCACGGGTGCGCCGCCGAGCATGATTTCGACCTCGGCAAACATGTTGGCGCGCAGACGCCCGTCCGGGTTCGGCAATTCAATCCGCAGCTTTCCCGTGCGGGTCATCATATCGACTTCGGGGTAAATGGTGTCGATACGGCCCGAAATCGGGCCATCTGTGAGGCCCCGAAAACTCACGCGAACCACTGCTCCTACCGCAATCTCCATCAGTGCCGCTTCAGGCACTTCGGCGATGACCCAGACAGTCGAGGTGTCAGCGATGCGAAACAGCGTCTCACCCGCCTCCGACATCATGCCCTCGACTGCCATGCGCTCCAGCACCACGCCGCTGCGCGGGGCCATGATAGGAATACTGACCGTCGTCTGGCCTTCAGTCGCGATGCGGTCGATCACCTCGCCCGGCACGCCGAGGTTTTCCAATCGTTGCCGTGCGCCGTCCCTCAACCGCCCTTCCGACCGCACGTCGGTCAGGAACTGTGCAAGAGCGGCAGCGATCTCGGGTGAATAAAGCGTCACGAGCGGTGCGCCTTCGGCGATCGTGCTGCCCGTGGTCACATCGGCAACGGTTTCTATGAAGGCGTCGGCGCGCAACGAGATCACGCTGATCCGGCGTTCGTCCAGTTCCACGATGCCCGGCGCCCGTAATGTGGCCGCCAGAGGTGCCAACACTGCTTCGGCCGTCCGCACCCCGGTGCGCTGCAACTTGCCAGGGCTGACAGTGACCGAGCCGTCATCACTGTTTTCACCGTCATAGACGGGGATGTAATCCATCCCCATTGAGTCCTGCTTCGGTACTGGCGAGGTGTCTGGCAGGCCCATCGGGTTGCGGTAGTAGAGGATGGTCCGCTCACCTGTTTCAGCCATTGCCATTTCTGAACTGGGCTCGGGCGCAGGGCCCAGCGAGAGATCCTCGCTGGCGAGAACAGGCAGGAAGGCGCGCCCATCTGCCGTTTGCCGCTCGGATACCGACCATTCGGGCAACCCATCCGGGTGCCTCCAGTAGATCACCGGGCCGGTCGGCTCTGCTTCAGGGGCGTCAGCACCCGGCATGGCGACTGCGTCATTGCCCATCAAGACGGCAAGCTGCATCTCAGCCATGCCTATCAGGCTGGCCACGGTGATTCCCTTTTCGCCTGCGGTCAGCCCGATCCATCCGGCACTGCCTGCAACAAGGACTGCGGCAGTCAGCTTGCCAACCGCGCTCATGGCTCGGCTCGCAATTCCAGTTCTGCCTTCACGGTTTCCGGTTCACCCTGCACCTTGGCCGCCACTGAAAACCGCCATCCCCCCGCCATGGTGAGATCCGTGCTGAACAGGTAAGTGCCCGGACCTTCGGCCGGCAATGCGGTGACGGGGGAGGTCATCGTCTCCATTCCGTCGGGGGCCATGTCCATGCGTGTGGCATAGATGACCGCGCCCTCGACCGGCTGGCCGGTGCGAAGATCGGTCAGACGAAGTTCAATCGTTACCCCAGAACCGACACGATGGTCGGTCGAGACGATCTCGAAACGGTAGTCGTCTGCACCTGCCCAGAGGGCAGATGCGCCGATGAGAAGTGCCAGAACAGAGCCGCAAATGCGGCGGAACATGTTTGTCATGAGGAAGACCCTTTGATTGCAGCGAGAGCGCACCCGCGAAGCCAATTGGCGCAGGTGCAAACGGCAACATCCGCGTGCTTGCGCACGCGGCAGGGTCAAATGCGGGGAGGTCGCCTCAAGCCATCCGGCGGAAGCCCGGATGGTGGATGCAGGTCAGGAAGCATCAGGACTGCAGCAGATGCCTCCTCGGTAACAGAAAGCCCTGAGACTTGTACCAGAGCGAGCATTGTCATTCCGCCACGCGCCATCATTTCGCAGGCGACGCCGCATGCCTGGACATCTGGGCAATCGCCTTCGCAGCACGGGTCGGCTACTGCTGCGATCTCCGCTGCAAGTCCGGCCGATACCTCACTGACTGTGGCCCCGAACAGGGACACAGCCAACAGCACTGCTAAAAAGGGTCGGACTATCCACGACATTCAGAATGCATGACATGAGAAGAAAAATTCGGCAACGCACATCCGGTTGAACGGAGTGCCGTTGATGCTTTAGCGGCCCGGGGCGGCGTTTTCTGGACAAGGCGGTGCTGGCTTAAATGGCGAGTGTTGCGGGTTCGTTATTGCGTCGCCTCTGTCTCCGGATGCCGATGATCGGTCGCGCAAAGCGAATGGTCGCCCAGAACTTCGATGACACGGCAATCGGCAATCTTGCCACCCGCACATTGAACGACCATGCGCTCGAGTTCGGCCTTCAGCGCGGTCAGTCGCGCAAGGCGGCTTTCGACTTCGATCAGTTGCGACCTTGCGATGGCGTCGGCGGCAGCGCACGACTGATCCGGTCGGTCCGACAGGCTCAGGAGGTCGCGGATCGCTTCGAGCGTGAAGCCCAGATCGCGGGCGTGCCGGATGAAGGCCAATCGCTCCTGCGCCTTGCGGCCGTAGAGCCGCTGGTTGCCCGCGCTGCGTTCAGCCTCGGGAAGCAGGCCGATCTGCTCGTAGTAGCGGATCGTCGGTACCTTTACCCCGGCGGCCTCGCCCAACTTTCCGATAGTCAGCATCAGATTCCCCTTGAATCTATAGTTGCTAGAGACATTAGGTTCCTGATTCGATGAAGGCAACTGCCCGCTTCTGGGCGGGAGGAAAGAAGATGACAGGTTCAACAAGCGAAACATCCTGCGACTGGACCGTGTCCGGCATGGACTGCGGGTCATGTGCGACCAAGATCAAGGATGCAGTGGCGCGGCTTCCCGGCGTCAGCGGTGTCGAGGTTGCGATCATGTCGGAACGTCTGCGTTTGACGCTGGATGAGGCGCAGACCGGGCGCGACACGGTCGAGAAGACCGTGCGAGCCCTTGGCTACGGGATCGAGCCCCGCAAGGCGGGCGCGAAGAAGGACTTCGTTCTGCCCGGCGCCGCCCCCGTGGCCGAACCTGAGGACGCTGCGGGCCACGACCACGGCCGGGCAGCGATGGCCAATGCAAAGACCGACGACAGCGGGCACGGCAGCCCCGGCCATGTCCATGACGACCCCGCAGATCGCGGCAAGCGCTGGTATCAGACGGGTAAGGGCAAGCTTGTCATCTTCACCGCGCTTCTGCTGGGGGCCGCGTGGATCATCGAGTATCTTGCACCCGAGATCGGCAAATGGGCCTTTATCGCGGCTTGTCTGATCGGCGTGGCCCCGGTGGCGCAGCGTGCCTTTGCGGCGCTCCGGATGGGCCAGCCATTTACCATCGAGAGCCTGATGACCATAGCCGCCATCGGTGCGCTGTTCATCAATGCGGCAGAAGAGGCCGCGCTGGTTGTCTTCCTATTTGCCGTGGGCGAAGTGCTGGAAGGCGTGGCCGCAGGCAAGGCGCGGGACGGCATCCGGGCGCTGGCCAATCTGGTGCCGAAGACCGCGCAGCTGGTCACCGGCGACACCACGCGCGAGGTGCCTGCCGCAAGCCTGTCCGTGGGCCAGATCGTGCTTGTCCGCCCCGGCGACCGCATTCCAGCCGATGGCGAGATCACCGATGGCACCTCAGGCGTCGATGAAAGCCCTGTCACTGGCGAAAGCGTGCCCAAGACGCGCGGGCCGGGGGAATCCGTGTTTGCAGGCTCGATCAACACCGAGGCCGCCTTGCGGGTCAAGGTTACCAAAGGCCCCGAAGACAACACGATCGCCCGCATCATCCGCCTTGTCGAAGAGGCCGAAGAGGCGCGCGCGCCGACCGAACGCTTCATCGATCGGTTCAGCCGCTGGTACATGCCCGCCATCGTTGCCGTGGCGGCGCTGGTTGTGCTGGTGCCGCCGCTGGCCTTTGGTCAGCCTTGGGACACCTGGGTTTACCGCGGCCTTGCCCTGCTCCTGATCGGGTGCCCTTGCGCGCTGGTCATTTCCGTCCCTGCCTCCATCGCCTCGGCCATGTCCACCGGGGCGCGGCGCGGGCTGTTGATGAAGGGTGGTGCTGTGATCGAGGCGGCGGCGAAGGTCGATGTCGTGACCTTCGACAAGACCGGGACGCTGACGCATGGCCGCCCGCAGGTGACGGATCTGGTGCCGTTCGGGGCTACCACCGAAGCTGAACTTCTGGCCGTTGCTGCGGGCGTCGAAACAGGGTCGAGCCACCCGCTGGCGATTGCGATCCTGAACAAGGCCAAGGACGCGGGCGTTTCCGCGCTGCCCTCGCAAGACGCCAAGGCGCTGATGGGCAAGGGCGTTGTTGCAACCGTGGGCGGCGCTGCGGCCTATGTGTCCTCACCCCGTTACGCGATGGAAAACGGCGGGCTCGATGGTCTTGGCCTGCGGCAGGCCACGATTTTCGAGGAGGACGGCAAGACCGCCGTTGCCGTGTTCCGCGAGAAAGCCCCACTTGGGTTGATCGCCATGCGGGACGAGCCGCGTGCGGATGCCAAGGACGCCGTGCGCCAGTTGACGGCCATGGGGGTGACCGCAGTTATCCTGACCGGGGACAACCCGCGAACGGCTGCCGCTATCGCCGGAAGCCTTGGGCTGAAGTTCGAAGCCGACATGATGCCCGAGGACAAGCTTGCCTATATCCGCGAGATCGGCACCCAAGGTGGCGTCATGATGATCGGCGACGGCATCAACGACGCGCCCGCGCTAAAGCAAGCATCGGTCGGCGTGGCCATGGGATCAGGCACCGATGTAGCGCTTGAAACCGCCGATGCGGCGATCCTGCGCGATCGGGTGACCGACATTCCCGCAACGATCCGGCTGTCTCGCGCGGCAATGGCCAACATCCGCCAGAACGTCACCATCGCTTTGGGGCTGAAGGCGGTGTTCCTGGTGACTTCGGTCTTCGGCCTGACCGGCCTCTGGATCGCAATTCTCGCCGACACCGGTGCAACCGTGCTTGTGACGCTGAACGCCCTGCGCCTGCTGCGGTTCAACCCTGAACGCGAGAGCTGAGCAGATGATCTCCGGATTTGGCTGGGCCGCACTGGCCCTTCTCTTCGGCTATCTGGCACTGTTCTTCTGGGGCAGCGCGCTGGCCGCACAAGCGGCGGGGCGTCCGGTCTGGCTGTTCGACCGTGCGACCGGACGCGACCGGCTGGCGGCAATCGGGTTCCGCGTTGCCTTTGCCCTGGCGTTCTTCGGGCCGCTTCTCTGGCTCGCCGTGCCTATCCTGCACAAGATCGATCCGCTTTGGACCGAGGGGCGCGCCGTCCTCCTTGGTCTGATCGGGGTCTTTGTCGCGGGGCTTGGCGCGATGGTGGCCTTTGCCGCTCAGATGTCGATGGGATCATCCTGGCGCGTCGGCGTGGTGGGCGGCGAGACGGGCGATCTGGTCTCGGGCGGGCTCTACCGTTTCAGCCGCAACCCAACCTTTGTGGGGCAAGCGGCGCTGCTGACGGGTGTTGCCATGGCGGTTCCGGCAATCCCTACAATCATGGCCCCGCTCCTGTTCCTCTGGTCCGCCAGCACGCAGGTCCGGTCCGAAGAGGCCGCCCTGCGCGTGGCAATCGGGCCGGACTATGATCGTTACGCTGCGTCGGTCCCACGCTGGATCGGCATCAAGAGCAAGGCCGCAGAATGACCAAGATGATGCTGATTTCCCTGATCGCCGCTTCCGTGGTGGCGGACCAGTTGACCAAGGCGGCGGCGCTGTCGCTGCTATCGCAGGGGACCGCGATCCCAGTCATGCCGGGCTTCAACCTTGCACTCGGGTTCAATACGGGCGCGAGCTTTGGCATGATGGGCGGGGTCATGGCGGGAAAGCCGCTTTTGATGGCGGCGCTGACCGGCGCGCTGACCCTTGCTTTCGCCCTCATGGCATTCCGGGCGCAACATGCGTTGGAACGTGCAGGCTTTGCGCTGGTCGTGGGCGGGGCGCTTGGCAACATCATCGACAGGCTGCGGCAGGGTGCCGTGACAGATTTCCTTGATCTCTACTGGCGCGACTGGCACTGGCCCACGTTCAACGTCGCCGATATTGCGATCACCTTGGGCGCAGTCCTGATCCTCGCCGCCTCGCTTCCCCTTCGCCGCCGCAAGGAGCCGGTTCTTGACCAAAGCTGACCCGGACACGCTGTCGCGCGACGATCTTGCCCTGACCGCCGCCTTCCTGATCGCGCTGGCAGGCACCCTTGGCGCGCTCTTCATCGGTGAAGTGCTGGGCCAGATGCCGTGCACGCTCTGCTGGTATCAGCGCATCGCTATGTTCCCCTTGGTGCCGATCCTTGGCCTGTCACTATGGCGCGGCGATGGCATGGCGCGCGCCTATGCCCTTCCGCTGGCCTTCGCCGGGCTGGCGCTGGCGGCGTGGCATTCGGGCCTTTACGCAGGGTTTTTGCCCGCGCCAATTGTGCCCTGCACCGAGAATGGCCCCTCCTGCACCGGTGAGGCGCAGATGATCCTTGGCCTGCCGATCCCCTATCTTTCCGCGGTCGCCTTTGCGGCGATCCTTGCCTGTCTCTTCTTTCCGAAAGGACACCGCCCATGAACCGCCGCACCCTTTTGATCGGAACCTCAGCACTCGGGCTCGCTGCCTTCGCGGGTGGCGCCTACGTGCTGAACCAGCGCCGCGCTGCCGAGGCAGAAGCGGCAGCCGCCGCGGCGCCTGCGGCCGACCAGGCGCTTCTGGTCCGGGACTATTCCCCCAGCTTTGGCCCCGCCGATGCGCCCGTCACACTGGTCGAGTTCTTTGATCCGTCCTGCGAGGCCTGCCGCGCCTATCACCCCGTGGTGCAGGAGATCCGGGGGCAGTTTCCGACGCAGGTCCGCGTCGTGCTGCGCTATACCGTCTTCCACGAAGGCTCGGACGAGGCCGTGCGCATCCTCGAGGCCGCGCGGATGCAGGACAAGTTCGAGCCGGTGCTGGACGCGCTGCTGGAACAGCAACCGGGCTGGGCCGTGCATGGTGCGCCGCAGATGGACGTGGCCTGGGAAATCGCCGGGGCCGTGGGGCTCGATCTCGAAAGGGCGGAAAGCGACAAGTTGTTTCCGGGGATCACCGGCATCCTCAACCAGGACGCCGCTGATGTAGAGGCTCTTGCCATCCGCCAGACCCCGACCTTCTTTCTGAACGGCAAGCGGCTGGAGAACTTCAGTGCCGACAGCCTGATCGCAGATGTGCGGTTTGCGGTCGAGAACAGCTGAGGCCGATCAGGACCGACTGGCAAAGGCTGCGAACAGCGCCAGCGTCCGTTCGCTGACGTGATGCTCGATGCCTTCAGCGTCACGCTCTGCCGTCTCGGGGTCAAGGCCAAGGCTGATCAGAAAGCGCAGTACGATCTCGTGCCGACGCCGGCATTCTTTGGCCAGCGCGCGGCCCGCGTCCGTCAGAAACACCGACCGATACTTTGCGCGGGTGATCAGCCCCTCGCGCGCCAGCCGGTCGAGGGTCTTGCTGACGGTCGGCACCTTCACGCCAAGGCGGGTGGCGATGTCCACCGGGCGCGCCTCGCCCTGTTCGTGGATCAGTTCGGCGATCAATTCGACATAGTCCTCGGCCAATTCATTGCGCCGTGCCTCGCGCACGCCCTGAAACGCCTCGGTGCGCGGGTCTGCCGGGCCGTCGTGCGGCGCAGTGCGGGTGTGAGGGTCGAACTCGGTCATCTGCAGAGTATCGCATGGGATGGATTGACAAGTAAAGTCTAGGGGCAGATTGTTAGCACTGTCTAACTTTATGCGCCACGTCTTGTCGGGACCGTGACGAAACCCGGGAGCGCTATAGACCATGTCCATCCCAGCCTGGCGACAAGAGCGCGAAGCCCCCTCGCTTTCCGAGGTCTTCCGCACCATCGCGGTCGGCAATGGCGGCACCAGCCGCTTCCGTCGGTTCCTCGCCTTCATCGGCCCCGGCTATCTGGTGGCCGTGGGCTACATGGACCCCGGCAACTGGGCGACCTCGCTCGCTGGTGGCGCGGCTTTCGGCTACACGCTGCTGTTTGTCGCGCTTCTGTCGAACATCATGGCGATCCTGCTGCAATCGCTCTGCGCTCGGCTGGCGGTCGCCTCGGGCCGCGATCTGGCGCAGGCCTGCCGCGATGCCTTCCCGAAATGGATGTCGGTCCCGCTGTGGGTCTTCGCCGAACTGGCCATCATTGCCACAGACCTGGCCGAAGTGATCGGCACCGCCATCGGCCTCAACCTCCTCTTCGGCATCCCGCTCGAGATCGGCATCTTCATCACCGCCGCCGACGTGTTCCTGATATTGTGGCTGCAGAACAAGGGCTTTCGCTGGATCGAGGCGCTGATCATATCGCTAATGGCGCTGATCGCCGCCTGTTTTGTCGTGTTGATTGCTCAGGCCGACCCAGTCTGGGGCGAAGTCATCGCAGGCTTTGCCCCAAGCCGCGACATCTTCAACAACCCGACGATGCTCTACCTCGCGCTTGGCATCATCGGCGCGACGGTCATGCCGCATAACCTCTACCTGCATTCGGGCATCGTACAGACCCGCGCCTTCGGGCTTGATCTTCCGTCCAAACGCGAGGCGCTGCGGTTGGCGACTTGGGACAGCACCATCGCCCTGATGTTCGCGCTGACGATCAATGCCGCGATCCTGATCCTCGCAGCTGCAGCCTTCTACACCGTGGGGCAAAACGACGTAGCCGAAATTGACAAGGCGCATCTGTTGCTGGAGCCCTTGCTCGGTTCGTCGCTCGCGCCGGTCCTGTTCGGCGTAGCGCTTTTGTGCGCCGGTCTGAACTCCACTGTCACCGCCACCATGGCCGGACAGATCGTGATGGAAGGCTTCATCAACCTGCGCATCGCCCCTTGGGCGCGACGCCTGATCACCCGGGGCCTTGCGATCATCCCGGCGATCTTCGTGATTCTGCTCTACGGCAGCGGCGGCGTCGGCGAACTGCTGATCCTGAGCCAGGTCGTGCTGTCATTCCAGCTTCCCTTCGCCATCGTGCCCTTGGTGATGTTCACAGCCAGCCGCGCCAAGATGGGCGAACTGGTCGCCCCCCGCTGGCTGACCGGCCTTTGCTGGCTGATCGCCGCCGTGATCATCGTGCTGAACGTGAACCTGTTGTCGACCGTGCTATTGGGCTGAGGACACTTGGCCTAGCGAAAGCAAGCAAACATCAGCCCGCCTTCCGCCTAGCTTTCGGGCGACGTCAGCCTGATGCGTTCAGAAAGCCATAGACCTAGATCAGCAGCACCTGAGTGCCAACCTGCGCCAAATCATAGAGTTCAATGACATGCTCATTGTAGAGGCCGATGCACCCGTTCGATGATCTACGACCTATCTTCCGGGTATCATGGGTGCCGTGGATCAAATAGGCAGGCCAGGACAGATACATTCCGCGGACACCAAGCGGGTTGTCCTTGGATCCGCCTTCGACCATCTTCGGCCAGTCCGGGTTGCGCTCCAACATCGAAGCCGTCGGACGCCACGGTGGGTTCACGGCCTTGCGGACAATTTCGGTCCGCCCGAGCCGTGTCAGTTCCTCGGACAGAGGGACTGAAGAGGGATAGAGCCGGTAGATCGACTGATCCTCTGACCAATAATGCAGCGCGCGTGACTTGGTGTCCGCCAGAATCGCACCGCCCTTAGTATTCTCAAAATAGTCCCGCCACTGAGGCATCCGGAAGCTGGACACGTTGTTCCGCACGCTGCCGGATACAGGAGCCTGAAACTCGGTCGTGCCGTCCTGCGCCAAGGCTGGTAAGGCCGCAAGACCCGCCATCCCGACTGCTCCGCCCATCAAGGCCCGTCGCCCGATCCGATCATCGGCCATGGATCACTCCTTAATCTAGGTTTTGGATTGGTGAGTAACGATCTCTTGCCAGCGGGACAAATCAAAGAGCCGTTAGCGGCGCACGGTTTGGGCCGATTGCGCGACAAACTCCGCGCCGTTCATCGTGCGAGGCTTCGGATCGGTCCCTTGAAGTCGACCAACAGCTCGACACTCTGACATTGCCGTGATCCAGAAACGCATACCTTGCACCTCAAGTAGCTAGAGCAATTAGCCCTCGCGTCTCAAGACGGGGGCTTTCGCAGGATTGATCATTTCAGACGCACATCTCTTTTCCGGCAGAAAACTGCTCCAAGGTCTGCCCAGTTTGGGCATGGCCCTGGCCGCTGGCGCCATACTTGTCCTGGCCTTGCCGCCATATTCGATCCTGCCGTTTGCGCTGATCGCCTTCGCTGTGCTGGCAATTATGTTGCATGGCACGCCGTGGCCTGTCGCATTTCGACTGGGATATCTGTTTGGCTTGGGCCAGTTCATACCCGGGCTCTTCTGGATCACGGAGAGTTTTCAGGTCGAGGCGGACCGGTTCGGATGGTTGGCCTTGCCTGCCGTCCTCGGTCTTGCGGCGCTGCTGGCAGTGTTTCCAGCAGCCGCCTGTGCCCTTGCCGCCCGAATGGCGCGCGCCGGATTGCCGCTGGCTCTTTCGCTCGCGACAAGCTGGACCGGCCTTGAATGGCTCCGGGGGCACGTTCTGACGGGGTTTCCTTGGAACCTTGCCGCCTACACGCTGGCCGACTGGTTGCCCCTCGCACAAGTGTCCTCCCTGGTCGGCAGCTATGGGCTGGGGTTCCTCTTGGTGCTTTGTTCGGCACTGGTCGGGCTGGCTTTCCGCGCGCCTGCTCGCAGGTTGCAGGTCATCCGTTTCGCCAGCGCCACCGCAATTGCGGTCACCGTGGCCGGTTTCGGCGTTGCGCGCCTTGCTTTATCAGTTCCCCCGTCAGAGCGCGGCGCACATATCCGCGTCGTGCAACCGAACATCGCGCAAAGCGCCAAATGGGACGAAGGATCCCGGAAGGCCAACATCCTCCGACTTCTCTCGCTTTCTGCACGCCCCGGCGACTACGATATCCTGCTTTGGCCAGAAACTGCATGGCCAGGGTTTCTCGCCGAGGACACTGGGGCCCGCGTCATGCTTGGGTGGCTCTTGCCGAATACTGCCGTCCTATTGGCTGGCAGTCCTGAGCGGGAGGTCACCGCTGACGGGACGGTGTACCGAAACGCTGTGCTCGCCATTGCGCCGGACGGTTCCGTCCTGACGCGCTACGCAAAGCATCACCTTGTTCCCTTTGGCGAATATGTGCCGTGGCGGAGTGTCCTGCCATTTCAGCGATTGGTCGAATCTCTAGGTGATTTCCTCCCCGGTCCGGGTCCCCGCACCCTTGCATTTGGCCCACATCCCTATGCGGGCATCGCGATCTGCTACGAGATCATCTTTCCCAGCCATGTTGTCGATGATGCCATCCGACCGGACTGGATCTTCAATGCGACCAACGACGCCTGGTTCGGCACCTCCATTGGTCCAAAGCAACATCTGGCGTCAGCTCGGATGCGGGCCATCGAAGAGGGGCTACCTCTCGTGCGGGCCGCAAATACTGGAATTTCTGCAGTGGTCGATGCCTACGGCAAAACACAGGCGATCCTGGACATCGAGACTTCTGGCGTAATCGACATGCGTTTGCCGAGGCCTCTACCACCGACCCCTTACGCCCGTCTTGGCGACTGGTCCGTGCTTCTTCTTGCACTCGGCTCTTGGGGGGTTTTCGCTTTCTGGGTTTGGCGCGAAATGACTGTGGTGAAAGGAAGCCAGAAATGATCGGACCAGTTTTCGGGATCGTCGGATTCCTGTGTGGCTACTATCTCGCCCAAAAACGCGGCGGCAAGACGCTTGACCGCCTGCAGTATGGCGCAGGCTTCGGCATCGCTTTCGGGCTGTTCGGCACCCTCCTCGGCATTGCCCTCGCCAGATTTCTTGGGGCGGCCTGATCGGCGAAACCTCGCCGGTGCTGAACTCATCACCTTTTTGTCGGTTGAACCTCTAGTTGCTCGAGGTTCTAGACCGCGCGCTGTTCTCATCGTCTGGACTGTTCATGCGTCTTCGTTCGTTTCAGATCATCCTTTGGGTCGCCGCCACGGCGGCGGCTTTCGCTTTCGCGGCAGTGCGGTGGTGGCCGGCAGCGGACGACACCCAAGCCGCAGCGTCTGCCTTCACGCCCATCTTCGCGCTTGCTGACAGCGAAGGTCGCGTCCGCACGACGGACGAATTCCGCGGAAAATTCCTTTTGGTGTTCTTCGGCTTCACAAGCTGTCCGGATGTGTGTCCAACCACGCTCTCCGAAGTTGCGCAGGTTATGGATGACCTTGGATCGGACGCGGGATCGGTGCAGCCGATCTTCATCTCGATCGATCCTGAACGGGACAGACGGCTTGGGCTGGCTGATTATACCAAAGCCTTCCATCCTGCGATCCTCGGCTTGGCCGGCAGCGAGGCCGAAACGCAGGCTGCGGCCGCAAGCTTCAAGATCTTCTATGAGCGGGAGGCCGATTCCGCTTCGCAAGACGGGTACACGATGGCGCACAATCCCGGCCTCTATCTCATCGGCCCGGATGGCGCGTGGCTGCGTCAATTCACCTACGGCACACCGGCGGCCGAAATCCTTTCCGACCTTCAATCGAGACTTTGAGCCATGAAACACTTTCTTCTTGCTGCAGCGCTGATCATCTCTGCATCTGCAGCGATGGCCTGCGAGACCGTGACCATCGGCGATCTGACGGTTGAGCACGCCTGGTCCAAGGCGACAATCGGCGCGGGGCGTCCCGGCGTCTTCTATGTGGAGATCACGAACACCGGATCGACCGACGACGCGCTGTTGGGCATCGCGACGCCTGCAGCCGCTATGCCGATGCTGCACGAGACTGTTGTTCAGGATGGCATCGCATCGATGCCGCATGCGATGTCCGTCCCTGTGCCGGCCGGCCAGAGCGTGCAGCTTTCTCCGGGGGGATATCACGGCATGCTGATGGGGCTGACCACCGCCCTCAAGGAGGGCGACAGCTTCCCGGTTACCCTGTCCTTCGAAAAGGCCGGTGAGGTTACCGTGAACGTCGACGTCCTGTCCTTGCGTGCGGAGGGTCCGGATTGCGCCGACGCAGGGCAATAATCCTCGGTGCTGGAGGGGCAGTCGGAGCCGTCGCCTTCATGCTGGGCGTCGGCGCCTATCGCACGCGCAAGCAGCCAACCCGCAGCGAGCGCCTGCCCTTGCCAATTGGCGAGATGTCCTGGACATTGACCGATCACCGTGGCCGATCCGTCCGACCGAAAGACTGGGCTGGCCGCCCGGCCATGGTGCTTTTCGGCTTCACCTGGTGCCCGGACGTCTGCCCGACCACATTGAGCGACATATCGCTCTGGCTCGAAGAACTGGGTGCCGACGCCGATCGCATGATTGTCGCGTTGATTTCGGTCGATCCGGAGCGGGATACGCCAGACGTCCTTGCCGACTACGTCGGCAATTTCGATCCACGCATCCTGGGGCTTACGGGATCTGCTGACGAGGTCGCGCAGGCCGCCGCAGATTTTCGCGCAACCTATCGCCGCGTCGCCAAGGATGCCGGTGACTACACGATGGACCATACCGCCGGTGTGTTCCTGTTCCATTCCGATGGGCGCTTCACCAGCATCATCGACTTTCACGAGGACCGGCGCTTCGCCGTTCCCAAAATCCGCCGAACCCTCAGTTGAAAGGTCATTCTGCCAGATGATCCGCCCCGCATTTCTGATCCTTGCTCTCGCGTCATTCGCCCCGCTCCAGGCAGTGGCCGATCCTCCGACGGCGCATTTGCCCATGGCGTTCGAAGCCACAATCGAACCCGGTGACACCTTGGACAGTGTCCTTGGTCACTCAGGAGTCCCCTTGACGATCCGGGCAGAAGCCGCATTGGCACTTTCGGGAGTCTATGACCTGACCGACCTGCGACCTGGTCACCGGGTCGAATGGACTGCGGCGTCCGGAGATCCATCATCGCTGACACGCCTGTCGCTCTTCGTGGAAGATGGTGTAGAGATCGCTCTCACCTTCGACGGGCCGATCGCGGCACGACGGCTTGACCCACCGGTTCGTGAGACGGACCGGCGGGAGACCTTGACCCTCGACGGAACCCTTTACGACGCCTTGATGGCGCGAAATGCACCGGAACGCTTCGCAGTTGACCTTACTGCACTTCTTGCGGGCCAGGTCGATTTCAGGCGCGACCTCAAAGGTGGAGAGACCTTCGCGCTGGTCTGGCAGGAAGATCAGCTTCCCGATGGCACCATCGCGGGAGAGCCGCGCCTGAGTTACGCTCGGCTGGAGCTTACTGATCGCGTCCTCGAACTCGTTGCGACCGAAGCCGCCGGCCCGGTCATCGTCTTTGAAGATGGCGAAGCCGTGCAGCGTTCAGCGGCACCCATCCTTGGTGCACGACTGTCGTCCGTCTTTGGGCGCCGGGACCATCCCGTGTTGGGTGGGGTTCGCATGCATACCGGGATTGATTACGCGGCACCCGTGGGAACCGAAGTCTCGGCGACCGGCGCCGGGCGGGTGACCTTTGCGGGTACGATCCGTGGCTACGGCACCACGATCGACATCGATCACGGCGGTGGGGTGGTCACGCGATATGCACATCTGTCCGAAATTGCCGAAGAAGTTCGCGTGGGGTCGCGGGTCAAGGCGGGAGACAAGATTGGCGCGGTCGGCGCGACAGGGCTCGTGAGCGGCCCCAACCTTCACTACGAAGTTCGTGTCGACGGCAGACCGGTCGATCCTAAAGACCAGGACGCCTTGCCGGAACAGGAGATTGCTTCGGCAGATGATCTTAATGCGCTCGCCACTTGGCGCAGCGAAACTGGCTTCATTTCAGGAACTGACGGAGAACGCGGATGACTGAATTTCGTATCGGCCGCCGCGAGGTCATCCTTGCAGCAACAGCCTTTGCCGTAACCCCTGCCGCCAAAGCTCAGGCAGAGGAAGAACCGCCAATCCATGTCGTCAAGGGGCGTGGCTGCGAGTGCTGTGAAGCATGGGTCGACTATCTGCGGGAGCAAGGCTTCACGGTTACGGATGAGGTGTCGATGGGAACGTTGCTGATCCGCTTCAAGATGGACCAGGGCATTCCAGCAAAGGCATTTTCCTGCCACACGGGGACCGTTGACGGCTATGCTCTCGAAGGCCATGTCCCGGCTGCCGATATCCGCAGGCTGCTCGACGAGCGTCCTGATGCAGTTGGTCTTGCCGTGCCCGGCATGCCTTACGGCTCCCCCGGCATGGGATCAGAAGACAGTCGGGACGCCTATGACGTCCTGCTGGTTGGCCGGGATGGAAGTCTCGAAATCTTCACCAGCTATCAGGCAGCCTGATCTGTCCATTTCCGAACTCAACGGGCTAGGCAGGGATTTAATCAAGGGAATGGCGACCGATCAAAGCAGATCCGATATCTGACGGACAGCCTCGTCGCTTCCCCAGTCGAAGGGGCCCTGAAGCCGCCCGATTTCACGCGTTTCGCGGTCGATCAGAAGCGTCGTTGGCAGTCCGATGAAGGCGAGTGCCAGTTGAACCCGCAACGGTTCCGCCCAGTAAAGCGGCAGGTTTACAAGTCCGACTTCATCATAGAAACGTCGGCCCCTTTCGATCCCGCCTTCGTCGATGCAAAGGGGTAGTACGGCAAAATCCGGGCCTCCAAGCAGCCCTTCCAAACGGTCGAGTGCTGGCATCTCTTCCCGGCATGGCGGGCACCAAGTCGCCCAGATGTTCAGAAGGATCACACGCCCGGCAAAGTCCCCAAGAACCCTGGTGGTTCCTGCTTCATCCTGGATAGGCGGGGAAAGCAGAGGCTGCGGGTCCTTTCGCAGCCGGAAAGGCGGCCGCGCCTGGGCGGGCCCCGCAATGAAGCCCGCTACAAGACCGACAAGGAGAGGTCGACGACCCATCTGAACAGGCATTTGGCTTTTCCCTTCGCGGAAGGTCGGACCCGCAGGCAATCTGCGGGCCCGGATCGTCGTCAGGCCGAAACCGCGAACTCAGTCATCATGCCTGTCGAGAGATGCGGCATGTGATGGCAATGCAGCATCCACCGCGCTGCTTCACCCGCATCCACCGCGACCGTCACCATCCCCATCGAAGGCACATGAACGGTATCGCGCACTGCGCCTGCAATCCGGTTCTGGCCCACGCCGACCACCTGGAAAGCGTGGCCATGCAGATGCATGGGATGCGCCATCATTGACATGTTGTGGAACATGATCTCGACACGCTCGCCGGTTTTCGCGGTCACCGGGGAATGTTTGCCCCAGGTCTGCCCGTTGATGGTCCATACGTAGGGCATCATCGAGCCGCCCAGCATCAACATCGGCTGGGACGATGCCGCGCGCTCCGGCAGTGGGGTGACGGCGCGCAGGGCCGCTTCCTGCGTCAGATCGGAGCTGAAGGCAGGATGGTCGGCATCGGACATGTCGGCGATCTTCGTCACCGTGGCCCCTGGCGTCGCAAGGACGAGACCCGTCCGTTCTCTTGCACCCTCGCGCAAGGCGAGGACCGGGAAGGCCCCGCCTTCGGCAGGAACATCAAGCTCGATGTCCAGCCGCTGGCCCATCGCGATTCCGAAACGGCTGCCAGGAAGAGGCTGCACCGGCTCGCCGTCCACGGCGACCAGCCGCCCGGTCAAGGCGCCGGTGTCGATCCAGAACACCGTCGCGGCGGCCGCGTTGATCACCCGAACAAGGACTTTGCTGCCCTTGTCCACCTGGACGACTTCGGGGTCGTCCAGTGTCCGGTCATTGGCAAGGTAGGCATCAAAGTTGTAGTCGTTCAGGTCCATCGCCATGCCGTCCATGCCCGGCATGGCCATCATGTCCCCCTGACCCATTGCGCCCATGTCCATGCCAGAGTGGTCCATTCCTCCTTGCGCCATCTGGCCATGGTCCATGCCGGCCATTGACGCGCCACCCGTAATCTGTGCCAGCACCTCCGCAGGCGGCTTGAACGAAAAGTCGTGCAGGAACAGCGTCACGCCCTGCCGATCGGCCGCAACATCCTCGGGTCGCCGCACGACCAGGGGGGCGGCGAGCAGCAGCATCTCGTGCGCGGGGATATGGGCATGCATCCAGTGCGTGCCCGGGCGCGCGGCAAAGTCATAGGCGCGGCTTTCGCCGGGTTGCAGCGTGGCCATGGGCATGTCCGGCACGCCGTCTTGCGCGTTCGGCGGGATCTGTCCGTGCCAGTGGATGATGGTCGGCTCGGTCAGGGTATTCGTCAGATCGACGGCAAATGCCTGACCCGGGTCGAGGACCAATCCAGACCGGCCGTTGCCGTCCACCAGCCCCCAGACGGTGGCGGCCCTGCCCCGGACATCGAGCGTCCGGGTCGTCGCCGTCAGCGACATACGGGCTGATTGGGCTCGAGCGCGGGCAGGCAGGATAAGTGAGGCGGCAGTAGCCGCAGAAGCGGCCAGAAAGCCGCGGCGAGAGAGCGTGATCATGCGAATTCTCCTGTATCGCAACGTGAAAAGACTGAAGGTCCCGACAAAGCGGAACCATAGTGTCAGATCAACGTGCGTTTCGGAGGTGGGCCGGGTGGCGGGAGCGCCAGCGATGCGGCCAGCAGGTCATTGTTCAGTCTGATTTCAACCGAACGCGCGATGACGACGACGCCCGGGCTTGGTGCGGGAAGAGCCGCGGCTGCAAAAAGACAATGTTGCTGGCAAAGCAGACGTTGTGCATCGTCAATCGGGCTGCCGCTGGATGACATATGCGCGACATGGCCAGCCATCGCCATCATCTGCTCATGGTCTGCCTGAGTCTGTTGCCGACCATCGGCGGAGGCAAGCATCGGCAGGATCGCCGCCAGAAGATAGGCGGCGAGGATCAATGCACGCATAGGAAACGTCGAATGGGTCATGCTCTCGCTTGTATCAGCGTGGTCTGGTCCCGTCATCTGACAGTTTGGTGTCTGGACCACATGGCCATAGCATCGACTGCAGCAGAATTGCCGCGTTTTCCCTCGTCTTGACTTGATAGCGCAGAGTTTACTGGCAACTGAACGAAGGTCGCGAAAACGTCATTCATCTGACGGGACACGCCATGAAACGATTGTTCTTCGCCCTTTTCGCAACTCTGTTTCTGTCCGCCTGCGGCGCCGAACCGATTTGGGCGCCTGATGAGGCCGTGGCCGAGGCGCGCTATGAACATGTCGGCCCGACCTCGGTCACGCTCTATACCGTCCTGTCGACCCGCAGCGGCACCGGTGCGCATGCCGGGCTTTTGATCAATGGCTCAGAGCGTGTCCTCTTCGATCCGGCGGGAACCTGGCGACATCCGAAGCTTCCGGAGCGCAACGATGTCCATTTCGGGATCACGCCGAAGATGGTCGACTTCTACATCGACTACCATGCCCGCGAAACTTACGACGTTGTTGAGCAGACGATCATGGTTTCGCCAGAAGTTGCGGACCTGATCATGGCGCGTGCCAAAGCGTACGGCGCGGTGCCCAAGGCGAACTGCACAATTGCAATATCGCGCGTACTTGACGGCGTTCCCGGCTTCGAAAGCCTGCCAATGACCTGGTTTCCGAAACGGATGATGGAAGGTTTCGCAGATTTGCAGGGCGTTCAGACCCGCCGGGTTACGGACGATGACGCAGATGAGAATCATGGCGTCCTTCTGGTGCAGGCCGGGGACGCGCGTCTTCGGTAGTTTCTTGGTGATCAGGCCTATTGGGAGCCATACTACGCTCGCCACGCCCGGCCTTTGGCAGTATTTTGCGGTGACACATAGACTGGGGCTTTTGATGAACCTTGCGCGCCGTACTCTTCTTCTTACCGGATCGACCATCCTTGCCATGAGCGCTGTGCCTTTGCTGGCCGAAGGGGACGAGCGGATCCATGTGGTAAAGGACCCTGGCTGCCCCTGTTGCAACGCTTGGATCGGCCACCTGCGCGAAAACGGCTTTAACGTCAGCTTTGAAGAGCGCAGTGTCGAAGACCTCGCGACCTACAAGCGGGAGCGCGGCATCCCGGAGAACCTGTCGTCCTGCCACACGGCGACCATCGGCGACTACACCATCGAAGGGCACGTTCCAGCAGCGGATATCCGCAGGCTGATGGCCGAACGCCCCTTGGCGGTAGGACTTTCCGTTCCGGGCATGCCATTCGGCTCACCGGGAATGGGTCCAGAGACAGAGCGTCAGGCATATGACGTGGTCCTGGTCGGTCAGGACGGAAGCAGTACGGTCTTCACCAGCTATCCGGCGGCGTGAGATCCCCACCCGGTGCGCGCCGCGCGAGACACCACAGGATCATCTTGGCAAGCCGACCTCGGATTCTTGCTAGGCTTCCAGAAGCTCATCCCGCGGCCCCGCCCCGTCAAGCGGTCTGATCGCGACATCCAACCTGCGCGCCGCATGGTAGGCTGACGCGGCCAAAGGATCGGGCTCTTTGCCGTAGGCGAGCCGGTAGCGTGTGATGAAACCTTCCATGCGGTCATCACCATTCCAGCCCTCCGCAAGGAGTGCTTGCACCAGAACGATGCTCGCACGGCTGTACTTGCTCGCCGCGTCGTCGTCGGCAGGCTTCGGTCCAAGGACGATGACGACATCAGCCGCCTCGTCTGGTGAGCCAGTCAACTCCTGGACCAGTCTGGTGGCTTCGGCCGGAAGCGGAAGAACATGCACGTCAACGCCGCCCAGATGCCCGTCGGAGGTTTCGTTTGGGTGCCCGTCCCGCTCGTCGGCAGCCAGCAGGAATCCTCGGACAGCCTCGGCAAGGTCTTGCTCAACATTCTCTCCGACGACGAGAATTGCTGCGGTGAACGAATGCGCTGCCGCAATTCCAGACAGAGCGGTCCATAGTACCGCCGCGAGGGCCGGGACGGCCGGGATCGTCCTGCGAGCAGGGAAGGCGGTGCAACGGGAGCATTCCAAAGCGACTCGTTTCGAACCACTCATTCTGATGCCCGAACAGAAGCCACGATTTCGGAAAGCTGGGCCTTTTCAACAAAACCGGGGACCAGCTGATCGCCTACGACAAAGGACGGCGTCCCGTTGAAACCGAGCGCCTCGGCCAGACGCATCGAGGTTGCGATGTGCTCGTCGATCTCAGGCGCCTGCATGTCTGTTTTGAGCCTGTCCAAGTCCAGGCCGATTTCGCCGGCGACACGCAGCACCGTGTCGGCTTCTACCTTGCCACGCATGCCCATCAGAGCATTGTGGAGCTCAGCATATTTGCCCTGCTTTCGGGATGCGAGCGCGGCGCGTGCGGCAAAGGCAGATCCCTCGCTGAGGATTGGCCATTCGCGCATCACCAACCGGATGTTGCCGTCTTCGGCCAGAAGAGCGTCGACTTCCGGCATGGCGCGCTTGCAGTAGGGGCAGTTGTAGTCAAAGAACTCGACCACCGTGATATCGCCCTCCAGATTGCCTAGAACCGGTGCGTTGGGGTCACGTTCCAATGTGTCGCGCTCGTTGGCCAATACTGCGGTTGCGGCGGCTGCCTGTGCTTCCGCCTGCCGTTCTTCGAGGGCCTGGAGCGCTTCGAGGATCAGTTCGGGGTTTTCGCGCAGGGCCTCGGCCACGAGAGCCTTGATGCGTTCATCCGAGACCTCCTCCGCGAAGGACGGCATAGCGACCTGGAAACAGAAGACACTGGCAAGCAGCAGGGATTTCATTCGCATCAGGCGGACCTTTCATTTCGTACATTCTTTGAGGGTTGATGCTTCCTCAAGTAACTCGAGGGGCAAGTCCAAACTTGGACCGATAGCCTATTGTTCGGGCCAGGCGTCATGGAGCGAGGGCCTCGGTGGCGCTGCGCTCTACTTGCGTGGCGCGGATGCCGTCGGGCCAAGTCGATTTGATGTAATCGAGAACAGCTTCGATATCCTCGTCCGTCAGACGGTCGCCGAAAGCCGGCATGCCGGAGGTGAAGGCAACGCCCATTTCGTCAAGGACCGCCTGCCCGCCGCGTTTGATGTAGTCGCGCAGCATGATGTCGCCGTGATGCCAGGTGTGGCCGCTCGCGTCATGCGGCGGGGCGGGATAGGTCCCGTCCTCATTCGCCGACCGCCAGTCGGGATGTCCTTCCAGATCGGCGCCGTGGCACGACGCGCATTCCGCCTCATAGATGGCGCGACCTTGTTCGAGATCGGGGCTATTGTGGAAGAATGCGTTTGCTTGCGGCGCAAACAGCAGAAAGATTGCCGCGCGCGCAACAACCGCAGCGCCTCGCAACTTGCCATTTCTTGGCTTGGTGGCCTTCATGTCCGGCTCACGGTGATCGGTGTCACCCCATCCGGCGGGAGAATCCGTTCGGACAGTTGAGCCAGATCCTCCCGAATTCGGGCCCGCTGAGCAGTAGGATAGGCATCTTCGGGCGGCAGGCCGCCGTGTTGGGCAAAGAGCATGATGTCGCGCGCGATCGGTGCCGCCGCCGTTGAGCCGCCGCCGCCATGCTCCACAACAACGGTCACGGCAAATCGAGGCGCATCAAAGGGTGCGAAGGCCACGAACAGCCCATGGTCCCGCCTGTTCCATGGGAGTTCGTCCTGCGATCGGACACCGGCTGCGCGCTCAGCCGCCGTGATCGAAAACACCTGGCTCGTTCCGGTCTTCCCGGCCATCGCCTTGGTCACATCCGCGATCCGCGAGGCATAGGCCGTGCCGCGCTCGTGGTTCGAGACCTCAAACATCCCTTGTCGTACGATCGCCAGCGCTTCTGCCGATAGACCAAGGGAGGCAGGCGCAGGCTCACCCGGGCTGGCCCCACCGAGCGGGCGCACGAGACGCGGGAGGACTGCCGTTCCTGAGGCCAAGCGCGCGGTCATCGTGGCAAGCTGAATTGGCGAGGTCAACGTGAAGCCCTGGCCAATGGACGCGTTGATCGTGTCGCCAATCAACCAATCCTGACCGTAGCGCTCTTGCTTCCAGGCGCGCGAGGGATTGTTGCCGTGAACCATTCCCGACAGCGGAAGGTCGTATTTCTGGCCTAGTCCGAGACGGTCGTTCATCGCAAAGATGCCGTCGATCCCGATCCGTTGCGCGACTTCGTAGAAGTAGACGTCGCAGGACTGCCGCAACGCACCGACCATGTCGACCCGCCCATGGCCGCCGCTTTTCCAGCAATGGAACCTGCGTCCGGAAATTTCGACATAGCCATTGCAGGTCACGGTTTCTGTCGGGTCCATGACTCCGCTCTCCAGAGCCGCGAGCGCATTCGACATCTTGATCGTGGATCCCGGCGGATAGGCCCCTTGAACGGTCTTGTCGGCAAGCGGGCGAAACTCGCTGTCGCGCAGACCGCTGTAGTCCTTGCTCGAGATCCCCCGCACGAAGAGGTTCGGGTCAAATGCAGGCGCAGACGTGCAGCCAAGAAGATCACCGTTTGTCACATCCATTACGATTGCTGCCGCGCTTTGTCCTTCGAGGCGCACACGCATGAAGTTCTGCAAATGATGATCCAGTGTGATCTGCATGTCCGAGCCGGGGGTCGGCGGATCAAGTGCCAGCTCGCGCATGGTCCTGCCGCCGGCGTTGACCTCCACCCGCTGAGCTCCCGGCTCACCGCGCAACGCACGCTCGTGGATCCGCTCAAGCGCCGTCTTGCCGATCTGGTAGTCCGGCGAGCGCAAAAGCGGATCGGGTTCCCCGTCCTTGGCTGTGAGATCGCTGTCGCTGACGGGTCCCACATAGCCGACCTGATGGGCAAAGTCCGGCCCGAAGGGATAGACCCGGGACAGGACCATCTCCGGGTGGACACCCGGAAGAGCCGGGGTGTTCAAGGCGATGATTGACAACTCTTCCCAGGTGACCCTGTCCTTAACGGTCACCGGGACAAAGCCCCGAACGCGGTCAAGTTGCTCCCGAATCCGGTCGATATCCTCGCTCGTCAGACCAAGAAGCCGCTGCAGTTTCGCAAGGACGTCATTGACGTCCCGGGCCTCCTCCTTCACGAGCGTGATCCGGTAGGTGTGTTCGTTGTCCGCGACGATCTTGCCTGCGCGGTCGAAGATGCGGCCCCGGTCGGGGCGCACCAACCGCAAATTGATTCGGTTTTCCTCGGCCAGGAGGTAATACTCCTCAGCATCGCGTACGCCCAGTTGCCACATCCGGAAACCAAGCACACCGACCACCGAGGTCATCACGCCGCCCAGCATCAGCGACCGACGCGTCGTTACCCGTGAGGCCCGGGCAAGATCCCGTTCAGATCGGCGCATGCTTGGCCCCCTCGTCCTGAGACTCCGGCATGCGTCTGCCGCCAATGGTTTTCAGGTAAGCGGCAAGTCGCAGTCCTAGGACCAAGACCACCAGTCCGACGAACCAATACTGCAGGGGGTTCGGCTCGGGCGTCGCCCGGTGAAAGCTGAGGAAGTGCATGAACAGGAAGTAGGCGACATGCGCTACAGACAGCCACCAGAGCGGCAGGACACCCATCTGCAGGAATTTCCAGCCGGAAACGCCCAGGCGGCGCATCGCGACATCGCTTGAGGTTGTGGCCAGGAGGACCGCCAGGAGCAAGGCGGCGATCCCGATCGCATTGGCCAGACCAAAGCCATGCTGAAACATCACATAGCTGAGGAGTTCGGGATGCCATTCGAAGCCGAAGAGCCGCATCAGGTCCCATTCGACCCAGCCAACAAGGATGATTGCAGCATGCGCAAGCGCCAGAAGGCAGCCGTAGATGCCCGACTCGCGGCGGTAGGGCAGCACCAACACTGCGGGTCTGAGGAGCCGGGCCAGAGGACCCAGACCCATCGAAAGCGCAACCAGCACCAGCGAGGCGTCGGCAAGTGCCCGGTTCCAGCGGTGCATCGGACTCCACTCGCCATGGATAGCCGCAAAGATCAGAACGATGCCAGCAGAGAGGAGGGCCATCAGCCCGTGCCGCAAAAGTACATTCCGGCTCAGCCGTCGGAACATTGGGTCATGGACCGTGACTGTCTTCATTTCACGTCACCCCGATCAAGGCCCCGCGGTCCCTGCACCTCCCTGTTGGCAGTGCGGACAGCGCGAAACCGGCGCCATGTTGCCAACGCGGCGATACCCATGATGACGAGCCCGGCGGTCGCAAGCCACGGCCGGAGCGGGTCAAACCAGGCAAGAAGCGCAGGTCCACCGAAGACCAGCATGAGCAACTTGTTGCAGGTTGGGCAGGCGATTCCGAGAAAGCTGGCAAGCCCACCCGTCCCGGAAGCGCGCAAGTTGCACTGAGGGACCCACATCGCCGCTGTCACACCTCCGAGGAAGGCCGTCAGAACGGTCGCGACGAACTCCCAAGGCCCGACTGGAGTCATCCGGACAAAAAGGGGGTTCGCCCATACGGCAGTGACCGTGCCGAGGACCACAAACAGGGTGGTGCCAACAGCCAGGCCGCGCAGGTTGCGGCGAAGGCTGTCATCATTCAGAAAAGTTGCCGGACTTGGGTTATCGCGCATCAAACTCGACCTCTGCAAACTCTTCACCAAAGCCCACGCTGACGACCCAACGACCGGCCATCGGCAGCTTCACGTCGGCGCGCCAGACGCCTGCCTCGACCAGCTGAAGCGGCGGCGCTATGCCGTCCATGTGCATGTCGACCATCGCAAAGTTCACATCTGGCCGCATGCCGGCAGCTGCGCCGGCGTCGGTATCGGGCATGAACTGGATTTCGAGGCGAACGTCACGACCACCGAGCGCATCGACCTGGACGTCCATCCGTCCGTCCGAAAGCGCTTCGGACACTTTGGCTGTCACCGATGGATCAGCGGAGGTCGTGTCGCGCGGATCGAGGGTCCAGGCGGTTGTCCAGATGAAGACGCCGACGAAGACGGCAACGCCCAAAGCCAGAATGACGGCAAGCGCTCTAGTTCCCATTTCCCATATCCATCTGTGAATGATCCATTCCAGCCATCGGGGTCTCGACCGGCGTCGGTGCGGGCGCAGGAATGTCGCCCGTGCCTTCGGGGTCGAGGAGATAGGTGGCAATGGCCTCGCGGTCGGCAGCGCTCAGAAACGACGTACCCTCTGCCACGACCTCGGCCATGCTGCCGCCGAAAGCATCACCGTTAGGCAGAATCCCGGACTGAAGCGCGTAAGCCAGGTTCGCAACGCCCCAACCTTTTGCGAGGAGAACGTCACTCAGAATTGGCGGTGCTTTGCTGCCCCCTGGAAGGCTGTCGTTCCCGGCAAAGCGGGCGCCGTCATCAAGGCCCCCTGCCAGGGTTCGGCCCGTGTGGCAGGCGGCGCAATGTGCAGCCCCCTCGACCAGTTGCCGTCCGCGGTTCCATGGGGAGGACGTGCCCATAAGTGCGTCCGTCTTGGGCGTATCAAGGTAGGCCGCGCGCCAGAACTTCAATCCCGATCTGAAATTGAAGGGCAGGCCGACGTCGTGGGGTGGGGCTGCATCGCCAACAGCCGGGACGGTGCGGAACGCCTCCCAGAGGTCGGCAATGTCCTGATCGGTAAAGCCGGCATAGAAGGAGTAGGTGAAAACCGGGTAGTAGGGCTCGCCGTCGGGCGACACCCCTTGGCGCACCGCCTTGGCGAAATCCTGCACAGTCCAGCGCCCGATCCCGGCCTCCCGATGTGGTGTGATGTTCGGTGGCACAAAGGTGCCGAAAGGTGTGTCAAGAGGTGCACCTCCCGCGAGCGCCAGTCCTTTGGCGGCCGAGTTGGTATGGCAGGACACGCAGCCACTTGCGCGCGCGAGATAGGCCCCACGTTCGGCATCGCCGGGAGGAAAGCTCGCGGGCTCGACCTCCCCGATCGGCCAAAGTGCCAACACACCGGCACCTATACCTGCCACAATGGCTGGGAAGACAAAGGAAAGCCGGATCAAACCTCGCATGGTCAGTTCCGGCCCGCTCGAAACTGCGCATGACAGGAAGAGCAGGTCGCGCTGATCCGGTTGAAGAGGTCGTCCGCCGCCAGTGTCGTCAGATCAAGCTCCAAAACTGTCGGGTCCGATGTCCCTCGTGCCACCGCGATCTCTTCCGGAGCCGCTCCGTATCCCATCAATTCCGCGATCGTGAAGCCTTGCGCCGGTTGCGGTGTTCCGGTCATGCCCATGGCCGAGTGATCCATGCCAGCCATCTCGCCATCTGGCGAACTCGCAGGCTCGAGACCGTTCGGGGCTGCTTCGGCCAAGGCGTCAGCATAGGCCTTCAGTTCTTCGGAGAGAGCCGCGAACTCCTGCCAATTGGCCCAGATTTCCGGCTTGGCATAGGTGACGCCTTCAAGGCTGTTTTCAGGGAAGAGCGACAGCATCGTCCCGCCCGCATGACTTGCAATGACGCTGGCGCCTTCAGACACAATAAAGGTGTCGTAGGGCACGGTGCCCTGCATCATCGGTGCCAATTCCGCGATGGTGTCGCGCATTGCCGTCATTCCGTTCATTCGGTCCAGGACGACGCCCGTCGCCCCCGTATGTGCCAGTGCCACTGCCGCGACGGCGGAAGCGGCAAGCGCGATCGCGCCCGTCCATTGAGATTTCATCGGCCTGACTGCCCTTGGTTTCTTGTTGTTGATCATTGGCTGCGCCCTGCCGGTCAGGCGGGCCACGCCTTGGGACGAATTCTGGAGTCAGGCTGAGAAAGGGTCGAACCTGAGCCAGTCTTTCAAACCGGCTCTTCTGGTCATCGAACAATCGTTCGGCCTGACTGTCAGGTCACTGTTCGCGGGGGAGGAAGTGTGATGGCCGGACCGCCAAAACGGCGTTGCGACTGCTCAGCGCCGGGCTGAAGCACAGCCGGAACGACCGTGGGCTGTATCGATGACAGAGCATCTGGCAAAACGAACGCCGTGCAAATCACGCCGGGGTGGCAGGCAGGCGTTGCGGAAGATTGCTGGTCGGGTGTATCGGCAGCCTCGACGGTGAGGTCGGAATGATGCTCGTTGCCAGACGCTGCTTCTGCAGACTGTCCCAACACCAAGCCCATGACCAGAGCGACAGTCAGAAGCCACATCGACACGAAGCGCGAGAACCTGCGGACAAGCAGGTTTTGCGGGAGGGCCAAAGGGGTTGCTGTCGATTTCATCTGTTCAGATCAGCTTGACTTTCGTTCCGACCGGCGTGCGATCGAACACCTCTTCGATGTGCTCATTGTAAAGCCCGATACAGCCGTTCGACGAGCGGCGACCGATCTTGCGCGTGTCGTGGGTACCATGAATCCGGTAGTACTGCCACGATAGATACAGGGCGCGGGTGCCGAGCGGATTGGTCGGATTGCCTCCTGGCACAAAGGCTGGCCATTCCGGGTTGCGCTCCCGCATCGAGGGCGTCGGAGCCCAGCTCGGGTTTTCCCGCTTCTCGACGACCTCGGTATATCCCCGCCGGGTCAATTCATCCGACAGCGGAACCGAAGTGGGGTAGAGAAACATCTGACCATCGCTCGTCCAGTGCTGGAGAACCTTGGCTGTGGTGTCAGAGATGATAACCCCCACCCCAAGCGAGTCGAAGTGGTCCTGCCACTCATGGGTACGGAACGCCGAGATGTTGTTTCGGACGGGCCCTTGGTTATCCTCGGTTGCGAAGGCTGCCCGGCCCGTCAAGAAAGGCGCGGCAAGGGCTCCGGCAACGAAAAGTCGTCGACTGAATCGCATGGTCTGCTCCTCCTTTTTTTAACCTCTGCCGGGTTCCAACGTGGGAAGGTCAAATCGCTTCCCGTCTCACAGGGGTAACAAAGAGGTGAAGCCGTGACGCTTTCGCCGATTTTGTTTGGAAATTCTCTGCTCACTTCGATGTGAACACCTCTCCCATACACCAAGAGCGCTATTCTGCTCCCATGCGTAAGCTCGCGAACATTCTGTGTGGTCTGTGCTTGCTCGTCGCCCTTCTCTGGGCGGCGCTTCCTGATCACTCATCCCACGGCGCGCATGTCGATCATGCTCAAACCGCAGCTGTGGACCAGGAGGCCCTTTGCAGCGACGGCTCAGGCCATGCCTCCTGCCAGCTTGTTGCAACTGCCACCTTGTCATTTTTCGAGGTGGCACCGTCTGCCAAGTCAGCGCAGTTCGTGATCACGCCGGTCTCGGCTTCGAGCCGAGCCTTTGCCCCCCAACGTCCTCCTCCGCGAACCTTCTTCTGAGCAAACCCTCGTCCTTAACGTTCCCCTCAGGAGTTCGCATGATTTTCCGTCGATCCTTTCTCACCGGCGCAGCCGCCGCAGCCCTGTCGATGCCAACCGTCCTTCGTGCCCATACCGAAGAAACCTTTGTCCTGGCCGACGAATTTCAACCTCGCGAGGTCCGAGTCCGAGAGCAACATGCCCCCGGTCAGATCCTCGTCTTCCCGCGAAGCTTCTTTCTCTATTATGTTTTCGATTCCGAGCGGGCCGTCAGGTACGGTGTCGGCGTCGGCAAGGCCGGTCTGGCATTCAAGGGTTCGGCAATCATCGAACGTAAGGCCGAATGGCCGTCATGGCGCCCGACAAACGACATGATCCGCCGGAATCCCGATCGGTATGCCCAATTTGCTGATGGGGTGCCGGGGGGACCTGGAAACCCTCTAGGCGCTCGAGCCCTCTACCTTTACCGCGACGGGCGCGACACCTACTACCGGATTCACGGCACGACAGAGCCCTGGTCGATTGGACAATCTGTGTCGAACGGCTGCATCAGGATGCTGAACGACCATGTGATCCAACTCTACGAGCAGGTACCCGTCGGAACGCCGGTGACAGTCCTGTGACGATCCGCCGTCGCGATCTCTTTGTAGTGGGGGGCATCATTGCCGTGATCTATGGACTGCGGGCCTTGCCTTGGGACCGGCTTGGCGGACGCGAGCTCTCCTATGTCGACATCGAGGATGTGCCGCCATTTCGTCGACTGGAGCTGGCCGGTCAGACCTCCACGGCAAACATCGCCCTTGTCGGTCTCGATGGGCCACTACCTGATGCGGGAGCACGCAGGGCGCGCATGGAGACCCTGCGCACTGACCCATGCCCAGCCCTGTTCGGAAATAACTCCCCGGATGCTGTGGTTCCGATCGCCTACTTCAGTGAGTTTCGTTGCCCCTTCTGCCGTGCACTCGAGCGGGATCTTGAGACCCTGCTGGCCGAAGATCCGGCTGCGTACCGGCTCGTGCAACACGAACTTCCAATCTTCGGGCCGCCGTCTGAACTGGCCGCCCGGGCATCTGTTGCCGCCGCACGTCAGGGCAAGCAACAGGAGCTTCGCCGCCGCTTCATGCGGACACCGATGGTTGCCGAAGAGGCCTCGGTGCGGCGTGTGGCGGAAACCCTTGATCTGGATGTCGAGCGGCTCTTGATTGACATGTCCTCCGCTGCGGTTCAGGTCGAGCTCGAACGAACACGCGCACTTGCCGATCTCTTCGGGTTCATCGGCACCCCAGGTCTGGTGATCGGCCGGACCGTGCTCACCGGTGCGGTTCCTCTCTCCCTCCTCCGAGAGATTGCGCAAGAGGAGAAGGCCGAACCAGTTCCGGTCTGTTGATACGATGAACACACCAACCCATATGCTGATCGGGGCTGCCGTCTTTGCGCGTCCCATCGTGCCGGCCACTCTGGTAGCGGCCATGCTGGGCGGCCTCGCCCCTGATGTCCCGATGTTTGCATTGGTCCTATTTTCGACACGCCTGGTCGGAATTCCGCAGCATGAAGTCTTCGGAGACCTCTTCTACTCGGACTCATGGCAGGCCATCTTTGCCGTTGATCACAGTTTTTTCGTCTGGGGCCTGCTTCTTGCTCTTGGACACTGGCGACGTCACCTCATTCTTACCGCCTTTGCAGGAGCCGGCCTTTTGCATGCGGCCACCGACTTCGTCACCCATCATGACGATGCCCGCCGCCAATTCTGGCCCGTGTCGGACTGGGTATTCCGCAGTCCGGTCAGCTACTGGGACCCGAACTATTACGGCGGTATCATCGGCGTGGTGGAACTTGGGCTGGTTCTGTTCGCCACTGTCTTTCTCTGCTGGCGGCACCAAAAACTCTGGCAGCGCGTCGTGATCGTCATTTTGGCTGCTGTGTTCGTCGTACCCGTGATTGTCACAGGTGGCTTCCACGGACTTCACGGCATGGGCTGAAAGAGCGCAACGCAACCTGCTCCAGGTTCCCGCTCGGCATGGCTTGAATGGCCATTCTGGATTGATCGCGCCGCCCCTCGCAGCTTACCGAAAAGCCCGCTTGGTCGTCCTAAGCGCTCAATGTTTCCTTAGCTCGATCTGTATCGCCGCAACAGTTGCGCGTTGATGGCAACAATGATCGTGGAGGCCGACATGAATACGGCACCGACTGCAGGCGTCATCAGGAAGCCGGTGCCGAAAGTGATGCCAGCCGCCATTGGAATGGCAAAGGCGTTGTATCCTGTCGCCCAGATCAGGTTCTGAACCATCTTCGAATAGGTCGCTCGTGACAAACCAAGAATGGCCTCGACGTCCCGTGGGTCAGAACGCACCAAGACCACGTCAGCGGATTCCACGGCGACATCCGTTCCCGCACCAATTGCAATCCCAAGATCGGCTTCGACGAGCGCTGGCGCGTCGTTCACCCCGTCTCCGACCATGGCGACTTTCAAACCCCGGGCGCGAAGTTCTTTCACGCGGGCCGCTTTCTGATCCGGGAGCACCTGTGCGAAATATTCATCGAGGCCGAGTTCTGCGGCGACCGACTTCGCGACACCCTCTGCGTCTCCTGTCATCATGATTGACCTGACGCCCTTTGCCTTGAGACGCGCTACGACATCACGCGATTCCGTGCGCACGATGTCTGCCAAAGCAAGCAACGCATAGGGCTGGCCGCCGACCTCCAGCACCACGACGGTCTTGCCGGCCGCCTCCAGCAGGGCGAGTCGGGGGTCGGTTACAGGTCTGTCCTGCCGCAGGAGATGACTGGGGCTGACAATCGCGATTTCCTGCCCTTCAACGCGCGCCGTTACGCCAGCACCAGTGATGCTCTGCAATCCTTCCGGGGCCGGAAATCCGATGCCACGGGTTTTCGCGGCGGCGACGACTCCCATGGCGATCGGATGCTGCGACTGGCTTTCAACCGATGCCGCAAGGCGCAAGGCGGTTGTCTCGTCGCCATCTTGCAGCAAAACCAGATCGCTGACGCCGAACCTGCCCTCGGTCAGTGTGCCTGTCTTGTCAAAGACCACGGCATTCAGATCCCGCGCACGCTCGAAGGCCGCACGGTCGCGAATCAGCAGTCCGTTGCGCGCTGCCAGCGATGTCGAGACGGCCACGACGAGCGGCACGGCAAGGCCAAGCGCATGCGGGCAGGCGATGACCATGACCGTCACCATCCGCTCAAGCGCAAAAGTGGCCCCCGCCCCGACCGCATACCAGTAGCCGAACGATCCGAGGCCGACGGTGATGGCAATCCAAGTCAGGACAGTCGCTGCGCGCGAAGCCAGATCCTGTGTGCGCGAGCGGCTGTCCTGCGCCACTTTCACCATGGCGATGACCTGTGACAGGTAGGTCGCCTCGCCCGTCGCCTTCACCTCGATGGTAACAGCACCTTCGCCATTTACCGCACCGCCGATGACAACCTCGCCCGCAGACCGCGTGACAGGTTTCGATTCCCCGGTCAGCATGGCCTCGTTGAAGGATGATGTGCCTTCGATGATCGTTCCATCGACCGGCACTTTGGCGCCGGGGCGGATCACGACCCGGTCGCCGGCAATCAAGGCCGCGACGGGCACGTCCTCCGTTCCACCGTCCGCAGTAACGCGCAGTGCGGTATCGGGCAGCAGGCGGACCAGTTCCTCCAAAGCGCGAGAAGCGCCGAGGACGGACCGCATTTCAAGCCAATGGCCCAAAAGCATGATCGTGACGAGCGTGGCCAGTTCCCAATAGAACGGCTCTCCGCCGGGCAGTCCCAGCGTGACGGCAGCCGAGTAGAAATAGGCTGTAGAAATGGCAAGCGCGACCAGCGTCATCATGCCCGGACGACCACTGCGAATTTCCGGAAGTGCCCCTTTCAGGAAGGGCCAGCCGCCCCAGAAATAGATGATCGAAGAGAGGGCCAGCGCGACCCACTCTTCGCCAGCAAACAGGGGTGCCATCCCTTGCCCCGTAAAGTCCCGCACCATCGGCGACAGCACCAAGACTGGGACGGTCAACATGAGGCATACCCAGAACCGGCGGCGGAAATCGGCCACCATGTCGCCGTGTCCTGCGTGGTCACTACCCCCCTGTGGCGCATGCCCCATCGCGGTGTGATCAACGGCGGGCCTAGCACCATGGCCCATCCCGGAATGGTCCATTCCGGCCATCGGCGGGTGGGTGTCCGGTTTCTGCGCGTTGCTGGCCATCAAACCGAACTCCTTTGCGTCCCGGATTGCACGCGGCGCGGCCGATCCCGACCGCGCCGCCCAAGGTCATCCCGGGCTTACATGCCCTTGGTGGCGAGAAAGGCCTTGAGCGTGGCGATCTCGGATTCTTGCGCCGCAATGATCGCTTCGGCCAGCTTGCGCATTTCGGGGTCCTTGCCGAATTCAAGCTGAATCTTCGCCATGTCGATGGCGGCCTGGTGGTGCGGGATCATGCCCCGGGCGAAATCGATATCCGGGTCGCCGGTATAGGGGACCATCATGTCGGCCATCATCTTGTCCATCGCGGCAGCGCTGGCGACGGTAGCCGGGTCATTGGCGAGTTCCGGGGGTATCAGGGTCGCATGGCTCATCATGCCCATATCCCCCATGCCCATGCCGCCCATGTTGGAGTGGTCCATGCCCTCCATGGTTTGCTGGGCAAATGCGATCCCGCCGACAACAGCAACAGCCGCAATAGACAGCGCTAGAGTACGTTTGTTCATTCAGATTTTCCTTCGATGGTTATGTTTTGTCAGGCAGGCGCGTAGCCTACCTCGCTCAGCGCAGCGACCAATCGGTCGCGAGAAGCCGCTGATTTCACTTCGACCTTGTGCGAGGCCGGATCTGCGCTCACCTCAGCGGTGGGGTCCACCGCCTGGATCGCCTTGGTCACACTGCGTGCGCAGCCGCCGCAGGTCATGTTCTCGATATGGAACTGCATGAGTGTCTCCTTTTGGACAATCGCCTCATGCAACTCGATATGGGCCTTCCCACCGTTGTAAGGTCAAGGGAACAAATCCGTGAACAGACAAATTGAAATCAGGGCTTGACCTTACCATCATGGGAAGCCTTATCTCAGTCAGCGGAGTAACTCGCCACTGGAGTGCCGCGATGAACATACAAGTCCCTCAGAACGCCACGGCAGACCTCGGCCGGATCGTGATCGACGTCGAGGGCATGACCTGCGCATCATGTGTCGGGCGCGTTGAGCGCGCACTGCAGGCGGTCTCCGGGGTAAAAACCGCAGCCGTCAACCTCGCGACGGAACGGGCAGAAATCATCGGGCCAGACCTCGACCGGTCGGCGCTTGTTAAGGCAATCGAGGACGCGGGATATGATGTTCCAACGCGTCCGATTGATATCGTCATTGAGGGTATGACCTGCGCCTCCTGCGTCGCGCGGGTAGAGCGGGCCTTGAAAACGGTACCCGGTGTGACCGCAGCCAATGTCAATCTGGCCACGGAACGCGCAACGGTCACCGGAACGGCGGACCTTGCCTCCCTCATCGGCGCAATCGCGGATGCGGGTTACGAGGCACGGGCAGCAGCCGAAACCGCCATCATGTCAGAAGAGTCCGCCGCGAAGAAAACGGCCGAGGAAGCCGCATTGAGGCGCGATGTGCTTTTTGCTGCGGCTCTGACTCTGCCGGTTTTTGTCCTCGAGATGGGATCGCATCTGTTCATGTGGGTCCACATGGCGGTGATGAACAGCATTGGCATGCAGAACAGCTGGTACATTCAGTTCGCCTTGACGACCGTGGTCCTCCTTGGCCCTGGCCTCAGGTTTTACCGCAAGGGGTTTCCGGCCTTGGCGCGTCTGGCGCCTGATATGAACAGCCTAGTCGCGGTCGGAACGTTGGCTGCCTTCGGCTATTCCCTGGTGGCAACCTTTGCCCCCGGAATCCTTCCCCCAGGCACCCAGAATGTCTATTTCGAGGCGGCGGCAGTCATCGTCACATTGATCCTCCTTGGTCGTCTGCTTGAAGCTCGCGCAAAAGGCCGGACCTCAGAGGCGATCAAGCGGCTGGTCGGACTTCAGGCCAAGACTGCGCGTGTCCTTCGCAATGGCGGCTTGGTCGAAGTGCCGGTCGCCGAAGTCCGCCCGGGCGATGTCGTCGAGGTCCGCCCCGGCGAGCGGGTGCCGGTCGACGGAGAGGTCACGACGGGCGCAAGCTGGATCGACGAAAGCATGATCTCTGGCGAGCCCGTGCCGGTCGAGAAGGCACCGGGCAGCACCGTGACCGGCGGCACAGTAAACCAGACCGGCGCCTTCAGTTTCCGGGCGACGGCGGTGGGCGAGGCTACGATGTTGGCTCAGATCATCCGCATGGTCGAAGCCGCGCAAGGCGGCAAGCTGCCGATCCAGGCGTTGGTCGACCGCGTGACGATGTGGTTCGTTCCCGTCGTCATGGCGCTTGCCGTCCTGACTTTCGCCGTCTGGCTGATCTTCGGGCCTGATCCGGCCCTGACCTTTGGCCTGGTCAACGCCGTCGCCGTCCTCATCATTGCCTGCCCCTGCGCCATGGGTTTGGCCACACCAACGTCGATCATGGTCGGCACCGGGCGTGGTGCCGAAATGGGCGTGCTCTTCCGCAAGGGCGAGGCCCTCCAAGCCTTGCAGAGCGTCAAGGTGGTCGCGTTCGACAAGACCGGTACCCTGACCGAGGGCAAGCCGCGCCTGACCGACATGGCGCTGGCGCCGGGCTTCGACCGGGCCGCAGTGCTGGCAGTGGTGGCGGCTGTCGAAGCGAAGTCCGAGCATCCGATCGCCCGCGCCATCGTCGCCGCGGCCGAAGCCGAGGGCCTGATCCTTCCCGAGGTCACTGCCTTCGATTCCGTCACCGGTTTCGGTGTGACGGCGGCGGCGGGCGGACAGCGAGTCGACGTCGGCGCCGACCGCTACATGGTCAAGCTCGGCCTCGATGTCTCGGGCTTCGGCGATACCGCGACCCGGCTCGGCGACGAGGGCAAGTCACCGCTCTATGCCGCCATCGACGGCAAGCTTGCTGCAATCATCGCCGTTGCGGATCCGATCAAGGAAACCACGCCGCAGGCGATCCAGGCATTGCACCTGCTGGGGCTGAAGGTTGCCATGATCACCGGCGACAATAGCCGCACGGCGAACGCCATCGCCCGCCAGCTTGGCATCGACGAAGTTGTGGCCGAGGTGCTGCCCGACGGCAAGGTCGCTGCTGTGAAACGTCTGAAGGCGCAAGGCCCGCTTGCCTATGTTGGCGACGGGATCAACGATGCGCCCGCCCTGGCTGAAGCGGATGTGGGCCTTGCCGTCGGCACCGGCACCGACATCGCCATCGAGGCGGCGGACGTCGTACTGATGTCGGGCAGGCTGACTGCGGTCTCGGATGCCATCGCGCTGTCCAAGGCCACGATGCGAAACATTCGCCAGAACCTGTTCTGGGCCTTCATCTACAATGCCCTGCTGATCCCGGTTGCGGCAGGCGCGCTGTGGCCCGCCTTCGGTCTTCTGCTGTCGCCGATCTTCGCCGCCGCTGCGATGGCGCTGTCGTCAGTCTTCGTTCTTGGCAATGCGCTACGGCTGCGGCGCTTTGCACCTTCAAGCGCCGTGTAAGGAGGCCCTGAGATGAACATCGGTGAAGCTTCAAAATCTTCGGGCGTTTCTGCCAAAATGATCCGCTACTATGAGTCAATCGGACTCATTCCGGCAGCAGGAAGGACGGTTGCAGGATATCGCGTCTATACGATGACCGATGTTCAGCTTCTGCGCTTCATCCGAAGGGCGCGGGATCTGGGCTTCTCCGTCGAGAAGATCGAGGAGTTGCTGGCGCTCTGGCAGGATCGTGCACGGCAGAGCGCTGATGTGAAACAGATTGCGCTTGAGCAGATCGCCGGTCTTGAAGTTCGAATTCGTGAAATGCAGGCAATGATGGACACGCTTCGCCATCTGGCGGATGCGTGCTGCGGCGATCACCGCCCGGACTGTCCGATCCTAGCAGACCTCGTGAATGGCCCCGATCAAGGCAGTAATGGGGGCCAGGATGAACGAACTCCCGCGTCCCGCTCCGAAAAGGCTGCCGGGCTTCAAGCGCATTGACTTTCTACGGCCTGCGCATGATCGTGATCTTGTTTGGTGTTCATGGGATGCAGAGTCCCCGAACTCAATCGGGAATGAGGAAGGGTGGACCCAATAGCGGCACCCGACGCCTCAGCCGCCCCCGCGACTGTATGCGGTAGTGGCCCTTCGACACGCCACTGGGCAACTGCCCGGGAAGGCGAAGGGTTGCAGTGACCGTGAGCCAGGAGACCGGCCAGACAGGAGGCTTAACCCAAATCCCGTCGGGTGTGACGGGCGGAGAAACATCATGTCTGCCACCACTCTTTCCACCGCGTCCGTACAGCACGCAGGACTGGTTCGGCCCATCCTGACCAGTGCTGTCCTTGGTACGTTTCTCATCTTTGCGGCAGGTTTTGCCTCTTCAGATGCGCTGCATGCCGCAACACATGATACCCGCCACGCCACTGGCTTTCCCTGCCACTGACAGATCGAGTTAGCTGACATGACGAGGTCCCTGCTGTCCGGCGGGGTGATTGCGGGTGCTATTACAGGTCTCGCGGTTGCCTTTCTGCAGTTTTTTCTGATCCAGCCACTCATCATCGAAGCCGAGCGATACGAGACCGGCGAACTTGTCCTGATGGGGGTGGCGCAAGATGACCCCTCGGGATCGAGTGGCGATCCTGTCCTGCCTGCGCACGATGCCGACGACGCTGACGAAGAGGTTGGTATCGTCGTGCGAAACGGCCTGACGGTCCTGACTTTGGTCTTGACCTGGTCAGGCTTTGGCCTGGTCGCGGGAGCTGCTCTTGCAACACACCGTGCCCTGTGGGGTCCACACAGCATTTCTGCACCCGCGCTCGCCCTTTCCGGCTTCGCTGCTTTCGCCCTGTCACCCAGCTTGGGACTGCCACCGGAGTTGCCAGGCATGCTGGCCGCTGATCTGTCGGACAGGCAAATGTGGTGGGTCATGTCGGCGGCGGCGACGGTGGCGGGGCTTTTCCTCGCCAGTGGGGTCAAGTCCTGGCCTGGGCGTCTCGCAGGGCTTGCCTTGATGGTGGCCCCCCACCTTCTCGGGGCACCGCAGCCACCTGCTTCCGTCCCGGTCATTCCTCCGGATTTGGCCGCGCTCTACAGTGCCCGGGTACTCGGCCTGAGCCTGATCGGTTGGCTTGCTCTCGCATCCCTTCTCTTCAGATTGATGCCGGAAGACGGGCGGGAGCAACCTACTGCTGTCGCAGAAGCTGTTGATACCCGTTGACAGAGCAGTCGGAACGACGCATGCGCTCCATTCTTGCGGTGATCCGATCATCGTCCTTCACATCCTGAACCGCACGATGCATGTCGAGGAGAACTTTTTTCCGGACGGCTGACACCCCACGCCTGTGAAGGGCTGTCAATTCGCAGCGCGCCACATCCGATACCGCCCCTGCCCCGTCACCTCGCGGATTAGACCCCGCTTCTCCATCCAGGCGAGGTTGCGCTGGACGGCGGCGCGGCTGGCGCCGGTCAGCACCTCAGCCATTGGGGCGGATACAAGAGGCCATTCGGTCAGCACGGCGCGCAAGGCTGGGGGTGTTCTGCCCGACAGCGTGGCCATCTCGGTTTCGGACCGCGCTGACCAAGCCTCGATGTCGTCGAGGTGCCGCATCGCGGTCCGGCTTGCCGACTCCATCCCGTCGAGCCATCGCACCAGTCGGTCAGCGGCTGTACCACCGGCGCGCAGCCCCCCTGCCCCGCCCATGGCGAGAGGGACAAATATCGCTCCCCTGCCCTCGCTGGTCGCAATCCGCGCGGCCGTTACAGCCGCTTCCACACGGTCTCCGTGCTGCCCGAGACCCGCCAAACTCCAAAGGTGGAACCCCATGCAGGCGCGGCTGATCGGGTGGAGATCAGCAGCTTGCGCCATCACGTCCAGCCAACCCCCCGCACGATCCGCGAAGGACTCCGCCTCATTCGCCAAGTTTTCAGGGTCACGGCGATCCACAAAAGCGGCCAGGTCCACCTCCGGCCTTGGCCCTCCCGTCAGGCGTCGCACCGCCCATCCGACGCGTGCCAAGGCGGCCGTGTCGTCTTG
Source organism: Rhodobacter capsulatus (assembly GCF_005144475.1). Taxonomy (GTDB): domain Bacteria; phylum Pseudomonadota; class Alphaproteobacteria; order Rhodobacterales; family Rhodobacteraceae; genus Rhodobacter; species Rhodobacter capsulatus_C. The sequence continues at coordinate 30,808 of NZ_SWJZ01000030.1, read as the reverse complement.
AACTCCAGACAGGCGCAGGGCGATCCAGAGCGCCAGTCGATCCGGCCCGATGCGGTCGCCTGCGAACCAGCTTAGGTCGGCCGCTTCGATCAGGGCGAGCCTGTGGCGCCAGCCCTCCGGCCCCCTCCGCAATCGCTCGTCCAGCCCACCGAGCCGACCTGCGACACGGGCGAGCCCCGCGGCATTGTCCGCCTCGGCTTTGCGCCAGTCATAAACGATCGCTGTCTCGCGGTGTTCGGCCCTGGGGCCTGGCGGCGGATCGTCTGGCACGTCTTCGATTGGACCGGGCAGGAACCACAAATCGTCTTCCGATCTTTCCTCGGCCTCTTCCACCCCGGTCAGAGGGTCATCAAAACTATCATGTAGAGCAGATGCTTGAGGCTTCATATGTGCAAAATACGCGCGTTTTGCACATTACCCAAGGGTTTTCTCGGGGTGCGTCTGCACTCCTTATATAGCACGCGCGCGCGACTGCCTGCGAGATCTCTCTGATCGCGCGCAGCCTCAGGAAATCAAGGGCATTTCGCTGACCTCGGCCATAGAGAGCGCCCTTGCATCCGTTTACAAACGGTCGTTTATTGGTGATATCGGAAACTGCAAACGGCCTGTTTTGATGCCCCTGATCGGCTACGCGCGCGTCTCGACCGAAGATCAGACCTCCCTGCCCCAGTCGCAGGCCCTGAAATCCGCGGGCTGCGCAGAGATCCATGAAGAGCAAGCCTCGGGCGGAAATCGTGCCCGGCCGGTGCTGGCGCGGGTGCTGGCGCGGATCGGCAAGGACGACACGCTGGTGGTGGTGCGCATCGACCGTCTGGCGCGGTCGCTCTCCCACCTCCTCGAGGTGATCGAACGGCTAGAGGCAAAAGGTGCCTTCTTCCGCTCGCTCATGGACCCGATCGACACGTCGTCTCCGCAGGGTAAGTTCACTTTGCAGGTCTTGGGCGCAGCGGCCGAGTTCGAGCGCGCCCTGATCCGGGAACGCACCAAGGCGGGACTGGCCAGCGCAAGAACCAAAGGCAGGGTAGGCGGCAATCCGGGTTTGCGCGCCCGTGATCCGGCGGCGTTGCGAAAGGTGCGGCTAGCGCGACAGGACGGCTACCTCAAGCGCCTGAACGAGACGGCGCAGGACTGGGTGCCCCATGTCCGCCGCCTGCGGCCCGACTTGGCCTGGGAAGACGTGGTGCGCATCGTCAACGGCCCCCTGCCCCGCGAACGACAGTGGACACAAAGCCGCTTGCTACGTGCCGTGAATGCCTATGTCCGCGACGGCTTCCTGCCCGAGACGGTCCTGGACCGCGCCGGCCGCCGTGAAACCGACGACCGGCTGCCCGCCATCGTCGCCGCCATCAAGGGCGCGGATCCCGCTATCACGCTTCAGGCGATCTGCACCCGGCTGGAAGCGATGCGTGAGCGAACACCCCGTGGGCGAACAAGCTGGCAACCGTCTTCAGTGAAGATGCTGATTGAACGGGCCGAGAAGCTAGGGCTGCTTTCAACACTCAGGTAATCTGGGCGTCCTGTCGATCGGCCAGTCCACGACGGTATGAACTCCGAAATGGCGGCCCTCACGCGGCGAGCGAAGGTGAAGAACTGGATAGTTCACGTGCAGGATCTTCTTCAGATCACCCAGAAGGAAGCGCACCGCCCCGTTGACGCTCGATAGCGCTGTGCATAACTTTTTCCACCATATCTAGATTCTTCTTGATGGACTCACTCGTTCATGTCATTTCGGTTCTGACGACAAAGCGCGTCAGATCGGCTTAATGCCGTCAAAATCATAAAGAGCCCTAACAAGGGCCTGAGGGCAGTGAATGACTGAACGAGGCATGAATCTCAATCGCGGGGTCGGCACAGCCGACATCGGTGCGTTTGCGGACAGCTTGGCAGAATCGCTGAACCGGCAAATGCGGGCTGCCTTTCAACCGGAAGAGCGCAAGTCTCTGCGGCGCTTCAGCTCGACGGAGGTCGCTGAACTTCTGCGCGTCAGCCCGTCGAATCTGCGGAACCGCCACAAGGATGGAAGCTTTCCCGAGGTCTTCACGGACGGACGTGGGCACCGCTACTATTCTGCCGAAGAGATCGACACCCTGCGCGACATACTTGCCCGGACAGGAAAGAATGCAGACGCATACTTGCCGGGCCGCCGGGACGGCGACCGGCTGCAAGTCATCTCCGTTGTGAATTTCAAGGGCGGCAGTTCAAAGACCACTGCTACGATCCACCTGGCTCAAAGGTTTGCCCTGCGCGGCTATCGAGTGCTGGCGCTGGACTTTGACCCACAGGCCAGCCTGACCACCTTCTTCGGCATCAGACCCGAGCTCGAATTTTCTGACAGCGGCACGGTCTATGACGCCCTGCGCTACGAGGGCAAAGTTCCGCTCTCATCGGTCATTCAGAAGACCTATTTCCACAACCTCGACATGGTGCCTGCGGGCTTGCTGCTGTCGGAATACGAAACCGAAACAGCAAATGCTTTGGCGCGTCGCGTGCAGCCGATCTTTGCAGAACGTCTGGCTTTGGCGCTGGACGAAGTCGGCGCGGATTATGATCTGGTTCTAATCGACTGCCCGCCGCAGCTTGGGTTCCTCACTCTGACAGCACTTGCGGCCTCGACGGGGCTTTTGGTGACCGTGGTCCCGGGGATGCTAGATATTGCCTCAATGAGCCAGTTCCTGAAACTTGCCTCCGAGACCGTGCAAACGGTTGAAGAGGCGATCGGGCGAAAAGTGGCTTGGGATTTTGTCAAGTTCCTGATCACACGCTACGAACCCTCCGATGGTCCGCAGACGCAAATGGCTGGGTATCTACGTTCGATCCTGGCGGGCCAGGTCATGACGGAACCTATGCTGAAGTCCACGGCCATTTCGGACGCCGGAATGACGCAGCAGACGATCTATGAAGTTGATCCGGGCCAGTTGATCCGCAAAACGATCGACCGAGCCCTGAGCAGCGTGAACAACGTCGCGGATGAGCTTGAACAGACGATTCAAATGGCATGGGGTCGACGCTGATGGGCCGAAACATCTTCAACCAACCTGCTGTGGACGTGCCCCCCTCCCCTGTCCCGGCGAAACCGACAAAACTTGGCGGTTCCGTCGGCGGGCTGAGGGAGTCCCTTCGAGAGATCACTGCCAACTCCATCCGAGATATTGACCCTGAGCAGATCGAGGTCGATGGCTTGCGGGACCGGATGGCCTTCGAAGATGATGGCATCGACTTGCTAGCCGAGAGCATCCGCAAGCACGGCCAGCAGGTTCCGATCATGGTTCGGCCCTCTGATCAGCCGGATCGCTACCGCGTCGTCTACGGGCGCAGGCGACTTGCCGCGATCAGAAAGGTTGGCGGACCAGTCAAGGCTATAGTCCGCACCTTGGACGACGACGCCTCGCTGATCGCCCAAGGACAAGAGAACAACCTCCGGCTCGATCCGTCGTTCATTGAGAAGGCCCTGTTCATCAAAGAGATGCAGGAAGCTGGGTATAAGCCAGGCGTCATCCAGGACGCACTTGGATTGACCAGGCAAGGCATCTCCAATCACCGGGTAGTGATCGAACAACTCCCCGAAGAGTTGATCCGACTGATCGGCCCGGCTCATGGAACCGGACGGCGTCAGTGGAGTGATCTTGCTGCGTTGGCCTCGAAGGTGGCTCTCACCGAGGTTGCGCGAACCGCCTTGGCCGCCCTGCCCCAAGACGCTACCGGCATCGACAGATTCCAGACTGTGTACAATGCCTGTCAGCGGTCTGCAAAGAGTTCAATAAACCTCTCGGCGACGGGGCGCAGTTCCACGGTAAAGGACGAGGGTGGCAACGTTGTTGCGACCCTCTCCGTCGACGCCAAGTCCATCGGGATTAAAGTCGCCCGCAAGGACAATCCAGAATTCGGCCTTTGGCTGGAGGAACGTGCCGAAGCAACGCTTCGTGACCTCTTCCAGAAATGGCGGGATGAGCGAAGGCAGGAAGACTGACCCCTGCCCTTAAACATGTAACGCGAGCAGAAGGAGAGTAGCGAAGGCCAAAAAGAAAAGAGCCCCCCAAGGTTTCCCTCGGAGAGCCCATCATCGATATGCACCTATGATGTAGCAACCTCCCACATACTGGTCAAGAGTCACCGATTCGGTGGACATGATTTTTGTTGCCTTCTGCGCGAGAAATCGTGGGGGGTGCCGGGAAAGCTATGGGCCGACGTGGCCGTCGTTCAAAAAAACATGGCATTCACTCAGGTTTCCGCAAGTTCCTCCGGCGCCAGAAAGCGCGGCCAGCAAGAGAATTGTACGCCTCCCGACATCTGGACGGTCTTTCGAGCTCTGCGCGACGCACGGAGTGCCTTCGGACTAAAGCCGGGGCACATCCAGACCTTGCAAGCTCTCCTTAGCTTCCTCCGGCCAGGGCAAGGTGACACTGTGTTTGCTTCAAACTTGGAAATCTGCCGACGGATCGGGGGCGTGGACGAACGGACTCTCCGTCGCCATATCGACCGTTTCGTAGACCTTGGAATGATCGCGCGCCATGACAGCCCGAACCGCAAGCGTTATCGCGTCAGCTCGCGTAATGGTCAGGTCATCAGCTTTGGCCTTTCGCTTTCGCCTCTGTTGAGGCGTGCTGGTGAATTCCTCAATGCAGCCGCAGAACTGGAAGAGGCCCGCCGCGATCAGGTCTTTCTGCGTAAGCAAATTCTCGTCGGTCTGGCTCATATCGACCGTATCGAACCTGGAAGCGCCTTTGCAGAAAGCACTCGCAGAACGATTCGGCGAAAGCTGGCGGTGGCCGAATATCGTTGCCTGCTGGATCAGATCACAGGCCATCTCGGTCAAATGTCCACCGTGGTGGACGTTATGATTACAACAAAACTGCCCGCCAATGACGGTCAAATTGTCCGGCACCTTTCTAAGTCAGAAAAAGATAGAAAGGAATCTGAAAGCGCTGAGAACGATCTACTACCCAGCGTCCAGATGCTAACCGCCGTTTGCCAAGAAGCTACGGCGTTCGCCCCAGCGGCGTTGCGAACGTGGGACGACATCGAAAGACATGCACAGAACCTCGCTCCGATGATGGGCATTCAGCCGGGAACGTTCCACGAAGCAAGCAGGCGTGTGGGTTCTAAGAGAACCGCCGCTGCTGTTTTCATTCTACTCCAACTAGGAACCCGGATTCGAAACTACGCCGCCTATTTCCACAGTGTCACCCTTGGAAAGAAGATGGCTACGTTTAGACCAGCCACGATCCTGGAAAGGCTCTCAACATTTACAAGCGTCCATGTTTGATGTCCACCGCGGTGGACATGGGGAAGAAATTGAACTCGGGCATGTTGACGGGCAACGAACATTACACAATTCAACCTGCTCTCCACCTTCACGCGGACTTTCGATAGCTGGGCCGCCCCAGAAATCGAAGGATGAAAAATGAAATCAACGTCTTCTGCACTCACGCCGCGCAAGATCGCCGAGTTTTGCAAGAGCCGGTTCACGACGATCTTCACCGAAGGTGAGGTGCGCTTGCTCTACGGCTGCTTGGTCGACCTGCTCGAACGAGCCGAATATCCACCCTATCGGGGCAGTGGGCTCGACCTGCAGTCGCTGTCTGCCATGCTCGACATCGATGTCGAGCGGCTCCGCGCCCATCGGGTGCACTTGCAGCCGATCTTCGATGCAGTGGCACGGGAAGTTTCGAATGTGGCCTTGCGACCGGCTCGTTCGGCGAGCCGCTCAATGCGTTCCAAGGTCACCGCGCCTTCCGCGAACCGTGCCGACGTTCCCACGACCAGCACCGAGAAGGTTCGCAAGAAGCCCGGCGTCCGGCCACGAGCGATCGTCGAGTTTCCCGAGCCACTGGACACGACATTGAAGGACCCCGCGACCTTTGGCGAAGCCCTTCAATTGCATGCCCGCCGTCATGACGAAACCATCTACCACCTCTACAACGCGGTGGTGAGACCTGAGGATGGCGTCAATCGCAGCACGCTCATCAGCTGGGGGCGCGGTAAGAAGGTCCCGCGCGCTGCGATCAGTCTGGAAATCTTGGGACGCATCGAACGGCGCTATCGTCTGTCGCCGGGCTACTTCACGGGCCTGTCTGGTACTCCTGATCGAGCGCCCGGCGATTTTGATCTGGCAGATATCTCGCCGTCTGAGCGCCGACGTCTGGCGTGGCACCTGCCCGAAGATTTCAACCGACGGCCAAGCCAGGAGAAGGCAGAAATCCTGAACTGGGTCCGCACGGTGATCATCAGCGGGTCCACGGATTATCGCAGGTATCAAGCGGCTGCCATTCGCCAGCGCTATGCGGTTCGCTTCAGCTGTGCCTCGGGGCCGGTTCGCAAGTCTTCACCCGCGAGGACACCGGACGAGTCCGGCATCGTCATCGCGCCCAAACACCTGAACGACGAGATGGCCGACCTTCTTCGTTTCAAAACGTCGACCTTCGCCGCCTTCGGCATGCAACGGAATGGGGTGTGGGGGACGGAAACCGCCTCCCAGAAGGTGGAGCATTTCGGGCTGTGGTTCGGGGCGTTCGTGGCCCCACCCGATAGCGAGGTGCAGGGCCTCGGCGTCGAACCGAAGCTTCTGACTTTCGCCATGATGATCTTTCCGCAGGTCTGGGATTGGTACCTTCACTGGCGGGAGCGCCGGCGGGGCTTCTACACGAAATGGGAGATCGACCTGCTATCAATTGCTGCCGCGATCTGTCGGGAAGAGACCGGTTGGCTGCGCCAATCACCTCGCATGGGCAGCAGCCTTCGTCCGATTGAGGGCTTGGTATCCGAGGCCGACATCAACGCGGTGCAATCGGATTGGCCTGCCGCCTGCGATCGCATGTACAAACATGCCCGTCGACGGATCAAAGAGATCGACCGTGTTGCCCGGGTTCATCGAGACCCCTTCGAGCCCATCCTGCCGGTGCTCGAAGCGCCAAGTCCTGTCGGCGAGTACCGCAAGATCACCGAAGAGATCCTAAAGCGGATGCCAGATGAACGGCACAATGCCCGCGCGTCCGCGGAGGCCGTCCGCGCGTTCCTGATGCTGCGCATCGGTCTTCACACGGGGCTGCGGCAGAAGAACTTGCGCGAACTGATGCTGTGCCAGCCTGGGACCTTGCCGACCTCAGAGCGCAAGCTGGAGGACACGAAGCGTGGAGAGTTACGTTGGAGCAGCCGCGACCAAGGGTGGGAGATCCTGATCCCGTCGGTCGCTTTCAAGAATGCCAATTCCTCGTTCTTCGGTTCCAAGCCATTTCGCCTGATCCTTCCAGACCTTGGGCGACTTTACGAACTGATCGAAGCTTGGATCGAGCGCCATCGCGCGCGCCTGATCGGCGAGGCCTTTGATCCGGGAACGTTCTTCGTCAAGACGGCGAAAATGACCAGCACCAATGCGGCTTACTGCCAGAACACGTTCTACGAGGCATGGCGGACGGCGATACAGCGCTACGGGATCTATAACCCATGGACCAAGCGCGGGGTGATTGAAGGCCTGTTGCCGCACGGTCCCCATAATGTTCGCGATGTCCTGGCTACCCACATCCTCAAGCGCACCGGGTCCTATGAGCAGGCGAGTTATGCCATTCAGGATACACCCGACATGGTTGCACAGCACTACGGTCGGTTCCTGCCGCAGGACAAATCCGAGATTGCGGCAAGGATACTGAATCAGGTCTGGGAAGCGGCCTGATCTGATAAGGCGGTGTGGATCCGGACATGTCCTGACCCACACCCCAAAGCCGAGAGTGGCACGGCTTAGTGGCATGCGATAGTGGCAGATGTCCGCTTTATCCTAGCTTTTTCTAAAGCTACAGAATATGTTGTGCGTCACACTTAGTGGCATTCTGGAGCCTGCTTGACGTACATCGTGTCCCCATCACGGATAGAGCCTGCCCGGCTCGAAGATGACATCCCGCTTGACCTGGTCGAGACGGCAAACCGGCTGATTCAGTCGTCGCGCGGTTTGGGCCGGAACTTGCCTGCCCGTACCCTGGCCGATTTGGCCGCGATGGTGCGGATGATGAACAGCTACTACTCCAACCGTATCGAAGGAAACAACACCCGCCCGCGCGACATTGAACGGGCACTCGCCGGTGACTTTGACGCCGATCCAGGGCGTCGTGCGCTGCAGCAAGAACATGCGGCCCATGTCCACCTGCAAGAAGAGATCGACCGCCGGGCGGTCGAGGGCACGCTCGCAGATCCGAGTGATCCGTCGTTCATCAAATGGCTTCACGAAGCCTTCTATGAAGGCGCCACTGAAGAGATGCTGACGCTGCGCCATGGGGGCCAAGTGGTCCGGATCGTTCCCGGGGAATGGCGGCAGGGCGACGTAGAGGTTGGCGCCCATGTTCCGCCTCCGTTTGACACCGTTCCCTCGTTCATGGCGCATTACCACACCCGGTTTCGGCTGGATTGGCTGCATGGTCAGGTCACGCGCACACTTGCCGTGGCGACTGCACATCATCGCTTCAACTTCATTCATCCGTTCTACGATGGGAATGGGCGTGTAAGTCGGCTGATGTCGCATGCAATGTCGCATCATGCGGGCATCGGGGCAGGGGGGCTCTGGTCCGTTTCGCGCGGGCTGGCCCGAGGTCTACAGGATGGTCTGCCGGGTCGCGATGAATACCGTGAGATGATGCAACTCGCCGACCGTGTCCGTCAGGGCGACCGTGACGGGCGCGGGAACTTGTCGTTGGCTGCGCTTGTGACTTTCACTAAGTGGTTCCTCGCGGTTTGTGAGGATCAGGTCACATTCATGGCGGGCATGTTCGACTTCGACCGAATAGGCGAAAGGCTTACGCGCTATGCTGCGCTTTCAGGTTTGGGCGAGAGGGCAGGGGAGTTGCTGCGCATCGTCCTATTGCGCGGCGAAGTTGACCGTGGGGATGTTGCCGCCTTGCTGGGCGTCGCACCCCGCACGGCCCGCGCCACCATGAAATCACTTCTTGATGACGGCATCATCGGGTCCGAGACCCCACGCAGCGCCCTGATGCTGCGCTTTCCCAGCAAGACGCATGACGTCCTGTTCCCACGCCTCTTCGACCTGACTTAAAGGCCCGTGACGAGGGCCTGGCATTCCTGTCGGTGTTTGTGCCTGACGTCAGTTCAGAGAGTTCGAGGAAGGAAGGTTATCCGGTGATGGGCCAGGGCCGGGAGAGAGGCTTCCGGCGCCCGTCACGGAGAGACTGCTATGAACAATGTGGAAATTCTGGACCCCGTGCGGACGATGAGGTCGAGCGGTTACAAGGTTGATGTGAGCCGGGGTGAGAGGAACGGGCGGGTGTCGTCCGAATGGTTCAACCGGCCCGATGACGAGCGGTATCTGTCGCTCGACGATCTTTGGGCATCTGTGAAGGCTCGGTCCGAACGCAGCCGCAGCCGGGTGGTGCAGACGGCGGATATCCGGGTCGAGGCCGCGCGCGACAACCCCGAGCGGTTACAGCTGATGCTGCCGAAAGCGCACGAACCGGTCGCGCCCACGCATTGGGCCTTCGGACAGCTTGCCAGCATCGTCGGTGCCCCGGCGTCATACCTGCGGCAACTGCCCGCGCCGCTGGCGGGCATCAACCTGCAATACGGCCTGACCAACCACCGCGCTGAGCAGGTGAAAACCTTCGAGACGGACGACGGCCGCACGGAACTGCGCGCGGTGACTGGTCCCGATTATGGTCGCATCCATGACCACGAGCTGGTCGAAGCGGTGCAGCGCATCGCGGGCAATGGCACTGGCGACACGCGCTGGAAGGTGCCGGGTGTGCTCGACTGGTCGACCGGGGTCTACAACCCCGATGTCGAGATCAGCCGCGACACGACCACGCTTTATGCCTCGGACCGCGATGTGTTTCTGTTCTTGGTCGACGATCGCAACCCGATCGAGGCGGGCAAGCTGGCGGACGGCTCTCCCGATCTCTACTTCCGGGGCTTCTACTGCTGGAATTCCGAGGTAGGGGCCAAGACCCTTGGCATGGCAAGCTTCTACCTGCGGGCGGTCTGCCAGAACCGGAACCTGTGGGGCGTCGAAGACTTCCAGGAGATCACCATCCGCCACTCGAAATACGCCGCCTCCAGATTTGCCCATGAAGCAGCCCCTGCGCTGACGCGGTTCGCCAACTCCTCGCCGCAGGGCTTTGTGAATGGCATCAAGGCCGCGCGTCAACAGATCGTGGCGCGGACGGATGAGGACCGGGATGATTTCCTGAAGAAGCGGGGCTTCTCGAAGGCCGAATCCGGCAAGATTATCGAGAAGGTGCTGATGGAAGAGGGCCGACCTCCCGAGAGTATTTTTGATTTTATTCAAGGGATTACGAGACTTGCACGCGATAAAACGCAGCAGGATGCGCGTCTCGACATGGAAAGCCGGGCCAAGAAGCTGCTCGATCGCGTCAGCTGAGGTGAGGTGAGGTGAGGTGAGGAGCGGGGCAGGGGGCTCGGATATCGCCTGCCCCCTGTCACCAGAACGTCCCCTTTTTCCCCTTCCCAGCCAAATTCGCCGCATCAGCTCGTTGCCATTCGGCCGATGCTGGTTGGGCTCAACGCATGAGATCCATATGTCCCGATTTTCAGAACACCCCACTGCCTTCCTAAACCGCTGCTCTGGTGGCTTCGAGCTGACCGCGCGGGAACAGGCCACGATCTTCGCCGCCCGTGAAATCCTGGCCCGCCATATCAACTGCAACCCTGTCCTTTCGTCGTGGCAGGCCGTGATGGACTATTGCGCCTTGTCGGTGCTCGGTGAAGTCGAGCGGTTTCACGTCCTGTACCTGGACCGCAAGAACCGGCTCATTTCCGACGAACGCCTTGGCGTGGGCACCGTCGATCATGTGCCGGTCTATCCGCGCGAAGTCGTCCGGCGCGGCTTGGATCTCAATGCTTCGGCCCTGATCCTGGTCCACAATCATCCGTCCGGCGACCCAGAACCATCGGAGGCGGACATAGCTATGACGAAGGAGGTTGAGAAGGCTTGTGGCGTGCTTGGGTTGACCCTGCACGACCACATCATCGTCGGCGCGGGCCGGGAAGTCAGTTTGCGCGGGCGTGGTCATCTCTGAAGCCTGGCCGTGGGAGAGAGGCAGGGGAGGGCAGGGGGTTTTCGACAGGTTGGAAGTCGAGAGAGCGGCTCTCGGCGCCTGTCGCGGAGATTGGTCCGATGACCAACATGCGGAAAATCACCCTCGCATCCTCGCGGGATATCCCCTTCCAAAATCTGGTCTTGAGCCAGTCTAACGTCCGGCGCGTGAAGGCCGGCATCTCGGTCGATGAACTGGCCGAATCCATCGCGCGCCGCGGCTTGATCCAGAGCCTGCACGTGCGCCCGGTGATCGGCGATGACGGGGCAGAGACCGGCAAGTTCGAAGTGCCTGCTGGTGGGCGGCGCTTCCGGGCACTGGAACTGCTGGTGAAGCAAAAGCGCCTTGCCAAGACCGCGCCGGTGCCTTGCATCGTCAGCGCGGCCGATGACGGCGTGCTGATCGACGAGGTCTCGCTGGCCGAGAACATCGAGCGCGCACCGTTGCATCCGCTGGACCAGTTCCGTGCCTTCCAGGCCATGCGCGAGAAGGGCATGACCGAAGAGGCCATCGCGGCGGCCTTCTTTGTCGATGTGAAGGTGGTCAAGCAGCGCTTGCGCCTCGTCACGGTCGCGCCCACGCTGCTGGAGGTCTATGCCGAAGATGGCATGACCCTGGAACAGTTGATGGCCTTCACGATTTCGGGCGATCACGCTCGGCAGGCGCAGGTCTGGGAAGCCGTCAAGAACTCCTGGTCCAAGGAGCCCTACCAGATCCGTCGCATGCTGACGGAAACCGCAGTGCGTGCGTCGGACAAGCGCGCCCGCTTCCTGGGGCTCAACGCTTATGAGGCCGCGGGTGGCTACGTCCTGCGTGACCTCTTCCAGCAAGATGATGGCGGTTGGCTGCAGGACCCGGTCCTGTTGGAACGGCTGGTCAGCGAGAAGCTGAAGGCTGAAGTCGAGGCCATCGCTGCCGAGGGTTGGAAGTGGATCGAGGTCGCCGTGGGCTTCCCCTACGGTCACACGATGGGCCTGCGCGAGCTTTTGGGCACCACGGTCGATCTGACTGATGAAGAGCGAGCCACCCGCGAAGCACTGCGCGATGAATATGACCGTCTGGAGGCTGAGTATGCCGAGGCCGATGATCTGCCCGAAGAAGTCGATGCGCGACTTGGCGAGATCGAGCGGCTTCTCGGCGCCTTCGACAGCCGCCCGATGGCCTTCGATCCCGACCAGGTCGGCAGGGCAGGGGCCTTCGTCAGCATCGACATCGACGGCACCTTGTTGATCGAGCGCGGCTTCGTTCGTCCCGAGGATGAACTGCGCGAAGTCCCTGCGGGTGCCGCGACGGAAGACGGTCCCCAGGAAAACACGCCAATGAATGCGGATCACGGCGCAAGCCATTCCACAGTGATCAACATGGGCGGTGAGACCCGGCCGACCGAGGACGAAGAGGACGAAAGCGACGCGATCAAGCCGCTGCCCGAACGGCTCGTTATCGAGCTGACGGCGCATCGCACGCTGGCGCTGCGGGACGCTGTGGCCAACAACCCGCGCATTGCGATGACGGCACTCCTGCACAAGCTTGCCATCGACTGCTTCGTCGCCCGTGCCTCCGGAGCTGCCATCGAAGCGACCGTGCGCGAAATCCATCTGCCGGCACAGTCCGCCGATCTCTCCGACAGCTTCCCGGCGCAGAACATCGACGCGCGCCACGCTGCCTGGCGTTTAGACATGCCCTTGGGGCAGGGGGATGAAGTGGTCTGGGACTGGCTCCACGCCCTGGACGAGGCCAGCCGGCAGGCGCTCCTCGCCCATTGCCTCAGCTTCGGGGTGAACGCGCTCTACGAGCGTCCGAACCCCTACAGCGGCATGGGGATCAGCCAGCCCGGCCTTGACCGTCGTCTCCGCGAAGCAGACCGCCTGGCACGCGCCACCCGGCTCGATCTGGTCGAGGCGGGCTGGAAGCCTACCGTTGCCAACTACCTCGGTCGCGTCACCAAGAGCCGCATCCTAGAGGCGGTGCGTGAAGGGGCAGGGTCGCAGGCCGTTGAGTTGATCGCTCACCTGAAGAAGGGCGACATGGCACGCGAAGCGGAGCGCCTCCTCGATGGCTCTGGCTGGCTGCCGGAACCGCTGCGCCTCGATGATCTGGACGTTGGCCCGAAAGCCGTGGCTGAGGACGTCAGCATCGAATTGCCCGCCTTTCTCGCCGAGGATGACGAGGTCCAGCCCGACGACGAAGAGGAGCGCCAGCACCTGATCGCCGCTGAATGACCTTTAACGGGGCGGCTTCGGTCGCCCCGTTTTTTCATGTGGGGGCAAGGAAAGGCAATGATTTCAGGCAAGCCGCTCGGAATAGCGCTTCTTCACAGCTCGATTGATGAATTGATTCAGCCCATCCCCCGCCCGTGCAAGCACGATCATGCGGTCGAGATTGGCCTGTCCGGCCGACAGCGAGGTGTAGCGATAGATCGCGCCGTCCTTGAATGCGACATCCATATGCGTCGATCCGATCACGTAAGCCCGGATTCCAGAATCCTGATCCCAATCACGATATGGAGTCATTGCGCGCCTCACATTACAAGATGTAGCCTGAGCATAGGGGGTGTTCGTGTTTCGTTCAAGCGCAGGTGCGGCTGGTCGGCCCCGGGTTTCGACGCACCTTTGCCAATAGATCATTGAAGCGGCAGGAATCGGGGAGGGGGACGTGGCCGCTGGCCATGCCGCTAGATCATCATCGAGTTGCGCGAGCTGAAGTGGCGTCTCAGCGTTGATCGAGGTGCACCTTGGCCCAATCGCGGCGCTCCGTCGAATCTTTTCCTTTGTCTGCCATCATGCTGGCAGCCCTGACCCAGGTGGAGCGGTGCGAGCCGCGAGGCAATAGGGCAGGGGGAAGGCGCAAGCTAGACTGACCGGTAGCCCGAGCTGGTTTCATCGCCGGTGGTGCCTGAGACATACCGGGCGGGTGCGGCGCAGATGCTCACAATCCTCCCCGCCGGATATGCGGCTAAGAGAGCGGACCTGAACAGCGGGTTCGGAGCGGCGAACCGGCATCAACGGTTCTGGCTGCTGAAGGCTTTCAAGGTGACTTAGCTTAGGATGCACGACTTTTAGGAGGCACGATATTTTTTGACTGGGCTGACGAAAAACATGCTTTTAGCGATGCCAGCGTCCAGGAGACTTTTCTTATCTTGCCAAACGCAGTGTGATCCGACCATCACGGGGTAGGGGGGAGCATATGGATATTGTCTTCGGGCTTTTTGCCGACGGAGGAGCTTTCCCCGACCATGGCGGGGGCAAGACCGGGGCGCTTGGCGCGCCAGTGGTCGGCCCACAAGGCTTGCTCGACATCCTCGAGACTATCTTGGGGCTCTCGGAACCGCGAGCTGCGTTCGTGGTGCGTATAGCTGCCTGGCAAGCGGCGCTCGCTGCGGCGGGACCTGACCGCTTCTGGTCGGCATCGCTTGCGGTCGATGGTTGGAGCAGCGCGCGGACGCTGCTCGGGTGGCGCGACATGCTGATCGAGGCAGGCTGGTCTGCACATGACGACTGGCCACAGGGTCGCATCGCGGATCTTGCCGCAGCAGAACTGCTCGCGAACGCCATGCCCCCGGGTCTTGCTGACCGGCTCCGCCGGGTCCTGCCGCGGATCAGTCCCGCCATAGCCCGCACAATCCGACGGGTTCGCCTTATAGATCCAGGCGACCTGCATGCTTCCGGCTGGCGGACCCTGTTTGATTCGCTGGCAGTTGCCGGCGTAGCGGTCGAAGCCATTGCAACAACGCCAGCAGCGCCTGCTGATACAGCACTTGGCCATATGCAACGTTGGATGGGCGGCAGCGGTGCCGCTGCCACAGCGCCGGACGGATCGATTACCCTGGCAACCGCTGTAAGCGGCTTGCTCGCAACTGAGATAGTCGGTCATTGGACTCGCGCCACTTCATGCCATAACGGCACGATGGCAATCGTCGCGCAGGACGGAGATACTCAGATCCTCGACCATGGCCTCGCGGCGGCACGACAACCACGTGCGGGTCGAAGCCGCAGTTCGCCCCATCGGGGCACACTTCAGCTCCTGCTTCTCGGCTTCAAGATCGCTTGGGCGCCATTTGATCCGCATGCGCTTATGGAGCTGCTTCTATTCCCGAACGCTCCAATTTCGAGCCATACCGCTCGCCTTCTCGCCGACGCCCTCGAAGCGGCTCCCGGCCGCGGCAGCGCAGGATGGACTGAGACTTGGGCCGCGATCGAGGCGCGGGAATATGCCGCTGCCGAGGACAGCAAGACGACCGCCGCCGCAGCCCAGCGTTTGGCCCGTTGGCGAGCTTGGGCAGAGCCTTCGATCTGGGATCCGGTAAGGGGCATGCCTGTAGGGGAAGCGACCGCGATTTGCGATCGCACGATCGCCTGGGCGGTGACCCGCCATGCCAACGGTGGCGATCCCCTCTATCTCGCCACCGCAAGCCTTGCGGCCGATGTCCGAGCTGCGCTCGTGTCGCTGGAACGCCCCCTCCTTCCTCGCACGCTGGTTGAGCGCGTCATCGACCAAGCGCTCGATACAGGTCAACCCAATCCAGCTGTGGTTGCCGAAGCCGCAACTTGGCGGGCCGTGTCACATCCAGGTGCAATCTGGGGCCCTGTCGATGATGTGCTCTGGTGGAATTTCACGACGACGCGCGAGGGTGCAGGGCGGATGCCGTGGACCATTGCAGAGCGGACGTTGCTCGCCGAGCACGGTTGTATCCTGGATGATCCAGGGCTTGGGGGCCGGGCATTGAGCGCGGCTTGGGACCGCGCCATTCTGCACTGCCGTAGGCGACTGCTCTTTGTCAGCGCCGGCCTTGAGGTCCATGACGAGGCCAGTCGGCATCCCGTTGCCCATCGTCTCTCAGCAGCACTCCAGTACTCAGCCGACCATATCCGTCTTGAAGCCGCACTTGGCGCCGGACAACTGGTACTCGCCGGTGAGACGATTAATCGGGTCGCAGTCGACCCTGGCACCCTGCCATCGGCCCGCGCCCAGTGGACAACACCCGCTGGCTTCGCCGCCAAGCTCGAGGGACGGGTCGAATCCGCGACCTCGTTCGAACATCTGTTCTCCTGCCACCTGATGTGGGCGCTGCGTCATGTCGCACGCCTCCGCCAAGGCCGGGCACAGGCGATTCCTGACGAGAATCGGCTCATTGGCAATCTCGCACATGCCTTGGCGCGCGAGATTTTCACCGCAGGCCCGCCACCGGTGCCGCAGGTGGCTGCCGCGCGTACAATGGAGCTTCTGGAGGGGGCGATCGACCGCATCGCGGCACCTTTGCGCCATCCCTCTTTTGCGAGTGATCTGGCTTTCGCCCGACGCAGGCTTCCCTCGGCTATGGCCGCACTCGCCGAAAGCCTCGCGGCAAACGATTTGACTGTCGATTCCACCGAACACCAGATCAGCGCGACGTTCGAGCAGGCGCTGTCGGTGCGTGGTGCGATCGACCTCGTTGCGCGAGACCTTCAGGGCGAAGCGGTGATCGTCGATCTCAAATGGACCCGCAGTGCCAAGAGCCGGATCGATGAGCTCAAGACTGGCCAAGCAGTGCAGCTCGCGACCTACGGGGCCAGCCTCACGGGCACCGAGCCTTACCGGGCAGGCTATTATATGTTGAACCAGCGGCAATTTCTGAGCCTCGCGAATGCAGGACTGGTTGGACGCGGTATTGAAGGCTCGCGCACGCTGCCCGCGACTTGGGACGCGATCACCGAAAGCTGGGTGGGGTGGCGCGATATGGCCATCTCCGGTGTCCTGGTTGCCGCCGGCGTCGAGGGCGCCGAGGCGCTGATGCCGCCTGCTGCTACCCTGGTGCGCGAGGTCCACTGTGATCGCTGCGAGTATCAGACCCTTTGCCGGGTAAAGGGGCTTGGATGAGCATGACATACGGCCGCGTCGACTCAATCATCGCATCGGCGGGAACCGGCAAGACGTTCACGCTGGTCAAAGATATAACAGCGGCGATAGAAGCGGGTCTATCGCCGGACCGTCTTCTCGCGACCACCTTTACCAAGAAAGCCGCGGCCGAGCTTTCCGGGCGTATCCGCACCGCTCTCATCCGCGCGGGCCGAGGCGACCAGGCCGCAGCCCTCCTATCGGCACGTATTGGGACGGTTAACAGCGTCTGCGGCTCACTGATCAGCGAATTTGCCTTCGAGCTCGGCCGGTCGCCGACCGCCGATGTGATCGAGGAAACTCGCCAAAGCGTCATGTTCGCGCGCGCAACGGGCGATGTGATCAGCACCTGGATCGATGAGATGGCCCCGCTCGCGGAAAGGCTCAGCATAGCCGACCGCGACAGGAGCAGCCCGCGTGGCCAGGTTAAGGGATGGCAGGACACGGCGCGCCGTATCGTCGATGCAGCCCGGTCCAATGGCATCGACCGAGAGGGATTGGTCCGGTCCGCCGCACGGTCGACGACAAGCCTGCTCGCGCTGTTGCCGGCGGCAACGCCCGGGGAGACCTCCGAGGGGCTTGATGCAACGCTGGCGGCGGCGGTTCGAACCTGCGCTGCGGCGCTGACACCAGAGCGCCGCGCCGGGCTTAAGAAGGGTACGGTCGACAATGACCTGCCGCGGATCGAAGCCGCACTCACGTTCCTTGATCGTGGCGACCTTTTGCCTTGGGTCGAATGGGCGCGGCTGAGCAAGCTCGGCGCCACCAAAGCAGACAAACCGCTTTTCGAGGGTGTGATTGCCGCGGCCGCGGCACATTTCCGCCATCCCCGGCTGCGCTCCGACCTCGCTGATTTCATCCGGCTCCAGTTCGGGTGTGCGGCAGACTGCCTTGATGCCTATGCTGACTTCAAGAAGGCGCATGGCCTCATCGATTTCGTGGATCAGGAGATGCTCGCGCTACAGATCCTGCGAGATCCGGCCAACGAGACACGACTGCGCGAATTGATTGGCGGCGTGTTTGTTGATGAGGTCCAGGACTCGAGCCCAATCCAGATAGCGATCTTCTCCGAACTCGCGCGGATCGCACCGAAGTCGGTGTGGGTGGGCGATCCGAAGCAATCCATCTACGGGTTTCGCGATGCCGATCCCGAGTTGACGCGCGCGGCGACGACCCAGATCACGGCCGATACAGGCGGTGGTGTCCGCTATTTGCGCCAGTCTTGGCGGTCCCGGCCATCACTCTGCCTTGCGGTCAACGCCGCCTTCCTGGCGAATTTCAGTCGTGTGGGCATGGCTGAGGAAGAGATCGCGTTCTCCGACGACTGGACGAGACAGGACGCGCCCGATATGCCGCCGGCCTTTGCGGCCTGGTCGATCGAGGGCAAAAACAAGGATGTCCGGGCGGACTTGCTTGCTGGGCAGATTGCTGGCCTTTTGGCGCAGGGGGCCTCTTGGCCAATCGTGCCGCGCGACGGCGGGACGCGTCCACTGCGGGGCGGTGATGTCGCAATCCTTTGCCGTAGCAACCCGCAGGTCGCAGAGTTTGCCCGAGCGTTGAGCGTCCGCGGAGTCCGGGTGGCCGTTGCACGTCAGGGACTGCTCGACCAGCCCGAGATCGAGCTCGCCCTGGCCGCGCTCCGCTGGGTCGCAGACCCAAGCGACAGCCTTGCTTCTGTGGAGATCGCACGTTTTACCGTCGATGATGAATCCTGGCTGACGGCTGCTTTCGAAGCCGATGCCGAGCAGGCTATCGCCGACTGCATTCCGTTTTCGGATGCTCTGCGCGCGATCCGTGACAGCGTCTTCCAACTCACCCCGGCTGAGGCGCTCGACGCCGTCCTGCATGTCGAAGGGTTGCCCGACCTGATTGGACGCTGGGGCGATATAGAGCAGCGGCTCCATAATCTCGAGGCCCTCCGGAAACTTGCCGAAACCTATCAGGACGAGTGCCGTGCCGATCGGCAGGCCGCGACCCTGACGGGACTTTGTCGATGGCTCACCGAACAGGGGGACGCGCAACAACCCCAGAGCCTGCACCCGGATGCGGTACAGATCCTGACCTATCATGGGGCCAAAGGTCTCGAATGGCCAGTGACCGTCCTGACCGAACTCGAAGCCGATACGAAGGGGTCACCCTTCCGGCTTGCGGCAGAGAACGAGACCGCACCCGATTGGCGTGCACCGCTCGACGGACGTGTCCTCCATTATTGGCCCTGGCCCTACGGTGACCAGGCAAAAGATGTCGGTCTCGATGCACTAACCGACACCTGCCCGGAAGGGATACGCGCGCTTGCGGCCGAACGGCTCGAGCGCACCAGGCTTCTCTACGTCGGCATGACCCGCGCGCGGGACTACCAGATTCTTGCGCTGACCGGTCGTCCCAGGCTTTGGCTCGACGAGTTGTGCGGCGCCGATGGCCAACCTCATTTGCTTCCCACAGAAGCCGAGCTTAGGATCGGCGGCCAGAAGTTCCCTGCCCGTGGAGCCGCGCCCATCCCCCCCATCAATGAGATGGCACCACAGCTTAGATATGGCCGGGCGACCTGGCCGGCAGTCGATCATCTGCCACTTCGCCTCAATCCAAGCGCTATGCGGTACGAGGGAGCGCTGAAGATCTCGGAGCGGCACCGGCTTGGGGATCGGATTCCGCTGATAGGCAACCCAGACATGATTGCGCTCGGCGAGGCGTGTCACCGCTTCTTCGCCCACGACAACTCAGAAGATCATGGTGCGATCCGCCTCGAACGCGCCGCTTGGCTGCTGGACCGCTGGGGTGTTCCCGAACTCGCACCCGCCGACCTCGTATCTACCTCGGATCGCCTTCATCAGTTTCTGGGCGCGCGTTTTCCGGGCTCCAGGATCATGCGGGAATGGCCAGTCCATGCGCTCATGGACCGTCAGGTCATTGCGGGCCGTCTCGACCTGCTGGTGGACACGATCGAAGGCTTCGTCATCATAGATCACAAGAGTTTTCCGAGCGCCGTTGACCTCGACGAGGAGCGCCTGCGCGCCTTCGCCGGTCAGGCATCGCTATACGCCCGCGCACTTCACGGCGTATCGGGCAGGACGTGCACGGCCTTCTGGGTGCATCAACCCATTGTGGGAACGATGACTCAGATCTCGCTTGAGTGAGGACAGACTAGCAAAACGATTGGTCAGACCATTCGGTAAAGCAGTTGAATGTCCGCATCTTCCGCATAGCCGACGATGCCCCTCGGAAAATGCTGCGGCGGACAGGCGCGACCGTTTCGGAGAGGCAGAATGCGATGCGCACCCCGGCACGACCGTCAGGAATGGGCCGTCAGCTCCAGCTTTCGGACGTGCTTTGCCAGGCGCTCATCGACGCAACGGCTGGTCGGGTAGGTTGATCAGGGGGCCGGTCCTGCGCCCTGATGGTCACAGAGTTGGTAGGATTTTGAGGAGACCTCATCCCGGATCGGTCTGCTTTTTTGCCAGTTACGGCTTTTCGTTCGAATCCTGGCCTTTGTCTGCCATCACGCTGTCAGCCCGGAAGCCGGTAGAGCAGCGGGAGCCTTGAAACCGCAGGTCAGGGGGAGGCGCAAGCTGGCCAGACTTCTGGCGGAGGTGGCTTCATCGCCGGTGGTGCCTGACATGTCTTTCCTGACGGGCCTTCAGTGTCGCCTTGATTTCCGTGGTGTGTCTGTCCCAGCCCGCGTCCAACGGCCTCTGGTGATGGGCTGATCTGCCCGAAGGACGTCTTCGCCTCGACCGCTTCGGCGCAACAGCGTCGTCACAACTTTCTTCCCCTGTCGGCAGAGCCGCCATTCCTCGCGAGGCAAGAAAGTTCCTCCTGTGCTGTCCAGCCCCCGACCCACCCCAGCACGCAAGCGTGCAGGGGACCCCGGGATGCGGGGGTGCGCCAGCGGTCGCCTCCGGGCTGTCGATCGCCATCGAGGCCGCAAGGACGCGGGCCCGAAACAGAGCAAAACGGAGAAAGAACATGGCGACCATCGGCACCTTCAAGAAGACCGGCACCGAATACACCGGTGAAATCTTCACCCTCAGCCTGCAGGCCAAGGGTGTGCGCCTCGTCCCCGACCTGCGGGCCTCGGGCGAGAACGCCCCCTCCCACCGGGTTCTGGTCGGCCGCGCCGAGATCGGCGCCGCCTGGACGAAGAAATCGAACGAGGGCCGCGAATACCTGGGCTTGAAGCTGGACGATCCGAGCTTCGCAGCCCCGATCTACGCCAACCTCTTCGATGACGAAGACGGCGAGGGCCACTCCCTCATCTGGTCCCGCCCCAACACCCGCCGCGGCGACTGATCGTGCACAAGCAAAGGCCCCGGTCGAAAGACCGGGGCCGAAGGCGTTCTTGCTTTAGAGATTAACGGCTGCCACGCCGCATTGACTTCAGCCGTTCACTAAGTCTTGGAGTTGCCCGATCCTCGCAATGATTTCGTCGAAAGCCGGTGGCTTTGCGTCGAACATCATCGGGGCCATGGCTCGATAGTCGGCTCGCAGATCCTTGATGCGTGCCTCGCTCGGCAGAAGGCGCAGGGTGCCCGGGCGGGCAGTTTCATAGCTCGCCCATGCCGAACGGAAAAACACAGCCTTGTGCTTGGCCACCTGCACCAAGAGTTCGTAGTCGCTGCAGGCTGCCTTGCTATCGTCGGTGTCGAGCAGCATCGCGAGATCGTAGAAATGCCGTGAGAAGTACTGCGGCGTTGGCGATTCCGGTGGGCGATGAGCTTCTGCATGGAGCGCCGTCGCCTTCTCCCAGAAGGTACGCCGTGCCGAAAGCACGCGGACTGTGGTATCTGCATCCTCAAAAAAGGCCGGGTAGTCCTCGGCCGCGTAGGGTCGGATGACCTTTTCCTCGGTTGGCCAAGGATCACCGCGTGCCCCGAGCTCTAGTTTCACGCGAGGGGTGATGTAGGACATGCCTGCATATTCGGTGGTCGCAAATGCTGCCGGGTAGTGAAAGTTCACCGTTTGGGCGTCGTTGGGGTCTATGTCCAACGCCCACCCACCTTCGCTTGGTTCGCCCAGTTCCTTGGCGAATGCTGACTGCAAGGCTGGGAGCAGCTGGTTGGCGATGTGAGTCTCGACGTCGCGTACCAGATCGTCGATCAGCTTGGCGGCCTTGTTCTTTCCGAGACCTTCTTGCTCTGGGTCGCGATCCCCGGCGTAGCCAAGCTCGGCACGATCAAAAGAAAGGTCGATGTCTTCGGAAAACCGCCGGATCGCGTTGAAGGCTTTCGAAAGCGAAGTTCCACCTTTGAATACCAGCGAAGCTGTCGGGCCTTTCGGCAAGGTAAAAATGCGCCGCAGGGTCCAGCAGACCCAGAAGTCCTTTTCGATGATAGTGTTCGCCACGCCCCGACCGGCACCGGTTTCCCCGAAGAGGGCGGCGCGGTCCGCGGCGGAAAGGCGTGCGACCTTATCCAATGCGGTCGCCCGTCCCGAGATCGGCAATCGACAGCAAGGTGGAGCGCATCCAGGCGGGCGCTTGGGCGGCGCTTTTGGCGAGGGTCCTCTTGTCGCTCTCCGTCAGGCTTTGAGCCGCGATCCGAAGTACATCTGCGGCGCGGGATACGCCCACATGGCGTAGCGCCTGAACTACGGTTCCTGCCGGGCTGCCAGGCGCGATAAGATGCTTGGGCGAGGCATGGCGGAGATCGACCACGCGCTTACCCAGAACCACGCGCCGGGATGGTCCATCCGTCAGCCAGGAGCTTTGCGCAGCGACTTGCGTTGAGAGGCCCAGTGTGTTTGCGGCGCGCGCGCCATCTATCTGCAAGTGCGATCCAGTTTCCCGGGCTAGGGCCTGCGCCACAGCATCAGGTGCAGGGGTAAGGGCCCCGAGCATAGGGTGCAACTTGGGGAAGTCGTAGAGCCCGCGCGCAAGTCGCCGGAGATGTCCTGCCTTGGCCAGACGTGACAGAGCCTGGTCAACTGCAGCACGTGCGGCCATGTCGAGGAAGTCGCGCGGCGTGAACACGCTGCCGCGTCCGCTTGCGCGGACACGCTTCATGACCCGATCGGGAACGGAGGCGGACGTCGTCATCATGCGTCAGAAAATAGGCTATGTTTTTCTGACAATCAAGTGTGGAGATTTCAAGATAGGTTTCGCATTGATCGACTGCAGAACTTCGGCAAGGAAGACGATGGCACACCCCGGCAGAGCCGGGACCGGGCTCTGGTCGTCCGACTGGAGCCTGCTGGGCAGTCTCCCCCCATTCGGGCAACGATCCCTAGTGCGACGGCTGATCCAGCCGGAAGAACGCCGATGGTGTGAGGATCGGCGCGTTGCGGCCTCGTGCCAGAGGTCGGGTCGGGCGCGTGGCCCGCCTCATATACATGGGCAGCATTGGAATTCGTGAGACCCCGGTCTGGAACACGACGATCAATTGGGACCAACTTGGCGGCACGGCTGGCGAGCGGTTGGCATCCCGTGAAGGGGCAGGGCGCCTGTCCAGGGTCAAAACCCCATCCCCCGCTTCCATTCGCTGTCCTTGGTCTGATCCGTCTCTTTGACACTCAACCCCAGAGGGGTCGGCTACGCGAGCGTGCCGCCCTCGCGGATTCGGACGAGCCGAACGCACGAGGGTGATTGCAGATCCGGTCAAACACTTCGGGCGCCTGTCGCGCGGGGGATGGTCCTCCGCCCCCAAGAAGACAGGAGCCAACCCCATGTCCTACAAGGATGCCACCGCTTTCGCCGCCTCTCTCGCTGCCACGCTCATGGTCTCGATCGTCGTGTTCCAGGCCGGGGACGGCACCCACGCAGCGATGCCGTCCGATGAATACGATGGCGACGAAGCCCTCGTCGCCCTGGAAATCGACCCCTGGCAGTGAGGCGCGCAAGCGCCTCACCCCCCCAATCCGGGAGCGCTTACCAGCGCGCCCGTCCGGGGACACGGAACCGAACCTAAGGGTTCGGCAAGGGAGAGGTCGAGGAGGGAGCGGGCAGGGCGAGCCCGCTGAGACAGAGAGAGCGGCGGCGTGCTCACCTGTAACCCGCTCTCCCCGGAGATCCTGAAATGACCATCCATCTTCCCGGCCGCGCTGCGCCGACCCCTGAACTCTCGTCCGAACTGTCCCGCATTCTGGCCGAGCAGGCCGAGCGTGACGCTGCCGAGGCGGCGCTTCACGCCCGAAACAAGGAGGTGCTGTTCGATGGGCTGCGCCATGTTGGCATCGCCCATGTCCTGGTCAGCTTCGACGGCTCGGGCGACAGCGGGCAGATCGAAAGCATCGAGGCCCAAAATGATGCCGATCAGAGCGTCACGCTGCCCGCCGCTCAGATCACCTTTGCTGGCATCGACTGGCAGAGCGGGGCACCCACCGAGCGCATTCTGCGCCTCGAAAGCGCCGTCGAAGAGCTTGTCTACGACCTCCTCTCCGATACCCATTCCGGCTGGCAGGACAATGACGGCGCCTATGGCGAATTCTGTATCGATGCCCGCGCCCGGACCATCCATCTCGAGTTCAACGAGCGGTTCACCTCGTCCGAACTCTTCACCCATGATTTCTGAGGGGCGGCGATGGCACATCCTTATCACCACGCGCTGTCTTCAGTGAAGAAATGGGGCGGGACGGTCGAGGACTATCTCGCCTGCCATGAATTCTTCGATGCCTCGAAGCTCATCCTGGCGGACTTTAGGCATCGCGCCCTCCGTCATCATGCCGAGGGGATTTTCCTGCTGGAGCAGATCCATGGGAAAACCCTCACTCTGTTGTCGGGCCGGGTGATCCCGACCCGCTGGGTCGGCGAGCAGCATGTCCGCGAGGATCTGGGTTTCATCCCCAGCTTTGCCGATTGGGCGCGGTCGATCCGGGCCGAGCCCTGGATGGGCCGCACCCAGAAGATCGAAGCCGAGGTCGATCCGTATCTGGCGAGCCCCGTGCGGGAGGTCAGCTGACATGAGCCGGGTATATCAGAACCTCGGTCTTCCACCCGAAGCCTCTCCCCTCACGGTCGTCCGCACGGCGATCCGCCGGCTGCATCCCGACACGCTCGCGGTCCGCAGTTGGCGCGAGGCGCGCAAGCGCTATTACCGCGACCTCTTGCAGGCCCATGCCGCGGCGCAGGCGCCGCCAAAATCCCCCAGCCCGCAGAAGCGGGCTGATCTTCCCCCAATCGCCACCCAACCTGACCCGGCCGTGTGGCCCGGGTTTCTCATTCTAGAAGGAGCCCATCGTGGCTGACTATTTCACCCAATTCTCCTGCGTCCTGGACGTGGGCACGGCCAACAAGGCGATCGCGGCGCTCGATCTCTTCCTGCGCTTGCGCAAGGAAGACGAAGCCTCGGACGATCCGGAATTCTCGGGCTTTGCGCTGGCGCTGCAGGATGGCCCGGGCAGTTCGGTGCTCTGGTTCCATGACGATGGGGAGGGCGACGTCGAAGGCGTCATCCGCTTCGTGCTGCGCCTCGCGGAAGACCTCGATCTCACCGGCCTCTGGGGTTTTGACTATGCCAACACCTGTTCCCGGCCCCGACTGGAGGCGTTCGGCGGCGGCGCCCATGTCATTGACCTCGGTGCGCGCAAAAGTATTGGCTGGATCAGCACCCATGAATGGCTGACTGCTGCGCTGAACGGCGAAGACATCGAAGCGGTGGAGGCGCTCGTCGCATGAACACAGTTGTTCCGACTTGCGCGCCCGCCTCTTTCCCCATCCCGGAATTCGGCCGCAGTGCCGAGGGCCTGATCGTCGCCCGGGTCGGCGATGCCGCCTATGCCATGCTCCCCAAAGCTGATGGCCGACATTTCCTCGGCAGCATTTGGCGTCTCTCCAAACCCCTGTCGGACTGGAAGCGGTCCGACTTCTACGGCCATGGCGGCGATGTTGCTGACGAGGCTGCTTTCCGCGCCCTCGTTCAGGAACAGGCCGAGCATCAAGGCGAGAAGGCCACCCTCGGTCGGCAGGAGTTCCGCGCCAATGCCAACACGCCCTGGGGACCATCGCAGGGCGCGGTCCGCTACAGCGAAGGCGTGGTCTTCCACTCGACCTCCGGTCATGGTGGGTTCCACCTGTCCGCGGACCGCAATGCTCAAGTCCATCGCCTGCTGCGCGACGCTGGTGGCTGGTACGAGGAAGATGCCGCGTGGGCCGCTGTAGCGACCGCTTGGCCGGATCTCTTCACGGGGCTTGAACGGCGCCAAGCCGAAGAGACCCTGCGCCACAACTGGCCAGATGCCTGGGAGGCGATCAAGGGCCGGGCGCTGCGTCCTGGTGAATCCCGCACGCGTGATGGCGAAGCCTTTGCCCGCGATCACGCGAAAGACTGGGTCGTGATCTCGGCGATCTATTCCGACCAGCATCGCGGTTTCACCGAGGTGATCGCCACGTGCGGCGGGCGGCGCGATCCACAATCTGAAGAGCGCCGCTTCCTTGTCCCCTCTGGGGACTACAAAGTTGGCGCCTTCGGTTTCGTCATCGATGAAGCACGGCACGCCGTCTGTGACGGACCGTCGAGTTTTATTGGTTGGCGGGGCAGGGCAGGCGGCTGATCCCCAAGTGGCGGGTGCATGGCTTCTCGGTCGGGCACTCGCCAGAGGGAGAGATGGGCGGGTGGTTCCGTGACGGGTTTCAGGGTGGGAGAGAGTCTCCTGCCGCCCGTTGCGGAGTGATCCCGATGACTGCACCTATCTCCCAAACCGCCTTCCGTGGTCCCGGCGACAACTTGATCGGCGGGGTTCTTGCCCATCTGCGCCTTGCGGACCGCTTGCCCCTGCGGGTCAGCTGCCAATGTCGAGCGCATTGGGACGATCCGGCGCTCGATCAGCTGTGCTTCGAGCGCGAAGTCGATCTCGGCACCTGCGGTGACCTCGCGGTTGCCATGATCGTAGCTCGCACCGCACTAACTTCCGGTCTGATCGCCGCAGGCAGCGATCCGGCCCTGCGTCTGGCGCCGCAGTTCATCACCATTCTCGATGCCGACCACTGCCTGGTGCTGGCAGGTGACGTGCAGGCAGGCCTGATCAGCTGGTGCGCTCCGGTCGACAGCGATGCCGAGGCGCGGCGCGTGGTGACCGACGCCTGCGGGCTTCGAGCCGAGGCCCGCGCGGCGACCGACGTCGACGATCCCGCGTCGGCTGCTGCGCTCCTCACCCGCGCCCGCTCGCTGGAAGGCCGACTGGTCGAGCCGTTCTGGCGCGACCTTGCAGCCGCTGCAGTCGATCACGCCCTGGTGGCCTGATCTTCGCCCCTTCCGGAAACCCACCCCCCGCCATTCTGCTGGGCCATGCAACAGAGGGACCCGCTGATGCCCGAAGTGATCTCAACGACTGTCTATCGCCTCAATGAACTTCCCGACGGCGCCAAGGACAGAGCCCGCGCCTGGTATCGCGAGGGCGGTTTTGACCATGACTGGTATGATGCTGTCTACGAGGACTTCCAGCGCATCGCGGAAATCCTCGGCATCCGCCTGAAGACCCGGGCCACTCGCCTTATCGGCGGTCGCACCCGCGAGGATCCCTGCATCTGGTTCAGCGGCTTCTGGTCGCAAGGCGATGGTGCGGCTTGGGAGGGCGTCTATTCTTACCGAAAATCCGCCGCAGCCGGACTTCGCGCTTATGCGCCGAAGGACAAGACCCTGCACCGGATCGCGGAGACCTTGCAGGCGGCGCAGCAGCGGAATTTATACCAGCTGCGCGCCGAGGTCACGCATCGCGGCAACTACTACCATGCCTTCACCATGGCGGTCTCTGTGTCCCGGGACAGTGCGGCCGCGGTCGAGGGCATCGGCGATGCCGCGTCCATTGTCACCGATGCGCTGCGCGACCTCGCCAATTGGCTATATCGCCAGCTTGAGCAGGAATACGACTACCTGACATCGGACGAGGCCGTGGACGAGACGCTGATCGCCAATGGCTATACCTTCACGGAGGAAGGGCGGCGGTTCGGATAGCTGCCCCGAAATCCGTCCATTCCCGTCCCGGGCCCCGGTTGTCCCTCAGCGGTTGCTGTCGATCCAGCGCGACAGCAACTGCCGGTCCCGAAAGCATTCGTCCGGCACGGCGCGGCGTTTGATCCGCGCAAGCCGTTCGGCAAAGGCGACCTGCTTGGAGGTTGGATGGCTGGTGTCCGCAGGCTTCAACTTCGCCTGCGACTCAATCCAGGCGCTGAGCGAGCGGCGGTCTTGCTGAACTTCCCAAGGCAACAGGCTCTGGTTGCGGAGCGCCAGAGACCGCGCATAGGCGATCTGGCGTTCAGTGGCGGGCAAAGCAAACGTGGCAGCGTCCATGATGGATCTCCCATGTGGATCGTCTCTCCAATATAGAACATATAGAGAACAAAATCAACTCCCCGACCGCAGGAGAGGGAGAGTTGGGCCGGAAATCGGCGTGTTCGGGTGGGTCGAGAGAGCCGCCGGGGCGCGCAATTCACCCCCTGATTCGGAGGATTTCCAAATGACCGAAGCTGCAACCGCCCTGAAACCTGCCACCCTCGTACCCGAGGCGCGCCGGATGGCGTTCTTGCCCGCGCTCTTTAGCCCCGCCCTGATGCTGATCGGCGAGCGGGCCGTCTATCAGTTCATGTCCTGGCTGGCCCCCGACGATTACAATGGCGGGCTCTGGAGTTTCCACGAGCGAGGTGGGCAGCCCTTGTTCCTTTCGCCCGACGCCGACAATCGGTTCCGCATCTACTGCGAGACGAACGGCTACATGGGCGAGCTTTCGGCCGAGGCCGCGGGGATCATCGCCACCCTCTTCGCGCTATCCCATCTCTCGTTCCGATATGAGGCCGACCAACTGTCCGAAGCCTACATGCGGCTCTACGAGTTCGCGGGCGACCATCCCGAGGCAGGCGAGATCTTTAAGGCGATCGACTGACGCGGGCACCCCGCAAGCCGACTGGAAATTCCTGACCCTTTAGCACCCTCCTGCGGTTTCGTCGGGGGGTGTTTGCATTTGGCTGGCCTAGTTTGGCACGGACGGCATTCGCCGTTCGTCGACCGCTGCTGCGTGAGGATTTCAGCGGCTGGATGGCCCCGGGTTTCGACAGGACTTTGCCAAGTGATCATTGTTGCGGCAGGTATTGGGGCGGTGAGCGAGGGCAAGGGCCTCACCGTCAGATCATCATCGAGTTGTGCGGGTTATGATGGAGTCTCAGCCAAGATCGACCAGCATCTTGGCCCAATCGCTGCCCTCGTTCGAAAATCGTCCTTTGTCTTCCATCTTTCTGGCTGACCTGAACCAAGTGGAGTGGCGGGCGCCGCGAGGCCGCAGGTCAGGGGGAGGTGCAAGCTGGCCTGACTGGTCGCTGAGGTGGTTTTATCGCCGGTGGTGCCTGTCTTGTCTTACCTGATGGTCCTTCAGGGTCGCCTTGATCTCCGTGGATTGTCTGTCCCAGCCCGCGTCCAACGGCCTCTGTTGATGGGCTGATCTGCCCAAAGGTCGTCTTCGCCTCGACCGCTTCGGCGCAACAGCGTCGTCACAACTTTCTTCCCCTGCCGGCAGAGCCGTCATTCCTCGCGGGACAAGAAAGTTCCTCCTGTGCTGTCTGGCCCCCGCGAGGGGGGTGCGCCACCGGTCGCCTTCGGGCTGTCGATCGCCATCGAGGCCGCAAGGACGCGGGCCCGAAACAGAGCAAAACGGAGAAAGAACATGGCGACCATCGGTACCTTCAAGAAGACCGGCAGCGAATACACCGGCGAAATCTTCACCCTCAGCCTGCAGGCCAAGGGCGTGCGCCTCGTCCCCGACCTGAGGGCCTCGGGCGAGAACGCTCCGTCCCACCGGGTCCTGGTCGGCCGCGCCGAGATCGGCGCCGCCTGGACGAAGAAATCGAACGAGGGCCGCGAATACCTGGGCCTGAAGCTGGACGATCCGAGCTTCGCCGCCCCGATCTACGCCAACCTCTTCGATGACGAAGACGGTGAGGGCTCGAGCCTCATCTGGTCCCGCCCCAACACCCGCCGCGGAGACTGATCGTGCAAAAGCAAAGGCCCCGGTCGAAAGACCGGGGCCGATGTCATTTCGACCGAAGAGGACTATGCAGTGTTCGCGGTTCGCCCAAAAAGCAGCGATACGTTGAGCAGGCACCGAACTCACGGCGGCCACAAAAGTCTCACTTCCTGCGTGCCGAGAACCCGACTCCTGCTCCACCGTAATTGCACCGCGCGCACTCGGGGCGAAGATTTGCAATGCAGTCCGATCCACCTTCTGTCAGGGCAATTATATGCCCTTTTGTGAATGGGTTGCGCTGACCATTCGGGCGTTCGACTTCGTCCCAAGGCCGATTGCAGCCGGGACAATGTGTGAAGGTTGCGGCAAGGGAAAGCCACTCAGCTTCGGTATGGGATCCGGGCGCTTCGGCTTTGCGCTTCCTGTAGGCCGCTGCTGCCCGCCGATGACAAGCAGCGCAATTGCCGCGTGGGCGTCGTTCGAGAGAGCCACATACGGAACCGTCCGGCAGTATCCTGGGGCAAGGCGTCGAAGAAATCGAAGTCATTAGAACTCCAAGGAAGTGCTTCGCTGTCTATCTAGAAAAGCATCCATCGCTAGCGAAGATATTTTCACATGATATCAGCGCATTGCACAAGATATGGGATCAATTGGAACGTTCAAAAACAAAACCGCGCCAATCGTAACCGCTACGTCCAAGAGCATCCTTGGCCTCAAAACGGTGCAAACATCTGAACCCTGCAGCATCAGCTGCGGCTAATACGTCGTGGTCGGCATGATCGAAGAAAATGCCGGGCGGCTCATCTGGCATCGGTGTTCGCAGATTGATCGCAAGTTTGCCTGCAGGGACTAGCACTTGGGCGAACGTCGTGAGGCTTTTTTTCAAGTCCATGGGCTCAACCAACATCAGCACTGCGGAACAAAGGATTAGGTCGAAGCGCTCTGTTTTCTCGACGATACGCTCCAAGTCGGGAAGGCGATCATCGATCCAAATGACACCCTTACTGTTT
>NZ_SWJZ01000002.1 GCF_005144475.1 Rhodobacter capsulatus | reverse complement strand
GTCGGGGGCGGCGCCCCCTGCGGCGCGCCGCGCGGCCGCGGCGGCGGCGGGCGGCGGAGCGGGCGATTTCGTGTCGTCGTCTTGCATGTCGCGCATCGCTTTCCCCTCAGCAGAAGGATTTGCCGCAGCCGCAGGCGCTTTTGGCGTTCGGGTTGTCGAAGGTGAATCCGGCGCCTTCAAGGTTGCTGACGAAGTCGATCTTCGTGCCCGCGATATGCTCGCGCGTCAGCGGGTCGATCAGCACGGTGACCTCGCCAAAGGTCAGGCTGGCATCGTCGGGCTGGGCTTCCAGCTCCAGCGCCATGCCGTATTTCAGCCCGGCGCAACCGCCCGCCTGCACCATCAGGCGCAGCCCGGCAACGGGTTGACCGGCGCCCTCGATGGCGGCCTTGATCGCTTCCTGGGCGGGTTGGGTGATCTCGATCATGACGCTCTCCCGTGTGATGAGTTCATCAGGGATGCAGCAAGCAACGTGCCAACCCTTCGGGGCGGGTTCAGCAAGCTTCGGGCCGGGATCGGTGACGGGGATGCAAGGTCCGGGCCGACATTGAGGGATTCCCGACAGGGATTGTCGCATCGCGGCTCAGTCGTCCTCGCCCGCCGCGACGCGCGCCAGAAGCCAGGCGCCGCCGAACCGGTCCGTGGGGTCAAGCGCGGCGGCCTTCGCCAGCACCCGCCGGGCGAGATCGCGCTGCCCGGCGCGCGCGGCAGAATAGCCAAGCCCGATCAGCGCCTGCAGATAGAGCCCCGGCGCAAAGTCATGCGCGGTGAAATCGGCGTCACCCGGGCGCACCAGCGCCGGATCGGGCGGCAGGTTGAGCCGCAGCGCCGCTAGCCGCAACACGGCCTCGGCCTGCGGCACGGCGGCGGCGTAGTCGTGGGTGAAGAAGTAGAAGCGATAGGCCGCCAGCCGCACCTCCAGATCCTCGGGCGCGGCGGCCAGCGCGCGGGCGATCACCTCGGCGCTGGCGGCGGTGTCGGACCGGGCGCCCTCGGCCCCGGCCAGCAGGCGCGCCGGATCAATCGGGGGCAAAGCAGGCGGCCCGTTCGTCGCATTCATCGCACGACGGCGAAAGGCACAGTGAAAACGCCGCGTCCGAGCAGATCTGCCGGTAGAAGAACTTCTTCCAGCGCATGTTCTGGGAATTGGCGGCCGCAAGGCCGGGCAGGAACTGCCGGATCATCGCGCTCAGCGCCGGACGCGAGGGCAGACCGAGGTCTTCCCACAGATGCCGCGTCTCCATCGACCGCCGCGCCAGAATCGCGGCCAGCCAGCGCGCCTCGGGCGTCGCAACACCCGCCCGCCACAGGATCAGCGTCTCGATCGCCTGCTGATCCGGCCCCGCCTCGGGCCGCGGCAGGTCAAGATCGGGCAGGTCCATCCCCGGGGCGAAGCGGTCGCGCAGCGCCGCCAGATCGGCGCCCGACAGCCCGAGCCGCGCCGTCAGCGGCCCCAGCCCGCAGGCGCGTTCGCGCAGCCCCCGGGCCAGAAGGAAGCCGAAGGCCTCGGCCGGGATCACCGGCCCCGGAGCCGTGGCGAAAGGGTCAGGAAAGTGCCGCATGGGTCTGGCATTCAGAGGGGCAGACCCGGGCGCAGGCGCCGCAGCCGATGCAATTGTCGGCCCCGGTCAAAGCCATGACTTTCTTGACGATTTCGTCTTCGACCTCGTCCCATTCATCGGTGCCGGGGGCGACGACCTGGCCATCCTCGGTCAGCCCGTGCAGGCTCATCACGTCACGACCGCAGACCTTGAAGCAGCGACCGCAGCCGATGCACTTCTTCTCGTCGATCTTCATCAGGTAAACGGGCGTGTATTCCGCGCCCCCGCGGGTATAGGCAACAGTCGGCATCGCTTTGTCCTTGTTATGCTTGCTTGGCGGCTTTGAGCGCCTTGCGGGCTTCGTCCAGGTCCTTGAAAATCTGCCAGGTCGCCTCGGCCACCTGCGGGATCTTCTGCCAGTCGGTCGGCAGCTCCTCGGACAGGTCGTGCAGGTTCATCTTGGCATCGGTCGCGCGCAGCGACAGCTTCTTCACCCGGGCTTCCAGTTCTTCCAGCGTCATCTCAGGCCCTCGCCGCTTCGGGGAAGTCGTTGATCGTGGCGACGGCGCTTTCGACCAGTTTCTCGCCCGCCTCGGCCAGTTTCGCCCAGGTCTCGAAGCCGAAGCGGTGCACGTCGCGCAGGTGTTTCGACACCACGACCAGCTTGCCCGCGATCAGCACGACGCGACCGAAGCCCTCGTGGTGCATCTTCTGCATCTGGCTGGCCATGCAGCCGGTGCGCTTTTCGACCAGAAGCCCGATCGCGTCGTAGAATTTCGTCATCCGCCAGATCAGCTCCGGATCCGGGTCGCCGATGATCGGCATCGCGCGGCGTTCCTCGGCGGTGACGATGAATTCGGACAGGATATCCGCATTCGTCTTGTCGTCCCACAACCCATGGCTGTCCTCGGCGCGGATCACCGCAACCAGTTGCGCCAAAAACGGGCTTTCAACCATCTCGCCGCCGCGGGCAGCATCCAGCGTCATCGTCATCAGGCGGTTTCCTCCTCGTCGAAGTCGGCGGTGAAATCGGGCTTGGCATAGGTGCCCAGCACCTTGCGCAGGAAGGGCGGCGGGGTGCCGTTCAGCATCACCTGCACCTGTTCGATCACCGCATGGATCGGCTCGGGCTCCTTGCGCTTGATCGGATGCATCCCCGCGCGCACCATCCGCGCGGCCGAGGGCCCGCCGACGGCCAGCGCAAAGACCAGCGTGCAGCCCGAAAGCGCGTCAAGCTTCGGCCCGATGCGGTCTTCCAGCTCGTCATGGCGGCCCTTCTGGTCGGTCGAGTTGGAAAACTGATGCACCTCGACGAAACGGGCGCCGGTCTTCCAGACGTCATAGACGGCGATCTGCCGGGCCGAACCGAAATGGGCGTCAAGATTTTCCAGATCGTTCGAGGCGATGGCCACGCGCAGCGGCTTTTCGCCGGGGGCGGGGCCTGCCGGTTCAACAAGGCGCAGGGTGCGGGACATGATCAAACTCCTGTGGGATGGGGGTGGCGCCGAAGTCTTCGGGGCGGGGGCTGTGATGGATCGCCTGCATCGCATTGGCGATTTCGAAAAGGAACGCGCGGGTGCCGCGATAGCCGACGCGGCAGGCATCCTGCGCGCCGATGCGGTCGAAGATCGGAAAGCCCACCCGGACCAGCGGCAGATGCAGCGCTTCGGCGGCATGGCGGCCGTGGCTGTGGGTGATCAGGATCTGCGCGCCCCCCTGTTTCGCGCCGCGTTCGACATCGCCCAGATCGCCCAGGATGACTTCGGCGCAGGGCATCTTTTCGATCACCGCGGAGTGTTGCGTCGTCGTCACCGCGGTGACGATCTCGGCGCCCATCGCCACAAGCGCGGTGGAGAGCGCGAACATCAGATCGGGATCGGCGCCGATGGCGACGCGCAGACCGCCGGTGAAGAAATGCGCGTCAAGCGCCGCATCCATCATCCGCGCCCGGTCGCGCCGGATCGAGGGCGGCGGGTCCTGCATCCCCGAGAGTTCCATCAGCACGCGGACAAAGGCATCGACAGCCTTGAGGCCGGTCAGGCTTTGGAAGACGTGATAGGGAACCAGCGCCTTTTCCTCGATCATCTGCGCCGCTGCGCGCATCTGCTCGCCAATCGCCAGCGTGACAGCCGACCGCGGGATCTGCGCGAAGGCGGCGACCGGCGTGCCGCCGAGCGAATGGCCCGACCAGTCGTCCGACAGATGCCCGTCAAGCGAGGTCGAAAGGTCGGGCAGCACGATCGGCGCAAGGCCGAACGACCGGATCAGCCGCACCACCTCGTCGATCTCGGCCGGGGTGAAATAGCTTGGCACCAGCAGGTTGACCTGCCGCAGGTCGGGGTCGCGTTCGGCGGTGACGGGGACCAGCGCCGCCACCAGCGCCTCGACCGCCTTCGCCCAGCCGTCCTGCTGACCGCCGTCGAAATCCGGGGTGGCGGCATAGACGACCGCAGTGCCCGCCCAGTCCTTGCGCCGCGCCTGCATCGCGCGCAACTCGCCCGCGATATCCTCGCCGCGGGTTTCGGTCAGCGCGGTCGAAGCGATGCCGATGAACTTCGGGTTCGCCCGCTTGCGGATGTTGTCGATCGCTTCCTCGATCTGCTCGCCGCCGCCAAGGATCGTCGTCACCTCGTTCATCGCGGTGGTCTGCAGCGGCACGGCTTCCTTGAAATGGCGCACCAGATGGACCATGCCAAACGCCGTGCAGCCCTGCGCGCCATGAAACAGCGGCACCGCGCCCTCGATGCCCAGATAGGCCATCGCCGCACCAAGGGGGGCCGAGGTCTTCAGCGGATTGGTCGAGAGCGCGCGGCGGGGATGGGTCAGCACGGCCATGTCAGCAATCCTCGAAATCGGCGGCGGAATTGGTCATCGCGGCCAGATCCGGCGCGGCGATGACCTCGGGCGCGGCGACGGCGGCCTGTTGCGGCACCAGCACCGGGGCACGGCCCCTTGGCGCGGCAATCCCGGTCACCGGGCAGGCGCCCGACGGCGCGGGCAGAACCGATCCGGTCAGGGGCGCATCCCAGGGCGCGGGGGCGCGCAGATCCGCCCACATCGGGTTGTTCACCGAGCGGTCGATGGCGCGCACCAGATCGACCATCCCCATGTAACCCGCATAGGGTTCGTGCTTTTCCTGATTGACATCGACCCAGGGCACGAGCGCCTTCAGCGCGACGAACTGCGACCGGCCGCCGGACAAAAGCACATCCGCCCCGGCGTCCTTCAGCATCTGATACATCTCGCGCGGGGCCATGTTTTCATACATGTGCTTGTCATCGCCCATGATCTCGATGACCCGGTCGCGGTCATTGTCGGTGGCCTTGCGCATCGAGGTGCCGACCACCTCCATCCCCAGTTCCTGCAGCGCGGAAACGACCGACCAGGACTTGTGCCCGCCGGTGTAAAGCAGCACCCGACGCCCCGCGACCTTGGGGCGAAATGGTTTCAGCGCCGCCCAGGCCTTGGCCTCTTCCTTGGCGATCAACACTTCGCAGCGGTTCAGAAGATCTTTCGGCGCGCCTTGTTCGACCAGCATCCGGCACATGGTGCGCAAGGATTGCGAGGTGTCGGAGATGCCGTAGAACGAGCCCTCGAAATAGGGGATGCCGTAGCGCTCCTGCATCTTGCGGGCGACGTTGATCAGCGCCTGCGAACAGACCAGCATCGTCACCTTCGCCCGGTGCGCCATCGCCACCTGACGATAGCGCGCATCCCCGGCGATCGAGCCCAGAATGCGGATGCCCAGCTTGTCGAGCAGCGGTTTGACCTGCCACAGCTCGCCCGACAGGTTGTAATCGCCGATGATGTTGACGTCACAGGGCGTCACCGTCTCCGGCTCCAGCGTGCCGATGACGTGATCCAGAAGCGCCTCGCCGCCCAGCTTGTTGCCGAGGTTCTTCGACCCCGCGAACCCCGGCACATTGACCGGAATGCAGGGCGTGCCCCATTTCGCCGTGGCCGCCTTGCAGACGGCGTCCAGATCATCGCCGATCAGCGCCGTCACGCAGGTCGCATAGACGAAGACGGCGGCGGGGCTCTCCGCCTCGATCACTTCGCGGAGCGCGCGGTAAAGTTTCTTCTCGCCATGGCCCATGACGATGTCGATTTCCGACAGATCGGTGGTGAAGCCCTTGCGGAACAGCTCGGACCCCGAAGACGCCGAAGAGCGGTTGTCCCAGCCGTTCGACCAGCAGGCGGCGGGGGCGTGGACCAGATGGGCGACATCGACGATCGGCTGCAGCGCGATCATCGCGCCGTCAAAGGCGCAGCCGCCCGCCGCGGCGCCGGGGGTCAGCTGCTTGGTGCAGCCCTTCTTGCGCAGGACATCGGTCTTGGTCGCGTTGGTGGCGCAGCCCGGCTCGTTCAGGACGGCGGCGATTTTCGACTTCAAGGCTTCGGACATGGTGCATCCCCCTGTTATCAGGGATCAAGCAAGCAACGTGCCAGGTGAAACGGCCCGGTTTTTGCAGCATCGGCGCCGGGTTTGGAGCATATCCGACAAATTGTCGGACCCTGCCCCGCAACGCAAAAGCCCCGCCGGTGCGGCGGGGCTTTCGGAACCTCTGTCGGATCGCTCAGGCGGCTTTCGCGGTCTTCAGCCAGGCCAGAACGTTTTCCGGGCTGGAGACGCCATAGGGATCCTCGGGGCAGTTGTCCATCAGGCCGGGCTCTTCGAACCAGGCCTCGATCACGCCGTTGTCGATGATCGCCGCATAGCGCCACGAGCGCAGGCCGAAGCCCAGATTGTCCTTGCGCACCAGCATGCCCATGCGGCGGGTGAATTCGCCCGAGCCGTCCGGGATCACCTTGACGTTTTCCAGCCCCTGCGCCTTGGCCCATTGGTTCATCACGAAGCTGTCGTTGACCGACAGGCAGTAGATTTCGTCGATGCCCTGCGCGGCAAACTCGGGGAAGCCCTTTTCAAAGCCCGGCAGCTGGTAGGTCGAGCAGGTCGGCGTGAAGGCGCCGGGCAGCGAGAACAGGATCACCCGCTTGCCTGCGAAATACTCGGCGGTGGTGACGTCCTGCCAGCGGTAGGGGTTCGGGCCGCCGACGCTTTCATCGCGCACGCGGGTATGGAACGTGACGTCGGGCAATTTGCTGTTGGTTTTCATCTCTCACTCCTGTCTTCGGTCGGTCGGGGCCGTGCCCCAGCGGAAATCTCGGTCCGAGGGGGTAGCGTGATCATTGCTGCACTGCAATATGGAATCGTTCCAACTCCAGATCGTGACAGGATCGGCGCTGCAAGCGCGGTGCCAAATCCGACTTCAGCCCTCGGGGCAGGACGGAATGGTCACATCCTTGGGCAGATCGACAACGGTGATCGGCACGGGAAAACCGCCGTCCACGGGATCAAGCCGTTTCATCATCTCGGGCGTCGCCAGCATCCGGCCGTCATCGGTGATCATCAACACCGCCGTCAGACCAAGCTGCGCCGCCACCCGCGGCCAGTCCTTTTCGCCCGCGACGCAAAGCGCCGTCGCCGCCCCGTCCGAGGGCACGCCGTTCCCCCCCAGCACCGAGGCCGAGACGATGCCGCGCATCGGCCTGCCGGTGCGCGGATCGATGATATGGGAAAACCGCACGCCGCCGTTGTCGAAATAGCGCTCGTAATTGCCCGAGGTGTGCAGGGCTTCGCCCGGGCGCAGCGAAATCGCGCCCACCACCCCCCATTCGAACGGATCGCGGATCGCCACCCGCCACGGACGCGCGCCGTGATCGCCGATCACCTGCACGCCCCCGCCGGCATTCAGAACCGCATTCTCGACGCCTTCGGCTTTCAGATCCTCCTTGACGATGTCGAGCGCCGCCCCCTTGGCATAGGCGCCCAGATCCAGCTGCACCGCCGGATTGACCGAGGTCACGGTGGTTCCGCTGATCCGCAGATCCGTCATTTTCGGATGCCCGGCCAAGAGCGTGTCGATCACCGCATCGGGGGGCGGGGCAGAGCCGTCGGGCGGCACGTCAGCATGAAAGCCCCAGGCCTCGACCATGCCGCCGATGGCGGGATCGAACAGCCCGTCCGCGCGACAGGACAGATCGCGGCCCTTGCGCAGCAGGTTTGCCAGGGTCGGATCGACGGTGAAGGGCTTGCCCGCGGCAATCGCGGCGTTGAGAGATTCAAGTTCGCCGGGGTTCCAGGCATGCCAGTCGCGGTGCATCTGGCGCAGATGCGCGCCGACACGGGCCATCGCCGCGCGCGCCTGCGGTTCGGGCACGCCATGGGTCTCGACCTCGAGCAGCGTGCCGAAGACGTAAAAGGTTTCGGTGATGTCGGGCGCCGGGCGCAGCGCGCGCACCCCGCCCGCAAGGGCCAGCCCTGCGGCCAGAACCAGCGCCACCCGCGCCAGGGCGCCGCGGCCGGTCATCTGCCCCGGCCCGGGATCACGTCCAGCACCTGCAGCGCCCGCGACAGCCTCGCGCGGCGGTCAAGGAAAACCACCGGCAGGAAGGACAGCGGCAGCACGATCAGCGCCACCACCGCCGAAGCGCCATCCGACAGCCCCGCCCCGGTCGCCACCGACAGGGCGATGACAAAGGCCACGGCGGGCAGCAGATAGGCAAGCCCCACCCCGGCCAGCAGGCTGTTGCCGGACATCGCCACATCGACCTCGTCGCCCGCGGCGACCGCAAGGCCCGCCGGGCGGTCGAGCGTCATCAGATCGGGGCGGCGCAATGAGACCAGAACCCGGGTGCCGCAGCCCTTCGCCTCGGCACAGGCGGCGCAGGCCGAGGCGCGGTCCGCCGCGACGACGAGGCTTTCGCCCTTGACCGCGACCACGCGCAGCCTTTCGCGCAGATCGCGCGTCCCGGTCGCCAGACCGTCGTCGCAGCAGCCCGTCATCTTACGCCGCCGGGTTGATGCAATTGTCGGTCATGCAGGCGTTGACGCATTGCGGCAGGTCATGCTCGCCTTCGCATTCGGTGCAGGTGTCGGCGTTGATCACATAGACGCCTTTCTTCGGCGCGATCGCGCTGGTCGGGCAGACCGGTTCGCAGTCGCCACACGAGGTGCAGAGTTCGGGATCGATCTTCATGGCCATGGCTGGTGTCCTTTCCTGGCAGATGGCTTGGCTTCGTTTCGTCTTCTCAGGCGGGGCGGACCTTGACGGCACCGCCCAGCACCCGGCACTGGCAGGCCAGACGGTCGTCCTTGCCGCCCAGATTTTCCTCGAGCACCCGCATTTCCAGCGCGGTGGGTTCCGACAGGTTTTCCGACCCCTCGATGACATGCGTCATGCAGGTGCCGCATTCGCCCTCGCGGCAGCCGTAGGTGATGCCCGAGCCCACCTTTTCCGACATCTCGATGATCCGGGTTCCGGTGGGCACGTTGACCGTGATCGAGACATCGGTGAACGTCAGTGTGGCCTTGTCCATGGTCCGTCCTTCTTTCAGCGCGCCGCGATTTCGGCAAAGTCGACCTCGCGGGGCGCGGCCCGGCCGGTCAGGTGATCGGCAAGGCGGCGCCCGAAGGCCCGCCCCTCTTCCAGTTCCGCCGCCGAGGGGTGCAGCTTCACCCGCAGCCCCGGTTCGGGCAGACGCATCTTCAGCCCCTGCAGGCGGGTTTCGACCAGCCGCACCGCCTCGCCCGACCAGCCATAGGAGCCGAAGGCCGCCCCCAGCTTGCCGCGGGTTTCGATGTCAACGAGCGCCGCCAGCATCTCCCAGATCGTCCGCACCGCATCGCCGTTGATCGTCGGCGTGCCCAGCGCGATGCCATCGGCCTCCTCGATCAGGTCAAGGAAGGGGGCGATCTCTCCGCCCTCCAGATCGAACAGCGACACCCGCACATCGGGGCTTGCGGCGGCGCCGTCATGGATCGCCTGCGCCAGCTGTGCGGTGGCGCCGTAGGCCGAGACGTAAAAGATCAGCAGGGTCTTTTCGGTGCCGGTTTCCGACGCGAGGCGCGAGGAAATCAGCCGCCGCGTATGGGTCAGATAATCGCGCGGATGGCTGCGCAGGATCGGGCCATGCGCGGGGGCGATGATGCCGAAGTCGAGCGGCTCGATCAGGTCGAGCGCCTGCGCGACGAAGCTGCGGAAGGGGCGCATGATCCGGTCGAAGTAATACTCAAAAGAAAACCGGAAATCGCCGACAAGGTCGTTGAACAGCCGCCCGTCGCAATAATGGCTGCCGAACAGGTCACAGGTAAAGAGCACCCGTTCCGCCGCCAGCCAGGTGCATTGCGTGTCGGGCCAATGCACGAAGGGCGTGGTGAAGAACTGCAGGCTGCGGTCGCCCAGGCTGACCGATTGCCCGGTGGTGACGCCCTTGATGTCATACCGCTCGAAGTCGTCTTTCAGCAGCGCGCGCAGCATCGGCAGGCCGCGGGGCGACAGCCGCACCTGCGCCTGCGGCGCGCGGCGCAGCAGCTCGGGCACGGCGCCGGTGTGGTCGGGTTCCAGATGGTTCAGCACGATCAGCCGGATTTCGTCATAGCGGGCAACGGCTTCGAGCCGCGCAAAGAAGTCGGCGGCGAACTCGGCCTTCACCGTGTCGATCACCGCGACGCCCTCGGATCCGCGCACGGCATAGGCATTGTAGGTGGTGCCATTCGCGGTTTTCAGGATCACGTCGAAGCTGCGCAGCCCCGGATCGAGCGCCCCCACCCAATGCACGCCGGGCGCGACCGCGACAGGACCCGAGGGACCGTCGATGCGCGGCGCGGCGGGGCGGATGGTGAAGGGCGGAACGGACAAGGGAACACTCCTGTGGCTGCGGGCGGGCCGCATGGGAAATTCAGCAAGCCGCGTGCCAAGTACGAAACCCCAAGGAAACAGGGCCGCAGGGCCGCAAGGCGACAGAAGTCGCGGCGCGGCCCCGACAAATTGTCGGAAACCCGACATTGCGGCGAAACACGCGAAAACACGGGGAAAACCGGCTCGCAAAGCCGTGATCGCCGCGATTTTCACCCGAAATCGACGGACTTCGCAGCTGCGGCAAGGGCGGGCACATCTTTATCGCGGGCGCGGGGGCGGATGCGCGCGCGGCCACATGCGCGGGCGGGCACGCGGGGGCGCGACCGCCCCCGGCCCGGCCGCCTGGCACGGACCTTGCTTGATCTCCGTTGAAGCCTGTCGCCCGAGCCTCGGCGCGACGGCGCAACAAGACCGGGGAGACCGATGCAAGAATTCCTTCTCGTCCTGCTGAGCACGGCGCTTGTGAACAACGTCGTGCTGGTGAAATTCCTCGGGCTGTGCCCGTTCATGGGCGTCTCGCGCAAGACCGATGCCGCGATCGGCATGGGGCTGGCCACCACCTTCGTCATCACCGTCGCTTCGGCCGCCTGCTGGCTGGTCGAGGCGCTGATCCTGGAACCGCTCGACCTGAAATTCCTGCGCATCCTGAGCATGATCCTGGTCATCGCCGCGATCGTGCAGTTCATCGAGACGGTGATGCGCAAGGTGACCCCCGACCTGCACAGATCCCTGGGCATCTATCTGCCGCTGATCACCACGAACTGCGCCGTCCTTGGCCTGCCGCTGATGTATATCCAGGGCCATCTGAGCCTTGCGATGAGCACGCTGAGCGGCTTTGGCGCCTCGGTCGGCTTCACCCTCGTTCTGGTGATCTTTGCGGGCATGCGTGAGCGGCTGGCGCAGCTTTCGGTCCCCGCCGCCTTTTCGGGCACCCCCATCGCCTTCGTCTCCGCAGGGCTTCTGGGCCTGGCCTTCATGGGCTTTGCGGGCCTCGTGCACATCTGATCGTCGAAAGGAGACCTGCCATGATCGCAGCCGCCGCTTCCATGTCGGCCCTCGGGCTCGGGCTGGGCTACCTGCTCGGCGCCGCCGCCCGCAAGTTCCACGTCGAGACCCCGCCGATCGTCGAGGAAATCAGCAAGATCCTGCCCGGCACCAATTGCGGCGCCTGCGGCTTTCCCGGTTGCAACGGTCTGGCCGAGGCGATGGCCGAGGGCAACGCGCCGGTGACCGCCTGCACCCCGGGCGGGCGCGATGTCGCGCTGGCTCTGGCCGAGATCGTCACCGTCGAGGACGGCGCTCAGGCGGGCCCGATCGCCGAGATCGAGCCGATGGTCGCCTTCGTCTTCGAGGATCATTGCACCGGCTGCCAGAAATGTTTCAAGCGCTGCCCGACCGATGCGATCGTCGGCGGCGCCAAGCAGATCCACACCGTGGTGATGGATGCCTGCATCGGCTGCGACGCCTGCATCGAGGTCTGCCCGACCGAGGCGATCGTGGCGCGGGTGAAACCGAAGACGCTGAACAACTGGTTCTGGGACAAGCCCGACGTCGCCTTCGGCACCGCCGCCAAGGCGCAAACCGCGGAGCAAGCAGCATGAGCTTCCTGTCGTTTTCCAATTTTCTGAAACCCTCGCAATGGGGCACGGTGCGCGGCGGCGTGCATCCGGAATACCGCAAGGCGCTGACCTCGGAAGCCGAGACCCTGCGCATGCCGATCCCGCCATTGCTGCGCGTGCCGCTGCAGCAGCATTCGGGGGCGATGGCCGAGCCGCTGGTCGGGCGGGATGATTACGTGCTGAAAGGCCAGCTGATCGGCAAGGCGCGGGGCACGATGTCGGCCAATATCCATGCGCCGACCTCGGGGCGGGTGATTGCGCTGGGCGCCTTTACCGCGCCGCATCCCTCGGGGCTGCCGGTGGCCACGATCACCCTCCGCCCCGATGGCGCGGACAAATGGGGGCCCCACCTGCCGCGTCTGCGCCCCGAGATGGCCGACCCGGACGAGATCGCCGCGCATATCGAGCTGGCGGGGATCGTGGGCTTGGGCGGGGCGGCCTTCCCGGCGGCGGTGAAGCTCAATCAGCGCAAGCGCCATGCGGTCGATACGCTGCTGCTCAATGGCGCGGAATGCGAGCCCTATCTGACCTGCGATGACCGGCTGATGCGCGAAAACGCCGAAGAGATCGTCGATGGCGCCGGGATCATGGGCCGCGCCATCGGGGTGAAACAGATCGTCGTCGGCATCGAATCGAACAAGCCCGATGCGATCACCGCGCTGCGCCGGTTCAAATTCGCCCTGGGCATCCCGTTCTCGGTCAAGGTCGTGCCCGCGCAATATCCGATGGGCTCGGCCAAGCATCTGGTGCTGGCGGTGACCGGCAAGGAAGTCCCCGCCCGCGCCCGCACCGCGGAAATGGGGGTGCTGGTCTACAACGTCGGCACCGCCCATGCCGTGCACCTGGCCGTGCGCTACGGCGAGCCGCTGATTTCCCGCA
This sequence comes from Rhodobacter capsulatus, assembly GCF_005144475.1. Taxonomy (GTDB): domain Bacteria; phylum Pseudomonadota; class Alphaproteobacteria; order Rhodobacterales; family Rhodobacteraceae; genus Rhodobacter; species Rhodobacter capsulatus_C. Next base: position 44,610 of record NZ_SWJZ01000002.1, on the reverse strand, counting down.
TCATCACCGTGTCGGGCCGCGGCGTCGCCCGGCCTGCCAACCTCAAGGTGCTGATCGGCACGCCGATTTCCGACATCCTCGACTTCTGCGGCGGCTTCGTCGGCGAGGTGGACCGCGTCATTCTGGGCGGGCCGATGATGGGCCATCCGGTCGCCAGCCTGCGCGTGCCGGTGGTCAAGGGCACCTGCGGCGTGCTGGCCATGACGTCCTCGGAAACCCGCAAAAGCGAGCAGATGCCCTGCATCCGCTGCGGTTCCTGTGTCGGCGCCTGCGCGAACGGGCTGACGCCCTTCGATCTGAACGCGAAGATCCAGGCGGGCGATCTGGAGGGCGCGGCCAAGGTCGGGCTGATGGATTGCATGTCCTGCGGGTCCTGCGCCTATGCCTGCCCCTCGGGCATCCCGCTGTTGCAGGCCTTCGATTACGCCCGCGGCAAGCTGGCCGAGCGGCAGGGCCGCAAGCACCAGCAGGAAGAAACCAGGCGCCTCGCCGCCGCCCGCAAGGCGCGCGAGGAGGCGATCCTTGAAGCCAAGAAACAGATGATGCTGAAGCGCAAGGCCGAGATGGCCGCGAAGAAGAAAGCGGAAGAAGAGGCCGCCGCCGCGGTCGCCCTGCCGCCGCCTGCGACAGGGTCCGTCCAAGGGGAGGCCACGCCGTGACCATGCACATGCCCGTTGCGGGCCCGCATACCCATACGCTGTTCACCGTTTCCCGCACGATGCTGACGGTGGTGGCGGCGCTGACGCCCGCCACCCTGTTCGGGCTGTGGGAATTCGGCTGGCCCGCGATCTTCCTGTTCCTGACCACGGTCGTCTCGGCCTGGGTCTTCGAGGTCGCCTGCCTCTGGATCGCGCAAAAGCCGATCCGGCCCTTTGCCACCGACGGCTCGGCGATCCTGTCGGGCTGGCTGGTGGCGATGACGCTGCCGCCCTATGCGCCCTGGTGGGTCGGCACGATCGGCGCCTTCATCGCCATCGTCATCGCAAAGCAACTCTTCGGCGGGCTCGGTCAGAACCTGTTCAACCCGGCGATGGTCGCCCGCGCCATGCTGGTCGTCGCGCTGCCGGTGCAGATGACCACCTGGATCGCGCCGGTCGGGCTGCTCGATGGCCCCTCGTTCCTGCACGGGCTTTCGATCACCTTCCTCGGCTCGCAGGACTTCGACGCCGTGTCCTCGGCCTCGACGCTGAGCCACATCAAGAGCCAGATCGGCGCCGGCGCGACGATGGGCGAGATCGTCCCGCAACTGGCCGATCTGGAAAGCCGCCTGCTCGGCTTCGTGCCGGGCAGCCTGGGCGAGACCTCGACGCTGCTTCTGGCGCTGGGCGGGCTTTTGCTGCTGGTCACAAGGATCATCACGCCCACCATTCCGCTGGCCGTGCTGGGCACGCTGGCCACGCTGTCGGCGGTCTGTTCCTTCTTCGCACCGGACCGCTTCGCCCCGCCGATCCTGCATCTGACCTCGGGCTCGACGATGCTGTGCGCCTTCTTCATCGCCACCGATTACGTCACCTCGCCGGTCACCACCGCAGGCAAATGGGTCTACGGCATCGGCATCGGCACGCTGGTCTTCGTGATCCGCACCTTCGGCGCCTTCCCCGAGGGCGTGGCCTTCGCGGTGCTTTTGATGAACTCGGTGACGCCGCTGATCGAAACCTACATCCGGCCGCGGATCTTCGGGCGCTCGCGCACCGGCAAGCCGCTTGGCGCGGCCAAACCCGCGAAGGGAGCGACGAAATGACCGACACCCCGCCCCCCGAAAAGCCGAAACTGCCCTGGTTCAAGGCCTCGCCGCTGGCGCACGGGATCATGCTGGCGCTTTTTGCGCTGGTCACCGCCGTCCTGCTGGCCGCGGCGAATGACAGCACCTCGGCGCCGATCGCCGCCCGCGGGGCCGAGGATCTGGCCGCCTCGCTGGAACAGGTGATCCCGCAGGATCTGCACGACAATGATCTGGCGGCCGCGATGCGCCCGGTCAGCGACGCCGAGGAAGGCACGATCAAGGTCTATGTCGCGGCCAGGGCGGGCGCGGTGACGGGCCTGGCCTATGAACTTTCCGGCCCCGGCTACAGCGGTCAGATCCGGGTGCTGCTGGGCATCGCCCCCGATGGCACGCTGCTGGGCGTGCGGGTGCTGTCGCATACCGAGACCCCGGGTCTGGGCGACAAGATCGAAGTGGCGAAGGACGACTGGATCCTGGGCTTCACCGGCAAGTCGCTGGTCGATCCCGAGCCTGGCAACTGGAAGGTGAAACGCGATGGCGGTGTGTTCGACCAGTTCTCGGGCGCCACGATTACCCCCCGCGCCGTGGTCAAGACGATCTATCGCGGGCTGAATTTCTTTGACCGCAACAAGGCGGCGCTGACCGCCCCCCTGCCCCCGAAATCCTGAGGAGCGCGCCCATGTCGGAGAATTACGCCAAGATCGCCCGCGACGGATTGTGGGACAAGAACATCGTGACGGGCCAGATGCTGGCGCTGTGCCCGACGCTCGCCATCACCGGCACCGCCACGAACGGCCTTGGCATGGGGCTGGCGACGACGGTGGTGCTGATCCTGTCGAACGTGGTGATTTCCGCCCTGCGCAAGACCATCGCCCCGGAGATCCGCATCCCGGCCTTCATCCTGATCATCGCCGCCATCGTGACCGTGGTCGATCTGGCGCTGAACGCCTTTCTGCACGACCTGCACAAGGTGCTGGGCCTGTTCATCGCGCTGATCGTGACGAACTGCGCCATCCTCGGCCGAGCCGAGGCCTTTGCCTCGCGCTTTGGCGTGCTGGCCTCGGCGCTTGATGGGCTGATGATGGGGATCGGCTTCACGCTCGCGCTGGTCGTGGTGGGGGCGATCCGGGAAATCCTCGGCTCGGGCACGCTTTTCGCCCAGGCATCGCTGCTTCTGGGGCCGCATTTCGCCTTCATGGAGCTGAAGGTCTTTCCCGATTACCCGGGCTTTCTGATCATGATCCTGCCGCCGGGCGGCTTTCTGGTGGTGGGCGGGCTTTTCGCGCTCAAGCGCATCATCGACGCCCGCAAGCCGACGATCGAACAGGAAATCAAGCAGTTGCGCACCGAACGCGTGTTCACCGCGGCGGGCGTGCTGAAACCGAAACTGGAAACCGGAGAAGAGGCATGATCGTCGGTGTCGCCTATGCCAAGCCGACCGTGCAGGTCTGGAAACATGTCGATGTGCCGGACACCGCCACGGCGCGGGACGCGATCGAGAAATCCGGTCTGCTCGACCAGTTCCCCGAGATCGACCTGAGCACGCAAAAGATCGGCATCTTCGGCCAGATCTGCCCGCTGGAAAAGCCGCTGAAGGAAGGCGACCGGGTCGAGATCTACCGCCCGATCCATCCCGAAGCCGAGTTGCTGGAAAAGAAAAGCTGACCGCCCCCGCGGCCCCTCCCCCCTTTCGTCAGGAGATCCCCGATGACCCGTCTGACCCGTCGCCACCTCGCCCTCGGTCTTTTCGCCACCTCCGCCGTCGCGGCGGCGGGCGGGATCGGCCTTGCCCTTGCCCCTTCGGACCGCGCCGTGATCATCGGCGCCGGTCCCGCCGGGGCGCAGGCGGCGCTGGCGCTGCGTGCCGCCCATCCGGGGCTGCGGGTGGCGCTTCTCGAACGCGACCCGGCCCGTCTGGCGCGCGAGGCGCAGGATGCCGCCGCCGCCTTTGGCCCGCCGCAGACCGAGGCGACGCTGGCGCAGCTGAAGGCGCAGGGCATCGAGGTGATGCTCGACGATGTCACCGATGTCGATTGGACGGCGGGGCGGCTGTCGCTGTTTTCCGGCCGCGACACCGCCTTTGACCGGCTCTATCTTGCCCCCGGCACGACGGCCCGGGCCGAGGCGATCGCGGGGCTCGATGCCGCGGCCCGCTATGCGATGCCCGCCGCCTGGGGCAATGCGCGCGAGGCGCGGCGGCTGGCGGCGCAGCTCGCCGCGCTGCGGGACGCCGGTCATGTCGTGCTGCGCCTGCCCGCGGATCTGAGCCATCCGCAGGTGGCGCTGCACCGCGCCCTGATGCTGAGCCGGTATCTGGCCGCCACCCGCCCGGCGGCGCGGCTGACGGTGCTTGATGCCAGCGCGACCCCGGCTTTGGCGCAAGCCTTCGCGATGGCGAAGCCGTTGCAGGGGATTGCGGCGCAGGTCAGCTGGATCACCGCGGCCGAGGGCGCCACCGTGCGCGCCGTCGACGCGCGGACGGGCCGGATCGAGACCGACGCCGGGCGTCTGAGCGCCGATGTGATCAACTTCGTGCCGCCGCATGTGGCGGGGGCGATTGCCCGCACCGCGGGTCTGGTCGATGCCTCGGGCTGGTGCCCCTGCGACGCACAGGGCCGCTCGATGCTGCGCAGCGAAGCCGTCGTGCTGGGCGACGCGCGCAAGGGCGCGGCCCGCACGCTCGACGGGGCCCGGCGCTCGGTCGCGGCGGCAACGGCGGCGCAAGCCTGATCCGGGAAAATTCTTGGCGAAAGGGGCGGCGACGCCTAATGTCGCACAGTCAGGCTCAGAGGGAGGAGAGCATTGGGACTTGTCGACCTTTTCATCACCCAGATCGGGGATCCGCTGCGCATCATCCTGCTGGCCGTCGTGATCGCCGCGCAACCGCGGCTGGAAGACCGGCTGGGCAAGATCCCGACCCTTGCGGCGGGGCTTGTTCTGGTCGCGCTGCTGATCCCGCTCGTGTTCCCGAACGGCAACGTCTGGTTCCTTGTCGCGGCGGGCATCGGGCTGATCACGAATGCGATCCAGATGGGCGTGTTGCTGGGAATCTGGACGCTGGTGCGCCGCTTCAAGCACTGAAGGGCTGCCCCTTGCGGGCAGCCCCCCCCTTGTTCACTCGCTTTCACGCGCCTTCATTCGCCGCGCGGATAACGCTGGTTTTCCTCCAGCACGTTCAGATCCATGTGGTTGCGCATGTAGCGTTCCGACGCCTTTTGCAGCGGCTGGTAATCCCAGGGGAAATAGGCGCCGTTGCGCAGCGCGTCATAAACCGCCCAGCGCCGCGCCTGACTTTCGCGCACCGCCGCATCGAAGGCGCCCAGATCCCAGCGCGCCATCGCCTGATCGGTCAGCCGGGCAAGGGTGTCGGCATGGTCGGGCGATGCGGCCAAGTTCACCAACTCCTGCGGATCGGCTTCAAGGTCATACAGCATCGGCGGATCAACGGCGCACAGCATCAGCTTGTACCGCCCCTCGCGCAGGCAGACCATCGGCGTGATCGTCGATTCCGCGGCATATTCCATCGGCACCGCGGCGCGGGCACCGCCTTGGGCCACCGGGGCCAGATCGGTGCCATCGGTCCAGCGCGCCAGCGTGGAAATGTCGATCCCCGCCAGTGCCGCCAGCGTCGGCGTGATGTCGAGCGTCGACACCGGCGTATCGATCCGGCCGGGTTTCCAACCGGGCGCGGCAATCATCATCGGCACCCGCGCCGAGCCCTCGAAGAAGTTCATCTTGAACCACAAGCCGCGCTCGCCCAGCATGTCGCCATGATCCGAGACGAAGACGATGATCGTATTCTCCGCCATCCGCCCGCGCTCCAGAACATCGATGATTTCCCCTATCTTTTCATCGATGTAACTGATCGAGGCAAAATACCCCTGGCGGGCGCGGCGGATCATTTCCGGGGTTATTTCGAAATTTCTGAAATCACAGGATTCCAAGATGCGCCGCGATTGCGGGTCCTGATCCTCGAAAGCCAAAGCCGGAACCACGGGGTCCAGCGCCGGGCTTTCCTCATACAGATCCCAGAACCGCTTGCGCGCCACATAGGGATCATGCGGATGGGTGAAAGAGACCGTCAGACACCACGGCCGGTCATCCTGCCGCCGCGACAGGTCATAGAGCTTGCGCATCGCGTGATAGGCAACCTCGTCGTCATATTCCATCTGGTTGGTGATCTCGGCCACGCCCGCGCCAGTGACCGAACCCAGATTGTGATACCACCAGTCGATGCGCTCGCCCGGTTTCGTGTAGTCGGGCGTCCAGCCGAAATCGGCGGGGTAAATGTCGGTCGTCAGCCGTTCCTCGAACCCATGCAGCTGATCGGGGCCGACGAAATGCATCTTGCCCGAAAGCGTCGTGGCATAGCCCGCCCGACGCAGATGATGCGCGAAGGTCGGAATGTCCGAGGCGAATTCGGCCGCATTGTCGTAGACCCGCGTGCGGGACGGCAACTGCCCCGACATGAAGGACGCCCGCGCGGGGGCACAAAGCGGGCTGGCCGTGTAGGTGTTGGCAAAACGGGTGGACCGCTTCGCCAGGCGCTTCAGGTGCGGCGTGTGCAGGAACGGCGCCGGACCATCGGGGAACAGCGTCCCGTTGGCCTGATCCACCATGATGACAAGGATATTCGGGCGGGGGTCCATGGTCCGGCCTTGTCCTTACAGTCCCAGCGCGGCCTTGACCGCCGCCTCGCCCGGCTGGCCGTCCAGCGTCGTCACCCCGTCGAGCCAGGGGCCCAGAACCTCGGGATGCGCCTTGATCCAGTCGCTGGCCGCCACCTTGGCATCAGAGCCGCCGAGGATCGATCCCATCAGCTCGTTCTCCATGCCCAGTTCGAAGACCAGGTTCGAGAACAGCTTGCCCGCATTCGGACAGGCCCCCGCCCAGCCCTTGCGCGCCAGCGTGTGCACCGTCGCGCCGCCGAAATCCGGCCCGAAATAGGCGTCGCCCCCCGAAAGATAGGTCAGATCGAATGTCGCGTTCATCGGATGCGGCGCCCAGGCGAGGAAGACGATCCCCTTGCCCTCCGTCACCGCGCGATCGACCTGCGCCAGCATCGCCTGCTCGCCCGAGTCGACCAGTTGCCAGTCTTTCAGCCCGAAATCATTGCTGTCGATCATCTTCTGGATATTGGCGTTCGCCGGGGCCCCCGGCTCGATGCCGTAGATCTTGTGGTCGAACGCGGCGCCATGCGCGGCCAGATCGGCGAAATCCGTGACCCCCTTGGCCGCCGCGGCCGTCGGCACGGCCAGGGTGAACTTCGCCCCGGTCAGGTTCTGCGCGAGATGATCGACCGCCTCGGCCGCGGTCAGATCGTCGATGAATTTCTGCTGCGCCGGCATCCAGTTGCCCAGAAACACGTCGATCTCGCCGGTCTTCATCGCCGCGTAGCCGATCGGCACCGACAGCGTCTTCACCTCGGGCGCATAGCCCAGCCCCGTCAGCACCACCGAGGCGACGGCATTCGTCGCGGTGATATCGGTCCAGCCCGGGTCCGAGAGCCGGATCGTGGCGCAGCTGGCGTCATCGGCCAGGGCCACCGCGGCGCCGGACAAAAGGAAGGCCACGGAAAGCCCCGTGCGGCAGGCGATGGAGAAGGTCATTCCGGTTCCCTGTCAGCTATTTCATTCGCTTATGAAAGGTGAGACAGTTTGCCCTGTACAGGGGCAATTTCTGAATGCTTGCGATAAAGAAAGGTTATGTCTGATGCGGCGGGTCGATCTGGGCTGGATGCGGGTCTTTGCCGAGGTCGGGCGGGCGGGCAGCCTGTCCGAAGCGGCCCATCGTCTGAACATCACCCAGCCCGCGGTCAGCTATCAGATCCGCCGCGCCGAGGGGGAATTCGGCGTGGCCCTGCTACTGCGCAAGGCCCGCGGGGTGGTGCTGACGCCCGAGGGGCGGGCGCTGCATGACATCCTGACCCGGGCGGTCACGCAAGTCGATGCCCTGGCCGAGGAGCTGCGCCCGACACCTCGGCGCAAGGCCTTGCGGCTGTTCACCGATTACGCCTTTTCAAGCCTGTGGCTGATGCCGCGGCTGCATCTGTTCCGCGCCGCCCATCCCGAACTGGAACTGCAGATCGTCGCGCTGCAACATGCCGGGACACGGGCCGAGGGCGAGATGGCGGTGGTTTTCGCCTCCCGCGCCGAGCTGGGCCCCGAGGCGGTGCAGATCATGCCCGAGGCGGTGGTGCCGGTCTGCGCCCCGGCCTTGCGGGCGGGCCTGCCTGCGGGCGTGCTGCCCGATGCGCCGCTGATCCACCTTGATGCCGAACCGGGGGCGGTCTGGTTCGACTGGCCGACCTACCAGCGCGCCCTGACGCCTGCCCGCGATCCGCGCAGCGCGCGCGGGGATCTGCGCTTCAACACCTATGCGCTGGTGATCGAGGCGGCGCTGGCCGGACAGGGCGTGGCGCTGGGCTGGCGCGGGCTGGTGGATCGGCTGCTCGCCCGCGATCAGCTGGTCGAGGCCGGGCCGGAACTGGCCGACCCGGAGCGGGGGTATTTTCTGCTGGCCAAGGCGCCGCGCGACGCCGGGGCCGAGGCGCTTTGGCAGTGGCTGCGGGCCGAGGCGGGTCTGCCCTCAGGCTGAGGGGGCGCCAGTGCTTGCGGAGACAGAGGGGAGCGACGAAATGCCCAGCACCTTGCGGCTGGCGGCCCAGGCGCTGGCGGCGGCCTGCGATCCTGTCGCGGCCTCGGGAACCTCTGTCCGGTTCGCCAGCAATTCCTTGATCCGGTCGAAACTCTCCTCGATCTCCTTCGCCGCCTTGCGCGCGGCCTTCTTGCGATCGGCGTCGCTCGTTTCCTGTTTCTCCGAGGCGGCATCGCCCGCGGCGCGCGTGCCTGCCGGGGCAATGTGATCGGACCCGGCACTTGCTGCCCCCGCAGGCGCCGCCTCGGCGCCGGCCTCGGACACGGCCGTCTCCTCCTCCGCGGCGGGGGCCGGAGCTTCGGTCTGGTTCGCTGCGGCGGCGCGCGCCTGAAGAAGGGCTTCCTGCATCCGGCTCGCTTGCCCTGAACCGGCCCAATCCTGAGACGGTTCCGGCGCGGTCTCCGCCTCCGAAAGGGTGAAGGCCGGGTTGCTGGCCGTCGCGGCCCGGGCGGTTTGCGCCTGCGCGACGGGCGGCGCGTTGGAAACGGCGGTGATCATCACAAGTGTCCTTCTGGATCTGTCCCGGAACAGGATGGCAAAAGGAGATGAAGAAAATCCTGCCACCGCTGCGGAAAATCCGCCGCATTCGAACGGGTCAGGCGTCCGCCATGATCGCCGCCGCGGGGCGGCCCGCGGCAATCAGAGCGCCCATCCGGCGCAGCTTCGGCGCGGCATGGGTCAGGAACATCCGGTAGCCGTCGCAGAAATGGTTGATCCGGCCCGGCCCGCCCGGCTCGGGCGCGGTGCGGTGCTTCGGGCAGCCGCCCTGACAGGCAAAGCGCCAGTCGCAGCCGCGGCAGGTGGCGCAGAGCCCGGCCTGCTTGTCCTTGCCGAACAGCCGCGCCTTCGGCAGCGCGGCCAGTTCCCCCACCGGACGGGCCTTGATGTTGCCCAGCCGGAACGCGGGGTAGACATAGTGATCGCAGGTGAACAGCCCGCCGTCCTGTTCCAGCGCCAGCGCCGTGCCGCAGGTCTCGGCAAAGACGCACAGCCCCGCCGGGGCGCCCATCAGCAAGCCCAGCATCTCGTCGAAATGCTGCACGAAGATGCGGCCGACGTCGCGGGCGATCCAGTCGTCGAAGATCGCGCAGAGGAAGCGGCCATAGTCGAGGCCGGTGATGCAGAAGGGGGCCAGCACCGCGCCGCTGTCGCCGCGCCCGGGCGCCCCGGCGCGGCGGCCATCGGGCAGGATACGCTCCTGCGCCGGGATGAATTGCAGGAACTCGGGACCAAGCCCCGAGAGATAGCGATAGACCGCGACCGGATCGGCGACATTCGCCCGGGATACCACCGTCAGCAGATTGACCCGAACCCCGGCCCGCTGCAGCCGCTCGAGCCCGCGCAGCACCGCCGCAGACGAGGGCCGCCCGCGCCGATCCGGCCGCGCCGCGTCCTGCATGGCGGGCGGGCCATCAAGGCTGAGCCCGACCAGAAAATCCTGCTCGGCGAAGAACCCGGCCCAGGCGTCGGAAATCAGCGTGCCATTGGTCTGGATCAGGTTCGAGACCCGATGCCCGGGCGGGCAAAGCCGACTCTGCAACGCGACAAGACGGCGAAACCAGTCGAGCCCCATCAGCATCGGCTCGCCGCCCTGCCAGGCAAAGGCAATCTCGCGCAGCCCGGCGGCGGATTGGCTGGCGATGTAATCGGCGACAAACCGGGTCAACACCGCATCATCGATGCGAAAGCGATGGCCGGGCGGAAACATCGCTTCTTTTTCAAGGTAATAGCAGTAGTCACAGGCGAGATTGCAGCGCGGCCCGATGGGCTTTGCCATGACATGGAACGGATGGGCGGGCGGGGGGCGGCGTGGGCTGGACATCGCCGGACTATGCGGCCCCGCCCCGCCCGCGGCAAGGGCGGCCCAACGATGGCCTAGGCGCGACGCACTTCCTGCGTGCAGATCTGCGCGAAATCCTCGGCCGAAAGCGGCGTCGAGAACAGAAAGCCCTGCAGCACGTCACAGCCCAGATCCCGCAGGATCTCGGCCTGCGCCCAGGTCTCGACCCCTTCGGCGACGGTGGCGATGCCCAGCGTTTCGGCAATCTCGACGATCGCCCGCACCAGATTTTTCGACCGCGGATCGCGCGCCACCGGGGCCACGATGCGCTGGTCGATCTTCAGCGCCGAGGGGGCAATCTGCATCAGCCCGATGATCGAGGCGTGACCGGAGCCGAAATCGTCGATCTCGATCTCGATCCCCGCATCGCGCAGCGCATCGAGATGGAAGCGGAACACCTCGCTCTCCTCCTCGACCAGGATCGATTCCAGCAATTCGAACGTCACCTTGGTCTCGCCCTCGGCGATGGCCCGCGCCGCCCGCACCACATCGGGATCATGCATCCGCCCCGAAGAGACGTTGAAGCTGATCTTCGGCACATTCAGCCCGCGCGCCCGCCAGGAGGTCAAGGCGGCGGCCGATTTCTCCATCATCACCCGGTCGATTTCCGACACCAGTCGCAATTGCACCGCCACATGCATGAAGGCATCGGGGGCCAGCAGGCCGCGTTCGGGGTGGCGCCAGCGCAGCAGCGTTTCGACCCCGGTCAGCCGTCCGCTCCGGGCGCAGACCTGCGACTGGAAGAACGGCACGAATTCTTCGCGTTCGAGCCCCTCCTGGATCTCGCCCGCCAGCTTGCGGTCGAACAGGATGTTCTGGTGCAGCTCGGGGGTAAAGAACTCCATCCGGTTCCGCCCCCCCTCCTTCGCGCGATAAAGCGCGGCATCGGCGAAAAGCTGGATCTCGGTGCCCATGGCCGCGAGATCTTCGGTCTCGGCAACGCCGAACGAGGCGCCGAACCGGCATTGCCGCCCGTCGAACCACAAGGGTTCCGCCAGCCGTGCCTGCATCCGCTCGACCACCTCGCGGGCATGGCCGCCCGATTGACCGGGCGCGAGGATGATCGAAAACTCGTCGCCGCCGATCCGCGCCGCGAAATCGCCGCCCCGCAATTCGGCGCGCAACACATCGGCGACGCGCTGCAGCACCATGTCCCCGGCCTCGTGGCCCAGCGTGTCGTTGACATGTTTGAAGTGATCCAGATCGACCCGGATCAGCACGCCGTCGCGCGGACCGCCCGCCGCCGCGTCGCCGATGCGCCGGGCGAGGACATTGTCGTAGCTGCGCCGGTTCGGCAGCCCGGTCAGCCCGTCATGCAGCGCCTGGCGTTCGTTTTCGGCGCGCATGGTTTCGGCCAGCAGATGGGCGCGGCGCAATTCCGCCTCGCGCGCGACATCGGCGGTGACATCGTGCAGCGCCCCGGTCCAGACCACCGACCCGTCCGGCTGCGCCTTGGGCGTGGCGGAATTGGCCAGCCAGATCTCGCCGCGGGTCGGGTGCTGCACCCGGAAACGCTGGTTCCACAGTTCCAGATTGGTCGCCTTGTCGCCCCGCGCGGTCATGAAATCGGGCCGATCGTCGGGGTGCACATTGGCAAAAAGATAATCGGTCGAGGCGACGCGCGAAAAAACCCCGTAGCCCACGCCCAGCATATCCTCGAGATAGGGGCTGGCGTAGGGGAAAGAGGTGCCGCCATCGGCATCGCGGCGGAATTCGTAAAGCCCGACCGGCGCGATCGAGGCGATCGAGGCCAGGCGTTCATGCGCCTGATGCATCGCCTCGGCCGCCTGTTCCTCGCGGCTTTTGGCCTCGATCTGCTCGGTCACGTCCATCGCATTGCCATACCAGACGATGGTGCCGTTATCCTGCGGGAACGGGCTGGCGGAAACATGCAGCCAGCGCAGGCCGCGCTGCGGATGCTGGATGCGGTGCAGGATCTCGAACCGGGTCAGGGTCTCGACCGAGTGCATCACCGCCGCCTGCACCGACGGAATGTCCTCGGGCAGGATCCGGGTGAAGACCGCCGCCCCGTCCGCCTCGAGCGCCTCGCCGCTCAGGCCCAGCAGATCGGGCAGGACGGCGCTGAAGAACGCGAAGCTGAAATGGCCGTCGGGCTCGCGCAGCCATTCGAAGATCGCCCCGGGCGCGTTTTCGGCCATGGTGACCATGCGGTCATGGGCACGGCGGACCGCCGCGGCCGAGCGTTCGGCCTCCCGCGTCATGTTCATCTGTTCGGTGATGTCGAAGACGTTGCCGAACCAGAGCGTCGCCCCGTCCGGCTGGTTGCAGGGCAGCGCCGAAACGGTCAGCCAGATCCGGCCCCGCTCGGGGTGATCGACCGGCAGCCGGTGCTCGAACGGGGTGCCGTTCAGGCGCGAGTCCTCGATCCAGCCGAAGATCTCCGGCATCATGTCCTGCGGCATGTGGGTGAAGACATTCACGCCATTCGCCACGATCACCTCGGGGGCGACGCCCACCATCATCGGCAGCTTGGCGCTGAAATAGGGCATGTCGATCGACCCGTCGCCATTGCGACGATATTCGAACAGCGCCCCCGGGGCATTGTCGGCCAGCGTGTCCAGCCGGTCCCGGGCGTGTTGCGCGCGCTCTGCCGCCTCGGCCAGACGGCGTTCGTTTTCCCGGCTCTGGTCGATGCAGATGATCACCCCGGCCAGCAGATAGGGCAGCCCCTTGTCCGAGCGGTCGACGCGACGGGCGATGGCGCGATACCAGTGATAGCTGCCATCGGCATGACGGCAGCGGTGTTCGTGCACGTAAAGATCGCTGGCCCCGGATTTCAGCTTTTCCATCTCGCGCACGGCCGAGGCCAGATCGTCGGGGTGGATCTGGCTGCGCCAGCCCGCATCGGTCGAGGCGAAAGCCCCCGGGGCATGGCCGAACAGGCGATAGGTCTCGTCGGGGGTCCAGCCCAGAGCCAGATCGGGGCAGACGCTGAACGACCCGATCCCGGCGCAAAGCGCCGAGGTGCGCAAAAGCTCGCCGCGTTCCTCGGCCTTGGCGCGACTTTTCTGCGCATCGGCGAGCGCGTCGGACAAGCGCCGCTCGATCGCCTTCGCCTCGTCGATACGGGTGAAGCCGCCGCTGACGATGAAGGGCAGGCCCCGGTCGGAGCGGTCGATCTTGCGCGCGACGGTGCGATACCAGTGATAGCTGCCGTCCTGGTGCCGCAGCCGGTGGTCGGCGGTGAAGACCGGGGCCCGGTCGCAGACCAGATCCTGCATCCGGGCGAGCGCCGCATCGAGGTCGTCGGGGTGGAACAGGCTGCGCCAGCCGATTTCGTCGGGGATGAAATCCCCGGGCGCGTAGCCCAGCTGACGATAGCATTCGTCGGGCATCCAGGCCTCGCCCAGCTCGGCGCAGATCGACCAGACCCCGGTTTCGCCGCAGATCAGCGCCGTCGTCAGCGCATCGGCGGTGGCCTGCGCGGCGATGCGGGCGGCCTGCGCCTCGGCCAGCGCCTCGGCCAGCCGGGTTTCCTGCGCCCGGCGGTCGCTGCTCTCGGGCGGGGCCACCGGCTCCTGGATCTGCACCAGCCAGACCCTGTCGCCGCCATCCGGACAGACCGGCCAGATCGTCACCTCGGCCAGCCGCCCTGGCCCCACACCGCCGCCCGCCGCGTCAAGATCGATGGCGAAGCGCTGCGAAAGCCCCGTCCCGTCCGCGGGCGTGACGATCTCGGCGATGCGTTCTCCCAAAGCCCCGGGACACACCGTCTCGACCCGGGCGCCAAGGCGTTCCGCGGTGCCAAGGCGGCTTTCCGCCCGGGCATTGGCCCAAAGCAGCCGGGCCGCGTCGGACACGGCAAGCGCCGCGCCGGGAAACCCGTCGAGCAGGCTGCGCAGTTGCGCCAGATCCGCAGACATGGATGCCTCGTTGAAACCGGTCCAGATCCCAGATGTCAGCGCAAATCCTTAAAGATACACTTCGAAGATATCGAAAAACCGCGTCCCGCCCGCTTTTGAGCGCAAAAACCCGGATCAGGGCGCCAGCGCGCGGGCCATCTTGCGATGTGGGATGCCCGCATCGTCATAAACCGGGCCGAAAGCGGCAAAGCCGAGCCCTTCGTAAAAGCGCAGCGCCTGCAGCTGCGCGCCCAGCTCGACCCGGGCGCAGCCCAGCGCCAGCAGCCGCGCACAGCCCGCCGCGATCAGCGCCGTGCCAAGCCCGCGGCCCCGCGCGGCACGGGCGACGCAGACCCGGCCGATCTTGCCCGTCCCGCCCGCCACGAACAGCCGCGCCGTGCCCAGCGCGGCCGCGCCCTCCAGCGCCAGCAGATGCACCGCCTGCCCGTCCAGATCGTCCCATTCCTCGGCCTCGGGCACGCCCTGTTCCTCGATGAAGACGGCGCGGCGCAGCGCATGGACCGCAGTCAGATCGGTGGTCTCGACGATCCTCATGCGAAGAAGTCGCGCAGGCAGCGGGCATAGATCGCCTTCAGCCGGGTGATCTGCGCCACCTCGATGCGTTCATCGACCTGATGCATGGTCTTGCCGACCAGACCGAATTCCAGCACCGGGCAGTGATCCTTGACGAAGCGCGCATCCGAGGTGCCGCCCGAGGTGGAGAGCACCGGCACCACCCCGGTTTCCGACACGACAGCCCGGCTGACCAGCTCGACGAAATCGCCGGGGGGCGTCAGGAAGCTTTCCCCCGAAACCTCGGTGCACAAGGTGACGCGCGTCCCGGTTTCCGCCTCGATCTCGGCGATCAGCCCGCGCGCCCAGTCCTCGATCTTCGCCGAAGTATGGGCATCGTTGAAGCGGATGTTCACCGTCGCCCGCGCCTTCGCCGGGATCACGTTGTTCGCCGGGTTGCCGCAGTCGATCGTGGTGATCTGCAGCGTCGAAGCCTCGAAATGTTCGGTGCCGCGGTCGAGCGGTTCCGCCGTCATCCGGCCCAGCAGATCGACCAGAGCATGCAGCGGGTTCTTTGCCCGGTGCGGATAGGCGGAATGGCCCTGCACCCCCTCGACCTCGAGATAAAACGTCATCGAGCCGCGGCGGCCGATCTTCATCATCTCGCCAAGGGTTTCCGGGCAGGTCGGCTCGCCCACCAGACAGACCGACATCGCCTCGCCCTCGGCTTTCATCCAGTCCAGCAGCGCCACGGTGCCATCCTTGCCCGGGCCTTCCTCGTCACCGGTGATCGTCAGGATGATCGCGCCCTCGGGCGGGGTCGTGGTGACGAAATCGACGGCGGCGGCGACAAAGGCCGCCACGCCCGATTTCATGTCGGTGGCGCCGCGGCCCCACAGCACGCCCTCGATCACCGCGCCGGAAAACGGCTCCTGCGTCCAGGCCGCCGCATCGCCCACCGGCACGACATCCGTGTGACCGTTGAAGCCGAAGGTCTTCACCCCCTTCGCCCCCCAGCGTGCGAAGAGATTGGGCGTGCCGTTGCGGTCGACCCGCGTGCAGGCGAACCCGGCCGCCGAAAGCACCCGTTCCAGCAGCACCAGCGCCCCCCCCTCGACGGGCGTGACCGAGGGGCAGCGGATCAGATCGGCAGTCAGTTGAACGGGGTCGAGGGTCATCGGTTGCTCCTGTGCGATGCCTTGGCTTAGCCCCGCTTTCCCCCCCGCGCAACAACCGGTGTTGCCCCCGGGTCACCGCGGCCCCGATCCCCCCGCATCACGGAAATTTTCGTTTCCAAGGGGGCTAAAGCTGACTTACGGTTGAACAAAATCAAGACGACCCGAGGCAGGGCACACGAGCAGGGCAGAATCGCCCACCCCCAGGACGGCCGGATGGCCGGGACGGACGGGATTTTCCCGGCTCGATGATGTTTTGCCCGCAGGCATATGGGGCAAGAGATGGCATTTGGCAGAGTTCTGGGACTGGATCCCTCGGCAGCGGCGGCGCAGATCGCGAAATCGATCTTTGGCGCGCGGGAAGTGGCGGTCGCGGCCCCGAACCTGCTGGAAGGCTTCGCGGCCGGAACCCGGGTCCGAACCCCGACCGGGCTGCGCCGGGTCGAGACGCTGAAACCCGGCGACATGGTCGAGACGCAGGACGCCGGGGCGCAGCCCGTGGTCAGCGTCGAACGGATGCGCCTGCCCGCCCTGCGCACGCAGGCGCCGATCCGCTTTGCCGCGGGCGCGCATGGCGCCGACCGCGCGGTTCTGGTGGCACCGCAACAGCGCGTGCTGGTGCGCGATCCGGTGCTGGAGATGCTCTTCGGCGAGGCCGAGGTTCTGGTCGCCGCCCGCACGCTGGTCGATGGCGAGATGGTCTCGCGCCATCCGGGCGGGATGGTCGATTATGTCCGGCTCGTTTTCGACTGCGCCCACATGGTCTTTGCCGAGGGTCTGGCGGTGGAATGTTTCCGCCCCGGTCCGCGCCCGATCCCGGGCGAGGCGCAACCCGAAGCCGGGGCCCCGCGGATGCTGCGTCTGCAGGAATCGCAGATGATGCGCAAGCTGGTGATCTGAGGGGGCGATGATGCTGGAACACGGCTGGTTTGCGGCGCATCTGACCGGACGCGGGCCGGTGCGGCTGTCCGATCGCGCTTTGCCCGCGGCGCTGGGCCGGGGCAGTCTGATGCTGGACTTCGCGCTGATGCCGGGCGAGACCGGGCCTTTGCCGCTGCTGCATCTGGGCGACCAGAATGGCTGGACCTGGTTCCTGTCGATCTCGCTTGATGCGCAGGGCGTGCTGACGCTGGTGCAGCGGCAGGGCGCGGCGGTGCAGGCGCTGACGCTGGACATCGCGCAGGATTGCGCCGCGGGCGGGCGGATGCGGCTGGTCTTCAGCTGGGATTGCAAGACCGACGAGACCCGGCTGACGCTGGAAACGATCGACGGCGGGCAGATCCGCCAGCGCGTCGGCACGGGGGCGATGCCGCTGTCGCGCGCCGAACTGGCCGCGCTGGCCGAGGGCCGCAGCCCGGCGCAGATCGGCCCGCGCGTCGAATGGCTGGCCTTCGGCAGCCAGATGCAGCCGGTCGGGCCGGGCGGCTGTTTCGCGCCGTCAACGCCGATCGCCACGCCCGAGGGCGAATGCCCTGCCGCCAGTCTGAAGGCGGGCGATCTGGTGCTGACCGCCGATGCCGGGGCGCAACCGCTGCTGTGGTCGGGGCGGATCGCCCTGCCCGCGCTCGGCAGCCTGCGGCCGGTGCGGCTCTGCGCCCCCGCCTTTGGCGCCACCCGCGATCTGTGGGTCTTGCCGCAACACCGCATCGCGCTGCGCGGTGCCGCCGTCGAGGCGCTGTTCGGCGACACCGAGGTTCTGGTTCCGGCGCATCATCTTGTCGACGGGATCAGCGCGCAGCAGCCCGACCGGCCCTGCGTGCTGAGCTGGCACGGGCTGCTGTTGCAGGGGCACCATCTGCTGATCGCCGACGGCTGCCGCGTGGAAAGCCTGAACATCGGCCGTCTGGCCCGCACCCCCGCGCTGGCGAAGACAACCGCCCTTTCGGGGCTGGTGGCGCGGATGGATCTGCCGCTGCATGCCGTCCCGGCTTGCCGCAGGCTGTCGTCCGAGGAGGCGCAGGCGCTGGCGGCCGAACGGCGGCGGCGGCGCGGCGCAGTGGCGGCCTGAACGGGACGGCCTGAAGAAAGAATTTTCATCACGACACATTCGGTCTTGCCGCGCATCAATCGCGAATTATTATTGCGCTGCGGTTGCAAAATGCCTAAGCAGGCTGCGACTGCAGAAAACCGCCGAATCCCGGCGTCGATGGGGCTGACATGACTGATACGATCCTTCTTGCCGACCTGCTTGCGCTCACCGAAGCCACCCTTCCCGAGATTGCGCAGCTGACGGCGCAAGCGACCGAGGCGCTGAAAATCAAGGTCAGCCGCGGCGGCAAGGTGTCGAATGCCGCGCTGGAAGAGGACCAGTTCACCGCCCATGCGCTGGCCTGGCTGGCGACCTACAACCAGTCGCTGATCCAGCTGCGCGGCTGGGCCGGTCGGGTGGCCGAGGCGGGGGCTTTCGGGCAGATGGAAAGCCTGATCCTGCAGATCGGCTTTGGCGAATATCTCAACCAGATCGCCGGCGGCATCCCGATGAGCCAGGTCGAAGTGGCGCGTCTGACCGATCTTGGCGTCAGCTGGACGCCGTCCGAGGCCGCCCGCAGCCTGATGGCGCGGGGCAACACCGATGCGGCGCGGATGGCGCTGGTGGCGCTGATGCAGGACAATCAGGGCCGGGCGCTGTTCGGCGTTTCGGGTCTCGATGAAGAGCTGGAAATGATCCGCGATCAGTTCCATCGCTATGCCGAGGACCGGGTCATTCCGAACGCGCATGAATGGCACCTGAAGGACGAACTGATCCCGATGGAGATCATCGAGGAGCTGGCGGAACTGGGCGTCTTCGGCCTGACCATCCCCGAGGCCTACGGCGGGCTCGGCCTGTCCAAGGCCTCGATGGTCGTCGTGACCGAGGAACTGTCGCGCGGCTATATCGGCGTCGGCAGCCTTGGAACGCGCTCCGAGATCGCCGCGGAACTGATCCTCTGCGGCGGCACCGAGGAGCAGAAACAGAAATGGCTGCCGGGCCTTGCCTCGGGGCAGATCCTGTCCACCGCGGTCTTCACCGAACCGAACACCGGCTCCGACCTGGGCAGCTTGCGCACCCGCGCGGTGAGGGACGGCGACGACTGGGTGGTGACCGGCAACAAGACCTGGATCACCCATGCAAGCCGCACCCATGTGATGACGCTGCTGGCGCGGACCGAGCCCGACACCACCGACTGGCGCGGCCTGTCGATGTTCCTCGCCGAAAAGACCCCGGGCACCGAAGAAACCCCCTTCCCCACCCCCGGCATGACCGGCGGCGAGATCGAGGTGCTGGGCTATCGCGGCATGAAGGAATACGAGCTTGGCTTTGACGGCTTCCGGGTGAAGGGCGAAAACCTTCTGGGTGGCGAGACCGGCAAGGGCTTCAAGCAGCTGATGGAAACCTTTGAATCGGCGCGGATTCAGACCGCCGCCCGCGCCGTCGGCGTGGCCCAGGCCGCCTGCGAGATCGGCATGCGCTATGCGATCGACCGCAAGCAATTCGGCAAGTCGCTGATCGCGTTCCCGCGTGTCGGCGGCAAGCTTGCGATGATGGCGGTCGAAATCATGATCGCGCGGCAGCTGACCTATTTCTCGGCCTGGGAAAAGGATCACGGCCATCGCTGCGACGTCGAGGCCGGGATGGCGAAACTGCTCGGCGCCCGCGTCGCCTGGGCCGCGGCCGACAATGCGCTGCAGATCCACGGCGGCAACGGCTTCGCGCTGGAATATGCGATCTCGCGCATCCTGTGCGACGCCCGCATCCTGAACATCTTCGAGGGCGCGGCGGAAATTCAGGCGCAGGTGATTGCCCGTCGTCTGCTGGGTTGATGCAGACCGGGGCCTTCGGGCCCCGTTTTCGCAAGGAGGATCCGATGATCCGCGATGCCACCCCCGAGGATGCGCAGGCGATTGCCACGATCTACAACGACGCCGTGCGAACGACGACAGCGATCTGGAACGAGGTCGAGGTGAACGCGCTCAACCGCGTCGACTGGATCGAGGCGCGGCAGCGGGCAGGCTTTCCGGTGCTGGTGCTGGAGGAGGGGGCGAAGGTCGTCGGCTATGCCAGCTACGGGCCCTTTCGCGCCTTTGACGGCTATCGCGGCACGGTCGAGCATTCGGTCTATGTCCGCGCCGATCTGCGCAGCGGCGGGCGCGGCACGGCGCTGCTCAAGGCGCTGATCTATCGCGCCCGGGCGCAGGGGCTGCATGTGATGGTGGCGGCGATCGAGGCCGAAAACAACGCCTCGATCGTGCTGCACCAGCGGCTCGGCTTTGCTGCGGTGGGGCTGATGCCGCAGGTGGGGCAGAAATTCGGCCGCTGGCTTGATCTGCTGTTGCTGCAGCTGCGGCTGGACGACCGGCCGCAGCCCTGACGCGCTCAGCCCTGACGGGCGATCGCCGCGATCAGCCGGTTGCGCGCCTCGGGCAGGGCGCGGCGGCTGTGTTCCTCGGCGAAACGGGTCAGGAAATGGCCGGTCAGCGCCAAGCCCTGCGCGATTTCCCCCCAGGTTGCAGGCCCCTGCCCCAAAAGGCACAAAGGCAGCGGCAACAGTTTCGGCGCCCAGTCGCCCGCGCCCTTGCGGCTGACGGCGCGGCCGGTGCGCGGCGAGACGAAGGCCAGATCGTCGCGGGTGCCGGTGACGGCGCAGCGGCTCAGATCGAGCCCGAAGCCCAGGTCTTCCAGCAGCGCCATTTCCCAGATCAGGTAATCGACCACCCAGCCCTCGGCCGCCTGTCCGATCACGGTGAACAGGGGCTCGGTGGCGGCGTAAAGGCGCGGATGCGGCTCGCGTTCGGCCAGAACGAAAGACAGCAGCGCGCAGACGGAATTCAGCCCCATCAGCGCAAGCCGGTCACTCAGCGCCCCGGCGCGCGAGGCCAGCGGTTCGACGGTGAAGCTGCCAAGCTGGTCTTCCAGCCGCGCCCGCCAGGCCACGGCGACATGGCTGCCGGGCATCAGCACCGCCGCCATCTTGCGCGAGGCCCCGCCGCGCACGACACCCAGATGGCGGCCATGCGTGGCCGTGAACACCTCGACAATCGCCGAGCTTTCGCCATGCGGGCGGGTCGAAAGGATGGTGCCGCTGTCTTGCCAGTCCATGGTGCCCGTGACGCAAGCCGGGGGGCTGTGTGCCCCCCGGACCCCCCGAGGATATTTGAGGCAAGATAAAAGGGAAAGCCGGGGTCAGTCTTTCAGGCCGTCTTCGTCCAGAAGCGTGCGGCCGTGGCGGGCTTCGAGTTCGATCACCCAAAGGTCCGGATCGAAGCTGCGCTGCCTGCGGATGCTTTGATCGACCTCGGCCTCGGGGCCTTCGGTGAGCACCGTCCAGATGTCGCAATCGGCCTCATAATCAAAGGTGCGGGTGTAGAGCTTCGCCAGCCCGTCCAGCGTCGCGCATTTGATCATCACGGCGCCGGAGTCAGGCTGACCCCGCGCCGCGACATAGGCGGGAATGTTGTTCAACTCCAGCCGCTTGAGATAGGCACGCACCCAAAGTTCGGCACGCAGGCGGGGTTGCATCCTCAGTCGCCGTCCTTGAAGTCGAGACCCATTTCCGTGTAGCGCTCGGCCTCTTCCTGCCAGTTCTCGCGCAGTTTGACCTGCAGGAACAGATGGATCGGGCGGCCCATGAACTCGGCCATTTCGGCGCGGGCGGCGGTGGAGATCGCCTTGATCGTCTCGCCGCCCTTGCCAAGCACGATGCCCTTGTGACCGTCGCGGCTGACATAGATGATCTGGTCGATGCGGGCCGAGCCGTCGGGCTTTTCCTCCCAGCGCTCGGTTTCCACCGTCAGCTGATAGGGCAGTTCCTCGTGCAGGCGCAGGGTCAGTTTCTCTCGGGTGATTTCCGCCGCGATCATCCGCATCGGCAGATCGGCGATCTGATCCTCGGGATAGAACCAGGGGCCCGCGGGCACCTGCGACGCCAGCCAGCCGCGCAGGTCATCGACGCCATAGCCCTTTTCGGCCGAGATCATGAAGGTCTTGGCGAAGGGAAAGGCGGCGTTCATTTCCTCGGCCAAGGCCAGCAGGCGTTCGGCCTTGACCCGGTCGATCTTGTTGATCGCCAGCGCGACGGGCTGCGTGCCCTCGCGCGCCTTCAGCGCCTCGATGATCGCCTTTGCGCCTTCGGTCAGGCCGCGATGCGCCTCGATCAGGAGAACGACGATATCGGCATCGGCGGCCCCGCCCCAGGCGGCCGAGACCATGGCGCGGTCCAGCCGGCGGCGCGGGCGGAAGATGCCGGGGGTGTCGACGAAGACAAGCTGCGCCTGCCCCGCCATGCAGACGCCGCGGATGCGGGCGCGGGTGGTTTGCACCTTGTGGGTGACGATCGACACCTTGGCGCCCACCATGCGGTTGAGCAGCGTCGATTTCCCGGCATTCGGCTCGCCGATCAGGGCGACGAATCCGGCGTGGGTTTCTTCGGTCATGCGCCTCTCTCCAACCGTTCCAGAAGGGCCTTTGCGGCGGCCTGTTCCGCATTGCGTTTCGATCCGGCCTGCGCGGCCTCGGTCTCGCCCGAGGCCAGCACCACCGCGATGCGGAATTGCGGCGCGTGATCGGGGCCGTCGCGGCCCAATGTTTCATAGCGCGGCGGCGGCAGGCCGCGGGCCTGCGCCCATTCCTGCAACGCGGTCTTCGGATCGCGGGCGTCGCTGTCGACGGACTGGATCCGCCCGGCCCAAAGCCGCAGCACCAGCGCGCGGGCCGCCTCGAACCCGGCATCCAGATAGACGGCGGCAATCACCGCCTCCATCGCGTCGCCCAAAAGCGCATCCTTGCGCCGCCCGCCCGACATCATTTCCGACCGGCCGAGTTTCAGCACCGCCCCAAGGTCGATGTCGCGCGCGACGGCGGCACAGGTTTCCTTGCGCACCAAGGCGTTGAACCGCGGCGCCAGCTGCCCTTCCGAGGCGGAGCCATCGGCGTCAAACAGCGCCTCGGCCATCGACAGGCCCAGCACGCGGTCGCCCAGAAATTCCAGCCGCTGGTTGTCGGGCCGCGTGGCCGAGCCCAGCGAGGAATGCGTCAGCGCCCGAACAAGATGCTCGGGCGTCGCGAAACGATGCCCGAGCCGGTCCATGAAGGCAGAGAGGTCTGCCGCAACTTTCATTCGATCGCCTTGAAGAAGCGGTCCGCCCGCCAGGTCCAGAAGAAGAACAGCGACTTGCCCGCCGAGGAGAACATCACCCGGTCGGCGCGGCCGACCAGATTTTCCACCGGCACGAAACCGACGCCGCCGATGCTTTGCGCAAAGCGGCTGTCCTCGGAATTGTCGCGGTTGTCGCCCATGAAAAAATACTGCCCCTCGGGCACGACGAAGACCGGCGTGTTGTCGGCGCGGGTGCCGTCGAAGGTGTTCAGGATCGAATGGCTGACACCGTTCGGCAGCGTTTCGATGAAGCGCTGCGACTGGCAATCGCCGCCCTCGCCCACCGGTTCGTTGCGGCACAAAGGATAGCGTTTTTCCGGGCCCTGCGGTTCGAACACTTCCGAGAAGGTGCCGCCGTCTTCCAGCTTGACCGGGGCGCCGTTGATCTGCAGCGCGCCGTTGACCATCTGGATGCGGTCGCCGGGCAGGCCGATCAGCCGCTTGATGAAATCGACGTTGCGGATCGGATGGCGGAACACCACCACGTCGCCGCGCTCGGGCTCGCCGCCCAGGATGCGCCCCTCGATCGGGCAGGGCGAGAAATCGGCGCTGGAGAACGGGCAGGAATAGCGCGAATAGCCATAGGCCATCTTGTTGACGAACAGGAAGTCGCCGATCAGGAGCGTGTCCTTCATCGAGCCCGAGGGGATCCAGAACGGCTGGAAGAACAACGTGCGGAAGACGCCCGCGATGATGAGCGCCCAGAACAGCGTCCGCGCCATTTCGCCGATGCCGCCTTCGGATTTGCTGGCCATGCTCTGCCTCTTGTGAAAACCTTGTCTTCCTTGGCCCGATGCGGGGGGCAAGTCAAGCAAGCGGACGCGCTTCGATGACGACGAAGGCCTGCGCCCAGGGGTGATCGTCGGTCAGGGTGACATGCACGACGGCTTCGTGACCGGGCGGCGTCATCGCCGCCAGCCGATCGGCCGCCCAGCCGGTCAGATGCATCACCGGCTGGCCGGTGGGCAGGTTCGCCACCGACATGTCCTTCCAGGAAATCCCCATCGCCAGGCCGGTGCCCAGCGCTTTCGAACAGGCCTCCTTCGCGGCCCAGCGCTTGGCATAGGTGCCCGCCACATCGGCGCGCTGTTCGGCCTTGGCGATTTCGATTGCGGTGAAGACGCGGGTGCGGAAGCGGTCGCCAAAGCGGGCCAGCGTCGCCGCGATGCGCTCGATATTGGCCAGATCCGAGCCGATGCCGAGGATCATTGCGCCCCGCCTTGCCGGGCCTTTTGCCGCGCAAGGGCGCGCAGCTGGCTGCGGGCGCCCTGCCCGTAAAAGAGATACGAGGCCGGGAAGGTGATCAGCACGACGACCCCGAGGATCACCAGCCACAGCACCGCATCGAAGCCGCGCAAGAGCGCCAGCAGCGCCGGATCGCCGAGCGAGATCAGCACCAGCGCCGGGCCAAGCAGCATCAGGTTGACCGCCGTCGCCAACGCGGCAAAGCGCAGCGCCTCGGCCCGCGCGGGCAGGCGGCCGCTGCGCTTGGCAAAGAACTGCCCCTCGATCATCGCGGTCAGGAAGACCGGCACGGCGGCGATGCCGACCGAGGCCAGATCGACCCCGGCGAGGCGCTCCAGCGCCAGCACGAGGCCCGAGACGACCAGCCCGGTCAGGATCAGAATCAGCCCATAGCGCAGGATCGGCATCCGGCCCCCCTTTCCGCTCAACGCCGCGCGTCGTCCATCAGACGGCGCATCTCGGCGATCGCGGCCTCCAGCCCGATGAAAAGCGCCTCGGCCATCAGAAAATGACCGATGTTCAACTCTTTCACCTCGGGGATGGCGGCGACGGGGGCGACGGTCTCATAGGTCAGCCCGTGCCCGGCATGGACCTCGAGGCCCAGACTGGCGGCCAGCGCCGCGGCCTTTTCCAGCGCCTTCAGTTCGGCATCGCGTTCGGCGAAACGGCCCTCGTAATGCAGGTCGCAATAATGGCCGGTGTGCAGTTCGACCACCGCCGCGCCGATCGCCGCCGAGGCTTCGATCTGCCGCAGATCGGGGCCGACGAACATCGACACCCGCGCCCCCGCCTGCCGCAAGGGCGCGATATAGGCGGTCAGCCGGGCCTGATCGCCCGCGACATCCAGCCCGCCCTCGGTCGTGCGTTCCTGCCGCTTTTCCGGCACAAGGCAGACCGCATGCGGCCGGGTGGCCAGCGCGATGCGCTGCATCTCCATCGTCGTCGCCATCTCGAAATTCAGCGGGATCTTCAGGTTCGCCCGAAGCTCGGCCATGTCGCTGTCGCGGATGTGGCGGCGATCCTCGCGCAGGTGCGCGGTGATGCCGTCGGCCCCGGCGGCCTCGGCCATCAAGGCCGCGCGCAGCGGGCTCGGATAGGCCGATCCGCGGGCGTTGCGGACGGTGGCGACGTGGTCGATGTTCACGCCAAGGCGCAGGGAACGGGTCATGGAAACCTCCGGTCAGATGCCGCCACTATGGCGAAGCGCGGCGGCCGAGGGAAGATGCCGCTCAGCCCTTGTCGTCGTCGTGATCGGAGGCGCCGACCACGGGCGGATGCGGCAGCTTCGCGGCGAGTTTCGCCAGCCGCTCCTTGAGCCGCAGCCGACGGCGGTTCTGATAGGCGGTGACCAGCGGCAAGGCGATGAAATAGCCCGCCAGACCGCCCAGAACCCCCGGCACCATCCCGCCCAGCGTATAGGGCAGGAAGACACCGTAGAAGAAATCCGCCATGCCGACCCAATGCGTCTCCTCGGCGGTGAAGATCGCCAGAAGATTGTGGCGCAGATCGGCGAAAGCATCGGCGAAGACATCCAGCAGACCGGCGGCATGGGCGGGATCGTAGCTTTGCCCCAGCATCGCATGGCCGAGCTTGATCGAGACCAGCGCGATCAGCGGAAAGGTCAGCGGATTGCCGACCAGCGTGGCGAAAAGCGAGGCCAGCACATTGCCGCGCATCAGCTTGGCCAGCAGCGCGGCCGCCAGAAGATGCACGCCGAACAAGGGCGTGAAAGACACGAAGATGCCGACGAAAACGCCCCGGGCGATGCGGTGCGGCTTGTCGGGCAGCCGGGTCAGACGGTGGCGGATGTAGCTCAGCGCCCGCAGCCAGCCCGTGCGCGGCCAGACCAGATCGCGTGTCGACTGCCCCCAGCTCCGCTTCTCCCGCCGTTTGAAAACCACGTTCTGCCTTCCGTTCCCTCAGGGTTTGCGCGACAGATCGCGCCAGCGCTGCACCTGCGCCACATCCGTCTCGGCTTCAAGCGCCGTCAGAAGCCGGTGCAGATGTTCCGCATCACGCAAGTCGACTTCTACGACAAGCGAGTAAAAGTCAGGTTTCTGATCGATGAATTTGAGGTCGGAGATATTGGCTTTCTGGGCGCCGATCAACGAGCAGATATGCCCCAGCACCCCGGCGTCATTCGCGATGGTGATCTTCAGCGCCACTGAATAGACGGGCGGGTGGCTGCCTTCGTGCCAGTGCAGATCGACCCAGCGGCCGGGCTGCTCCTCGAATTCCTCGAGCGCGGGGCAGTCGATCGCATGGATCACCACGCCCTGACCGCGATAGGTGATGCCGACGATGCGCTCGCCCGGCAGCGGCTGGCAGCATTTCGCCCGGTGGAAGGTCTGATCCGCCCCCAGCCCGATCACCGCGCGGCCGGGATCGACGGTTTCCGGGCCACGCGCGGCCAGTTCGGGATAAAGCGCCTCGACCACCTCGCGCGCCGTCAGTTCGGCCGAGCCGAGCCGGGCCAGAACCTCGGTTTCATCCGGCAGGCCAAGCGTCTTCGCCGCGGTGCGCAGGGCCTTGTCCGAGACCTTGCGGCCGACATGTTCGAACGCCACCCGGGCGAGTTCGGAGCCAAGCTTGACGAACCGGGTCCGGTCTTCCTCGCGCAAGCTTTTGCGGATCGAGGCCTTGGCGCGGCCGGTGGCGACGATATCAAGCCAGGTCGCCTGCGGGCGCTGCCCGGCCGCCGTGATCACCTCGACCGACTGGCCGTTCTTCAGCCGCGTCCAGAGCGGCACGCGGATGCCGTCGACCTTGGCGCCGACGCAGGAATTGCCGATCCGCGTGTGGATCGCATAGGCGAAATCGATCGGCGTCGCGCCTTTCGGCAGCTTGATCACATCGCCCTTGGGCGAGAAGCAGAACACCTGATCGGAATACATCTCGAGCTTGACGTTCTCGAGGAATTCGTCGTGATCGCCCTCGGCGAAGCGTTCGGTGAGCGAGGCGAGCCATTTCGCCGGATCGACGGCAAAGGGGTTCAGCGCCCGTTCGCCATCGCGATAGGACCAATGCGCCGCCACCCCGGCTTCGGCCACTTCGTGCATTTGCCGGGTGCGGATCTGCACCTCGACCCGCTTGCCGTCGCGGCCGGAAACGGTGGTGTGGATCGAGCGGTAGCCGTTCGATTTCGGCTGGCTGATGTAATCCTTGAACCGGCCGGGCACCGAGCGCCAGCGCTGGTGGATCAGCCCCAGCACGGCATAGCAATCGGGCACGGAGCGGGTGATGACACGAAAGCCGTAGATATCGGAAAGCCTTGAAAACGTAAGGCTTTTTTCCTCCATCTTGCGCCAGATCGAATACGGGCGCTTGGCACGGCCGAAAACATCGGCCTCGATCCCGGACTTTTCCAGCTCGTTGCGGATGTCGGCGGTGATCTGCGAGATCACGTCGCCCGATTCCTTTTGCAAGGACACGAAGCGGCGGATGATCGAGGTCCGCGCCTCGGGGTTGAGCACCTTGAAGGCGAGGTCTTCCAGCTCCTCGCGCATCCACTGCATGCCCATCCGGCCCGCCAGCGGCGCAAAGATCTCCATCGTCTCGCGGGCCTTCTGCGCCTGCTTCTCGGGCCGCATGCTCTTGATCGTGCGCATGTTGTGCAGCCGGTCGGCCAGCTTCACCAGGATCACCCGCAGATCCTTGGACATCGCCATGAAAAGCTTGCGGAAATTCTCGGCCTGCTTGCTTGCCGAAGAGCCCAGTTGCAGATTGGTCAGCTTGGTGACGCCATCGACCAGTTCCGCGACCTCTGTGCCGAACAGCCCCTCTACCTCGGTGAAGGTCGAGCGGGTATCCTCGATCGTGTCATGCAACAGCGCGGTGACGATGGTGGCATCGTCCAGCCGCTGCTCGGTCAGGATCGCGGCAACGGCGACGGGATGGGTGAAATAGGGCTCGCCCGAATGCCGGAACTGCCCGTCGTGCATTTTCAGCCCATAGGCATAGGCACGGCGGATCAGATCGGCGTTGCAGCGGGGATTGTAGTTGCGAACGAGCGCGATCAGGTCTTCGACATCGATCATCCGCGCTCGAACCCCTTGTCAGTCGCGACCCTGCGCATCCATCAGCGCGCGCAGCATCCGTTCCTCGTCCATGTCATCGACCCGCGGCCGGTCGATCTCGCCCGACATCAGAAGCGCCATCGCGTCTTCTTCGGGCTCGTCGACCTCGATCTGGGTCTGGTTGCTTTCGATCAGACGCTCGCGCAGATCGTCGGCCAGCTGGGTTTCCTCGGCGATCTCGCGCAGCGCGACCACCGGGTTCTTGTCATTGTCACGCTCGACGGTGATCGGCGCCCCGGCCGCAACCTCACGGGCGCGGTGGGCGGCAAGCATCACCAGCTCGAAGCGGTTCGGAACCTTGTCAACGCAATCTTCAACCGTCACGCGGGCCATCGGCAACTCCAGACCAAAGGGGGAGGTGTGAACCTCTCCCTTAGCCCCTTCCCGGGACCTTTACAAGCGGCCCTGCCCGTCGAAAGGAACGGAAAACGGGACCAACGCCGCTTTTTCGGCCGCATCAAGGTCCGCAAGCATGTCGCCGACCGTCTTTCCGATCATCGGATGACGCCACAAGGGCGCGATCTCGGCAAGGGGAATCAGCACGAAGGCCCGGTCGGCCAGACGCGGATGCGGCAGGATCAACGTCTCGGGCGCGCGCTGCATCTGCGCCTCCAGCGGCAAGCCGCGCCAAAGCGCTTCGGTCGCCGCATCGGGCCGGATCGCCCCGCCGCAGGCCAGAAGATCAAGGTCGATCCCGCGCGCCCCCCAGCGCCTTTCCCGACGCCGCCCCAGCCGCGCCTCGATTCGGTGCAGCGCCTCCAACACTGTTTCGGGCGCCATCGCGGCGGAAATCACGGCACAGGCATTGACGTAATCGGGCCCCGCCCCGGCCGGAAAGGCCGGAGACCGCCAGAATCGGCTGAGCGCCCGCAGCCGAATCCCCTCCTCGGGGAGCATTTTCAGTGCAGCAACCAAAGATTGAGCGGGATTACCCGTCTGAGTTGCAATATTCGCCCCTAGCGCAATAAAAAATGTGCTATTATCTATAAAGACAGATATCTCGGCCTCCCCGCGCTTGGTAGAAAGCGCTGCTGAACTGGTTCTCGCGGCGTATTGGGTAGAACAATTTTTCCCCGTCAACCACTCCGGACGCCACACCGCGGGGCCACGACGAAAGGACTTAATAATGTTTTACAAAGACGAACGGCTGGCCCTTTTCATCGACGGGTCCAACCTCTATGCGGCTGCAAAGGCGCTTGGCTTCGATATCGACTACAAGCTGCTCCGTCAGGAATTCGAACGTCGCGGCAAGCTGGTGCGGGCCTTCTACTATACGGCGCTGCTGGAGAACGAGGAATACTCGCCGATCCGTCCGCTCGTCGACTGGCTGCACTACAATGGTTACGCGATGGTGACAAAGCCCGCCAAGGAATACACCGACTCGATGGGGCGGCGTAAGGTCAAGGGCAACATGGACATCGAACTGGCGGTGAACGCGATGGAACTCGCGCCGCGGCTCGACCATGCGGTGCTGTTCTCGGGCGACGGCGATTTCCGCCCGCTGGTCGAGGCGCTGCAACGGATGGGCGTGCGGGTGTCGGTCGTCTCGACGATCCGCAGCCAGCCGCCGATGATCGCCGACGAGCTGCGCCGTCAGGCCGACAATTTCATCGAACTCGACGCGCTGCGCGAAGTGATCGGCCGCCCGCCGCGCGAACCGCGCGAGATCGCGCCGCCCGCCCCCTCGGCGGACAGCTCGGACACCTGACCGCTCACGGCAGGAACGGAGAAGACGGCGGTCCACTCCCGCCGTCTTTTTCGTTTCGGCGGACGGAGCGGGGCTCTGCCCCGCACCCCGGGATATTTGCGCCAAGGTGAAAGCAGGGCCGGGGTCCATTTCATCTTGCCATAAATACCTCGCAGGGGTCCGGGGGCGCGAAGCCCCCGGCCTGCATCGTTCAGAACGGGCAGGGTTCAGAACGGACAGGGCGCGGTGAAGGTCATGAACTGGCCGCCGTCGGGATGGCGCAGGCGCAGGCTTTCGGCATGCAGCATCAGCCGCGGAAAATCGCGCGCGGGGCCCGTGGCATAGAACGGATCGCCGAG
Source organism: Rhodobacter capsulatus (assembly GCF_005144475.1). Classification (GTDB taxonomy): domain Bacteria; phylum Pseudomonadota; class Alphaproteobacteria; order Rhodobacterales; family Rhodobacteraceae; genus Rhodobacter; species Rhodobacter capsulatus_C. The sequence continues at coordinate 14,339 of NZ_SWJZ01000002.1, read as the reverse complement.
GATCGGATGGCCCAGTTCCAGCATGTGCACCCGCAGCTGATGGCTGCGCCCGGTCAGCGGGGTCAGCCGCACCCGGGTCGTGCCGTCGGGATCGTGGCGCAGCACCTTCCAGTCGGTCTGCGCGGGCTTGCCGTTCTCGGGATCCACATGCTGCTTCGGCCGGTTCGGCCAATCGACGCAAAGCGGCAGATCGACCCGGCCCGCCTTCGGCTCCAGATGCCCCCAGAGCCGCGCCAGATAGTGCTTCTTCGTCTGCCGGTGCTCGAATTGCAGCCCCAGATGGCGTTGCGCATGCGCCGTCAGCGCGAAGACCATCACCCCCGAGGTGTCGCCATCCAGCCGATGCACCAGAAGCACCTGCGGAAAGGCGCCCTTCAGCCGCTCGATCAGGCAATCGGCCTTGTGATCGCCCTTGCCCGGCACCGAGAGCAGCCCCGATTGCTTGTCGACCACGAGGATTTCATGGTCGGCATGCAGGATGCGCGGCGGCTCGGGCGGGGGCGTGTAGACATGCTCGGTCATCGGCCCGGCATGGCGCGGGGGCGTCGTCGCGTCAAGCCTCAGAGCGTGCCGAAGACATCGGCGAGGATCGCTTCCAGCGCCGCCGCATCGGCCTCGGTGAAGGCGTCGGGCTGATCGCTGTCGATATCGAGCACGCCGATCAGCCGCCCGCCCGCGCCGAAGACCGGGATCACCAGTTCGGACCGGGTCGAGGAGGAGCAGGCGATATGGCCCGGAAAGGCCTCGACATCGGGGACAAGCTGGGTGCGGCCCTCGCGTGCCGCCGCGCCGCAGACGCCGCGCGTGAACGGGATCACCAGGCATCCGTGTCCCCCCTGATACGGCCCGATCTTCAGCACGCCGGGTTCGGTGACGCGGTAAAAGCCGGTCCAGTCGAAGCGGTCGTCGGCATGGTGGATCTCGCAGGCGAGCGTGGCCATCAGCGCCACCTCGTCGGTCTCGCCTTCCGTCAGGGCGGCGAGGGTGCGGGCCAGCACCGCGGGGTCAAAGGTCATCGGTCTTCCTTCATCATTCTTTCCGTCAGATACGGATTGGTAAGCTTTCGCCCTTAGTCTGAACCAAATCTTTCGGGGCCGGAGAGGCAAGATGAATCTTTATGCGGAATCACGCGGGGGCGCGCTGGTCGTTTCGGTGAACGAGGAACGTCTCGATGCCGCCATCGCCATCCGGTTCAAGGAGCGGATGCGGGAAGTGACCAGCCAGCCCGGCGGGCGGGTGGTGCTGGACATGTCGCAGGTGGAATTTCTGGACAGCTCCGGGCTGGGCGCGGTGGTGGCGGTGATGAAATCGCTGACCCCGGACCGGCGGCTGGAGCTGGCGGGGCTGACGGCGAATGTCGAACGGGTGTTCCGGCTGACGCGGATGGATTCCGTCTTCGTCATGCACGAGAATGTCGAGGCGGCACTGCGGGCGGGGCTGCGCCATGTTGGCTGATCGTCCGCAACCAGGCCGCGGCCCGACCGAGACCCCAAGGCCGGAGCCGAAGATCTTCCACCATTCCTTCGCGGCCGATCCGCTGTCGGTCCGTTTCGCCCTGCGCACGGCGCTGGCCCGGTTCCTGCGGCAATTGTCGCAAGACGAGGCGGGCACGCTGGAACTGGTTCTGGCCGAAGTTCTGAACAACATCGTCGAACATGGCTATGGCGACACCGGGCATGGCACGATCACGCTCTCGCTGGTGCGCGATCACCGCGGGCTGAGCTGCTCGATCAGCGATGACGGGGTGGAGCTGCCGCGTTCCTGCCTCGACCTCGGCATCGACGATTCGCAGCGCCCTGCCCCCGATACCCTGCCCGAAGGTGGTTTCGGCTGGTTCCTGATCCGCGATCTGGTCGAGGAGCTGGGCTATCACCGCGAAAACGGCCGCAACCTGCTGGCGTTCCGGCTGCCGTTGAAACCGGGTTCGATCAGTTGAGCTGGAACTGCAACGGGTAACGCCCGTCCTCGAAATCCCCGAACAGATCGCTCAGATCGGGGTGATCGATCGGCTCGCCGGAATTGTCGGGCAGAAGGTTCTGCTCCGAGACATAGGCGACGTAATAGGTCTGATCGTTTTCGGCCAGCAGATGATAGAAGGGCTGATCCTTGGCGGGGCGGCTCTCTTCCGGGATCGCCTCGTACCAGGCGTCGGTGTTGGAAAACATCGCATCCACATCGAAGACCACCCCGCGGAACGGGTGCTTGCGATGTCGGACGATCTGACCGATGTGATATTTGGCAAGCGTCGTCTGCATGGTAACCCCCGATCATCATTTTTAAACCTTCCGGCGTTTCCTGTCCATCGCCGCCCCGCCCGGGGCCCGGAAACAATCTGTGGACTCGCGCCCAACAGTGCTCACGGTTTCGCGACACGGTTTCGCTTTCGTTGCGGGGCGAAATTCCCTAAACTGTCGCAAAACTAAGCCGAGCGGGCAGAGCAGACATGAAAAAATTCCTGATGTTGGCCGTTCTCGTGGCCGTCGCCTCCTGTGGCGGCGGTGGAAAAGCGCCGCGCAATCTTGACAACGCCTGCCTGCTGGCACGCGAAAAGCCCGCCTATTTCAAGGCGATGCGTCGTGCGGAAAAACGCTGGGGCGTGCCCGTGCATGTGCAGATGGCGACGATCCATCAGGAATCCAAGTTCATCCCCAATGCCAAGACCCCGCATCGCTACGCGCTGGGGGTGATCCCGATCGGGCGGCAAAGCTCGGCCTATGGCTTCAGCCAGGCGCTTGATTCGACCTGGGAAGATTACAAGCGCGACACAAGTTCCTGGGGCGCGAAACGGACCCGGATCAGCGACGCCACCGATTTCATGGGCTGGTACATGGACGGCTCGGCCGACCGGCTCGGGATTTCGAAATGGAACGCCCGGGACCAATATCTCGCCTATCACGAGGGCCGCTCGGGCTATGCCAAGGGCAGCTACAACGACAAGGGCTGGCTGCTGGCCGTCGCCGACAAGGTCGCCGCCCGCGCCGAGATGTATCGCAGTCAGCTGAAATCCTGCGGCGGCTGAACCCGCCCCATTTCTGGCGCGTCTCAGTTCTTGCGGGCCTCAGTTCTTGCGGGCTGCGGTCTCGGCCACGATCGAGAACATCAGCGAGCCCGGATCGACGCCGGGCTTCAGCTGATCGAGGATCACCACCGTCTTCGCCCCGGTATCGTCGGTGATCACCCAGCGCCGCAGCGTGATCGGATTGGCCGAAAACACCAGCCGGATCGTGCCGTATTCCGGGTTTTGCGGATCTTGCGCCACCACGGCGGTATTCGCCCCCTCCGCCTCGTGGCCGACCACCATCCGCGCCTGGGCCAGGTCGATCCTCTCCGCAAGGATCAGGTTCAGGGGCGTGCGCTTGAGCGGATATTGCTCGGCGATCTGGTTCGACTTCGGATCGAAGATCGCCACCTGCCCGCCCGAGGCCAGCACCAGCGTCTTGTCATCCGTGTATTCGAAGCGCATCCGCCCGGGCCGCTTGAGATACAGCTTGCCGGTCGATTTCGAACCATCCGCATTGACCTGGGTGAAAGCCGCCTCGGCCGTCGTCAGCCCGTTCAGATAGGCCGAAAGCTGGGCCAGAGGGATCTTCTCCGCCCAGGCCGGGGCGGCAAGGGCGAGCATGAGGACGGGCAGAAGGGCGGCCACGGGGGCGAAACGCATCAGGGTCATGGGACCAACTTAATCCAGATCGGGCAAAGAAAAAGCCCCGCGCGGGTCACATCGCGCGGGGCCGGGATCACTTTCCTGCGCCCTTACTGTTCGGGCACCAGAATTTCGCGCTTGCCCACATGGTTGGCGGGCGTCACCACGCCCTGCTCTTCCATCTGTTCCACAAGCCGCGCGGCCTTGTTGTAGCCGATGCCCAGCTTGCGCTGGATATACGACGTCGAGCATTTGCGATCCTTGATCACGATCGCCACCGCGGTATCGTAAAGTGCATCCTCGGCATCGTTGCCGCTGTTGCCAAGGCCCAGCACCGCGTCGATGTCCGAGGCCGCTTCCTCGTCCGGCCCCTCGACCACGCCCGACATGTATTCGGGCGGCCCGAAGCTTTTCAGATGGCTGACGATTTCCTCGACTTCCTCGTCGCTGACAAAGGGCCCGTGGATCCGGGTGATGCGCGCGCCATTGCCCATGTAAAGCATGTCGCCCATGCCCAGAAGCTGCTCGGCCCCCTGCTCGCCCAGGATGGTGCGGCTGTCGATCTTCGAGGTGACCTGGAAGGAAATCCGGGTCGGGAAGTTCGCTTTGATCGTGCCGGTGATGACATCGACCGAAGGCCGTTGCGTCGCCATGATCAGGTGGATGCCCGAGGCCCGCGCCATCTGCGCAAGCCGTTGAATACAGGCCTCGATCTCCTTGCCCGCCACCATCATCAGGTCGGCCATCTCGTCGACGATGACGACGATATAGGGGAAGGGCCGGGGCTGGAATTCCTCGGTCTCGAAGACGGGCTCGCCGGTGTCCTCGTCAAAGCCGGTCTGCACGGTGCGCTTGAACATCTCGCCGCGGTCCATCGCCTCGCGGACACGGCCGTTGTAACCCTCGATGTTGCGCACGCCCATCTTCGACATGCGGCGATAGCGCTCTTCCATCTCGCCGACGACCCATTTCAGCGCCACGACGGCCTTTTTCGGATCGGTGACGACCGGGGAAAGCAGATGCGGAATGCCGTCATAGACCGAGAGTTCCAGCATCTTCGGGTCGATCATGATCAACCGGCATTCCTCGGGCGACAGCTTGTAGAGCAGCGACAGGATCATCGTGTTGATCGCCACCGATTTCCCCGAGCCCGTCGTCCCCGCAATCAGCAGGTGGGGCATCTTCGCCAGGTTCGCCACCACGGCCTCGCCGGCGATGTCCTTGCCCAAGGCCAGCGGCAGCCGCATGTTGCTGTCGCCGAAATCGCGCGCCGACAGGATCTCGCGCAGCACCACCTTTTCGCGATGCGCGTTGGGCAGTTCGATCCCGATCACCGAGCGGCCGGGCACGGTCGAGACCCGCGCCGAGAGCGCCGACATCGACCGCGCGATGTCATCGGCCAGACCGATCACCCGGCTGGCCTTGAGCCCCGGCGCCGGTTCCAGCTCGTACATCGTGACGACCGGACCCGGCCGGACCGAGACGATCTCGCCCTTCACACCGTAATCGTCGAGCACGCTTTCCAGCATGCGGGCGTTTTCCTCCAGCGCCTCGTCGGACAGCTGATGGCGCTGGATCGTGCCCGGATTGGTCAAAAGATTCAGCGGCGGCACTTCATAGGCGGGCTTCTCCGGCGTCTCGAAGCGCAGGGCGGGCTGTTCCTCGGCGATCGCCTGTTTCGAGGGCGCCACCGGCTTGCGGACAGGCGCCACCACGCGGCGCTCGGGCGCGGGCGGGGCCACGGTCGCACGCAGCGCCGAGATCTTCGGCATCGGCGCGGGCTGCGGCAGATCCTCGCCCAGATCGGAAAAGACATTGCGCTCGAAGGCTTCTTCTTCCCAGCTGTCCTCGGCCGGAACCGCCTCGACCGGACGCGCGGCGCTCATCGGCTGCGACCAGTCCGGCTCTTGCGGCGCGGGCATCGGCGGCGCCGTCACCGCGGGCGCGGCCAGCACCGGGGCAGCGATGGGCGGCGTGGCGGCCGCGCTGCCCGGCATGTAACGCGGACGCGCCTGCAGCGGCGGCTCGACACGTTTGAGCGGCGCGGCCGGGGCCTTGGGGCTGCGGGCCAGCCGGGCCGAAACCGCCGCCAGCACCGAGGCCGGGGCTTCGGGCTGCGGCGCGGGTTGGACCTGGACACGCGGGGCATAAAGCTCGGGTTCGACGCGCATCTGCGGCGCGGCAACCGGCGCGGCAGGCGCGGGCATCGGCGCGGGCGCCGGAACCGGGGCCCGGGTCTTCACCGCATGCTGAATGCGCGCCTTGATCCGGTCTTCGCTGGGGGCCTCGGACTCGGGCATCGGCCAGGCCTGCACCGGCTCGACCAGCTCGGCCTCGGGCGCGTCATACATTTCATAGGGGGCATAGGCCGGTTCCGGCTCGACCGGACGGCGCACCCGCGAGGCGACGGCCGCCCGCACGATATCGGCGCGTTGCGGCTGCGGAGAATGCGCGCCCGCCTGCCAGTCCTGCTGCGCCTGCCAGGCCGCCTGCTGCTGCGCCAGCGCCGCCGCCTGCGCCCGACGTTCGCGTGCCAGCTCGGCCGCCTCGCGCGCCATCCGCACCGAGGCGGAGGCGCCCTTGCCCAGCGCCGTCATCGCCGCGGCATAGCTCGCCACCGTGCCCAGCATCAGAAACCGGGTCAGCGCGCCCAGTTCCAGACGGTCGAAGCCGGTGACGAACAGCGTGATCAAAAGCGTCAGCGCCGCCATCACCACGGTCATCAGCTTCAGCCCGATCGAGCCCTCGACCGGCGACAGCCCCAAAAGCGATCCGGCGATCATGTCGCCGAAATTGCCGCCCAGACCATAGGCGCGGCCCCATTCGGCGCCGGGCACCAGCAGCGCGGCATAGACCGCCGCCACCGCAATCGCGATCGGCAGGAAGACCATCCGGCCCGTCACCCGCTCTTCGCCGCGGTGCAGGATGTGCCGCCCGCCCCAGATCGCCAGCGAGATCGGCAAAAGCCACGCCCCGCGGCCGACGATCACGATCAAGGGCGAGGCGATGCCCGCGCCGATCCGGCCCAGCCAGTTCTGCACCGGGGCATCCGACACGGCCATCCAGCTTGGGTCCTCGGGCGAATAAGAGGCCAGCATCAGCGTCGTCATGACCGCCAGCGCCAGAAAGACCACCCCCAGCAGTTCCCGCCCGCGGCGTTCCAGAACGGCCTGCGTGTCCTGGTCGAGCAGCGGTTCGCGTTGCCGCGCCTGAAAGGATGCCATGCTGAACCCTCCTTACGTGAACAGGCAGTCGCGCAGCCTGATCAGCCCGCGCCGCGTTTCGTTTCTTGGGGCGACCAGAGCCACCCGGATATAGCCCTTGCCGGGGTTTTCGCCCTCCACGTCGCGGGCCAGATAGGCCCCCGGCAGGACACGCACCCCGGTTTCGGTCCAAAGCTTCACCGCCGCTTCCACGCCGTTCTCGACCGGCAGCCACAGAAAGAAGCCGCCCTCGGGCAGACGGAAGCTGTTGACACCGCTGAAGATTTCCGCGGCATCGGCGTATTTTTCCGCATAAAGCGCGCGGTTTTCGATCACATGCGTCTCGTCGGCCCAGGCACGTTCAGAGACGCGCTGAATGGGTTGCGGCAAGGGCGCCCCGGCATAGGCGCGCAACTGCCGGATACGCTGCATCGCCTGCGGACCGGCAGCACAAAAGCCCGAGCGCAGCCCCGGCAGGTTCGAGCGTTTCGAGAGCGAATGGAAGATCACCACCCGTTCGGGATCGGTGCCGGTCTCGGCGGCCACTTCGATCGCCCCGGGCGGCGGGGCGTCGCGCCAAAGCTCGGAATAGCATTCGTCGGAAAACAGCCGGAAATCGTGTTTCTCGGCCAGCGCCAGCAGCCGGGCCAGATAATCGCGACCGGCGACCGAGCCCTGCGGATTGGCGGGCGAGCACAGGTAAGCGATCGTCGTGCGATCGAGGATCTCGGCGGGCAGGCTTTCGTAATCGGGCAGGAAGCCGGTCTCTTCGCTGGCCGGAACGAAGACCACCTCGGCGCCCACGGTTGCGGCGGCGACGGCATAGACCTGATAGAACGGGTTCGGCACCAGAATGACCGGGCGCTTGCCGCGCTTGCTTTCGGGGCAGAGCGCAATGGCGGCGTTGAACAGCCCCTCGCGCGTGCCGTTCAGCACCATCAGCCGGTTTTCCGCCACGTCAACGCCGTAACGCCGCCCCAGCCAGCCGGAAATCGCCGCCAAAAGCGCGGGCGTGCCGTCATTGGCCGGATACTGACCGAATTCGTTCAGGCTGGCCGCCAGCACCGGCCCGACGAAATCGGGCATCGGGTGGCGTGGCTCGCCGATGGTCATGGCAACAGGCTCGCCCCCCGGTTTCAGGTGGTCGAGCAGCGTCCGCAACCGCGGAAACGCATATTCGGGCAGGTTCGCAAACCGCTCGGGAAACTCCATCTATGCCTCATCTCCGGGGTCGTTTCGCCCCGTTTGCAGCAAAACTACCCAAGCTTGTGGGTCACGTCCAGAAAAAGCGCATCTGCTGCGCCATTGGGCGAGCGGGATTGTGACTTTTCAGCCAAGCGCCGCCTCGGCCGCAAGGGCCAGACGGCACAGGGCGGCTTCCTGCATCGGCTTGCCCATCAGGGAAATCCCGCACATCGGCTCGCCCGTGGGCAGGGTCAGGGCGCACAGGCCGAAGATGTTGGCGATGCGGGTGTTGCGCAAGGCCAGCAGGTTTTCGGCGGCGAAATAGGCCGGATCGGTCAGCAGACGCGCCGCATCGGGCGGCAGGATCGGCGCGGTCGGCACAAGCACGGCATCGTATCCCGCCACCGCCGCCTGCCACTCGGCCCGGTAGCGGTCGAGATCGTCCCAGGCCTTGACGTAATCGGCCGCGCGGATCTCGGCCCCGCCGCGAAAGCGCTGCAGGATCACCGGATACATCTTCTCGGGCGCGGCTTCGATCACTTCGGCCCAAAGCCCGTAAGCCTCGGGGGCGAAAACAACGCCCGACAGGTCCATCGCGGGCGCGAGCATCGGCAGCCCCCGGCGTTCGATCCGGGCACCAGCCCGTTCCAGCCGCGTCACGGCGGCCTCGAAGCCGCGCACCGGCGCTTCGCGCGCCGAGGCGAAGGGCAGCCCGTCGAGCACCAGAAGCCGCGTGCCCGACAGCGTCGCCCCGCGCAGATCGGGGGCGGTGCGGCCCTCGATCGCCGCCAGAACCAGCGCGCAATCCTCGACCGTGCGGGCGAGCGGTCCGACCGTGTCGAAGCGCTTGCACAAAGGCACGACGCCCGCGGTCGAAACGCGCCCCGCAGTCGTCTTCAGACCCACCAGATCATTCCACGCCGCCGGGATCCGCACCGATCCCCCGGTATCCGACCCCACCGCCGCCGCCGCCAGACCCAGTTTCACCGACACCGCCGCCCCGGAACTCGACCCCCCCGGCGCCAGACCCGCGGTCACCGCATTCGGCGGCGTCGCGGTCATCGGGTTGATCCCGAGGCCGGAAAAGGCCAGTTCCGTCATGTGGGTCTTGCCCAGACAGACGCTGCCCATCAGCGTCGCCGCCTGCAGCACCGCGGCATCCGTCGCGGGCACCCGCCCCACCAGCAGCCGCGAGCCCGCCTCGGTCGCGATGCCCGCCGTGTCGAACAGATCCTTCCAGCTCAGCGCGACGCCGTCCAAAGGCCCGCGCGCCAGACCGTCCCGCAGCCGGGTCCGCGCCGCCATCGCCTCGGCGCGGGCGCGTTCGGGGGTCAGCCGGGCATAGACATCGCTGCGCCCCGCCGCCGCGTCCAGATAGGCCTCGACCATCTCGACAGGATCAAGCCTGCCCGCCGCCATCGCCTGCCCCTGCGTGGTGGCCGACCAGAACCGTTCCAGCATCGCAACCCCCTTCGTTTTGCACAGGCTAACGGGCGCGCAGGCAATGGACAATCCCGCAGCCCGCGCCATATTGGGCGCATGACACAGGTTCACGACGTTCTCATCGCCGGCGGTGGTCTGAATGGCCCCGCGCTTGCCCTTGCCCTCGCGGGCGCGGGCCTTTCCGTCACCGTGATCGACGCCGCCCCCGCGACGCGCCGCGCCGAGGACGCCTTTGACGGCCGCGCCTATGCGCTGGCGCTGGCGTCGCAGAAATTGCTGGCCGCGCTCGGGCTTTGGCCCGCCGTCGCGGCCGATGCGCAGCCGATCAACGACGTCAAGGCCTTCGACGGCCGCCCCGGCGAAGGCGCCGCGCCGTTCTTTCTGCATTTCGACAGCCGCGAGCTGGATCAAAAGCCGGTCGGCTACATGCTGGAAGACCGCTTCCTCTATCGCGCCTTTCTGGCGGCGATGCAGGCGAACCCCTTGATCACGCTGATTTCCGAAACCTCGGTCGTGGCGCAGGAGGTTCTGCCCGGCGCGATCCGGGTGACGCTTTCGAATGGCGAGAGCCTCTCGGGCCGGGTGCTGATCGGGGCGGACGGGCGCCGCTCGGGCGTGGCCGAACGCGCCGGGATCGGGCGCGAGGGCTGGGGTTACGGCCAGACCGCCCTTGTCGCCGCGCTGGCGCATGAAAAACCGCACGACGGCATCGCCTATCAGCTGTTCATGCCGAACGGGCCGCTGGCGATCCTGCCCTTGACCGGCAACCGCTCGTCGATCGTCTGGAGCGAGACCGAAGCCAACGCCGCCGTGATCGCGAAACTCTCCGACGATGATTTCATGGAACTGGTGCGGCCGCGCTTTGGCGATTTTCTGGGCAAGATCAGCCTTGTCGGGCCGCGCTTCAGCTATCCTTTGAACCTGACGCTGGCCAAGGCCTATGCCGCGCCGCGCGTGGCGCTGGTGGGCGATGCGGCGCATGGGGTGCATCCGATTGCCGGTCAGGGGCTGAACCTGGGCCTGCGCGATGTGGCGGCCCTGGCCGAAGTGCTGATCGGCGCGATGCGGCGCGGCGAGGATATCGGCTCGATCCACACGCTGGAACGCTATCAGCTGTGGCGGCGCTTCGATGCGACCACGCTGGCGCTGGGCATGGACACGGTCAACAAGCTCTTTTCGAACGACAATCCGCTGCTGCGCGCGGGGCGCGATCTGGGCATGGGGCTGGTTCAGGCGATCGGCCCGCTGCGGCGCGGCTTCATGCGGCAGGCCGCGGGGATCTCGGGTCCGCAGCCGAAACTGCTGCAGGGGCGGCAGATCTAGTCGAGCTGCCGCGCCTCGTCGACCAGCATGATCGGGATGCCGCGGCGGATCGGAAACGCCAGCGCCGCGGCCTTTGACACCAGCTCCTGCCGTTCCGCATCATAATGCAACGGCGCCTGCGTCAGCGGGCAGACCAGCGCCTCCAGCATGCGCCGGTCAAAGCCGCCGCGCTCGGCCTCGGGGGCAAGCTGCGGCAGGCTTTCGGTCATTGCGGCCGCTCCTCGATGCCGCCGTGCAGCGCGAATTCCATCAGCGTCACCAGGGTCTCGCGCCGGGTGGGCAGGCTGGGGGCTTCCAGAAGCGCCTGTTTGTCCTCGGGTTCGAAGGGCAAAAGCATCGAGAGCGCGTTGATCAGGAATTCGTCCTCGGCATCCTTGAGCGCCTCCCAATCGGTATCAAGCCCCTGCGTGTGCAGGTAGCGGCCCAGCAGGTCGAGCAGGCCGTCGCGGTTGAACCCGGGGTCATGCTCGGGGTTGCCGATGTCACGGGGAAAGTCGGTCCAGCCGATCTCGGCGCGGATATAGGGGCTGTCGCCGCCGATTTCGCGCTGCAGCCGGAAGCGGGACACGCCCGAAAGCGTGATCATGTAGCGGCCATCCTCGGTTTCGGAAAAGCCGGTCAGCCGCCCGGCACAGCCGATGGCGGAGAGCTTTTGCGCGCCGTCGCGGCCCTTGCAGGGCTGGATCATGCCGATCAGCCGTTGCGGGGTCGCCATGCAGTCTTCGATCATCTGCAAATAGCGCGGTTCGAAGATATGCAGCGGCAGCCGCCCCCGGGGCAGCAAAAGCGCCCCCGGAAGCGGGAAGAGCGGGATCTGGGCAGGCAGGTCACTGGGTTTGATCATCCGCATCAGATAGCCCGCCCCCGCGTTCAGGCAAATATCATCGACGACAAACGACGCCGCCCTTTGACCACGATCGGATCGGCGGGCTTGAGGCTGTCGAAGATGGTGAAAAGCTGGGTTTTCGCCGCGCCCTCGTTCCACTCGCGGTCGCGGCGGAAGAGTTCGAGAAGCTCTTCGACCGCCTCTTCGACCTGACCTGCCGCATGCAGCGCGGTGGCGTGATCGAAGCGGGCCTGATGGTCGTTCGGATCGGCGGCCAGCTTCGCTTTCAGCTCGTCCAGCGGCCCGGCCTTGGCGGCCTGCTTCGCCAGCGCAAGCTGCGCCCGCGCGGCCTCGACCGGGGCGGCACTGGCGATCTTGGCCGGCGCCCCCGCCAGGATCAGCTCGGCCTGATCCAGATTGCCCGCCGCCAGATGCGCCCGCACAAGACCGCCGTAAGCTTCGGCATTCTCGGGCTCTTCGCCGAGGATCGCGGCGAAGGTCTCGGCCGCATCGACGGCCGCGCCCTCGGCCAGCATTTCCTCGGCCGCGGCCAAAGCCTCGCCCAGGCCCCCGTCGCCCGCCAGACCGGCCAGCTTCTCGACGAAGGCCTTGACCTGCGAGGCGGGAATCGCGCCCTGGAACATGTCGACCGGGCGGCCCTGGTAAAAGGCGACGACGGTCGGGATCGATTGCAGCGGCAGGCCCTGCTGCGCCAGCACCTGCGCCAGACGCTGGTTCTCGTCGACGTTGATCTTGGCCATCACCACCCGGCCCTTGAGCGCGTTGACGGCGGCTTCCAGCTGCGGCCCGAGGGTCTTGCAGGGGCCGCACCAGGGCGCCCAGAAATCGACGATGACCGGCACGGCCATCGAGGCGTCGACCACCTCGGCCATGAAGGTCGCCTCAGAGACATCCTTGACGAACGTTTGCGCGGGTGTCGTGTCGGTTCCGAACATGGAGGTCCTCTTGTTGGATCTTTGCCCCTATATGCGCCGCCGCCCCGGCCGCGCCAAGGGGCGCCGTTCAAAGATCGAATGTCGCAAAGACCGGGGCATGGTCCGAGGGCTGCTCCCAGCCCCGCGCGGCGCGCAGGATCCGGCTGCCGTGGGCCGCGCCCGCGATATCGGGCGTCGCCCAGATGTGATCCAGCCTGCGGCCCTTGTCGGCCCCGTCCCAATCGGGCGAGCGATAGGACCACCAGGAATACAGCGGCCCCTCGGGGATATCGGCGCGGGTGACATCGACCCAGCCGCCCGCCTCCTGCGCCGCGGCCAGATGCGCGACCTCGATCGGCGTATGCGAGACGATCTTCAGCAGCGCCTTGTGGTTCCAGACGTCATCTTCGCGCGGCGCGATGTTCAGATCGCCGACCAGAATCGCCCGGTCCGGCCGCTGGGCGTGGAAATCGTCGCGCATATGGGTGAGGAAATCGAGCTTCTGGCCGAATTTCTCGTTTTCCGCCCGGTCCGGAATGTCGCCCCCCGCGGGGACGTAGAAATTGTGGATCGTGACGCCGTTTTCGAGCCGCCCGGCGATGTGGCGCGCATGGCCAAGGTTCGCGTAATCGCCAGCCCCCGCCTCGACCATCGGCCGTTTCGACAGGATCGCGACGCCGTTGTAACCCTTTTGTCCGCGCGCGACGTGATAGCGGTAGCCCAGTGCGGCAAAGGCGGCGAAGGGGATCTTGTCGACCGGGCTCTTGCATTCCTGCAGGCAGAGCACGTCGGGCGCCTCCTCGGTCATCAGCTTGCACACCAGCGCCTCGCGCAGGCGGACCGAGTTGATGTTCCAGGTGGCAAGGGTGAAGGTCATGGGCAGGCTCCTTTGGGCTGCGCGAGCATCGCCCGGCGCCGCGGAAAGGGCAAGCCTTCGGGCGAGGCTCCGGGTCGACCCCGGTGCAGGACGGACGGTTGCGACCTGCTGCGCGATTGCGGGCGATCTCCCGAAACCGACGATCGCGGTCGAGGAAGAGCGGCGTCATGCGCCCTCCCCCGCGTGCGGGAATCACCGCTTTTGAGGGGGACGCGCCGCCTGGACTGGCCCGGAAAATGTGAAGAGCTCCAGCTGAGGAAGCAGAAGGTGTTCCAAGGGAACCGGGAACAGACCGACGCCGGAGTTTCGGCGTCAAGCCGTGCGACGGGCCCCGACCCGTGGCAGGACGCGGCGGGAGAATTCGGTCCTGAAGCCGGAGCGCGACATCTTAAAAAAGCCGCGGCCTTCTGCGCGAAAGAGGCAGGCCGATGACCTTCGGCTTCCTCGAGGCAGAGCAGGCCAGCGTCCCGATCCGCCGGAGGTGCCGTGTTCCGGCTGTCCGCCAGAGCGGCGTCTTCGCCTGCCAGGAACGGCCTGCCTGTCGCCGCAGCCGCTTGATCGCATGACAGAAACGGCGCTTCAAACGGAAGACGGACAGCGAACATGCATGGCCAATTGCCCCGACCCTTGTGGCGCAGGACTGCACGGCGGATGGCCCGGACAGGAAGCGGGGGGCGGGCATCTCCTGGATCTGGACGGCAGAGGGCTGTCTTCCCCTCGCCATCGTGCCGGACCTCTGCGCGCGCCGCGTCGTCGGTTGGGCGACGCGTGATCGTCTGAAGCGCGATCTGGCAGTGGACGCCCTGCGCCGTGCTTTGGTGGCTCGCCCCCCGCGCCGGGGCGGGTCCATCATTCCGACCGCGGATCGCAATACGGCTCGGTCGACGATCACGCGTTGCTCCGC